>NZ_PVNS01000009.1 GCF_002993335.1 Alkalicoccus urumqiensis | reverse complement strand
AATTAGTGAAATCAGACTGCACTACAGACGGAAGCTTGCCGCGGGCATGGCCTCAGCCTCCTCGAACATCCTTTGGATGTTCTGCGGGGTCTTCACCTCATGCTCTTCCCGCAGGCGTCCCCGTCTTACGTTTCGTCTGGTTGAGCCTGGAATAAAAAGCATGAAAATGGTTAAAAGAATTCCACGACAAAAAAGACGACCAGATCCAAAAATCGGAGATTGATCGTCTTTTTTCTGGGAGTTTACTTTCGTTCAATTAAAATCTTGAGATTTTCAGTGGCCCCTCATAAAAAAGGGGTGGTTTTTTTGAAAAAGTAGAAAGAGGGAGTATAAAGTTCGAAGCCTCTTCCGAGCAGGGATGCCAAGGGATATAGCATTTCAACGTTCTGTTCCATGTACCGTTTGTTTCTGTTGATAAAGCTTCTCCACTACCCGGCAGAAGCCTGCGTGGGCTTGTCTACCAGCCGGGCGCTATTTGCACGGCTGCAGAGCATGAGCGGAGCCGGCCTTTGGTTTGAGCCGCAGGGAAGCGAACTTCTGCCATGCGGCGCGGCCGCGTGGAGCCATGCTTCTTATAATTGAAGTATTGTCCAGCTCCAGCATCCGCTCTGGTTCCTTCACCCCTTCCGAAGAAAGCAAAGAGCAGCTTTCGTCGGCAGGGCTTCCAGGACTGGTCGCTCGTAAGCAGGGTGCTTCCGCTTTTCGAACTCCCTCCGGAACGCGTACGGCTGCAGGTGCAGGTAGAAAGCGGGAACCTATTCAACAAACCTCTCTTTTCTTTTAAGACCAGGCAGTTTCTGCCTGGTTTATTTGATCCATTATCTTTAGAGAAATATGCGCAGGTGTGTCTATAAACCGGTCTGTTCCGCTGACGTCCGGCTGATAAAAAACGTGACCCTGCTTCAAGGTCGGATGGATTCTATATGGCTTATTAAAAGATCCTGCGCCGGTCTTCTGCTCCGATGTCGTTTTCGACAGGCAGCCAGATGGAACTCTCAGAATTGAGAGAAAGATGACAAAACGATTAAAAAATCTGAAAACTTTCAGGAAATCTGTAATTACAGTGGTAGGGAGTGGGGAGATGTGGTAAATTAGGGGTAAGAAAGGGGAGAGGAGGCAGATATATGTTCATCGGGGAGTTTGAACATCAAATGGATGCGAAAGGACGAGTGACCGTTCCTTCCAAATTCCGCGATGAACTTGGTTCGGGTTTTATTGCCACACGCGGGCTGGATCAATGCTTATTCATTTATCCGGAATCCGAGTGGGCCCGTCTGGAGAAAAAGCTCCGGGATCTTCCGTTCACGAGGAAAGATGCCCGTGCCTTTACACGCTTTTTCTTTTCCGGGGCCACGGAATGCGCGCTTGATGGCCAGAACCGTATTAGTCTGCCTGCTTCTCTGCGTACATATGCCGGTCTTGAAAAAGAATGTGTATTTATCGGTGTTGCGCAGCGGGTGGAAGTCTGGGACAAAGCACTATGGGAATCATATATGGACGAATCCGCTTCATCTTTTGCTGAACTTGCTGAAGGATTGTTTGATGTGGATAGTTAAGACAGAACCGTAGAGGAGGGATAAATACTTGTTTACACATGAAACCGTGCTGCTGCACGAAACGGTCGACGGACTAAATGTAAAACCGGAAGGAATTTATGTGGACTGTACGCTTGGCGGCGGCGGCCACAGCGCCGAAATTTTAAGCAGACTGACTACCGGCAGACTGTATGCGTTCGACCAGGATGATACAGCCCTTGAAGCAGCCGGAGAGCGGCTGCCTTCCGGAAGAGTGACATTTATCCGGGCAAATTTTAAAGATCTGAAAGAAGAGTTAGCCAGACATGATGTCCATGAAGTGGACGGCATTGTTTTTGATTTAGGTGTTTCCTCTCCACAGTTTGATGTACCGGAAAGAGGATTCAGTTATCGTTTTGACGCCCCGCTTGATATGCGGATGGACCAGAACAGCAGCCTGACTGCCTCGGAAATTGTCAATGAGTGGCGTTTTGAAGATATTGCCAGAATCATTCATACATATGGGGAAGAACGGTTTGCAAAACAAATCGCACGGAAAATTGAGCAGGCCCGTTCCAAAAAACCGGTGGAAACGACATTTGAACTCGTGGAGCTTATTAAAGATGCCATCCCTGCACCTGCCAGAAGAAAAGGAGGGCATCCGGCAAAGCGTACGTTTCAGGCACTGCGCATTGCGGTCAATAAAGAACTGGACGTTTTTGAGGATGCACTGGCACAGGCGGTAGAACTGCTTCGGCCTGAAGGACGAGTCGCTGTGATTACTTTTCACTCCCTTGAGGACAGGATATGCAAGACGTTTTTCAAAAAGAAAAGCAGTCTGCCGGACCTCCCGAGAGGACTTCCTGTCATACCTGAAGGAATGAAACCGGAGCTGAAACTTATCACCAGAAAACCTATTACTGCCGGAGACGATGAACTAGAGGGAAACAACCGTGCACATTCAGCGAAACTGCGGATCGCAGAAAAAAATGCACCTGAGGAGGGAAGCGTATGAGTCCGGTTGAAAAACATACTGTCCTGCAGCCCCAGCGGCAGTATACGAAAAAAGTACGCAGACAGATTCACCGCGGTGGTATAACGAAAGGCGAGCGCCTTCTTTATTTTATGATGGTGCCGGTCATCGCCATTGCCGCGGTACTTATTATCTCAAATTATTCCCAGATTTATTCAGCCAATGCTGAAATTCAGACAACAGAAGCTGCCGTTACAGCGCAGGCGGATCAGAATGAAGCCCTGACGCTTCAGGTAAAAGAGCTGTCTGATCCGGAACGAATTTTATCGATCGCGAAAAATGAACTCGGTATGACACTGGACAACAGTCAGGTGAAAGTTCTTCACCAGCCGGGAGACTGATGCAGAGAAAACCTTTTCCGGAAGCTCATCCGGAGAGGTTTTTCTCATGTTCACACGTGCTCAGCACGAGGAGGCAGAGCTATGGAAAACAGCTTTAAACAAATGATCGTTAAAAGAGCGGTGGCCGCTCTGCTGGTATTTACGATCGGGGTCGTGATAATATTCTCCCGATTTGCCTATATTCAAGCTTCCAAAGAAGTCGATGACGTTCACCTTTATGAACTTCTCGAGACGAGATGGACCCAGACACAGGATCTGGATGGAAAACGGGGATCGATTACGGATAGAAACGGGGAAGTACTGGCCGAAGAAATTCCCTCCTACACTATTACGGCTGTGCTGGATGATCAATTTGAGTCTCATGTAGCCGACCCCGCAGCCACTGCAGCTGAACTTGCTCCGGCACTGGAGATGGACGAGGGCAGGTTAGAAGAACTTCTCTCCCGGGATGCGTTCCAGGTGGAGCTTGGAGCGGCAGCAAAGAATCTAAGCTATGAGAAGATGCAGGAAATAGAAGCGATGGAGCTTTCAGGTATTCACTTCCGGGAGGATCCGCGGCGGTATTATCCGATGCAGACGTTTGCATCCCATGTGATCGGTTACACCGAGCGGGATATGAGCGAAGCCCGGATGGGGCTGGAGAGCAGTCTGAACGATTATTTATCCGATACAGCAGGATATATTCAATATCAGCAGGACGGTTCCGGCAGGCCGCTTGCCTCCCAGGAGGAAATTATCAAAGAACCGGAGCACGGCGATGATGTCGTTCTCACGCTTGATGCCCGCATTCAGACGGCTATGGAGCAGACGATGAGCCAGGTGGATGAGATGTTTGAGCCGGAGAGAATGATGGCTGTCGCAGCCCATGCGGAAACAGGCGAAATTCTCGCAATGTCCAACCGGCCGAGCTTTAACCCGAACGAATATGAATCGATAGAGAACTATACGAACTACGCCATCTCTTCCCGGTTTGAGCCTGGCTCTACCATGAAAATCTTTACGCTGGCCGGAGCAGTGGAAGAAGGGGTCTATAATGGAGAGGCAACGTTTGAATCAGGAAGCGTTGAAGTATACGACCGGCGTATACGTGACCATAACAATGGTGAAGGCTGGGGCGAAATCACGTACAACGAAGGGGTCCAGCGTTCCTCCAACGTCGCGTTTTCCAAAATTGCTATGGATCAGCTGGGGCCGGAGAATGTATATAAGTACATCGAAGCATTCGGTTTCCGCGAACCTACAGGAATCGACCTTCCCAACGAGGCGGAAGGCGGATTAATTGCAGAATCCGGCCCGGTCGATGCGGTAACGACAGCATTCGGTCAGGCTACAGCTGTAACGGCAATGCAGCAGGTTAAAGCGGCATCGGCGATTGCCAACGACGGAAAGATGGTCAATCCATATGTCGTATCTCAAATTTTAAACGAAGAAGGAGAAACGGTTGCAGAAAACACTCCGACTGTCTCTGGAGAGCCAATTTCTGCGGAAACCGCCACTGAAGTCCGGGACATTCTTACGACCGTCGTCTCCTCGGAAAATGGCACCGGTCAGGCGTTTGCAATTGATGGGTTTGAAGTGGCCGGTAAAACGGGTACTGCCCAGATTGTTGGAGAAGACGGAAGGTATGTCAGAGGTCATGGCCAGAACCTTTACTCCTTTATCGGCATGGCGCCCGCAGATGATCCGGAAGTTATCGTGTACGTGGCCGTCGACCGGCCCGATCTGGAGGATCATGAAATCGGAAGTGAACCGGTCTCCATGATCTTCCGGCAGGTGATGGAGCAGAGCCTGCAGTACTTAAATATCCGGCCGGATGAAGACGAGCTGGAACATGGTTCTGCCGAGCAGATACTGCTTCCGGATTTTTCAGGAGAGCAGGCTGAATCGGTCGAGGAAGAGCTGAAAGACCTTGGCATGGAGCCTGTCATGATTGGAGATGGTTCTATTGTGGAGGACCAGTCGTTCGCTCCGGAAACGCCGCTCGCTGCAGGTGAAATGGTATTTCTTGTCACTGATGGATCCCCGGAAATGCCGGACGTGACTGGATGGAGTACACGTGAACTGCGACAGTTTGCCGATACGGCGGGGGTCCGGTCTGAGGTGGAGGGAAGCGGATTTGTTTATGCACAGATGCCGCCTCCGGGTTCTTCTCTTAACGGTGCTGAAGCAGTGCAGGCAAAAGCAGCGCCTCCCGGTGAAGAGCCGGAGCTTGAGGACGACAAAGAGGAAGAAGAAGAAGCTGACGAACTGCCGGAGGAAGATGAAACCTTTTTTATGGATTAACGTCCAATGTCTTCGGCAGGTGTATATGGAGACACCGAATATAGATATAAAAGGATGAAAATGATGATACCGCTCAAGCAGCTATTTGCGACGATTTACCCTGCAGAATTACCAGAAGAAGAAGTTTATGTATCCTCGATTACGATGGATTCCAGAAGTGTTGAAAAAGACGGGTTGTTTTTCTGCGTACCGGGCTATACGGTGGACGGACACAATTTTGCCGGTGATGCTGCCGCTGCAGGTGCGGCAGCGGTCGTAGCTGAAAAACCCGTCCAGGCAGACTGTCCGGTCGTCTATGTTCCCAATGTAAAGCGCGCGATGGCCGTTTGTGCTTCGATCTTTTATGGACACCCATCGACAAAAATGAGCATGATCGGTGTCACGGGGACCAACGGTAAAACGTCTGTTACCCACTATATTGAGCAGCTGATGCATTCGGCTGGAAAACGTGCCGGCGTCATCGGCACGCTTTACACGAGATACAACGGCAGACAGGTGGAAGCAGTTAACACGACGCCGGAATCGATCGATCTTCAGCGGATATTATTTGATATGGCAGAGGACACAACAGAAGTCACCGCGATGGAAGTCTCCTCTCACGCTTTAAGTCTCGGCAGAATTCACGGAACTGTTTTTCAAACAGCGGTCTTTACCAATCTGACACAGGACCACCTCGACTTCCATCCGACGATGGATCATTATGCGCATGCCAAGAGCCTTCTGTTCTCTCAGCTGGGAGCAGGCTTTGACCGTCCGCTGCCCTCCGTGGTGATCAACGCGGATGATGAGTATGCCGGATGGATGATGGAGGCTTCTCCTGTGCCGGTACTGAGATACGGTATCAGGGAAAACGCGGAAGTGAGAGCAGAAACGATCCACCTGTCTCCCTCAGGAAGTACGTTCACACTGGCCGTTCCAGAAGGACGATTTCCGGTGGAAATATCCCTTCCGGGCACGTTTTCTATATACAATGTTCTCGCTGCCGCCTGCGCAGCAAACAGAAATGGACTGAGCTGGCAGGAAATTGCGGGTATGCTTAATGGTCTCACCGGAGTCCGGGGCCGCTTTGAAGTTGTGAAATCCGACGCCCCGGTCCATGTTATTATAGACTATGCCCACACCCCTGACAGTTTGGAAAATGTTCTGCAGACGATTAATGAAACGACGTCTGCAGATAAAATAAAAACCGTCATCGGCTGCGGCGGGGACCGGGACAAAACGAAGCGCCCGAAAATGGCGCGTGTCAGTGAGTCTCTTTCAGGCTGGACGTATTTAACTTCGGATAACCCACGTTCAGAAGATCCGGATGCCATTCTTGAAGATATGAAGGCCGGTATGAAAGAAAGCAGCTATGCCGTTATTCCCGATAGACGGGAAGCGATCCGTCGTGCGGTGCTGGAATCTTCCGCCGGCGATGTTCTCCTGATTGCAGGAAAAGGCCACGAGACGTATCAGGAAGTACAGGGAAAGCGGAGTTCATTTGATGACCGTGAAGAAGCACGTTCCGCCTTAAAGGAGTGGAGGACATGACGTCATTTCTAACTGATAAACGCTTGAAAGAGGCTGTACTCCGGACGCGTGGAGATTCCGGAGAAAAGACGTATTCACGCATTGCAGGAAACATTTATGATGTAGAGGAAGGCAGCTTATACCTTCCGAAACGACGTTCCGGTTACGATGGACATCAATTTATCGAAGCAGCAGTAGAAAGTGGTGCTTCCGCCGCGCTTTGGGCCGAGGATGAGCCGCTGCCGGATACGATCCCCGATTCCTTTCCTTTATACATTACAGAAGACCCTGAAGCGGTGCTGAAAAAGCTGGCAGAAGAGTTTATGGCCGGACACACTGCAGAAGTTATCCAGGTAAAAGGAGATTATGCAGCAGACGTTTTTTTAAAAACGCTGGAAACGTGGATGCATGCAAATGTTCAATTTTTAACCGGACCATTGCAGGCAGGTGTAACGATGGAAGAGAGGCTTCTGTCTATTCCGGATGATGTACATACCGTGTTTCTACGGGAGAATCAGGGAGAAAGGGATCATCGTGCAGCCGGTCCGGATAAAGTAATTACGATTTCTGCACATCCGTCTAAAGAGGATGCCGGCAGTGAGAGCGTAATCACGCCTGCGACACCAACAAGGTGGGAAAAAGAAATTCCTTCATGGCTTGATGGATTTTTCTACAGCGTCGGCACAGCTGCAGACTTCTGGAAAAAACAGACCGGCTCCTCCGGCAGTCCTCCCTGGGAGCTGTTAAAGCCCGAGCAGTATGGGTTTCAGTCCATGAACTCGTCCAAAGGCGGAGTCGTTCTGCTGGAAGCGGTGGCGCTGCGCCAGCAGACTCTCGACTATACGATCGGCGTCTTATCAGATATTGGATCGTTTGAAAGAAGAGCTCTCGTCATCGATGAGGGATTTCAGGCAGACCGCCGGGCAAAAACGATCCACGAAACGGTTGCAGAAAAGCTGCCGGAGGCTATCACAGACGTTATATGCATTGGAGAGAAAGCTTTCTGGGTCCATGATCAGCTTAGGCGTATGCATCCGGACACACCGGTCAGCTCCTGTTACCAGACGCATTCTGATGCCCTCGGCCATTTAAAAGAGCTGCTTTCCACGAGTGCTGTGCTTCTTTATAAAGGGGCAAACAGGGAAATGATTTACGAAATACTACAAGAATTGAACCGAAATTAGAGAGGGGTCTCCAGATGTTAGGTAATGGGCTCTTAGTTGCCTTATTTTTGTCATTTTTATTAACAGTATTTTTATCACCGGTGCTTATTCCGTTTTTCCGAAAGCTGAAATTCGGTCAGAGTATCCGGTCTGAAGGTCCGGAAACACACCATAAGAAAACGGGAACACCAACGATGGGCGGCGTTATTTTTCTGGCTGCGGCTGCCGTCACTGCCATGATTATAGGCGGTCAGTTTCACACGCTCGGCCTGGAAATCTGGCTGCTTCTGCTCGTGACGATCGGATTTGGGCTGCTCGGCTTTCTCGATGATTATATTAAAGTGGTGAAAAAACGAAATCTTGGCCTGACCTCGAAACAGAAATTTTTAGGTCAGGTGGTTATTTCGGTCATCGTGTATGCCGCATTGACGTATCAGGGTATTTCTACAGCAGTGGGAATACCGGGAACAGAGTGGTCTGTAGATCTCGGCGTCTTCTATCTGCCGTTTATCATCATTATGCTCGTCGGGGCGAGCAATGCAGTGAATCTGACCGATGGCCTGGACGGTCTCGTGGCAGGTACTGCAGCCTGCGCCTTTACAGCATTTGCTGTCATTGCGGCGCTTTCCGGCATGGAGGCTTCAGCAGTGTTTGCTATGGCAGTGACCGGCGCTCTGCTCGGCTTCCTCGTATTTAATGCGCATCCGGCTAAAATATTTATGGGGGATACCGGATCCCTGGCTCTTGGCGGAGCCATCGCCATGCTTGCAATCCTTACGAAAACGGAAGTTCTTCTCGTTCTGATCGGCGGTGTATTTGTTGTCGAAACACTTTCCGTCATCATTCAGGTGGCCTCCTATAAGCTCCGGAAAAGAAGAGTTTTCAAGATGAGTCCGCTTCATCATCATTTTGAGCTTTCCGGCTGGAGCGAATGGCGGGTTGTACTCACATTCTGGAGCGTCGGTATTGTACTCGCATTTGTCGGTGTATGGCTGGAGGTGGGCATATGAGACTCGATACCCGCTGGAAAGGAAAGCGTGTATTAGTGCTCGGCCTCGCGAGAAGCGGAACGGAAGCGGCGAAGCTTCTGCTGCAGCTTGGAGCGGAAGTAACAGTCAATGATCAGGGGGAGGAAACAGAATCTGCTTCCCGTCTACGGGAAATGGGTGCCGACGTTATCTGCGGGAGCCATCCGGAATCACTCGTGCACGAAAGCGTGGATGCACTAATTAAAAATCCGGGTATCCGCTATGATCATCCGCTTGTCGAGAAAGCGCAGGCACTTCAGATTCCAGTTCTTACAGAGATTCAGCCGGCCTGGGACGCTTCTGACAGTCACGCAATTGCTGTGACCGGGTCAAATGGCAAAACAACGACTACGACATTAATCTGGGAAATGCTGAAAAACAGTGCGCTTACTCCGAAGCTTGCCGGAAATATTGGCTTTCCAGCTTCTGAAGTCGTCCGGTCTTCAGGTACCACTGATGCACTCGTGATGGAACTTTCCAGTTTTCAGCTCATGGGTACAGATACATTCCACCCGGGGACAGCGGTCCTGCTGAATTTAATGGATGCTCACCTCGATTACCACGGTACACGGGAAGCATATCACGATGCCAAGGCAGAAATTTTCCGCCGGCAGACAGAGAACGATCTGCTGATTTACAACCTCGACGACGACGATGTCGTCCAGCTCACCCGGAATGCTTCCGGTCGTAAAGCTGCTTTTTCATTGAAAAAAGAAGTGCCTGAAGGAGCGGATCTGCGGCAGGACGGGCTTTATGTGAAGGGAGAAAAGCTGATTTCCCGTGAGGAATTTGCTCTGCCGGGAGAGTACAATATTGCCAACGCACTCGCTGCGGCACTTGCTGCTGTTGAAAACGGCGCCGACATGGAACGGATCCGTCACGTACTGAAAACATTTTCCGGTGTGGAGCACCGTCTTCAGGAAGTCGGTGAGTGGGAAGGGCGGACGTTTTACAACAATTCGAAAGCGACGAACAGTGCTGCAGCCATCACCTCACTGGAAGCGTTCGATGATCCGGTAGTCTGGATCTGTGGCGGACTGGACAGGGGACAATCATTTGATGAACTTATCCCGTACATGAAGCGTGTCAAAGCAGTTGCTGCTTACGGCGAAACAAAGGAAAAGCTTGCCGAAATGGCCCGAAGAGCAGGGGTTCAGACAGTGTCCGTCAATGAAACGCTCCCCAAAGCTGTTGAAAAAGCAGTTGCTGCCTCGACGGCAGGTGATGTTATTCTTCTTTCTCCTGCCTGTGCTTCGTGGGATCAATTTAAGACATTTGAAGAACGAGGTGCATTGTTTGTAGAGACTGTACAGCAATGGATCGAAAGGAGGGACGCGGAATGAGAGTGGTTGTAACCGGCGGAGGAACAGGTGGACATATCTATCCTGCACTGGCGCTGATCCGCTATATTAAACAAACAGTCCCTGAAGCTGTATTTCTCTATATCGGAACAGAGAAGGGGCTGGAGTCGACCATCGTACCGGAGTCCGGAATTGACTTTGAGAGCGTACATATTACGGGTATTCAGCGGAAGCTGAGTCTTGAGAATGTCAAAACGGTCTACCGGTTTTATGCAGCTGCAAAGAAAGCAAAAAAAATATTGAATGAGTTTCAACCTGAGATTGTCATCGGAACCGGCGGCTATGTATGCGGACCCGTTGTGTATGCTGCTTCCAGACAAAAAATTCCTACGATGATCCACGAGCAGAACAGCGTGCCCGGGCTCACAAATAAATTTCTCGCAAAGTTTGTTGATCAGATAGCGGTATGCTTTTCAGAAGCAGAAGCGTATTTTCCAGAAGAGAAAACAAGCTTTACCGGAAACCCGCGGGCGACGGAAGCTGCAGAAACTGTTCCGGCTGATCCGCCGGTTGTGCCGTCCCTCGGCCTGGACCCATCGAAGCCGGTCTTTCTTGCTGTCGGCGGAAGCAGAGGAGCGAGGCCGATTAATGAAGCGGTACTTCAGGCCGCAGAATCCTGGAAAGAGGAAAACTTCCAGGTCATTTACGTAACGGGCAGCGTTCACTATGAGTCGATTTCAAAAGAAGCAGCTTCACGGAGCCTCCCGGAAAATGTTGTCATTGTTCCCTACGTGGAAAACATGCCTGAACTGCTGCTGGAAGTGGATGGTATTCTTACGCGGGCCGGGGCTACAACGCTTGCTGAAATTACAGCCATCGGCGTGCCGGCGCTTCTTATACCGAGTCCATATGTAACAGCTGATCACCAGACGAAAAATGCTATGTCGCTTGTAGATCGGGGAGCTGCGGAGATGATTCAGGAAAAAGAGTTGACGCCTGCGCTGTTAACAGAGAAGCTGCTTCACATGCTGGAGCCTTCCGTCAATAAAAGTATGAGAGAGGCATCCAGAGCTTCCGGCAGACCGGATGCATCCAAAGCATTGTTTACCCTGATGCAGAAAATGATATCAAACTAAAACGGGCACTCAGGAAAGGAGGGGGAGATATGGCTGATAGGGAGCAGACGGTTGTTGATTTGGAAAATAAGCTTCCCGAGCTCCAAAAAAGACGGAGGAAGCGTGCGAAGCGGCGGCTGTATCTATACCTCTCCCTTCTCCTTTTCACCGTGCTCGCTGTTATTTACTCGCAGAGCAGCTGGAGTCATGTCGGCCACGTAGAGGTCTCAGGGAGTTCTTCTTTAGCAGACGATGAAATCGTATCACTTGGAGGCATTACGGAAGAAGTGAGTATGTGGAACCTGGACAGGGAAGAAAGAGAAGCCAGGATTCAGGAACACGCTGCTGTAAGCGGTGCATCGATTGAGCGGAACTGGCCAAGAACGCTCAAGATTCACATTACCGAAGAGGAACTGGCAGGTTTTATTGAAGAAGATGGTGCTCTTCTGCCGCTCCTGGCTTCCGGGCAGCTGTTTCCTGACCTTCAGGCAGGATCAGGTGAAGCACCGGTGCTTCTGAATATGGAAGAAACCAGACACCGGGAAATGGCGGCAGAACAGCTTTCGATATTACCAGGCGCTGTGTTTAACAGAATTTCGGAAATGGAACTGATTCCTGAGGAGAATGATCCTTACCGAGTCCGTGTGCTGATGAATGACGGCTTTATCGTTCATTCGACACTGCAGAATTTTGCAGAACGGATGACCTCCTACCCATCGGTTGTCCAGCAGCTTGATCCGGACGTTGACGGCATTCTGCATATGAGAGTCAATCCGTATTTTGAATCTTTTGAATCAGAGGACGAGGAAGAAGAGGAAGTCATTGAAGACAATGAAGACAATTCCGGCGCTGAGGAATTAGAGGGAACGTAAATACTCCTGTAAGCCGGGCGCTGTCTCCACAGATGTAGAGCATGAGCGGATCCAACTTGGGGTAATGACGCCGGGCCCTGCTCGTCTGTCCCGCGGAGCCATGTTTTTCGAAACGAAGCATTTGCTGCATGCTGAAGCTGGAAGCGGCTGTCCTGAAAATATGGAAATCGTTTTATTCAATACAGGAATTAGAAGAGGCAGCCTGGAACAAAAGCACGGATTTCGTTCCAGGCATTCCCTTTATGTGTTAGTGTCTAATTTGTTTTCCAGTCCGATAATCGCTTTTCTCGTATTCCAAACTAGTGTAGACTTGTAATCAGCAGTATTTTCAGCTTCAACTGCGCAGAATACCAGCTGAAAGAACAAAACAAAATGCAGCCGCAGGAAAAATGAAAAAAAGTTAAATCATCAAAAGGACTATGGAAATGTTTATCGAATAAAGGTAAGAAGTGTACAATTTCAGGAAATGCATTTGTTCGCCGGGAGGTGCCAGGACGTGAATTATGAGCAGACCTATGTAACGCTGGATATCGGGACATCCTCTGTACGTATCGTAATTGGAGAGATTTCCAGCGGGTCGATGAATATTATCGGCGTCAGTGAAGTGGCGTCGGAGGGATTGAAAAAAGGGGCTATCGTCGATATCGATGATACAGTCCAGTCCATCCGAAGAGCAGTGGAAAAAGCAGAGCAGATGATCGGGATGGAAATAAAAAGCGTGATTGTCGGTATTACAGGGAACCACATTCAGCTGCAGTCGTGCCACGGAGTAGTGGCCGTTTCAAGCAGCGACCGGGAAATCGGCGATGAAGATGTCACGAGAGTAATCGATGCGGCACAGGTCATGTCGATCCCTCCGGACAGAGAAATCATTGATGTGATTCCGCGCCAGTTTGTTGTAGACGGTCTGGAGGAAATTACGGACCCACGCGGCATGATCGGTGTCCGGCTTGAAATGGAAGGGACGATTATTACTGGTTCGAAAACCATTGTACATAATCTTCTACGATGTGTGGAGAAAGCGGGGCTGCAGACTGCAGATGTCGTCCTGCAGCCGCTTGCTGCAGGATCCATTGCACTTTCAAAAGATGAGCGCGGACTCGGAGTGGCGCTCGTAGATATCGGCGGCGGAGCCACAACGATCTCTCTCTTTGAGAATGGGTTTCTTCAGTCGGTGAAACAGATTCCGATCGGAGGAAGCCATATTACAAACGATATTTCCATCGGCCTTCGTACGTCGACGGATGAAGCAGAAAAGGTGAAGGTGGAATTCGGCAACGCCCTGGTTGAAGATGCTTCCGATGAAGAACTGTTTGAAGTCTCAGAGATCGGGAGCGACCAGCGCCAGGAATTCTCACAGTGGCAGCTTGCCAACATCATTGAGGCACGAGTTGCCGAGATCGGGACGCTGATCCGTCAGGAACTGAGCCGCATGGGATGGAAATCACTTCCTGGAGGCTGTGTGCTCACAGGGGGCACAGCGAATATTCCAGGCGTACTGGAAGTATTAAAGGACGAACTTGATGAAAACGTCCGCATTTCCGTTCCGGACTATATCGGTGCCCGTGAGCCTCAGTTTACGAACGGAGTGGGCTTGATCTCTTTCGCCTACCGCAACGCAAAAATTCAGGGTAAGCCGCTTGATGCCGGACTGGATCAGGAACGCAGGGAAGCACCGGCAGAAAAAGAGATGCAGCCGGCCGGAGGCAGAACGAAGCCCAAAGAAAAGTCCGGGGACTCCCCGGGACTGAAACAGAAAATGTCAAAAATGTTCAAATCATTTCTGGAATAACTCCGGGAACTGATTATCTAGATAGGAGGACGAAAACATGCTGGATTTTGAAATGGAAAGTGAACAGCTGGCAACGATAAAAGTCATCGGAGTAGGCGGCGGCGGAAGCAATGCCGTTAACCGTATGATAGAAAATGGTCTTCAGGGTGTAGAATTCATCGCAGTCAATACGGATGCTCAGGCTCTGCAGATGTCTCAGGCGGATGAAACACTGCAGCTCGGCGGGAAATTGACGCGCGGACTAGGTGCCGGTGCTAACCCGGATATCGGTAAAAAAGCTGCAGAAGAAAGCCGGGATCAGCTGGAAGAGCATCTTCAGGGAGCTGACATGGTCTTTATCACTGCCGGCATGGGTGGTGGAACCGGAACTGGTGCTGCACCTGTTATTGCAGAAATTGCAAAAGAGTGCGGTGCGCTGACTGTCGGTGTCGTTACCCGTCCGTTTACATTCGAAGGGCGCCGCCGGATGAGCCATGCAAGCTCCGGTATTGAAGCACTGAAAGAAAAAGTGGATACACTGATTACGATTCCAAACGACCGTCTTTTGGAAATTGTCGATAAGAACACACCGATGCTGGAAGCTTTCCGCGAAGCGGATAACGTTCTTCGCCAGGGTGTTCAGGGTATTTCCGACTTGATTGCTGTTCCCGGTCTGATCAACCTCGACTTTGCCGATGTGAAGACGATCATGAGTGAAAAGGGCTCTGCGCTGATGGGAATCGGCGTTGCTACAGGGGAAAGCCGTGCTGCAGAAGCTGCAAAAAAAGCCATCTCCTCACCGCTTCTGGAAACAAGTGTTGATGGTGCACAGGGTGTTCTGATGAACATTACCGGCGGAGCAAACCTGAGTCTCTTTGAAGTACACGAAGCAGCAGAGATTGTTTCATCCGCTTCCGATGAAGAGGTGAACATGATTTTCGGTTCTGTGATTAATGAGAATCTGAAAGATGAAATCGTCGTTACCGTGATTGCTACAGGCTTTGATGAAAACATTCAGAAAAAGGCTGCTCCTCAGGCAGCGCCGGGCAGACAGCAGCGCACACAGCCTCAGGAAAGCCAGCAGAAGCAGGAAGCACCGCGCCAGGAGGAGCCTGTTCAGGAACAGCAGGAGTCCCAGGAGGATGCACTGGATATTCCGGCATTCCTTAGAAACCGGCGCCGCAGATAAGTAGAACGGTACGATGGGAGGCTGAAGCATTGACCGTACAAGAAAACCTTTCTGATATCAATTTGAAAATAGAGTCAGCCTGCCGGCGTTCCGGAAGAAAACCGGAAGACGTCTCGATCGTTGCAGTAACAAAATACGTTTCCATTGAGCGTGCAGAAGAAGCCCTTGAAGCCGGAATCCACCATCTTGGTGAGAACCGGCTGGAAGGGGCTATGGAAAAATTTGATGCTATCGGCAGCCGGGCAGTCTGGCATTTTATCGGAAGTCTTCAATCCAGAAAAGTGAAAGATATGCTTCATGCATATGATTATATTCACTCTCTGGATCGATTATCATTAGCGAAAGAGATTCAAAAACGGGCGGAGGAAGGCAGAACGGTTTCATGCTTTGTTCAGGTGAATGTAAGCGGAGAAGAGTCCAAATCCGGATTGGATCCGGAAAAGACCCGCTCATTTATTGAAGAACTGGAACAGTATCCGGCCGTTAAGGTGGTCGGACTGATGACAATGGCTCCTTATGCAGAGAATCCAGAGGAAGTCCGTCCTTTTTTCCAGAAGCTCCGGGAGCTGCGCAACGAAATCCGTTCACTTGATCTTCCGTGGGCCCCCTGTACCGAATTATCGATGGGAATGTCAAACGATCTGGAGATTGCGGTGGAGGAGGGCGCAACATTTGTCCGCCTCGGCTCCTCGCTCGTCGGGTCAGAAGAATGAACGCATTAAAAGGAGGTCTCTGTGATGACGATCAAAACAAAGCTTAAACGCTTCTTTGATATGGAAGAAGAGTATGAAGAGCGTGAAGTTGCTGTTGAAGAAGAAGCTGGAGAACAGGAATTTTCGCCTGCATTGTCCAAGAAGAAAAAGGACAAGCCGAACGTTGTCAGTTTAAGCGCCGTCTCACAGGGGCAGAGCTCCAAAGTCATTCTTCTTGAACCGCATTCCTATGATGAAGTACAGGAAATTGCAGATCATTTAAAAGACCGGAAAGCAGTAGTTATTAATCTGCAGCGGATACCGAAAGAACAGGCGAAGCGGATAGTAGACTTTTTGAGCGGAACCGTTTACGCTATAAGTGGAGATATTCAGAAGCTTGGGGAGCATATATTCTTATGCACTCCGGATAATGTTGATGTATCAGGCTCCATCTCTGAAATGCTCCAGGAATAATACATCAGGAAGGTGAAGCTGCTTGATTCAACTTGGTAATATCATTGTTTCGCTGATGAACGTATATTTTTTCATCTGTATTATTTATGTGTTTATGTCATGGATTCCGAATGCCCGGGAATCGAACTTCGGTCAGACGGTCGGAAAAATTGTTGAACCGTATTTTGCACCGTTCCGTCAGATCATCCCACCGATCGGTATGATCGATATTTCGCCGATTGTTGCCCTGTTTGCACTGCGGTTTGCGATGGACGGCGTGCGGTTTCTCTTTTTTAATCTTCTTGCATAGAAAGGAGTACCGCCGTGTCACTGTATCAGCACTTTCGCCGTGAAGAGCATGCATTTGTCGATCAGGTGCTGGACTGGATCGAGACAGTCCGAACGGAGTATCGGCCGAAGCGGACCGACTTTCTCGATCCCCGCCAGCAGAAAATCGTCCGCACGATCCTCGGCACCGGAGATGTGCTCGCTTCATTCTCCGGAGGGGCACCGGATGCAGAACGCAGACGCTGTCTCTTGTATCCGGACTATTTCCTGCCGGAAGTGGAGGATTTTGATCTGGCTGCTTTCCATGTGGATTATCCGTTAAAATTTGAAACAGTAACGCACAGCCAGCTGCTTGGCTCCATGATGGGAATTGGTCTTGTCCGGGAGAAATTCGGTGATATTCTTATTAGTGAAGAACAGGTCATACAGCTGTTAACATGCGGCGACACTGCCGATTATGTTCAGCAGCAGCTGGTCCAGGCCGGGAAAGTGCCGCTGTCTTTGAAGCGGATCCCTCTGGATGAGCTTCTACATAAACAGGAACCGGAAACAGAGCGGACAGTTACTGTGAGTTCGCTCAGACTTGATGTCGTCCTTTCAGAAGCGTTCCATCTATCCCGTTCTAAAGTGAAACCTCTCGTTCAAAACGAAAAAGCGAAAGTGAACTGGAGGCCTGTCACGGACCCTTCCATGCAGCTGGAAGAGGGAGATATGCTCTCACTCAGAGGCTCCGGCCGTGTGCGTCTCGACCGGATCGAAGGGGAAACGAAGCGTGGGAAAATCCGTATTAACATAGCATTGATCGGTGGATAAGCCGGTCCGGAAAAAGAGGATTTTATCGGAGGTGCAGTTCGGAAATGCCATTATCACCGCTGGATATTCATAACAAAGAGTTTACCCGTGGTTTCCGCGGGTACGATGAAGATGAAGTGAATGAGTTTCTTGATCAGGTTATTAAAGACTACGAACAGATCAGCAGAGAAAAAAATGAATTGTTTCACCGCGTTGATGAACTGGAGGAGAAACTCGGCCATTTTTCCAATATTGAAACGACGCTGAACAAGTCGATCCTGATAGCACAGGAAACGGCGGAAGAGGTAAAACGGAATGCCGATAAAGAGGCTAAGCTGATTATTAAGGAAGCTGAAAAAAATGCCGACCGGGTCGTCAATGAATCGCTTGCGAAGTCGCGGAAGATTTCGCTTGAAATTGAGGAATTGAAAAAACAGGCAGCTGTTTACCGGACTCGTTTCAAAATGCTTCTCGAAGCGCAGCTGGAAATGCTTCAGACAGACGACTGGGATGATCTGGCTATGGAGCCGGAAGAATCGTATTATGAGAAGGATGACCACGAATCCTATTAAGGACGATTGACGAACGTTTTTCTGATCGAGTATACTATTAGCAGTTAAACATTAGCAACGATGGGGCCAGCAGGGCGTTTCTTTACCGGCACAGCGATTCAGGGATGGTGGGAGCCTGAAGCGGAACGGCGTTTCAGATCACCCCGGAGCTGTGCAGAGAAAGGACATGTTCCGATTAGACTGCACCGGCGGATGCCCGTTACCGCATCCTGAGCGGCTGTTCAACAGCAACGTGGGTGGTACCGCGGATTTATTCCGTCCCTGTTTTTACAGGGGCGTTTTTTGTTGTTCAAGAACGCTGCCGCTCAGGTCCTGAATGGTTTCCGGTTAAGAGAAATGGTGCAGAAAACGACGTTCGCAGCAGCCGGATCGAAACATCCAGCTGGTCAGAGTAACTAAAAGGAGGAAATACAGCATGAATTATAAAGAAACGCTATTGATGCCGAAAACAGATTTTCCGATGCGTGGAAATCTGCCGAATAAAGAGCCGGATATGCAGCAGGCCTGGAATGAAAAAGGAATGTACGAAAAAGTACAGCAGCGGACGGAAGGCCGGCCGTTGTTTGTCCTGCACGATGGACCTCCCTATGCAAACGGAGATATCCACATGGGCCATGCGCTCAATAAAGTACTGAAGGATTTTATCGTACGCTCACGGTCGATGATGGGGTATCATGCTCCGTATGTTCCCGGATGGGACACGCACGGACTGCCGATTGAAACGGCACTGACGAAAAAAGGAAAAGTGGATCGTAAAAAATTGAGCATTGCGGAATTCCGCCGCAAGTGTGAAGAGTATGCGCTCGGCCAGATCGACAGCCAGCGGGAGCAGTTTAAGCGCCTCGGTGTCCGCGGCGACTGGGATCATCCCTACGTAACGCTGACACATGACTATGAAGCCCAGCAGATCCGTGTCTTTGGTGAAATGGCGAAGAAAGGGTATATTTATAAAGGGAAAAAGCCTGTCTACTGGTCTCCTTCCTCTGAGTCCGCTCTGGCCGAAGCTGAAATTGAATATCACGATAAACGGTCACCATCTATTTATGTCACGTTTGATGTTACCGAAAATAAAGGGGTCCTTGTCGGAGATGAGCGCTTTGTCATCTGGACCACAACACCCTGGACGATTCCTGCCAACCTGGCGATCGCCGTTCATCCAGAGTTATCCTATGTCCGTGTGGAAGCAGACGGGGGAGTGTATGTCGTCGCAGAAGCGCTGCTTGAAGAGCTCGCTGAAAAGTTCGAATGGCAGAACTATGAAGTGAAGCAGACATACAAAGGCCGTGAGCTGGAAGGTGTTAAAACAGCCCATCCATTTTATGACCGGGAATCTCTCGTTATTCTAGGAGAGCATGTAACGACAGATGCCGGCACCGGCTGTGTTCACACAGCTCCCGGACACGGGGAGGATGACTATATTGTAGGTCAGCAGTACGGTCTGGATGTTCTCTGTCCGGTGGATGATAAAGGGGTGTTCACTTCAGAAGCTCCGATGTTTGAAGGTCAGTTCTATGACACGGCAAATAAACCGATTACGGAAAAGCTCCAGGAAGCAGGTAAGCTTCTGAAACTTGAATTTTTCACGCACAGCTATCCGCACGACTGGCGGACGAAAAAACCGGTTATTTTCCGTGCTACAGCTCAGTGGTTTGCGTCAATTGACGGCATCCGTGAAAACTTGTTGAATGAGATTAACGAAGTAGAGTGGCTGCCGAAATGGGGCGAGACACGACTTCACAATATGGTAAGAGACCGGGGCGACTGGTGCATTTCCCGTCAGCGTGCATGGGGTGTGCCGATTCCGATTTTCTATGGAGAAAACCAGGAGCCGATTATTACAGAAGAAACGATTGAACATGTTGCTTCGCTGTTCCGTCAGCACGGATCGAATATCTGGTTTGAATGGGAAACGAAAGATCTTCTGCCGGAAGGATTTACTTCTGAGCACAGTCCCGGCGGCACTTTTACAAAAGAAACGGATATTATGGATGTCTGGTTCGATTCCGGTTCTTCCCACCAGGCTGTGCTGGAAGAGCGAGAAGAACTTCAGCGTCCTGCAGATGTCTACCTGGAAGGATCCGATCAATACCGCGGCTGGTTTAATTCGTCCCTTTCCACTTCCGTCGCTGTAACGGGAAAAGCTCCGTTTAAATCAGTTATTTCCCACGGCTTTACACTCGACGGGGAAGGTAAAAAAATGAGTAAATCACTCGGGAACGTCATTATTCCTGACAAAGTGATGAAGCAGCTCGGAGCGGATATTCTTCGTCTCTGGGTGGCTTCTGTCGATTACCAGGCGGACGTGCGCGTGTCGGACGATATTTTAAAGCAGGTGGCGGAAGGCTACCGTAAAATTAGAAACACGTTCCGGTTTCTGCTTGGGAATCTGAGCGACTTTAATCCTAAGACGGATCTTGTTCCGCTGAGCGGCCGGAGTGAGCTCCAGCAGTATATGACGTGGAAGCTGGATACACTGGTTCAGGATGTAAAGGCAGCCTACGAAAATTACCAGTTCGCTCACGTTTATTCACTCGTACACAACTTCTGTGCGATTGAACTCAGCTCCTTCTTTATGGATATTTCCAAGGATACGCTCTATACAAAAGGAGAAAACCATCCATCCCGCCGAGGTATTCAGAGCGTGATGTACGAAACGCTGATGGCCCTTGTAAAAGTGATGAATCCTGTTATTCCGCATACAACAGAAGAAGTATGGAACAGCCTTCCATTTGAAAAAGAAGCAGAGGCTGTGCAGCTGACGGATATGCCGGATGTGCAGAAGGTGGAAGTGCCTGAGGATCTCATCGGAAAGTGGGACCGGTTTATGGATCTGCGGGATGATGTGATGAAGGCGCTGGAAGAAGCGCGTAATGAAAAAGGAATCAAGAAAAACCTGCATGCTGCAGTAACTATTTATGCTTCGGATCAGGACAAAGCACTACTTGAATCAATGGAGGAACTGGAGAAACTCTTTATTGTATCCCAGGTTCATCTCGAGGAGGAAAAAGACGCACCGAAAGAAGCGTCGTCTTACGATGAAGTGAAAGTACTCGTAGATCGTGCCGAAGGGGAAACCTGTGAGCGGTGCTGGGTTGTATCGAAAGATCTCGGAACAGACCCGGACCACCCGACACTCTGCCCCGAGTGCACAGAGACCGTACAGTACCACTATCAGAGTAAATAATTCCCTGCTCCCGCACAGAAAACATTTTCTGTGCGGGATTTTTTTGCAGCGAGCAGAAGATCAGCAGCCCGTCCGCGCTTCAGGGAGCATATCTATGGTCTTTTTCCAACAGTTTCATCACGACATACGCACAGACGGTGATTTCTGTTATACTGAATAAGGTTTGAACGAAGATTTTTGGGAGGTAGGATCGTTGATCTACTATATCATCGCTGCTGTCATTATCGGATTCGATCAGCTGACGAAATGGCTGGTTGTTACCCAGATGGAGATCGGGCAGAGCATTCCGCTTATTACGAATATACTTTATCTCACATCCCACCGGAACGAAGGGGCGGCATTCGGGATTCTGCAGGGCCAGCAGTGGCTGTTTTATATCGTGACAGTCGTTGTTGTTATCTTTCTCATCTATCTGCTGCAGAAAAACGGGGAAGAGGGGCGGTTGTATAAAATTGCACTGGCACTTGTCCTCGGCGGAGCAATCGGTAACTTCATTGACCGCGTTTACATGGGTGCTGTCGTCGACTTCGTAGATGTGTATATCGGAAGCTACAACTATCCCATATTCAACGTAGCCGATTCGGCTCTCGTTGTCGGAGTTATTATGATCATTATTTTCACCTTTCTGGATGAAAAAAGACAGGAGAAATCTACATGAATGAATACCATTACAATGCGGAGACATCCGCACGCCTTGATAAATGGCTGACGCAGGAAAGCGGGCTGACAAGGAGCAGTGTACAGGACTGGATCAAAAGAGAATATATTCTTGTAAACGGAGAACCATCAAAGCAGAACTACAAGCTGGCGGCCGGTGATGTCATTACCGTAGAGGAACCACAGAAAGAAGAACTGGAAGTGACTGCAGAAAATCTTCATCTGGATGTAGTCTATGAAGACAGCGATGTGATCGTCGTCAATAAACCGCGCGGCATGGTCGTACACCCGGCGCCCGGGCACCCGAACGGAACGCTCGTAAACGGACTGCTTTATCATTGTACCGATCTGTCCGGAATTAATGGAGTGATCCGTCCCGGCATCGTCCACCGGATTGATAAAGACACATCCGGCCTGATTATGGCAGCGAAAAACGATACTGCGCATGAATCGCTCGTTTCCCAGTTGAAAGATAAAAAAACGCTGCGTCGATATGAAGCGATTGTGCAGGGGGTTATTCCGCACGATAAAGGAACCGTTGATGCCCCGATCGGTAGAGATCCCGATGACCGCCAGAAAATGACGGTCACCGAAAAAAATGCACGGGACGCTGTCACTCATTTCACCGTGCTGGATCGTTTTGAGCGTCATACACATGTTGCCTGTGAACTGGAAACCGGCCGTACGCATCAAATCCGGGTGCATATGCGCTATATTGAATTCCCGATTGTCGGCGATCCGAAATACGGTTCAAGAAAAAAGAACACGTTTCCGATAGAGGGGCAGGCGCTCCATGCTGCTGTTCTAGGCTTTACCCATCCTTCAACAGGCGAATTTATGGAGTTTCAGGCGCCGGTGCCGGAAGATTTTCAAGCATGTCTTTCTTATGCTTCTTCTTTAGGGCGTTGACACGGCAGTGATTGTCTGACATACTATGAAAAGAATAAAGCCAGTCCTTTAACCATTGTCCAGAGAGGCAGGGAAGGAACGACACTTTTAGAGACAAGTGTACCCTTCTGTGCCTTTGAGGCCGGAAGGGTTTTTTATACTTCATTACTGACTCCGGCGGATAAGGCACGGCAGATATAAACAGAGGAGGGATACAGTGGAGAAAGAGCTGCTTGATGAACAGGCTGTCCGGCGGGCGCTCACCCGCATTGCCCATGAAATTATCGAACGCAACAAAGGCATTGACGACATCGTTCTCGTCGGGATCCGCACGAGAGGAACGTACCTCGCGGAAAGGCTGGCAGAGAGAATTCAGGAAATTGAAGGACGCCCGGTGGACAAAGGCGATATCGATATTACGCTTTATCGTGATGATCTGACGCACCGCCGGGAAAATCAAGAGCCGGAAGTGCACGGAACCGAGATTCCAGTAGAAGTCCGGGGACGCCGGGTCATCTTAATCGATGATGTGCTGTACACCGGAAGAACGGTGCGGGCTGCACTCGATGCGGTTGTCGATATCGGCCGTCCCGAACAGATTCAGCTGGCCGTTCTCATCGACCGCGGACACCGGGAACTTCCAATACGGGCGGACTACGTCGGTAAAAACGTACCAACGTCGAAAAATGAAGTGGTTGAAGTGCGGCTCCGTGAAGTAGACGGAGAAGAAAAAGTATCGATTGCATCAAAGTAATGTGAAAGTGAGAGATGACGAAAACAAAAAACCTCCCTTTTAATTCTGACCAGAGAGTCAGAGAAGGGGCCGCTTCTGCTCACTGGCAGTATTCTGCCTGTGGCGTGGATTCTCCGGACCTCTTCGACTGTCGAAGAGGTTTTTTGTTTACGAAAATGCAGAGGGATACCGTCTGCTTTATTCAATGAAGGAGAGTGACGTCATGACACAGGAAACCATCGGAATCCGCGAAATGCCTAAAAAAACACAGTGGTTCATACTCAGTCTGCAGCATTTGTTTGCGATGTTTGGGGCAACGATCCTTGTACCACTTTTAACAGGACTATCCCCGGCTGTCGCACTCGTTTCAAGCGGACTTGGAACACTCAGCTACCTGCTGATTACTAAAGGTCAGATACCTGCCTATCTCGGCTCCTCCTTTGCTTTTATTGCTCCTGTGATCGCAGCAGTTGGAATCGGCGGGCCGGAGGGAGCGATGTTCGGAAGCTTTCTTGCAGGCGTTCTTTACGGCCTCGTTGCACTCATTATCCGCGCTGCCGGCGTACGGTGGCTGATGGTGCTTCTCCCGCCGATTGTCGTCGGACCGGTCATTATGGTAATCGGCCTGGGACTTGCAGCTACCGCCGTTGACATGGCGATGCTTCATCCGGAGACAGACGCATACAGCACACCGCATATGCTTACAGCTGCCGTTACACTCGCAGTTACCATTACGGCATCGATATTCTTCCGCGGATTTTTCCGCCTGCTGCCGATTATTTCCGGCATTGCCGCAGGGTATGCAGCGGCACTTTATACCGGACTTGTGGATTTCACACCTGTACTGGAAGCCGGCTGGATTGAAATGCCGTCCTTTCTCATTCCTTTTGTCACATACGAACCGGCATTCAACTGGACGATCGCAGCCATTATGGTGCCAATCGCAGCAGTGACACTGGCGGAACATATCGGAGATCAGATGGTGCTGAGTAAAGTAGTGGAAAAAAACCTTCTTAAAAAGCCGGGGCTGCACCGTTCTATTTTCGGAGATGGAGCTGCTACCATCATCAGCTCGCTGATCGGTGGTCCTCCGAACACAACTTACGGAGAAAACATCGGCGTCGTTGCACTGACAAGAGTGTTCAGCGTCTTCGTAATCGGTGGAGCTGCCGTATTTGCTGTCCTGTTCGGATTTATCGGTAAAGTATCTGCATTCATCTCTACGATTCCAACCGCGGTCATGGGCGGCGTATCCATTCTCCTTTTCGGGATCATTGCTGCAAACGGCCTGCGGATGCTGATTGATAATCAGGTGGACCTCGGAAGAAAGCGCAACCTTGTCATCAGTTCTGTCATTCTTGTTATCGGAATCGGCGGGGCGTTCATCCAGGTTACAGACGAGATTCAGATTGCCGGGGTGGCTCTCGCAACGCTCATCGGCATCACGCTTAACCTTATCCTGCCGGGCAGAGATCCGGTACCTTCTGAAGAAGAAGTATTTCAGGAAAATAATTCAGATTCTGCAGCCTGATCCTTTTAATGCTGTCCCGTGAGGCAGCCAAAGGACGGTGTACAGAAGGTTTTCAGCACTTCTGTATGTACAGCCGTCCCGACGTATGACCGGGGCGGCTGTTTTTATAAAGAATGGGAACAGTTTTCATGATATACGATAGAGGAGGAGATGACATGAAACGTCTCGTTACATTAAACGACTGGACAGCGGAAGATATTAATGAGGTGCTCTCTCTGGCAGATACGGATTTGACCAATCAGCTTCATGGAAAAATGGCGGCAAATTTGTTTTTTGAACCATCGACGAGAACCCGGTGCAGTTTTGAAATAGCCGAGCATCAACTCGGTATGGCAAGGTTTCAGCTGGATGAAGCGGGTGCAAGCGTGCAGAAGGGGGAAAGCTTATATGATACGAGCCGGACGCTCGAATCCTTAGGCGTAGATGCGCTCGTGATCCGTCATCAGGAAAAAGCATTTTATGAGCAGCTGGAGGGGATCAGTATCCCCGTCATAAATGCCGGAGACGGTGCAGGGGACCATCCGACGCAGACGCTTCTTGATTTATTTACGATCGTAAAAGAATTCGGCAGCATCCAGGGTGTCCGCGTCTGTATGTGCGGAGATATAAGGCACAGCCGGGTCGCCCATTCCAATAAACAGGCACTTGAGCGTCTTGGAGCAGAGATCCTGACGAGCGGGCCGGAGGAGTGGAGAATGCCGGAATGGGATGTTCCCCACCTGCCGATGGATGAAGCAGTCAAAGAAGCGGATGTGCTGATGATGCTCCGGGTACAGGAGGAGCGGCACGAAACGTCCTGGCATCGAGGGGGATACCTGGAGAAGCACGGACTGACACTGGAACGGGCGCGGAACATGCAGTCTCATGCGGTCATTATGCACCCTGCACCGGTGAACAGGGGAGTGGAGATGGCAGATTCCCTAGTCGAACATTCAAAATCAAGAATCTACACGCAGATGAAAAATGGCGTCAGCGTCCGAAAGGCAGTACTGGCTGTCTGTTTACAAAAGAAAGGGGAGAAGCGGTTTGAAGCGATTAGTTAAAGGAGCCCTCGTTTATCAGGCAGGGACACTGAAACAGGAAGATGTGTTGATCAATCAGGAAACAGGAGTAATTGAAGCAGCCGCGCAGTCTTTATCCACTGATATGGCAGATGAAACAATTGAAGCAGAAGGGAAACTTCTGGCGCCTGGCTTTATCGATGTTCACATTCACCTCCGTGAGCCGGGCGGTGAGCACAAAGAGACAGTCAGGAGCGGGACGAAAGCTGCGGCGGCAGGCGGATTTACCACGGTCTGCGCGATGCCGAATACTAATCCGGTGCCCGACAGCGCTGAAACACTTAAGGAAGTGCAGTCCTCATTGAAAGACGCATTCGTTCATGTCCACCATTATGGTTCTCTCACAAAATCGCTGAAAGGAGAAGCACTGACAGACATGGAGTCGCTTAAAAATGGTGGTATCTGCGCGTTTACCGATGACGGTGTCGGCATTCAGCAGGCGGGATTGATGAAAGAAGCAATGAAAAGAGCTGCTGCACTCGGTCTGCCGGTTGCAGCCCACTGTGAAGACAACTCGCTGGTAAACGGCGGTGTCATGCATGAGGGAAAACAGGCAGAAGCACTCGGCCTGCCGGGAATCTCTTCATCAGCGGAGTCCGTACATATTGCAAGGGATGTGCTGCTCGCAGAGGAAACGGGAGCACATTATCATGTCTGTCACGTCAGTACAAAAGAATCTGTCCGGATTATCCGGGATGCGAAAAAGGCGGGGATTCACGTAACGGCGGAAGTCACTCCGCACCACCTGCTTCTGACAGAAGAGGATATCCCGGGAGATGACCCGCTCTACAAAATGAATCCGCCGCTTCGGAGCAGCAGTGACCGTCTTGCACTTGTAGAAGGTCTTCTGGACGGCACCATCGACTTTATCGCGACCGACCACGCACCGCATGCTACAGAAGAAAAGCGCGGATCGATGAGAAACACACCGTTCGGTATTATCGGCCTGGAAACTGCTTTTCCACTGTTATATACCTTTTTCGTGAAGAACAATCAGCTGCCGCTGACTAAATTGATCGACTGGATGAGTGCAGCACCCGCCGGGATCTTTCAACTGAAAAACGGAGGGATAAAAACCGGGGAGAGAGCTGACCTTGTTCTTATCGATATCGAAAAGCCGCGTACTGTAATACCTCAGGAAATACAGTCCGCTTCCTCCAACACTCCATTTTTTGGTTGGGAACTCTCCGGCTGGCCTGAAAAAACGTTTTGTTCCGGACGTCTTGTCTGGGACCGGAAGGAGCGGGAATAATGAAACGAACACTCGTATTGGAAAATGGTGCTCACTTTACCGGAACCGCAATTGGAGCATCCCCTACAGAAGCCGGGGAAGTTGTTTTTAATACCGGCATGACGGGATATCAGGAAATATTTACGGACCCTTCCTACTGTGGTCAGATCGTAACAATGACGTATCCAATGATCGGAAACTACGGCATCAACCGACGGGATTTTGAACAGACGGTGTCCCGGCTGCACGGTGTCATTGTCCGCAGCGCCTCCAAAAGGCCGAATCATTACCGGAGCCGGATCTCCCTGGATGAATGGCTGAAAGAACAGGAGATTCCGGGTCTTGAAGGAGTAGACACACGCAGGCTCACGAAAATGATCCGCACCGGGGGAACGATGAAAGGATGCTTTATCGATGGAGATATCGATGAGAACACCGCACTCGTTTTCCAAACAAAAAATCAAGCCGTTCAGAAAGTATCGCAGGCGGCAGAGACGTGGCACCCAGGGACAAAAGACTGCCGCATCGTACTCCTCGACTTCGGTTCCAAAAACGGCATCATCCGGGAGCTGACGGAACGAGGCTGTGAAGTCATTTCCGTTCCCTGGAACACCTCGTACCAGCGTATAAGCGCCTTAATGCCGGATGGAATTATGCTGAGTAACGGGCCGGGAAATCCGGAAGAGATTGAACAGACGGTGCCGGTCATCCGAAAGCTTGCGGAAACGTATCCGCTTTTTGGTATCTGTCTCGGACACCAGCTTCTGGCGATGGCCTACGGGGCGGGAATTGAAAAAATGACGTTCGGCCACCGCGGCAGCAACCAGCCTGTACAAAACGTTGAAACCGGTAAAATGACGCTGACATCACAGAATCACAGTTACACAATAAGAGAGGATACCTTTCCAGGAGCCGACCTGCACATCACCCACCGAAATTTAAACGATCATTCCATCGAAGGAATAAGACACCGGACGCTTCCCGTTTTCAGTGTCCAGTACCATCCGGAAGCGGCACCGGGGCCTCACGATTCAAGAGGGTTATTTGATCAATTTCTGAAGATGATTCATACAGGGGGAATGGCACATGCCTAAACGGATGGATATTGAAAAAATTCTCGTTGTCGGCTCCGGGCCGATAATTATCGGACAGGCTGCGGAATTTGATTATGCCGGGACACAGGCATGCCAGGCGCTGAAAGAAGAAGGGTATACCGTCATCCTGACAAACTCCAATCCGGCTACCATTATGACGGATGAAACAACCGCGGACCGTGTCTATATCGAACCATTGACCAAAGAATTTATTGCTTCCATCATCCGAAGAGAGCGTCCGGATGGGATTATTGCGACACTCGGTGGACAGACCGGACTTAACCTTGTCATGGAGCTGTATGACTCCGGTTTATTGGAAGAGATGAACATTGAGCTTCTTGGAACGAGAATGGACGCGATCAAAAAAGCGGAGGATCGAGAAGCCTTCCGAAGCCTGATGCATGAACTGAAAGAACCGGTGGCGGAAAGTGACATTATCCATTCGGTGGAGGAAGCCGAAGCGTTTGTTTCACAAATCGGCTACCCGGTCATCGTCCGTCCGGCGTACACGCTCGGTGGCACTGGAGGAGGTATGGCAGACAGTGAGGCAGAGCTTCGTGACATTACCGCGTCCGGTCTGGATGCAAGCCCGGTGAATCAATGTCTGGTGGAGAAAAGCATCGCCGGTTTTAAAGAGATTGAATACGAAGTCATGCGGGATAAAAAAGACCAGGCCATCGTCGTGTGCAATATGGAAAATATTGATCCTGTCGGCATTCACACGGGTGATTCCATCGTCACAGCGCCAAGTCAGACATTAACCGATACAGAGTACCAGCTTCTCCGCAACGCTTCCCTGCGGATTATCCGGGCTCTTGGAATTGAAGGCGGGTGCAACGTTCAGTGTGCCATCGATCCGGACAGCGAACAGTATTACATTATCGAAGTAAATCCGAGAGTCAGCCGATCATCAGCCCTTGCTTCGAAAGCAACAGGTTACCCTATCGCAAAATTATCTGCAAAAATCGCTGCGGGGTATACACTCGATGAGCTGACCAATCCCATTACGAAAACGACGTCCGCAGCGTTTGAGCCATCACTTGACTATGTCGTAACAAAATGGCCCCGTTTTCCGTTTGATAAATTTGATTCAGCGAACCGGAAGCTTGGTTCCCAGATGAAAGCAACCGGAGAAGTGATGGCGCTCGGCCGGACGCTTCTGGAATCCCTCTTAAAAGCAGTCCGTTCTGCAGAGATTGACTGTTTCCACCTCCTGCCTCCGGAAGCACTTTTCGGGGAAGAGCTGAAAGAAAAAATTCTCGCGCAGGATGATGAACGTCTTCTCTATGTGGCGGAAGGTCTCCGGCAGGGCGTCTCCCCGGAAGAGATTCATCTATGGACAGGCATTGACTATTTCTACCTCTGGGAACTGGAGCGGATGGTCGATATCGAAAAAGCCCTCAGGGATAAAACGAGGCTCGTTGAAGCTAAAAAGGAAGGCTTTACGACGAAAGCTGTTTCCTGGTTCAGTGGAATTCCTGAAAAGGAACTGGAGGTTATCTACAGCGAGAACAATGTGCGGCCGGTATTCAAAATGGTGGATACGTGCGCAGGGGAATCTGCTTCTTCCACGCCTTACTTTTACAGCACCTATGAAGAAGAAAACGAAGCGTCACCGAGCGGAAAAAAATCGATTCTCGTCCTCGGCTCCGGACCGATCCGGATCGGTCAGGGAATTGAATTTGACTACGCTACCGTTCATACCGTCCGGGCAATACGCGATGCCGGATATGAGGCCATCGTTATCAACAATAATCCAGAAACGGTCTCGACGGATTTCGAGCTGTCCGACAGACTGTACTTTGAGCCATTGACTGAAGAGGATGTGCTCCATGTGGTTGAGAACGAGAAGCCGGAGGGAGTTTTCGTACAGTTCGGAGGCCAGACAGCGCTCAATCTGGCAGCAAGGCTGGAGCAGGAAGGAATACCAATCCTCGGAACGACACAGAAACAGCTTGATACGTGCGAGGATAGAGATAAGTTTGAAGCAGCAATGAACAAGCACGGTATTCCACAGCCTCCGGGAAAAACGATCTTTTCCACTAGTGAAGCGATGAAAACAGCTGCCGATATCGGTTATCCGGTTCTGCTGCGCCCATCGTATGTTCTCGGCGGCAGAGCAATGCAGATTATCTATCATCCGGATGAACTGCTGGACTACATGGAAAAAGCCGTAAAAGTCAGCAGAGACCACCCGGTGCTGATCGACCGCTACATTACCGGACAGGAGATGGAAGTCGATGCTGTCTGTGATGGAGAAACGGTCGTCATTCCCGGGATCATGGAGCACATTGAGCGCGCAGGGGTTCATTCAGGTGACTCTACCGCTGTTTACCCGCCGCAGCACGCATCAGAGAAGCTGAAGCAGAAAGTGATCGACTATACGATCCGCCTTGCGGAAGGTCTTGATGTCCGCGGATTGATGAATATTCAGTTTGTTGCTTCCGGAGAGGAACTTTACGTCATTGAAGTCAATCCGCGCTCCAGCAGAACTGTTCCGTTTCTGAGCAAAATGACCGGCATGAATATGGCACAGGCAGCAGCGAAGGCCGTTCTCGGCCAGTCTCTCGCCTCCCAGGGCTATACGACAGGCTGTCTGCCGGAGCCGGATGATGTAGCAGTGAAAGTCCCGGTGTTTTCATTCCGGAAGCTTCGAAGCGTAGATATCACACTCGGACCGGAAATGAAATCGACGGGCGAAGTACTCGGACGTGATAAAACGTTTGAAAAAGCGCTCTATAAAGGACTGACGGCAGCCGGAATGACCGTACCGGAAACAGGAAACGTCCTGTTCACCATCGCAGACTGCGACAAGCAGGAAGCGCTCAGACACGCACGCCGGTTTCACTCACTCGGCTTCGGCATTTACGCCACGCCCGGCACGGCAGCCTTTTTCGAAAATAACGGACTGCCGGCTGTAACGATTTACAAGCTCGGGGAAAAATCGCCGGACCTTCTTCAAGTCATTAAAGAAGGAACATGCGGCATGATTATTAATACACTGGAACCGGGAGGGCGTCCGGCAAGGGACGGTTTCCGGATCCGCAGGGAAGCGGTGGAACGCGGCATCGTCTGCCATACATCGCTGGATACGACCGGTGCACTGCTTCAGGTGATGGAATCAAGACAGTTTGCGCTGGAACCTGTACGCGGGAAAGCCGGGGTGCTCCAATGAAAAAACACGCAGCAGTCATCTCCTCTAAAGAAATGATTCAGGAAAATATCTGCAGTATGACTCTGCAAACAGATGAGCCTCTAGAGGCACGTCCCGGCCAGTTTCTGCATCTGCTTCCGCCGGGAGAGGGGCGGTTTATTTTACGAAGACCAATCAGCATCTGTGAAATCGAGGAGACTGAATGCCGGATCGTCTTCCGCCTGGAAGGAGATGGAACGAAAGCGGTCGCCAAACAAAATTCCGGAGACAAGCTGGACGTGCTAGGGCCTCTCGGACAGGGGTTTCCTGACATCCAGAGCGGAACGGTGCTTCTCATTGGAGGAGGCGTCGGTGTACCGCCGCTTCTCGCCGCCGCAGAACAGCTTCATAAAAATGGGGTGCGTATCCAGGCGAGAATCGGATTTGCTGACCAAAATCAGGTGATGCTCGTGGAGGAAATGGAGAAATGGGCGGAAACGATTGTTTATACAGAGGATGGTTCTGCAGGGAGAAAAGGCAGGGTGACGGATGAACTCGAAACAGATAATGGGTTTGATACGTACTTTGCCTGCGGACCAAAGCCGATGCTGAAAGCCGTGGAAGCGAAAGCACCGGCTTCAGGCTATGTGTCTCTTGAAGAACGTATGGGGTGCGGCTTTGGTGCCTGCTACGCCTGTGTTATGGAAAAAGAGGACGGAACACTGGTGAAAGCATGCCTCGACGGCCCCGTATTTCAGAGCAGGGAGGTGCTTTTATGAATCGATCCAGTGTTAAGCTGCCCGGGATGGACATGAAAAATCCAATTCTTCCGGCATCGGGATGCTTTTCTTTCGGCAGAGAATTCGCTTCATTGTATGATCTTAACCAGCTTGGAGCGGTGACAGTAAAAGCGGCAACGCCGGAAGCGAAAAGAGGCAATGCACTGCCCCGGGCAGCGGAAACCACCGCCGGCATGCTGAATGCCATTGGACTGCAGAATCCCGGTGTGGAAAAAGTCATTTCAGAGGAGCTTCCGCCGCTGCAGCAGTACGATGTGCCGATCCTTGCCAACACAGCTGGTTCTTCCCCTGAAGACTATGTTTATACAGCTCGAAGGCTGAGCCGCTCGGGTCTGGTTTCAGCGCTCGAATTAAATATTTCCTGCCCGAATGTGAAAGATGGAGGCATTCAATTCGGTTCCGATCCTGAATCAGCAGCGGCACTGACAAAAGCTGTTAAGGAAGTGTCGAGTGTGCCTGTTTACGTGAAGCTTTCCCCAAATACGTCCGACATCACCGGCATGGCGCAGGCCGTCGAATCAGCCGGTGCAGATGGATTGAGTATGATCAACACGCTGATCGGAATGAAAATTGATGTACGAACAGGCAGACCGATTCTGGCAAATACAACGGGAGGCCTTTCCGGTCCCGCAGTAAAGCCGGTCGCTGTCCGTATGGTTTATGAAGTATCACAGCACGTATCTATTCCGATTATAGGGATGGGAGGCGTTTCCACACTGGAGGATGTGCTTGAATTTCTCTATGCCGGAGCTTCTGCCGTTGCAGTCGGAACGGCGAACTTCACCAACCCATGGATCTGTCCGGAACTGATTACAGCGCTGGATACGTGGCTGGAAGAGAAGGAAGAAACGGTATCATCTATTAAGGGAAGGAGCTGGAAACCATGCATGAGCGCCCTTTAATTGTTGCCGTTGATGTCGAATCAGCGGCGGAGGCGGAAACACTGACATCGAAACTTCCCGCTTCCTGCTGGCTGAAAGTCGGGATGGAGCTGTTTTACAGAGAAGGACCGGATCCTGTCCGGAAATGGAAGGAAAAAGGACATCCGATATTTTTAGACTTGAAGCTTCATGACATACCGGAAACGGTCAAACGCGGCATGAAAAACCTGGCTCAGCTTGAACCGGAAATTGTAAATGTTCATGCGTTCGGAGGGCAGCAGATGATGGAAGCAGCTCTTGAAGGACTGGATGCAGGCACAGCTGCCGGTAAAAAGAGGCCCCGGCTAATTGCAGTAACGCAGCTGACCAGCACATCGGAGCAGGAGATGAAAGCGGATCAGAACATTTCCGGCTCTCTTCGGGACCATGTCTTGTTTCTGGCAGGAAACGCGCAGCGTTCGGGACTGGACGGAGTCGTCTGCTCGGCCCATGAGGCAGAGGCCATACGGCAGGAAACGGAGACTTCCTTTATGACGATAGCTCCGGGTATCCGTAGAAAAGAAGATGCAGCAGGCGATCAAAAGCGCATTATGACGCCGAAAGAAGCAGGAGAGAGAGGGGTCACCGGGATCGTTGTTGGAAGAGGCATTACGAAATCGGTAGATCCGGCTGAAGCATACTACCGTTATGAGAAGGAGTGGGAACATGGAAAACAACGCTGTATATACCGCTGAGAAGCTTTTGGAGACAGGTGCCGTGACGCTGTCGGAGAAGATTCCTTACACTTGGAGTTCCGGCCTGAAGTCCCCGATTTACTGTGATAACCGTATCCTGCTCTCTTATCCGGCTGTACGGAAAAAGATAAGCCGTGCGCTGGCCGAAGCCGCCGCTGCATTGAATCCGGACGTTATCGCCGGCACGGCGACTGCAGGCATTCCCCACGCAGCCTGGGTGGCGGATATTCTGGATCTGCCGATGGTGTATGTGCGCGCAGCAGAAAAAAGCCACGGCAGAAAAAATAAGATTGAAGGCCATCTCCCTCCTGGTTCGAGAGTGGTCGTAATTGAAGATTTAATCTCCACCGGCGCTTCCGCGGTGAAAGCAGCAGATGCCGTAGAAGAAGCAGGGGCAGAAACGGTGGGTATTCAAGCCATCTTCACTTACGGGCTGGAGGAATCCGCGTCGGTCCCCTATCCACTTTCCGCGTTAACCGATTTAAATGAACTTCTTCAGGCCGCGGGACGTACGAATCTGCTGACAGTCGAGGAGCAGTCGAGTATCCGCGAGTGGCAGAAAAATCCCGCCCGGTGGGGGACAAAGAAGGAGATGAAGGCATGAAGCCTATTCCATCTTCTGTATTTAATGAGCGGACCGATTTTTTTCAGGCCATGGCTGAATCATCCTGGCTGAAAAGCTGGACATCAGATCTATTAAGCCGGGGACGGTTTAAAGAAGCACATATTCTTGATATCGGCTGTGGGACAGGAGAAGTGCTCTTTTCCATGGAAGAAGGCGGTTCAAAGACAGGCGTGGACTTTGCGGAAGAAATGATTCAGGCAGCGAAGAGTAAACGAGCTTCCGGGTCTGAAAGCGTGACGTTTCTCCACGCAGACGCCGGGAATCTACCCTTTCCAGAAGCTTCCTTCCAGACGGCGCTTTCCATTAATGTTCTGTTCCTGATGCCGGAACCTGAAAAGGTGCTGAAAGAAGCGCATCGTGTGCTTACTGCCGGCGGGGAGATGCTGCTTTTGAATCCGTCCCCGCTCGTCAGCCGCTCTTCTATCGAGCCTTCTGCCGAAAGGCTTCCGGATGACGAAGCATCCATGCTCCGTGAATGGGGACGCGTTGCAGAACGGAGGCACCGATTTACAAGCTGCCGGCTGGCTGAGCTTCTGGAGAAGGCGGGTTTTTCGCACACCGAAACGGTTCCGTCGAAAGATGGGCTGGCACTGCTCACGCGTGCTGTCAAATGAACAGGCGGATAAATAAATAGATGGCAGTAAATGCCATGACAACACCTAACAGCCGGGCCTGAATTCGGAGAAGCAGAAGACTTAATACGAGGAATAAAATAATTTCAGTGATGGCAAACCATAATGGAAGAAGTGTTCCCGTAAGCAGAAAATAAATATTTGCTGAAAGAATGAGTCCAGATACTGCAATAATACTGATTCTCACATAACCGCCTCCATTTCTTCCCTCCCATACCCGCGGGGGGAATCGTTAAACCAGCTTCCGTCATGACGTAAAGATTCGATTCCTGTATACTGGAACAGAACCTTTAATTGATCATTAACATGATGGAAGGAGTGTGCGGGATGCTGTCATTTTTATGGTATGCAGCCGGTCTTGTAAGCTGGGGTTGCTGCATCATTTTTCTTTACGCAGGTTTCAGGAAAAAACGATTTGTTTTATCCGCGGCGGCGGCCTGTGCTGCAGGAGCGCTTCCGTTCACCGCACTGCTTCACTTTATGAATATGCCGATCGGCGGTAATGCTTTTTCTTATACATACGAACAGGTAACACATCTCGAAGCTTACGCTACGGCCACAGTCACTCTGTCAGCAGCTGTCCTGCTGATCGGTGTCCTGCTCCTCCTGCTGCCGGCCCGGATCCGCACCGTATAATAAACCGAAGGTCGTTATCATCGATAATTCTACAGCTGGGAACGGTTTCTGAACGTGAAGGAGCCGTTTCCAGCTCTTTTGTTATGGATATTGACGCCTGCAGCGGACCGTGCTATTCTCTTAGAGGTCTTTTTTTCTCTACCAATTTAGCACAGTAAAGAAGTGAGGAGCGTTTTTGTTATGAATGCTGTAATTATTGCTGTACTCGTTATGATCGGTCTCAGTCTTGCCAGAATTCACGTGGTCGTCGCCCTGATAGCCGGTGCAGCTGCCGGAGGTCTAACTGCAGGTCTCGGCGTGGAAGGAACGCTTGCTGCATTCAGTGAAGGGCTTGGATCCAATGCGCTGATCGCGCTGAGCTATGGACTGCTGGGCGCATTTGCTGTAGCTGTAAGCTACACAGGGCTTCCGAAACTGATGATCAATGCTGCATTGAAAGTTCTTTCTACAAAAGAAGATACGCGCAGACGGGGCCTTATGAAAGTGCTGATTCTGCTCGTTATCGTTTTTATTTCCAGTCTTTCACAGAATCTGGTACCGGTACATATTGCCTTTATTCCACTGCTGATTCCGCCGATGCTTCAGGTGTTTAATGAGCTGTATCTTGACCGCAGAGCGGCGGCGTCTGCGCTGACATTCGGTCTGAAAGCACCTTACATGCTGATTCCGGCAGGATACGGCGCGATTTACCACCAGACGATTCAGGAAAACATGGAAGCAAGCGGCATGTCTATCCCGTTTGAAGCGGTACAGGATGCGCTCATCATTCCGGTGGCCGGCATGGTCGTTGGATTATTTATTGCCTTATTCTTTTCCTACCGTAAGCCGCGGACGTATGAAGACCGTCCACTTGCGGTCGAAGAGGAAGAGAGTGCGCAGTTCTCCACTTTCGGCATTGCCTGTGCTGTCCTCTCCATTGTCGTTGTGCTGGTGGTGCAGGTTCAGACAGATTCAATGATTGCGGGAGCGTTTTCCGGTCTGCTCCTTCTGTACATCTACTTTATCGTTCTGCGTATCACCTCCGGATTTACACTTTCAGATGCGGATGATATTTTAACGAACGGAATGAAAATGCTTGCGTTTATCGGTTTCGTGATGATCACCGCCGGTGGATTTGCCGAGGTGATCCGTGAAACCGGCCACGTCGATTCTCTCGTCAATACAGCAGCACAGTGGGTGGATGGCAGAATGGGACTTGCAGCAGCCGTCATGCTCATCATCGGTTTGTTTATTACGATGGGTATCGGTTCCTCTTTCGCCACCGTGCCTATTCTCGCCGCCGTATTTGTGCCGCTCGGGGAATCGCTTGGGTTCTCTATGCTTGCCATCATTTCACTTATTGGCACAGCCGGAGCACTCGGGGACGCTGGAAGTCCGGCTTCGGACAGTACGCTCGGACCGACAGCGGGTCTGAATGCAGACGGTCAGCATAACCATATCTGGGATACCGTCGTTCCCACATTTATTCATTACAACATTCCGCTTCTGATTTTCGGCTGGATTGCGGCAATGATATTGTAGAAAATAGGTACAGCAGGCAGGAGCCGGACAGGCTTCTGCCTGTATTTTTTATTCATACAGGAAAAAATATCCTTAATTAGATCAAAAGGGAGGAAATGTACAGAAAGATGAGGTAAAATGAAAAACATAAAATGTTTCGGGAATCGATATATTTTATGCACAGGAGGTATGGAAAGGAGTTACAGGAATATGAATACGTTTCAAAAGCTGCGTCATTTTTACTGGCCGTTTAAGGCTTATTTTTTCTGGTCGATTGCTTTATTACTTGCAGTCACCGGGTTTACAGTGGCGTACCCGGTTATTCTGCAGTTTACGATTGACCGCATTATTCTGGAGGGGAATTATCAGTGGATTCCCTACGCGGCTATCGGCTTTTTCATTTTGACGATGCTCAAGGGGGTCGCTGTTTACTTCCATCAGTATTTAGGAGATCTATTCGGCATCCGCTCGGTATACGAAATACGGAACTCACTGTATGAAAAACTTCAGTTTCTGCCATTTCGTTATTACGATAATGCAAGAACCGGGGATCTGATGTCGAGGCTGACGGCAGACGTGGAAGGATTCCGATTCTTTCTTTCCTTCGGATTTGCCCAGCTGATTAACGTCGTCATGCTTGTTTTTTTAAGTCTTGGCATTATGTTTTTCTACAGCCCTTCGCTTGCATTTGTCACTCTTGCAGCGATGCCGTTTCTAATTATTACGGTTTACAAGTTTGATAAAAAAGTACATCCCGCATTCAAAGATATCCGGAAGTCCTTTGCCGGTCTGACGACAAAAGTGCAGGAGAACATCAGCGGAATGTCCACCGTTAAATCCCTCTCAAAAGAAAATTTTGAAATGGAGCGGTTCGGCGGTAAAAATGGGGATTACAAAGATAAGTTCATTCACACGTCCAACATCTGGTCCGTTTACTTTCCGTTTATGGAATTTATCGGTCATATCTGTGTCGTTGTACTTCTCGGTTACGGCGGATTTCTCGTTATTAACGGAGATATCCAGCCTGGGGTGCTGGCAGCATTTTTCAGTTTAATCTGGTTTATTATTAATCCGCTCATGAACCTCGGCTTTATTGTCAATACCTTTTCCCAGGCCAAAGCAAGCGGCGAGCGGCTGTTGGAAGTGCTTGAGGAACCTCAGGAAATTGCAGATAAAGAAGGAGCGATGGAGGTCGATCAGCTGGAAGGCAGTGTGCAGTTTTCCAACGTAACGCACCGCTATGCCGGGGAAACGGAGGATGCGCTGAAAGAAGTCTCCTTTGACGCACCGAAAGGTTCCACCATCGGCCTGATCGGCGCAACCGGTTCCGGAAAAACATCGGTTACTCAGTTGATCACACGGTTTTATGAACCGGATGAAGGATCGATTTTCATCGACGGAAAACCGATCGGAGACTATTCTTTAAAGTCCCTCCGTAAAAATACGGGTGTTGTACTTCAGGAATCATTTCTTTTCTCCTCCAGCGTGAAAGACAATATTTCCTACGGGAATCCGGAAGTGGATATGGAACAGATTGTGGACGCAGCCAAACGGTCGGATGCCCATGCTTTCATTATGGACCTGCCGGACGGCTATGATACCGTCCTCGGCGAGCGGGGTGGAGGACTTTCCGGGGGCCAGAAGCAGCGTATCGCCATCGCCCGGGCGATCTGCATGGATCCGGGGATTCTAATTCTCGATGACGCAACAAGTGCTGTAGATATGGAGACGGAAGGTAAAATTCAGCGGGCGTTCCAGGAAGTAATGAAAGGCAGGACGACATTCATTATTGCCCACCGGATTTCTTCCTTAATGCATGCCGATGAAATCCTCGTCATGGATGAAGGAAAAGTGGTGGAGCGGGGCACACATACGGAACTGCTGAGGAAAAATGGCAGCTACCGCCGGATTTATGACCTGCAGTATAAAGACCAGTATCAATTCCTGGAAGAAGCGAAAGGAGGGATTGGATGAGCAGCCAGTCTGAAAAATCAACAAAACGAACGCTTGAACGGTTTCACTATTCCACAGATGAAGTAATCGAGAAGCCGTTTAACTGGAAGCAGATGCTGCGGCTGTTCTCTTACATGAAACCATACAGCCGGACCCTCCTTCCTGTTGCTATTCTCGGGATGTTCCTTTCCACTGCAGTCCGTCTTGCAGCGCCGGTGCTGATCGGAAGCTACGCACTCGATCATATTATCGAAAACCGGGAGATGTCTTTTCTCGCCTGGATGACGGCTTTAATTGCCTTTCTGTACCTGATCTCGTACGTCGGAAACGTTCTCCGCGTAAGATACATGAACCGGCTGGGACAGTACATTATCTACGATCTCCGTGAATCGTTATTCAATCATATACAAAAGCTGTCCCATCGGTTTTTTGATCAGCGCTCTGCCGGTTCCATTTTAGTCCGGATCACTAATGACGTGAATTCTCTTCAGGATTTGTTCACGAATGGTGTTATCAACCTGCTGATGGATATTATCATGCTCGTCGGGATCATCGTCATTTTGTCGATCATCAGTCCGGAACTGACGCTTGCGATCATGATCGTTCTGCCGCTGATGTTTTTTATCTCCACTAAGCTGAGGCGCAACATCCGCAGATCATGGCAGGACGTCCGTTTAAAGCAGTCGATGCTTAACTCCCATTTAAACGAAAGTATTCAGGGAATCCGCGTGACACAGTCCTTCACGCAGGAGCGGCCGAACATAGGCTTTTTCCATAAAATTAACGGTCAGAATTATGAATCCTGGCGTCAGGCGACGAAAAAAAGTGCCATGTTCCGCCCATTTGTTGAGATGAGCGGGGCGGTGGGAACGGCGATCCTGCTTTGGTTCGGTGTCATTCTCATTCAGAACAACGCGCTATCTGTCGGTGATTTCTTCACCTTTTCACTTTTTCTAGGGATGTTCTGGGAGCCGATTTCCCGGCTGGGACAGGTGTACAATCAGCTTCTCGTCGGGATGGCTTCTTCGGAGCGTATTTTCGAATTTCTCGATGAAAAACCATCCGTTCCGGAAAAAGAAAACGCAGAGGAACTGGATGATATTCAGGGAGGAATCGTATTGGATGGAGTGGAGTTTGCCTACGATTCAGAACGGAAGGCCATTCATCATATGGATCTCACTATGAAGGCAGGAGAGACCGTCGCGCTTGTCGGACATACCGGAAGCGGAAAATCGACGATCGTCAATTTAATTTCCCGTTTCTATGATCCGACAGCCGGCCGTGTGCTTCTCGACGGAAAAGACCTCCGGGATGTCAAACTCGACAGTCTCCGGAGCCAGGTGAGTATCGTTCTTCAGGATACGTTTATTTTCTCCGGGACGATTATGGACAACATCCGCTTCGGGCGCCCGGACGCAGAAGATGAAGAGTGCATGGAAGCCGCGAAAACGGTCGGTGCAGACCGGTTTATACAAAAGCTTCCAAACGGTTATGAAACTGAAGTGGAGGAGCGGGGAAACATTCTTTCCGTTGGGGAGAGACAGCTGATTTCTTTTGCACGCGCCCTTCTTGCTGATCCAAAAATCCTGATTCTCGATGAAGCGACGGCTTCCATCGATACGGAAACAGAGCAGCTCATACAGCGCGCGCTTGAGAAACTGCTGCAAGGAAGAACAGCTGTCATGATTGCCCACCGGCTTTCCACTATCCGGGATGCAGATACAATATTTGTGCTGGAGCACGGACGCATTCTCGAACAGGGGAGTCACAGCGAGCTCATGAATCAGCGCGGCGAATATTTTGAACTGGTCCGCTCGCAGTTTCAGGAGACGTCCGCCGGCTAGTTCACGCTGTCCCGCTTTTACAGCAGAATAAAATTATAAACATAATAAAGGCTGCCGGAATCGATATACGACCTCCGGCAGCCTTTATTCGTTGTACCATGCCTACTTGCCTCCACGTATGCGGATGACCCGGTTCTCCGGCTGACTCTGTTTCCAGGCGCCGGCAAGTCCATGATTCCGGGCTTTTTCTTTAGAAACAATATAAACCGGAACGTGAATGTCAAACGTCTGTTTAAAAAGGGCGGGGTGAAACTGAAACGTATCCTCGGCTGTCCAGGTGCCGGTAAGCTCTTCTCTGAACTCCGGCCGGACAGACGCGAGCGGTTCCAGACCTTGAGCTGCATTCTCGTAGGATTTTTCTCCCGGAAGGTGCATACAGAAAAACAACGATAAACTGTCTACCAGCCGGAGAAGGGCAGTGTCTTTCTCCGGCTCCTTCTGCGGCTGCAGCTGCTGAAGACGTTCCTGCCTGCGGAGCTCTTCGTCATGGAACCATTTTTCCGTCTCTCTTTCTTGACCAGTTAGCTTAGTGTAATGAAGGCTGTGCAGAAGGGCGGCATACGTTGACTGCTTCTCTATCTCATCTATTCCGTGCCGGTAATGGATCAGTTTGACAGCCACCGGATAGTTAAGGAAAGAATACGGGGCTTCTGCCAGGTCATTCCAGACAGGCACTTCATCAAGCTCTCTCCATGCTCTGTCGTGCGTTTCACAGGCAGAGAGGATCTCGCTGTCTGTCGTAAGCATCGATGCAAATACTCCGGATAAAACAGCATGATCTTCCTGCTTAATCATATAGTATTCGTTTTCCATCTCCTGTATAATCATTTCCATCCACCCCTGACTAATTGACATTAAATCCAATAAGCGTATACCCTTTCCGGGGAAGAATGAATCTGGTAAAAGGAACAGCGCAGACTAATGGAGGAATTATGGACATTACGATGAAAGATCTGCAGTCAGAAGAAGAGATTCGTGAAGTCTACCCACTGATGAATCAGCTCCGGCCTCATCTGGATGAAGAGGAGTATGTTTCCCTGGTGCTTGAAGCGCAGGCGAAAGAAGGGTACCGGCTGAGAGGGCTGTTTGAAGAAGGCAGACTCTGTGCACTGATCGGTTTCCAGCCGATGATCACGCTTTATTACGGCCGGTTTGTCTGGGTATCCGACCTGGTTACCGATGTCTCACGGCGATCCGAAGGCTTCGGCGCCTATCTGCTCCGGGACGTGGAGACGTGGGCACATGATCACGCGTTTACGAGTGTTGCTCTTTCCTCCGGCCTGGAGAAGACCGAAGCCCACCGCTTCTATGAAGAAAAAGCAGGATACAGCAGGGCAAGTTTCGTCTTTCGAAAAACGGATCTCAAAGAAGAATAAACCGCTGGAGCATTACCGGTTCTGGGGTTAAACAGTGAAACGCGGGCTCTCCAGAAAGGAGAACCCGCGTTTTTCGTGCTGTATGAGAGGGGTTACTGCGTACCGGCCGGTGTAAGCGTATTTTTTTTCAAACGCTTAATTTCTGTCTCATCCGGTGTTGTAAAAACGGTCGTCTGCCGGTCGTATGTGACATACCCCGGTTTAGCTCCATTTGGTTTTTTCACGTAGCGTATTTTTGTGAAATCGACCGGGACGTTTCCGGACATCCTGCTCTTGCTGAAATACGCGGCCAGCATGGCTGCTTCCATGATGGTTTCGTCATCCGGTTCAACACTCCGGATCAGGACATGTGAGCCGGGGATGTCTTTCACGTGCAGCCACGTATCATCCTGACGCGCCATTCTTGTCGTTAAATATTCATTCTGGCGGTTGTTTTTACCTACATATAAATCAATGCCGGAAGTAGACCGGTAATGATCAAGCGACGGCTTTTTCGGCTTTTTTTTCTGGGGCTGCCTGCGGCGCTTGATGTACCCCTGGGTGGAGAGTTCTTCACGGATATCCTCGATATCGGTCGTTGAAGCCACGTCCATCTGCTGGAGAAGTCTGTCGAGATATTCCATCTCCTCTCCAGCATGGCGTATCTGCGTTTTCACATAGCTGACGGAATTTTTCAGCTTATGGTACCTTCGGAAATACTGCTGGGCATTCTCCGAAGGCGTCAGTCTGTTTGAGAGGGGAATGGTCACTTCCCCCTGCTCGTCGTCATAGTAATCGACAACGCTGATTTCCGTCATGCCGGGCTTGACCATATGCATATGCGCTGTTAAAAGCTCCCCGTACTTCTGCATTTCAGCCGCTTTTTCTGCATCGGTCAATGTATTTTCCAGTTTTTTGATTTTCTTTTTGTTTTTCTCATATTCATTTTTAAGAAGGCGCTCGAGGTCATACGCCTGCTGGCGGACTCTGTCACGCTCCGCTTTTCCGCCGTAAAAATCATCCAGCAGTGCATGAACAGTGTCGTACGTCGTCTTCTCCCCCTGAATATGGGTCATGTCGACGACCGCAAATGCTTCTTTCTTCTCTCCCCGGATGCGCTGCGGGTAAAAGGAGCCGTCCCGGACACTCCCTGCAACCTCTTCAAACGCTGCCGGCAGTGTCTCGGCATTCGGATAGCCAGCGCGGTGAACAATTTCAGCTGCAAGCTGAGGGGAAAGTCCGCTGAACGCTTTCATCAGCTGCTTATCCATTTTACCGGCGTTGAAATCGACGGTTTTTAACAGCTCTTCTCTGGAGGCAGTAAGCGGATTTTTTTTATCCATATTCGGTGGTTCGGTATACGGCTGCCCGGGAAGTACCGTCCTTACCTGTGAAAGGGAAGGCGGAATATGTTTGATACTTTCCAGAATGTGGCCTTTTTCTTCATCCACAAAAATAAAGTTGCTGTGGCGTCCCATCAGCTCTAGAATCAATTTCTTGTACGAGACATCCCCCAGCTCGTTCATTCCTTTAAATGAAAACGTAATGACCCGTTCCAGTCCATCCTGCTCTACGGATTCCAGTACGGCCCCTTCAAGGTGCTTTCGGAGAACCATACAGAAAAGCGGCGGTTCCTGTGGATTCTGAAATTTAATATTCGTCAGGTGAAAGCGGGCAAAGGAAGGGTTTACGGAAAAAAACAGGGAATGATTTTTCCCTGCTGCCCGGATCGTCATCACAATATCAAGTTCGTGAGGCTGGTGTATCTTCGCCACCCGGCCTCCGGTTAGCTGTTCTTTTATATCCATCGTGACAGCGCGTGTCACTGTTCCATCAAAAGCCATAGTCAATTTCCTCCTCTGGTATCAAGTATAGCAGACAACGCCTCTGTACTTGAAGAGGATTCAGCTGGACTTGTACACGTCCCGGATTTTCGTTAGAATAAAAAAGTGGATGTGATAGAAATGCTGAAGAGTATGACAGGATTCGGCCGATTGGAGGAGAAAATTTCCGGCGGCAGGGTGAGAGCAGAAATAAAAGCGGTTAATCATCGTTTCTGCGAAATTCATGCAGTACTTCCGAAAGAGTGGCAGCATTATGAGCCTCAGGCAGTAAAAGAACTCGAAAGCAGGATCGAGCGCGGCAGAATTGATCTTCTTGTGGAATTTATTCCGGATAAAGATAAAGAGGCGGATATACATATTAATGAAGCGCTGCTGGCCCAGCTGAAAGAAACATTTGACCGGATCGCTGAACAAACCGGTTCAACAGACTCGTTTCCAGCGGCGGCGATGCTGGAACATAAGGAAGTAACCTTCTTTTCCGGCAGCGTGGCAGATGAAGCCGCGGCAGAAGAGGTGATCCCGCCGATATTACATCGGCTCGCCTCTGAACTGAACCGGATGAAGCGGACGGAAGGCAAGGCGCTCGAAGAAAATATTGAACAGCTTTTGGAGAAGACGGTAAACAGTCTCTACAGAATGGAGAACGCTGCTCCTGCGGTCAGAACGGATTTTCAGGAGAAGCTTGCTTCGAGGATCAGCCGGTGGCTCAGTCCAGGAGAGATTTCGGAGGACCGTATTTTAACAGAAGCTGCTGTATTTGCAGAGAAGGCGGATGTCACAGAAGAAATCACCCGCCTCTGGAGCCATATCCATCAATTCCGCGAAACGCTGAATCGGAAAGGTTCCGCCGGCAGAAGACTGGAGTTCATTCTTCAGGAGATGAACCGGGAGATCAACACGATCGGATCCAAGGCATCTCTTCCGGAAATATCAGCTGAAGTTATCGATGTCAAAGAATCATTTGAAAAAATAAAAGAACAAATTCAAAATATCGAATAACCCTTGAAGGAGATGTTTCTGTGGATATTAAATTAATCAATATAGGTTTTGGCAACATCGTCTCAGCGAACCGCATTATTTCGATTGTGAGCCCTGAATCCGCCCCGATCAAACGGATTATTTCCGATGCAAGAGACCGCAACATGCTGGTTGATGCGACGTACGGGCGCCGGACGAGAGCGGTTATTATTGCAGACAGCGACCATGTCATTCTGTCAGCAGTTCAGCCGGAAACAGTGGCACAGCGTGTTATTTCGAGCCGCGAGGATGCAACGGAGGAATAGCATTCCAGCCCGGGCAGTGATATACTGTATATCTGATATGAAAAGTATTCGGCAGAGTGGAGGATCTTGATGAAACGCGAAAAAGGATTATTGATCGTTCTTTCCGGGCCGTCCGGTGTCGGTAAAGGAACGGTCTGCGGAGCGCTGCGTGAAAAGGACACGCAGATTAAATATTCCGTCTCAGCTACAACGCGAAAGCCGCGTGAAGGCGAAGTGGACGGCATCAATTATTTCTTTAAAAGCCACGAGGAGTTCGAACGGATGATTGCCGAAGGCGATATGCTGGAACATGCGAAATACGTCTCCAATTATTACGGCACTCCAAGAAAATACGTGGAAGAAGAGCTGGAAAAAGGGCACGATGTCATTCTGGAAATCGAAGTACAGGGAGCCCTGCAGGTAAAAGAGAGTTTCCCGGAAGGCGTCTTCATTTTTCTGATGCCTCCAAGTCTGAATGAACTCCGCAGCCGGATAGAGGGCCGCGGAACAGAAACAGACGACCTGATTGACAGCCGCATGACGGTAGCAAAAGAAGAGATTGATATGATGGATAAGTATGATTATGTTGTGGAAAATGATAAGGTTGAACTTGCCGTTTCCCGCATCCAGTCCATCGTTACGGCGGAAAACTGCCGGAAAGACCGATTGATTCATCAATATAAACAATTAATGGAGGATTGATAGAATGTCTATGCTGCAGCCGTCCATTGATTCACTGCAGACGAAAATCAGATCCAAGTATACGCTGGTAACTATTTCAGCGCAGAGAGCCCGTCAGCTCCGGGAAACACCAGAAGCGTTTAATTATCCGGAAGGTTCCAAATCCGTCAATTATGTCGGGATGGCGCTCGAGGAAATTGAAGCGGAGCAGCTGACGTACGAACTGAATGAAGACAAAGTAAAGGAAACGATCTGATTAACAGATCGTTTTCTTTTTCATTCTTAAATATGGAAAATTCATCCTCTGGAGGCGGTCTTTATGTTGGAAACGAAGCGGGTTCTATTGGCAGTCAGCGGGGGTATTGCTGCATTTAAGGCGGCGGCACTCACCTCGAAACTGGTTCAGGCGGGCTTCTCAGTCAAAGTCATGATGACGAAAAACGCGGAAAAATTTATTTCACCACTGACGTTCCAGGCGTTATCCAGGGAGCCGGTTTATACGGATACATTTGAGGAACCGGACCCTTCCCAGATTGCCCATATTGATATCGCAGACTGGGCGGACGTCATTTTATGTGCACCTGCTTCTGCGGACCTGATTGCGAAGATGGCAGGGGGGCACGCGGATGATATGGTAACAACCACACTTCTTGCTTCCACTGCGCCGGTCTATGTGGCACCGGCGATGAATGTTCATATGTATGCCCATCCGGCTGTAAAGCGGAACATGGATCAGCTGAAGCTGGACGGGTGCCGCTTCATTGAGCCGGATGAAGGGTATTTGGCATGCGGCTATACAGGCAAAGGAAGAATGGCGGAACCCGAGGATCTTCTGGCGATGATGCAGCATCACTTCATCTACGAAACTCATCCGGAATGGCACGGTAAAAAAGTGCTTGTGACCGCCGGTCCGACGAGGGAGGTTATCGATCCCGTACGGTACATTTCCAACCGGTCCTCCGGAAAAATGGGCTTCGCACTGGCGGAGGAGGCGGCTGCACGCGGAGCGCACGTAATACTGATTGCCGGTCCTTCCGCACTGCCGGACCCGCATGGAGTTACCCGGATAAATGTGACATCGGCGGAAGAGATGAAAAACGCTGTCTTAAAACATGCAGAGGAGCAGGATATTATTATTAAAGCCGCAGCCGTTTCGGATTACCGGCCGGAAAAGACTTATGCGTATAAAGTGAAAAAAACCGATGAGGACCAGGAAGTGCACCTGGAGCGGACGACGGACATTCTGCTGGAGCTCGGAAAAATCAAAAAAGAGCGCCAGACACTGATCGGTTTTGCAGCTGAGTCCGATGATCTGCACACATACGCTGTAGAGAAGCTGAAACGTAAAAACGCAGATATGATCTGTGCCAACTCCATCACAACTCCGGGCGGCGGATTCGAAGCGGATACGAATGCCCTGACGCTTTTTTTTCAAAATAAAGACAATGTTTCGATCCAACAGACGTCCAAGAAAGCTGCGGCAAAAGTCATTCTGGATGAAGCGCATACGTTATGGAGGGAAAAGCAATGATAGCCGAAGTCATCGTGGACGTGCCTTCCCAGGCGGTCGACAGGAGATTTGATTATCTCGTTCCGGAAGAATTCATAGAGACGATGGCAGAAGGATGCCGCGTCCATGTACCGTTTGCCGGCCGTCCGGTTCAGGGCTTTGTCGTTCATTTGAAGGAAACAACACCACTGGATCTGCAGAAGCTGAAACCTGTCGCGTCGCAGATCGATTTATCTCCCGCGCTGACACCGGAGCTGCTGCAACTTGCGGAAAAGCTGAAAGAAACGACACTTGCTCTCCATGTGGCTATTTTAAAAGCGATGCTTCCGCAGGCGATGCGGTCCTCCTACAAGAAACGTCTCCTGCTTCTCCGTCCGGAAGAGGAGAAAGGCACTGATCTCGAGGCGTTGTTTTCCGGAGAAGCAGCAATCGACAGTCTGGAGGACTGGAGAAAGCAGGCAGATGAACCACAGCGTGCGCTTATGATGCGGGCTGTCCGTGCCGGCCGTGTCCAGGTGGAGCCGGTCGTAACGACGAGAGATGCTGCGAAAAAGCGTGTCGCTTACAGGCGGTCTGCTACGCCGGAGGAGACCGCTTTATTTCAGAAAGAACAGGAAAAACGTGCGCCGAAACAGGCTTCTGCTGCTGCGCTGTTTCAACATGAGGACGCCTTATGGACTGTAGATGAAGCGAAACAGCACGGCATCTCCAAAGCGGTGCTGGAGACATTAACAGAGCAGGGCATACTGGAAAAAACGGAAAAGACGATCTCGAGGGACCCATTTGAAGGAAGGGAAGTCGCTCCGGATCAGCCGATGGAGCTGTTCGCTGCCCAGGAAGAGGCGTTTAACCGGGTCGATGCGCTGATTCAGCACAGGAAGCATAAAACGCTGCTTCTCCGCGGCGTAACAGGAAGCGGTAAAACGGAAGTATACCTGCAGGCTATTGAAAAGGTCATAGCAGCCGGCCGAGAAGCGATCGTTCTCGTTCCGGAAATTTCTCTCACACCTCAGATGGTGCTGCGTTTCAGAGCCAGGTTCGGGAGCCGTGTTGCCGTCATGCACAGTGCGCTTTCGAAGGGGGAAAAATACGATGAGTGGGTCAAGATCAGAAATAAAGAAGTAGATGTCGTTGTCGGAGCCCGCTCTGCTGTGTTTGCCCCGTTCGAAAATCTCGGGCTGATCATTATTGATGAGGAACATGAAGCGAGCTATAAGCAGGAGGAGTCCCCCCGCTATCATGCACGTACGACAGCTATCCTGCGCGGTGAATATTATCACTGCCCCGTTCTTCTCGGAAGTGCCACTCCGTCACTGGAAAGCTACGCACGGGCAGAAAAAGGCGTCTATGAGATGCTTACAATGGCAGATCGTGTCAACGACCTGGAAATGCCTGAAGTGAAGCTGATTGATATGAGAAAGGAGCTTCATGAAGGGAACCGTTCCATGTTTTCCGAGTCGCTGAAAGAAGCGATGCGTCTGCGGATGGAAAACAAGGAGCAGACTGTCCTGATGCTGAACCGCCGGGGATACTCCAGCTTTATTATGTGCAGAGACTGCGGTTATGTTCCGCAGTGCATCCACTGTGATATTTCGTTGACTTACCACCGAAGCTCCCAGTCTCTGCAGTGTCATTACTGCGGATATCAGGAGACGCTCCCGCAGCGGTGTCCGGAATGTGAAAGCAGCCATATCCGTTTTTTCGGAACCGGGACACAAAAAGTGGAGGAAGAACTCCGGAAAGAACTGGATGGCGTCCGCATTATACGTATGGACGTGGATACGACAAGGCAGAAAGGATCACACGAAAAGCTCCTGGATGCATTCGGGCGCGGAGAGGCAGATATACTTCTCGGCACGCAGATGATCGCAAAAGGGCTCGATTTTCCAAACATTACCCTTGCAGGAGTGCTCGCTGCAGATTCGATGCTGCATCTTCCTGATTTCCGGGCGGCAGAACGGACATTCCAGCTGCTCACTCAGGTAGCAGGAAGAGCGGGAAGGCATAAAAAGCCCGGAGAAGTGCTGATTCAGACTTACTCCCCTGAACATTACAGCATCACAGAAGTACAGGGCCACAACTATACCGCCTTTTACGAAAAAGAAATGCAGATGAGACGCTTCGGCGGCTATCCGCCATATTATTACCTTTCGATGCTTCAGATCAGTCATACAGATCTCAGCCAGGCCGTCCGCTTTACCGAAAAAGCCGCTGCATTCTTACGGGAAAGACTTTCGGAGAAGACGGTTGTTTACGGTCCCACCGCTAGTCCGATACCCCGTATCAAAGATAGATATCGGTATCAATGCATGATAAAATATAAAGCTGAGCCAAGGCTGTATCACGTCCTGCAGGAATTAATGAAAGCTCTGCAGCCGGAAACGGCAAAAACGGATCTTCAGCTGACGATCGATACGAATCCGTACATGATGATGTAACAATGGAGGTTAATCCACAATGAAAATAGTTTTTATGGGAACACCGGATTTTTCTGTTCCGGTATTGAAGAAATTACAAGAAAGCGGACACGACGTGACGCTTGTCGTAACGCAGCCGGATAGACCGAAAGGGAGAAAAAAGGAACTGACACCGCCGCCTGTAAAAAAAGCGGCGCTGGAAATGGGACTTCCAGTATTCCAGCCGGAGAAAATAAAAGACCACGACATTATTATAAGAAATGAAAATCCGGATGTCATTGTAACGGCAGCATTCGGTCAGATTCTGCCGAAAGACATTCTCGATATTCCTCCTTACGGTGCCATTAATGTCCACGCCTCTCTTCTGCCGAAGTACCGAGGCGGGGCACCGATCCATCAGGCGGTCATCGACGGGGAAAAAGAAACCGGCATTACCATCATGTACATGGCGGAGAAGCTGGATGCAGGAAATATTATTCTTCAGGAGTCTGTAGCCATTGAGCCGGAAGATACGACCGGCACGATGCACGATAAGCTGAGTGTATGCGGAGCGGAGCTTGTAACAAAAGCTCTCGAATCCATTCAAAATGGAACGGCTCCATCCATCGAGCAGGTGGAGGAAGAAGCAACGTTTGCCCGGAACATCACAAAAGAGATGGAGCGTCTGGACTGGAGGAAAGACGCGGAGTCGGTTTACAATCAGATCCGCGGCCTTTCCCCGTGGCCCGGCGCGTATACAGAGCTGGAAGGAAAAAGAATAAAAATCTGGTCCGCCGTTCTGACCGGAGAAACGTCGAATAAAGATGCAGGAACGTTGATTCATCATGACGGACGTCTTCTTGCAGTCTGCGGTGACCATCGTCTGATCGAGCTTACGGAAATGCAGCCTTCCGGCAGAAAGAGAATGCATGCATCCGCATTCGCGGCCGGCAGTCCGGATACAGACGGAAAGGTGTTTACGAATGAAACAGATGAGTCTTAGAGAAACGGCACTGGACACGTTAATGAAAATTGAGAAGCAGCAGACGTACAGTAACCTGCTTTTAAATGAAATGATAAAAAAGGGCGGCATGAAACCGGTCGACAGACCCCTGTTCACCCAGCTTGTGTACGGAACACTTCAGTATAAAAAACGACTCGATTTCGAATTGGAAAAACGAAGCTCAAAGCCGCTTCATAAGCTCGATCTCTGGGTGCTCGTTCTCCTGCGGATAAGCCTGTATCAGCTGCGGTTTCTGGAAAGAGTCCCGGATCATGCAGTATTAAACGAAGCAGTTACGATTGCTAAATCCCGTGGCCATAAAGGGATTTCAGGGATGGTGAACGGCGTACTGCGCAGCTGTTTGAGAGAAGGCCCCCGCCCATTTACAGAAGCAGGAGGGAATATAGAGCAGCTGGCTGTAGAAACGTCTCATCCGGAATGGATGATCAAGCGCTGGATAAGCCAGCTTGGCTTTGAACAGACGAAAAAACTTGCTGAAGCGAATAATATTCCTCCAAAAACGACGGTTCGTCTGACTCACCTGGCTCCAGCGACCGGAGAAGTTCTGGAAAGTATGGAAGAAGATGGTCTTCTTGTTCTGAAAAGCAGTCTCCGACTGAATACGTTTCATATAGAGCGTGGTTCTGCCGCATCTGCAGCTGCATTTAAAAAGGGATGGATCGCCATACAGGATGAAGCATCGATGCTTGCAGGAGACGTCGTTTCCCCGGAAGACGGAGAGAAAATTCTCGACAGCTGTGCGGCTCCCGGAGGAAAGTCTCTTCACATTGCTTCCCTGGCACCCGGTGCGGAAATAACCGCGGTTGACCTTCATCCGCATAAAGTGAATTTGATTGAGAAAGCAGCAGAACGGCAGCAGATCTCCAACATAACTACACTGGCTGCCGATGCCAGGAAAATGGAACTGGAGCCGGAAAGCTTTGATAAAATTCTCGTGGATGCCCCCTGCTCCGGGCTCGGGGTTCTGAGAAGAAAACCGGATATGAAATGGACGAAAAAAGAAGAAGATATTACCCGTCTCGCGGCCATTCAGACAGATATTCTGCGCCACGTCTGGCCTTCGTTGAAACCGGGAGGCAGATTGATTTACAGCACATGCACGATCGACCGGGAGGAAAACGCTGATCAGGTTAGAACACTTCTCCAGCAAACCGTGGATGCACAGGGAGAAGATGTAACTCCTTACCTTCCTGAGCAGCTGGCCCCCTATATTTCTGAAGAGGGGATGCTGGAACTCTATCCCGGCACGATGGATATGGATGGCTTTTTCATTGCATCTGTTAAAAAAATGCCGGCCGGAGGTGGACATGCAGATGCATTATCATAAAGGAACCGATGTCGGACGTGTCCGTAAGCATAATGAAGATACTGTGGACGTAATCCAGCTGCATAACCATGCCCTCCTTGCTGTCGTCTGCGATGGCATGGGCGGGCACCGCGCCGGAGATGTTGCGAGCAGGCTGGCTGTGGAGGAGCTGAAAGCACTCCTTCAGAAGGAGACGCTTCCTGAAGAACTGGATCTGTGTACAGAAGTGCTCAAACAGGCTGTTTATTCGGTAAATGAGAGACTGAACGAATACCAGCGGACACATCCGGAATGCGCAGGAATGGGAACGACGATGACAGCCGTCGTGGTAACAGACAGCGGGATTTCCAGCGTGAACGTAGGTGATTCCAGGCTGTACGAATGGACCCCGGAAGCACTTGTTCAGCTGACAAACGATCAGTCGCTCGTCGGCGAGCTTCTAAGGCGGGGCGAAATTTCTGAAGTGGAGGCAGCCCATCATCCAAGAAAAAATGTCCTGCTTCAGGCGCTGGGAACAGAATCTTCGGTGAACGTGGATGCAGCGTCATTCCCCGGAAAAACAGGGGGACTGCTTCTTCTCTGTTCCGACGGTCTTACAAATAAATTATCCGACTCCGACCTGCATGAGATTATCGGGCAGAAGCACCTGCCTCTGTCTGAGCGGATAAATATGTGCATTGATGAAGCGAACAACCGCGGCGGCGAGGATAACATTACCCTCATTCTGATTGATGATACGGATGGAGGGAACTCCTCATGATCGGAAAACGGATTAATGAACGTTATAAAATTATCCGTCCGGTCGGCGGAGGCGGAATGGCTGACGTATTTTTAGCGGAAGATCTTATTTTAAACCGGCATGTCGCCGTGAAAGTTCTCAAAGAACAGTTTTCTCATGACGATGAATTCATACGCCGCTTTCATCGGGAGGCCGAGTCTGCCGCCAGTCTTTCTCATCCGAATATCGTCTCTCTGTTTGATGTAGGCGAGGAAAACAATGTCTATTACATCGTCATGCAGTACGTTAATGGACCGACGCTTAAAGAATACATTAAAGAAAATGGCCCGCTTTCTTCTGAAGAAAGCATCCGCATTCTAAAGCAGATTGCAGACGCTCTCAGCCACGCACACCAGAATCACCTGATCCACCGTGACGTAAAGCCCCAGAACATTCTTATCGGGGAAGACAACAATGTGCTCGTTACCGACTTCGGCATTGCCCGTGCCATCAGTGACGCAACTATTACGCATACAAATTCCGTTCTCGGATCTGTCCACTACCTGTCACCGGAACAGGCAAAAGGCGGGAGAATAACGTATCAGTCTGATTTGTATGCGCTTGGTATTCTGCTGTATGAAATGCTGACCGGTCAGGTGCCGTTTCAAGGTGACACGGCTGTATCAGTTGCACTGAAACATCTTCAGGATCCTATGCCGGATATACGTACCCATGTTCCGGATCTGCCACAGAGTGTAGTGGATTTGATTTCGAAACTGACGGCGAAATCACCGGACGACCGTTACGCGTCTGCAGAGTCGCTTTCCTGGGATCTGGAGACCGTGCTGGATCCTGACAGAGTGATCGCTTCAACAGCACCTGAAGATGAAACCGGGGAAGAGACAAAAATTATGCCCGCGGTCAAGCCGCCGGAAACCGAGGCCACGCTCTCTTCTGAAATGAAGACCCCGGCTCAGGAATCACCTGTATCCCCGAAAAAGAAAGGGCGTGGGAAAAAAGCAGCCGGGCTTCTGGTTCTGCTCGTTATTTTCTTTATTGGAATGGGAATTATCGCACTCGTATTTCTACCGAGACTTCTCCATGTGGAAGAGGTAAACGTTCCGGAAGTCAGCGGACAGCCTGTGGAGGAAGCGAGAATGGAACTCGAGGAGCTGGATCTGGAAGTGGAGGAGAGGACACGGGAAGATGATGATACAGAGGCGGGGCACGTGATCAGTACGTCTCCTGGTGCAGGGACGTCGGTGAAAGTCGGCTCGTCTATCGAAGTGATTGTAAGCTCTCCCGACCTTCCAGGAGAAATGCCGGATGTCACCGGTATGACACTGGAAGAAGCGGAGGAAGCGCTGGAAGGCCTTGGCGATGTGGAGACTGAAACGGTTTTTACTACGGAAGGGACTGCCGGCGAAATTGCAGAACAGCAGCCGGAAGCCGGTGCAGCGATCGAACCACCGGTAAATATGCTTCTTTCCGTCAGTGAACGAGAGACATTTACATTGAACAATTTTCAAGGCATGACGCAGGAGGAAGTTCTGGAACAGTCAGAGGACCTGCCTTACGTATCGTTCACGTTTGAGGAAGAGCCTTCTTCCGCAGAGGAAGGGACAGCGGTTTCTCAATTCCCTGAACGGGGGACGGAAATATCAAGCCCCGTAGAAGTGACGATTACGCTTTCCTCCGGCACGATAGAAGAGGAAGCGGAGCAGCCAGTGCCGTCAGAACCGGAAGAGGATAATGAACCCGGGGAGGCAGAGAGATCCGTGCCTTTCCGGGTAGAAGTTCCGCCGGGCGGCGGAGAGTACGATATCGTTATTTCTGTTGAAGATGCTGAAAACAGCAGCCCGGCTGTTGAGATTTCCGAAGTGATATCGGAAACTACTGAATATGACATTCCATTAATTGTTGAAGAAGGCGGTTCCGGCTTTATTCACCTGGAAGTGGACGGAGAAACGTTTGCGGACTCTCCTTATGAATATACGTATGATGAACTCGTATCCGGAGAGTAAATGAATGAATAAAAGGGAGGCTTTTATGCCGAAGGGCAGAATTGTGAAATCACTGAGCGGTTTTTATTATGTTGAAAGTGATGGCGAAATCTTTCAGTGCAGAGCCAGGGGAAATTTCAGAAATAGGGGCATTACGCCCATCGTAGGAGACTGGGTGGAGTATGAGGCGGAAAATAAAACGGACGGTTATATTATGGAAGTTCACGACCGCAGCAGCTCTCTGCGCAGGCCGCCTGTAGCTAATGTCGATCAGGCTGTCATTGTAAGCGCTGTGGAGCACCCGGCTTTCAGTACGTTGATTCTGGATAAACTGCTCGTTCACACAGAAGCTGCAGGAATGGATGCTGTTATTGTCATAACGAAGAAAGATCTCGGCGTCACGGAGGACATTGAGGAAGCGTGCCTGGTATACCGTCAGCTTGGTTACCCTGTTATTCTGACTGCTCATTCCGAAGGTGCTGCCGAAGAACTGCGGAGCTTCCTGGAGGGAAAGGTTTCTGTTTTTGCAGGTCAGTCGGGTGTCGGCAAATCCACGCTTTTAAACACACTCCATCCTGAGCTCGGAATTGAAACCGGCGAAGTGTCCAAAAGCTTGAAGCGCGGGAAGCATACGACAAGACATGTAGAATTAATTCCTATAGAGGGCGGATATGTAGCAGATACACCGGGTTTCAGCTCGCTGGACTTTTCCGGAATCGAAGAAGAAGTACTTTCCCACTATTTTCCGGAAATGGCGGAGCGGATTAATGACTGCCGCTTTCGGGGATGCCGGCATCTGAATGAACCGGGGTGTGAAGTGCAGGCTGCCGTGGAGCAGGGTGACATCGCGTCATTCCGATACAAAAATTATAAGCAGTTTCATGAAGAAATTTCGAGTCAGAAGCGGAGGTATTAGTCATGGAAATTAAAATAGCACCTTCCATTCTCGCGTCTGATTTTGCCAGACTGGGAGAGGAGATTCAATCGGTTGACCGGGCGGGAGCAGATTATATACACGTAGATGTCATGGACGGACATTTTGTGCCGAATATAACGCTCGGCCCGGCGATTACAGAGGCCTGCCGTAAATATACAAAGAAGCCGCTCGATGTGCATTTAATGATCGAAAAGCCGGAAAACTATATCCAGCACTTTGTCGATGCAGGGGCGGATATCATCAGTGTACACATCGAAGCCTGCCCGCACATTCACCGTGTCATTCAGCAGATTAAAGCTGCGGGAGTGAAGGCGGGGGTCGTCCTGAATCCCGGGACACCGGTTTCGGCAGTGGAATCTATCATTCAGGACGTAGATCTGGTTTTGCTGATGACCGTCAATCCCGGCTTCGGGGGTCAATCTTTCATACCTTCAGTACTCCCAAAAATCCGTGCAGTCCGGAGTATGGCCGGTCCGGACGTTGAGGTGGAAGTAGATGGCGGTGTGAACAAGGAGACAGCGAGGCAGTGTGTCGATGCCGGGGCGGACGTTCTCGTTGCAGGCTCCGCCGTGTTTTCACGGGAGGACCGGGCGGAAGCAGTTGCAGAAATCCGCGGCAGCTAGTAAGATGAAGAAAATAATATAACCACGAGGGGAGTCCCTGGAAGGACTGAGAGGAAGCTTAACGCTTCGACCCTAAGAACCTGTAAGTTGATGCTTGCGAAGGGAATGTGGAGTAGTAGACTGGAAACAGCTGCCTGCTCGGCAGCTGTTTTTTCATTTACGGCTCTCCTTCTGCAGGAATTCCCCGTGGGAAGGAGGCTGCTGAATGAAACACAATCGATTGGTTGTCATGATGGAAATAGCGATGATGACAGGACTGGCAGTAATACTTGATTTTGTCCGTGTGGCGCAGATGCCGTTTGGAGGATCGATTACACTGGCTGCAGTACCGCTTATTCTTCTTGCATTCCGCCGGGGGGCAGGCGCAGGTATTACTGCAGGAGTTATCTTTGGAATTATCAACTGGATGATCGGCGGCTACGTTGTTCACTGGGCACAGATGCTACTGGACTACCCGGTCGCGTTTGGTGTGCTGGGTACAGCAGGATTTTTCGCATTTAAGCGGTCGTGGACGTTGAAGCGCAAGCTTACCGCAGTCATTGCCGGAACTATCGTAGCAAATCTGCTTCGACTGGCTTCCCACTTTACGGCAGGTGTTGTATGGTTCAGAGAACTCGCTCCGGACGGAATGTCTCCCGAACTGTACTCTTTTCTTTACAATATTGCCTATATCGGGCCTATTATTGTTATTACGATTCTCATCATGGTGCTTATCGTCCGCACAGGAGAGCGGCTTTTTCATCCGGAAACATCGTAAGAAGGATCCGTTTACGGTTGAGATGAGAAGAAAGGGGACCCATTGTTGGATATTTATATGCTTGCCGGATCGCCGCAGGAAAATGTCATTCTGCCGGAGCTTCACTCCGGCCAGTCCTGGATCGGCGTAGACCGGGGTGCTTTGTATCTCGCAGAAAAAGGGGTGCACATGAAGGCGGCCGTCGGTGATTTTGACTCCGTCAGCAATTCCGAAATGCAGGTGATTCGTGCATCTGCTGAAGAAGTTATTACGCACCCGGCAGAGAAAGATCAGACAGATCTGGAGCTTGCATGCACGTGGGCCGAACCCTGGGCTGGTAAACTATATATTTATGGTGCACTAGGCGGAAGAATGGACCATTCACTGTTTGCGCTTCAGCTTCTGGAAGCAGTCCAGATTCCGACGGTTCTTCTGGACCGGTGGAACCGCATGGAACTGCTCCGCCCGGGGGAGTATACGCTGGAAAATACAGGATCCACTTACTTGTCATTTTTGAGTGTAACAGATTCTGTTGAAGGGCTCGTTTTATCGGGAACGAAATATCCACTGAGAAATGCTTCTCTGCGCCGGGGGTCGAGTCTCTGTGTGAGTAATGAATGGCAGGGGGATGCAGCTTTCGTGCGCTTTTCCAGCGGACTTCTGTTGATGATACATTCCACTGATCCAGCGTAGCTTCTTAAAAGGTCTAATAATTCTAATACAGGCAGGTTCATTCTCAATGAAAAAAAGCACTGAATTCAATGAAGAATTCAGTGCTTTTTATACATATCCGGATTATACGCGCTGTACCTTGCCGGACTTAAGTGCACGCGCAGAAACGTATACACGCTTCGGCTTGCCGTCCACCATGATTCGAACTTTCTGAACATTGGCACCCCAGCGGCGCTTGGACGCGTTCATCGCGTGGGAGCGTTTATTTCCAGTTGCTGGTCCACGACCAGTTACTGCACATCGTCTAGACATTCGTATCCCTCCTTCGTGCTGCGTTCGTTTTGCATACTTGAATATTGTAGCATCGGCTTAAATGAAATTCAAGTAGTAAAATCAAGCGGATTTCCTTGACACTTCTATTCACCCTGCCTTTCCAATCCAGTAATATTGTAGTAGAATGTTGATAGCCTTGAGCTACTATTATCCTTCGAGGAGGCTTCCATATATTATGACCATTGAAATTCAATCTGAGTTCGGAAGTATAGATGTATCGAAAGAAGTAGTAGCAGTGATTGCAGGAGGAGCTGCTGTAGACTGCTACGGAATCGTAGGTATGGCTTCGCAGAAGCAGCTGAAAGACGGCATTACAGATTTACTTGGCAAAGAGAATCTGGCACGTGGTGTTGTCATCCGTGAAGATGAAAATCTGCATATCGATATGTATATTATCGTAAGCTATGGAACACGTATTTCTGAAGTGGCTTCAAACGTGCAGCAGAAAGTAAAGTATCAGCTTGAAAAAATGCTCGGTCTTAAGGTTAACTCCGTGAACATTTTCGTGTCTGGAGTTCGAGTGACAAATTAGGTTAGTCAGGGGGAAACGCAGTGTCTGTACAAACGATTCAAGGAGAAAAACTTGTTCAAATGATCCAGGGAGGGGCGGCGAATCTGTCCGCCCAGTCAAAAAAAATCGATGCACTTAATGTTTTTCCTGTCCCGGATGGGGACACTGGAACGAACATGAACCTGACGATGACTTCAGGTGTTAAAGAAATGAAGGCGCAGGAGTCTTCTTCTGCAGGTGTGACTGCAGGACGTTTCGCAAAAGGACTTCTTATGGGAGCCCGCGGAAATTCCGGCGTCATTTTATCACAGCTGTTCCGTGGTTTTTCCAAAGCGCTGGAAGGCAAGGAGTCTGTAAGCGGTACGGAACTGGCAGAAGCTTTTCAGCAGGGTGTGGAGACGGCTTACAAAGCAGTAATGAAGCCTGTAGAGGGAACGATTCTCACCGTCGCAAAAGATTCAGCCAAAGCCGGCTGGGATGCTTCAGTTGAGGAAGATGACTGTACATTTGTCATGAAAGCTGTCACGAAAGAAGCGAAAGCTTCGCTGGAGAGAACCCCGGACCTTCTGCCGGTGCTTAAAGAAGTAGGGGTCGTAGATTCCGGAGGACAAGGTCTGTTAACAATCTATGAGGCTTTTGAAGCTGTACTGGAAGGAAAAGAAATGTCGTACAGAGAAGAGGAAGAGCCTTCTCTGGAAGAACTGGTGAAAATGGAGCATCATCAATCCGCCCAGTCTCATATGAATGCTGAAGATATTACATTTACGTACTGTACAGAGGTCATGGTAAAGTTCGATGCAGAAAAATTGAGTCAAAAACCATTTGATGAGGACAATTTCCGGGAGAAGCTGAGTGAATACGGAGATTCCCTTCTCGTCGTGTCAGATGAAGAGCTCCTAAAAATACATATTCATGCGGATTTCCCCGGCGAAGTAATCAACGAGGCCCAGCAGTTCGGTTCCCTCGTGCAGATCAAAGCGGAAAATATGCGTGACCAGCATGAATCTATCGTGAATGAGCCCGCCAAAAAGAAAAAAGTAACCGAACCGGCTGTGATCACTGTAGGGATGGGAAGCGGAATCAAGGCACTTTTTGAAGGACTTGGTGCCTATACAGTTATCGAAGGTGGTCAGACGATGAATCCGTCAACGGAAGACTTTATCCGCGCGATTGATGACAGCGGGGCTTCCCGTGTCATCCTTCTTCCAAACAACGGAAACATCATTATGGCCGCAGAACAGGCAGCGGAAGTGGCGGATGCCGACGTCCGTGTTGTGAAAACGAAATCGGTACCGCAGGGTCTGGCGGCCATGCTCGCCTACGAAGAGAACGGCGGCCTGGATGAGCTTGCTCCGGCAATGGAAGAAGCATCCACGGAAGTCAAAACCGGGGAAGTTACGTACGCGGTCAGGGATACGAGTATTGATGGTACGGCGATCAAAAAAGGAGATTATATGGGTATCTCCGGAAAAAAAATCTTAAACTGCGGCACGGATGTAGCGGAAGTGGCACAGAACCTTCTGCAGGAACTGGTCGACGGGGAATCGGAAATCGTTACGCTGATTTACGGGGAAGACCGGACGGCAGAAGAAGCAGATGCACTGGCATCCTTTGTAGAAGAGAAGTTTCCTGAAGTAGAAGTGGAAGTGCATGAAGGCAGTCAGCCGCTTTATTCGTATATTATTTCCGTAGAATAAGGAGTGAATGGTATGGGCAGGATCGTGATCGTAACAGATTCAACAGCAGATATTCCTGAAGCGCTCGCAAACGAACTCGGTATTAAGGTAGTACCACTGAAAGTACATTTCGGTGAGGATACGTACGAGGATGGAGTGGACCTTACTTCCTCCCAGTTTTACGAGAAGCTCTCCGCTTCTGAGACCATCCCTACTACTTCCCAGCCTACTCCGGGACAGTTTGAAGAAGTGTATCAGGAACTGAATGAAGACGGTGTCGAACAGATACTTTCCATTCACCTATCCTCCAAGCTGAGCGGTACGTATCAGTCTGCCTATATTGCACAGCAGACACTGGGAGACAGCGTGCCGGTCGAGGTAATTGATTCCCGCCGCGCTTCCTACGCGATCGGTATTATCGCAGCAGAAGCTGCGCGAATGGCGGCGCAGGGAGAATCGCTTGAATCCATCCGGCAGCGGATCGATGAAATGCTTGAAGATACAACGGTCTTTTTCATGGTTGATACACTTGAATATCTGCAGAAAAACGGGCGTATCGGCAAAGCTTCTGCGCTCGTCGGATCGCTTCTGAAAATAAAGCCGATCCTCTCGCTTAATGAAGCGGGGGAAGTATATCCGTTTGAAAAAGTCCGCGGAAGCAGGAAAGCTGCAGAGAAGATCGTATCTGAATTTCGGAACCGGTTTAATGGAAGACCTGTGCACGTAGGGATTTCTCATGCTCAGGCACCTGCAGAAGCATCCGCATTCATGGACCGGATGAAAGAATCGTTCGATGTCCAGCAGGAAGTGATCACCGATATCGGTCCGGTCATCGGAACCCATGTCGGTCCGGGAACGGTATCGATCAGCGTTGCGCCCGCAGCCCGTAAAAACTGAGCAGACGAACGTCCTGAATTCAAACCAACTGGTTACACTGAGCTGCTGCCTCCAAGCCGGAGGCAGCAGTTTTTTTGTGGAGTAAAAATGTATAAAGTCTGAAGCCTCTTCCGAGAAGGGATGCTAAGGGTTATAGCATTTCAGTGTTCTGTTACATTTACCGTTTGTTTCTGTTGATAAAGCTTCTCCGCTACCCGGCAGAAGCTTGCCGTGGGCTTGTCTTCCAGCCGGGCGCTGTTTGCACGGCTGCAAAGCATGAGCGGAGCCGGCCTTTGGTTTGAGCCGCCGGGCAGTGATCTTCTGCCATGCGGCGCGGCCGCGCGGAGCCATGCTTCTTCAATCGAAGCATTGTCCAGCTGCAGCGCCCACTCGCTCGAGGTTCCTTCACCCCTGCCGAAGAAAGCAAAGAGCAGCTTTCTTCGGCAGGGCCTCCAGGACTGGTCGCTCGTGACCAGGGCGCTTCCGCTTTTCGGGCGACTGCGCTTAATTCCACCGGCGTCCCTGCCGAACGCTCCGAAGCGTAGTAAAATAGAGACGAAATACAGAGGCTCCGTAGCAGGAACGAAATGCGTAAGGCAATAATGACCCTTACTCCGGAACTGGATGGAAGCAGTTTCTATACAGAAGGTACCGCTTCTAACAAGCGTTTTCTTTCTACCTGCCGAAACCGGAGGCCGTCGACTCCGGGAGGATCCGAACGAGGCGAAAATCCACGCCGCGTCAAGCGGTTGAAAGCACGAGCGGAGCCGGCCTTTGGTTTAAGCCGCAGGGCAGCGATTTTCTGCCATGCGGCGCGGCCGCGCGAAGCCGTGCTTCTTCAATCGAAGTATTGTCCAGCTGCAGCACCCACTCGCTCGAGGTTCCTTCACCCCTGCCGACGAAAGCGAAGATCAGCTTTCGTCGGCAGGGCTTCCAGGACTGGTCGCTCGTAAGCAGGGCGCTTCCGCTTTTCAGATTCCCTCCGGAACGCGAACGGCTGCAGGTGCAGGCAGGAAGCGGGAACCTGTTCAACAGACCTCCCTTTTTTAAGGTCAGGCGGTTTCTGCCTGGGTTATTTTATGGAGTAAAAATGTATAAAGCCTGAAGCCTCTTCCGGGCAGGGATGCCAAGGGTTATAGCATTTCAGCGTTCTGTTCCGTGTACCGATTGTTTCTGTTGATGGAGCTTCTCCGCTGTTCGGTAGAAGCGTACTTTTAAGCCGGAAGCACCGGCATGCTGCTTAGAACGGCGTGTTTTCCGTGATGTATACATAGAAAGAACAATCTTTTCAGTGAACACATTGCATCTGGAAGGAACGGGCGTTCTCTGCTACACTGACAGTAGATAACAAGGGAGTTATTTCATCAGCAATAACCAGGTACCTGAAGAGGAGAGGAGCATGAAAATGAAATACCGCAGCGTGTTTGATATTATCGGTCCGGTTATGATCGGACCTTCCAGCTCTCATACTGCAGGAGCTGCACGAATCGGTCTCGTAGCCAGGCAGATGTTCCGGCGGAGCCCGTCCAGAGCAGTGTTCCATCTGTACGGCTCATTTGCCAAAACATACAGAGGTCATGGAACCGATGCAGCGCTTCTTGGAGGGGTCCTCGGTTTTGATACCAGCGATGAGCGTATCCGCACTTCCCGTCAGGAGGCGGACAAGGAAGGGCTCCAGTACGAATTTATTGAAGAAGACGAAGTGTCTCTGCACCCGAACACGGTGATGATTGAGCTGTCTGAGGGTGAAGAAACAATGACGCTTGAAGGCATTTCCATCGGCGGAGGCAAAGTGGATATTACGAAATGGAATGGTTTCGACCTGCATCTCAGCGGCAACCACCCGGCGCTTTTGATTGTACATGAAGACCGGTACGGAGCTGTAGCTGCTGTAGCAGATATTCTTGCAGATGCAGAAGTCAATATCGGTCAGATGCAGGTATCCCGGAAAGAAAAAGGCAAAGAGGCGCTTATGGTTATTGAGGTGGACCAGAATGTCTCGGCCGGACTCATTCAGAAAATGGAACAGGTGCCGCAGTGCCGACAGGTAACGAAAATACACGAATAGGGGAGGAGGAATGACGCATGTTTCGAAATGCTGAAGAGCTGGTGCAGAAAGCAGAAAAAGAAGGAATTCCAATTTCTGAAGTGATGATCCTTCAGGAAATGGAGGCGCAGAATAAAACGAGAGAATCCGTCATGGAACAGATGGAGCGGAATTTATCTGTAATGGAACGCGCGGTGGAACGGGGGATTCTCGACACGGTTCAGTCTGTTACAGGACTTACCGGCGGCGATGGGAAAAAGCTTCATGAATACCGGATGATCCGGGAGCCGCTGTCCGGCGATACGATGCTTGATGCGGCAGCAAAAGCAATGGCTGTGAATGAAGTGAACGCAGCGATGGGAACGATCTGTGCCACGCCTACCGCTGGAGCATCCGGAGTAGTACCGGGTACGTTGTTCGCAGTGAAAGAAAAGCTGAACCCTGACCGGGAAGCGATGATCCGGTTTCTCTTTGTCAGCGGAGCTTTCGGCTTCGTTGTTGCCAACAATGCGGTTATTTCCGGTGCGGCCGGCGGCTGTCAGGCCGAAGTCGGCTCTGCGGCCGGAATGGCATCCGCAGCGATTGTTGAAATGGCTGGAGGTACGCCGAGGCAGTCGGCACAGGCGATGGCAATGACGCTGAAAAATATGCTCGGTCTCGTCTGCGATCCGGTGGCCGGCCTTGTCGAAGTTCCCTGCGTGAAGCGGAATGCAGGCGGCACTGCTCAGGCACTTCTTGCTGCGGATATGGCACTTGCAGGGATAGAAAGCCGGATCCCATGCGATGAAGTTATTGATGCGATGTACCGTATCGGCCAGAATATGCCTACTTCTCTCCGGGAAACCGGCGAAGGCGGACTGGCAGCAACTCCTACCGGCCGCAGGTGGAAGGAGGAGCTTTTCGGTGCTGGAAACGGGGTACGCTGACGTGCTGACCCAGCCTGTGTCATCGGTGCAGGGAGTCGGACCGAGAGCCGTGGAACAGCTCGCTGATCTCGGCATTTATACGATCCACGATTTAATCTTCTATTTTCCTTTCCGCTATGATGATTTCGCTGTCCGGAATATTCACGAAGTGGAGCATGAAGAGAAAGTCACGCTGCAGGGAGCCGTCCACAGTCAGCCGGAACTCCGCTTTTACGGTCCGAAAAAATCGCGCCTGACCATCCGCGTCCTTGTTGACAACGTCCTCGTACAGGCTGTTTTTTTTAATCAGGCATTTTTAAAACGTCAGATCCAGCCAGGTGATTACGTCACTTTTCACGGTAAATTTGACAGACACCGCCTGATGGTGCAGGGAGCTGTTTTAAAACAGCCTGCGGACGATGGAGAAATTGAACCGGTATATCCGCTGAAAAGCGGCATTAAGCTCGCATCATTGAAAAAGTGGATCGCCCGCGTATTTCAGGATTTCCAGGAAGATATTCAGGAAATACTGCCGGATCCGGCGTTGAAAAAATACAAGCTGATGGAACGCTCAAAAGCCTGCTACCACCTTCATTTCCCTCATGATATGGATTTATTTGAACAGGCGCGCAGACGGATGGTATATGAAGAACTTCTCGTCTTCCAGCTGAAAATGCAGATTTTCAGAAAGACGCAGAGGGAAGCGGACAGCGGAACGGAAAAAGTGTGGGATCCATCTGAATTGGTACAATTTATAAACAAACTTCCTTTTCCACTTACCTCTGCACAGGAAAGAGTGCTCCACGAAATTACAGAAGATATGAAAAGTCCGTACCGCATGAACCGGCTGCTGCAGGGAGACGTCGGGTCGGGTAAGACGATTGTAGCGGCAGCAGCACTGCTCGCTGCTGTTCGTTCCGGATATCAGGGGGCGCTGATGGTCCCGACTGAAATCCTCGCTGAGCAGCATGCCCAGTCGCTTGCAGAATTATTTGAGAACAGCGGTATCCGCACCGCTCATTTATCAGGTTCATCTAAAACGAAAGCCAAACGGGAAACGCTTGAAAAGCTCGCTGCCGGTGAGATCGACATTATTATCGGCACCCACGCGCTTATTCAGGAAGGGGTGGATTTTCACCGTCTCGGTCTCGTGATAACAGATGAGCAGCACCGGTTCGGTGTGCAGCAGCGCAGAGTACTCCGGGAAAAAGGGCTTCAGCCGGATGTTTTGTTTATGACAGCCACGCCTATTCCAAGGACGCTTGCCATCACGGCTTTCGGCGACATGGATGTCTCGACTATTGACGAAATGCCCGCCGGAAGAAAGCCGGTGGAAACGTATTGGGTAAAGCCGGATATGATGCCGAGAGTTCTTGGATTTATCCGCAGACAGGCGGAGGCCGGGCACCAGACATACGTAATCTGTCCATTAATTGAAGAATCTGACGTGCTTGATGTGCAGAATGCCATCGACCTCCACACCCAGATCCAGGAGGCGCTTCCTGAATTGAAAGCCGGACTGATGCACGGAAGGCTTCCTGCACAGGACAAAGAAGAAGTGATGCAGCAGTTTGCAGAAAACAGCGTTCAAGTACTGGTTTCCACTACCGTGGTGGAAGTCGGCGTCAACGTACCGAATGCAACACTGATGGTTATTTATGATGCCAACCGGTTCGGTCTTGCCCAGCTTCATCAGCTCCGGGGACGTGTCGGCCGCGGAAGTGATCAGGCGTACTGCATTCTGCTCGCTGATCCAAAATCCGACAATGGTAAAGAGCGGATGAGCATTATGACAGAAACGAATGATGGGTTTGAATTATCCCAGCGCGATCTGGAGCTCCGGGGCCCGGGTGATTTTTTCGGGGTCAAGCAGAGCGGGCTGCCTGAGCTGAAAGTAGCGGACATTGCGGAAGATTTTAAAGCGCTTGAAACGGCGCGTCAGGATGCCGTTAAGCTTGTGGAATCCGATGCTTTCTGGAAAGATTCCTCTTATCGCGGTCTCCGGCAGATGCTTGAGAAGGAAGGCGTCTTTGATGCAGATAGAATGGACTAGAGTGCCGCTTTGACAGGCGGTGCTCCGTTCTATATACTACAATTAGTACCTAGTCCTATGATCATGGAAGTGATACGATGAAATGGAATAAACGGCAGCGGCAGCCGAAACTCCGGGAAAAAATTGAAGAAGATCCATTCATAACAGATGATGCGCTCGCTTCATTTTTTGATGTGAGCGTGCAGACGATCCGTCTCGATCGTCTGGAGATGAATATACCGGAAGTGCGGGAACGGATTAAAGACGTGGCCCAGAAGCAGTATGATCCAGTGAAGGCACTCCCGGAAGAGGAAGTGATCGGGGATATCGTTGATCTGGAGCTGGATTCCTATGCGATATCAATTCTTGATATTAAAGAAGAGCATGCTTTTTCAAGAAATCATATTGCCAGAGGCCACCATCTATTTGCACAGGCGAACTCTCTCGCTGTAGCGGTGATTGATGATGAACTGGCACTTACGACAGAAGCGGAAGTCTCGTTTAAACGGCAGGTATATGCAGGAGACCGTGTCATTGCAAAAGCCCGCGTCAATAAGGCAGCGCAGAACAGGACGCATGTAAATGTCGAAAGTTTTGTCGGACAGAAACTCGTTTTCAGCGGTTCGTTTCATATGTTCCGCGAAGACCAGGTGGAGAAGGGGGAGCTATCATGAAACTGGCAGTAGATGTGATGGGCGGTGACAATGCGCCGCAGAGTGCGCTCGATGGCTGCCGGAGTGCACATGATGCATTTCCGGATCTGGAGCTTATTTTAGTAGGCGATGAATCGCAGATGAAGGAGGACTGGCTTGAAAGCAGCCGCGTCCGGATCGTACATACAACAGAAAAGATAGAATCAGATGATGCACCGGTGAAAGCTGTACGCAGGAAAAAAGAAGCATCGATGGTTAAAGCCGTTCAAATGGTGAAAGATAAGGAAGCAGATGCATGTATATCAGCAGGAAATACTGGTGCTCTGATGACAGCCGGCCTTCTTATCGTAGGCAGAATTCCCGGGATTGAGCGGCCTGCACTTGCACCGATGCTGCCGACGCTTGACGGCGGTGGCTTCCTCCTTCTTGACGTCGGAGCCAACATGGAAGCGAAAGCGTCCCACCTCGTGCAGTATGCTGAAATGGGATCAGTATATATGAATCGCGTGCGGGGGATTGAAAAGCCGCGAGTCGCTCTGCTGAACGTTGGAGCAGAGGGAGGGAAAGGCACGGAGCTTGTTAAAGAAGCATTCGACGGCCTGGAACAGGCGGATATCCACTTTATCGGTAATATTGAAGGCAGAGAACTTTTGGAAGGCAGAGCAGATATCGTCGTCACCGATGGCTTTTCCGGAAATCTGGTGCTGAAGACGATCGAAGGAACGGCGCTTTCCCTGTTCCAGATTCTTCGGAAGGAACTGACTTCCTCGCTGAAGAATAAGCTGGCTGCAGGCGTTTTAAAACCGGCGTTTAAAAATGTCCGTTCAAAGCTTGATTATGCAGAATACGGCGGCGCCGGTCTGTTCGGACTGCAGGCACCGGTCATTAAGGCACACGGTTCGTCGGACGGTCACGCCTTTTTCAGTGCTGTCAGACAGGCCGTAACCATGCATCAGGAAAACGTCATTCCAATGATCCGTAAAGCAGCAGAGGAGGAGTAATGATGGTAAAAACAGCAGTCATTTTTCCAGGACAGGGATCGCAGCATATCGGGATGGGAAAAGACCTTTTCGATTCGCGGAAAGAGGCGGAGGCAGTCTTTCGTCTTGCAGAAAGTGTTCTCGGTCCGGAATTTGTGGAATTGATTTTTAACGGAGATGAAGAGGAATTAAAACGCACAGAAAACACGCAGCCGGCACTTCTGACAGTGAGCACCGCTGTCTGGGAAGTGCTGAAGGCGGATGGGCTCACACCTTCCTATGCAGCAGGTCACAGTCTGGGAGAGTACAGCGCGCTGACCGCTGCTGGAGCCGTACCGTTTGCAGAAGCGCTGAAGGCGGTTCAGAAACGTGGGAAGTTTATGGAAGAAGCGGTTCCATCCGGAGAAGGAGCGATGGCAGCCGTTCTCGGCCTGGAGAGGGATGCGCTTAAGAAAGTGACAGAACAGGCTTCTGCGGAAACGGGCGTCGTGGAGCCGGCCAACTACAACTGTCCGGGCCAGATTGTCATTTCCGGTAGCAGAGCGGGCGTAGAACGTGCTGTGGAACTGGCTAAAGAAGCAGGGGCACGCCGTGCCATGATGCTGCAGGTCAGCGGTCCGTTTCATTCCAGTCTGATGAAACCTGCGGCAGAGAAAATGAAACCGGAGCTTCAGTTCCTGGAAATCAGCGAACCCGGCATTCCCGTGATAGCAAACGTAAATGCCCAGCCGGTTTCCAAAGAGGACATTCCCGGTGCGCTCGAAGCCCAGATCGCCTCGCCGGTTCTCTGGGAGGATACGATCCGGTACTTGTCGGAGCGAGGTGTGACGAGGTTTGTCGAAGCTGGACCGGGTAAAGTGCTTAGCGGACTTGTTAAAAAAATAGACAGACGGGCGGAAACGCTCCCGGTTTTTGACACAGAAACTGCGGATAAAGCAAAAGCTGCCTGGGGGGAGGATACAGAATGAGTACACAGACAGCAGTAGTTACAGGAGGATCGAGAGGCATCGGCCGCGCGATCTGCCTGGAACTTGCAAAATCTGGACGGAATATCGCAGTAAATTTTGCGGGGAATACCGAAAAGGCGGAAAAGACGGCTGCGGACTGCCGCGAACTAGGTGTGAAGGCGGAAGTTTATCAGGCCGACGTATCAGACGGCACACAAGTGCAGCAGATGATGAAGCAGATTCAGGATGACTTCGGCAGTATTGATATACTCGTCAATAATGCCGGAATTACAAAGGACAACCTTCTTATGAGAATGAAAGAAGAAGATTTTGATGCCGTCGTGGATACAAATTTAAAGGGAACATTTCTCTGCTCAAAAGCTGTGACAAGGCCGATGATGAAGCAGCGCAGCGGAAGAATTATAAACATTTCCTCCATCGTTGCCTCCGCAGGGAACCCGGGGCAGGCTAACTACGTAGCAAGTAAAGCCGGAATTCTTGGTCTTACAAAATCGATGGCTAAAGAACTTGCCAACCGGAACATTCTCGTAAATGCGGTGTCACCGGGCTTTATTTCGACAGAGATGACAGATGAGCTGACGGAAGAGCAGCAGGAAGCGCTTCTCGGCCAGATTCCACTTGGAAGACTCGGCGAGCCGGAGCAGATCGCTGGTGTCGTCCGTTTCCTTACAGAAGAAGCATCAGCCTACATGACCGGCCAGACGCTTCATGTTGACGGTGGCATGTATATGGGATGACCCCGTCTGGTATTTCAGGGCGGTTTATCCTATAATAGCTAAAGGAGGTGAAAGACATGGCAACAAATCAGGAAAGAATTGCAAAGATCGTTTCGGAGCGTCTCGGTGTAGATGAGTCCGAGGTGAAGCGTGAAGCAACGTTTAAAGATGATCTGGGAGCAGATTCTCTGGATGTAGTAGAACTCGTGATGGAGCTTGAAGATGAGTTTGATCTCGAAATTTCCGATGAGGATGCGGAGAAAATCGCAACGGTCGGAGACGTCGTCGACTACATAGAGAATCATCAATAAGAGGAACTCTGCCGGCAGGATCCTCATGCGGATCCTGCCTGCTTCTCTATGGACCACCCGAAAATACACGATAAGTTGGAGGTTTCTATGCAGCAGTCACGAAAAATATACCGGCGTGGGATGAAACGTCAAGGGAAGAAAATGCAGCTTACCAAAGCGCAGAAAGCGAAATACCGGCAGTTTCTCGATCAGCTTGGTGTTACGTATGAAGATGAATCGCTGTTTATTCAGGCATTCACGCACTCTTCGTATGTTAATGAACACCGCATCCGCCCGCATGATGATAACGAAAGACTGGAGTTTTTAGGCGATGCTGTTTTGGAATTGGCCATCTCCCAGTATTTATTTAAGCTCTTCGATCATATGAGTGAAGGAGAGATGACCAAACTCAGAGCTGCCATCGTATGTGAACCGTCGCTTGCGAAAAATGCGGAGGAACTTGGCTTCGGTGAATATGTTCTTCTCGGAAAAGGCGAGGAGATGACCGGGGGCAGAAACCGCCCGGCCCTTCTGGCGGATGTGTTTGAAGCGTTTATCGGATCTCTGTATCTGGACGGCGGAATGGATGCGGTTTATCTTTTCCTTGAAAACTATGTTTACCCGAAAATTCACGACGGAGCTTTCTCTCACATGATGGACTTTAAAAGTCAGCTTCAGGAACTTATACAGCGTGAGAACCAGGGACAGGTGCAGTACCAGATCGTACAGGAAAAAGGGCCTGCCCACTCGAGGGAATTCGTCTCTGAGGTTCTTCTGGATGAAGATCCGCTCGGACGGGGAAGCGGACGTTCCAAAAAAGAAGCGGAACAGATGGCAGCCCAGAAAGCATTGGAAAAACTGACCGACGAGGACAACGAATAAAAAAGCGTGATCGATGAGCCTCCTGGCTGCTGATCGATCACGCTTTTTGTCTTTATAAATCCTTTTTCAAGCAGTTGGCACTTCCGGATTTTGATCAGACCCGGGCGCTCAGCCAGGGTAGCCCCGCCGGACAGAGCGGAGTGTTTCGAGACTCTGCTGATCAAAGCTGCTTTCCCCTTCTTCCAGCCGGCGCTCGTATTCATCTGCCGCCTCCTGAAGAGAAGCAGTGTAATCTGGAACGGTGCCGGTATATATTTTGATCTGGTTCAGAGGGATGTTGGCTTTTTCCTGATAGCTGAGAGCCGGACGTTCATGAAAAAAAGGAACGTCCGTCTGATTCGGATTGTGAAGGTCTCCCTGCCGCGGGTGTCTTTTCACAGCAAGTATTTTCACGACTCCGGTTCCTCTGGAATCATTCGTTTCAAGCAGCTCGCCGTAATAAGAGCCGGTTTTATACGTGCACGTTACGATATCACCCATGTAAAAACCTCCTGGCAGTTCAGCTGTTCGTCCTGTAAAAAGATGTTACACTTCGTTGCGCATAGAGCCAAGTTCAGAAACGATAGCGTCCATTTCATTTACGCTGAAATTCGGCTTGGACATCACGTGGGCGTGGATCGCCTGTATGTCTTCGTATTTGTCTGCACCGTAAAATTCAGCTTTCATCGCGCCGCCGTTTACGATCTGCAGCTTCGTTTTAATATCTTCAATCATCTGTGCCATTTCGGCTTTTTTTTCCGCAGTATCCATGTTCAGGAAACCTCCTTTTCATTTCTATCTTCAGTTTAACATGCAAATCCTTCTGCGCCCAGTGGAATTGAACGCAAAGGCGGGTGCGGGAGTCCGGGAATGTATGGTAAAATAGCTTAGTTGAAAACGACGGACGAGAAGAGAATTGAGGTGGAGAGAATGTTCCTGAAACGACTGGAACTCTCTGGATTTAAATCATTTGCTGACCGGGTACAGGTGGAGTTTGAGTCCGGTGTTACAGCAGTGGTCGGTCCAAACGGCAGTGGAAAGAGTAATATTTCCGATGCGGTAAAATGGGTGCTTGGCGAAAAATCTGCCAAAAGCCTGAGAGGGACGAAAATGGAAGATGTTATTTTTGCCGGAAGCGAGGACCGGAGACCGGTTCAGATGGCTGAAATCACGCTTGTTTTAAATAATGAAGAGAAGAAACTTCCAATTGATTATACAGAGGTGGCAGTTACGCGGCGGGTGTTCAGAAGTGGTGAAAGTGATTACTTGATAAACAATCACCCATGCCGCTTGAAAGACATCATAGAGCTGTTTATGGATTCCGGCATCGGCAGAGAGTCGTTTTCCATCATCGGTCAGGGCAGGGTGGAAGAAATACTCAGCACCCGTGCCGAAGAGCGGCGGGCGGTGATTGAAGAAGCTGCAGGTGTAAGAAAATACCAGCAGCGGAAGCTGCAGTCAGAAAAAAAATTAACGGATACAGAAGAAAACCTGAGCAGAGTCAAAGATATTCTTCACGAATTGTCACAGCAGGTCGAGCCATTGAAAGAACAGGCATCGGCTGCGGAGGAATTTCTCGCGCAGAAAGCAGAGCTTAAAGACATTGAAACGGCCGTACTTGCAGCAGACATTGAAGAGCTCCATAAAAATTGGACGCGCTGTTCTGAAAAGCTTGAGGAACTTTCAGCTGAGGAAACTGCGCTGAAACGTCACATCAAAGAGCTCGAAGGCGCACAGGCCTCTCTGCGCAGCCAGCTTGAAGAAAAAGAGACGGAACATGAAAACGTTCAGGAAGAACTCATTACCGCAAACAGAGAGGTTGAACAGCAGGAAAGCCGCATGAAGCTCCATGATGAGCGCCGGCGGCACTATGCAGAAAATAGAACACAGTACCGCCGGGAGCTTGAGCAGCTTCATTTGAAGAAAAAAGAACTGGACGAAGAGGTGGAAGAACAGCAGAAAAAACACGAGCGCCTTCAGGCTGATCTCCGTGAAGCAGAAGAGGCCTTTCAAGCAACGTCCGCTCAGCTGAAGGCAGTATCTGCGTCAGGCACGGAAGACCTGGAATCGTTAAAATCCCAGTATTTTGATAAACGCAATGAGCGGGCTGCTGCCGGGAATGAGCTTCGTTATGAAGAGGAGCGCCTGGATAGAGAGAATAAACGGCGCGAACGCTGGGAAGCACAGAACGGGGATCTCATTGAAGAGATTCAGGAGCAGAAGGATATAGAAGCGGAGCTGTCAGAGCTCCGGAGCCGGAGAGAGAAAGAAACCGCATCTCTTGTAACAACGTGGCAGAATACGCGGAAAAGTCTCGAAAAATTGGAAAGCGCCCGCTCAGAAAAAGAGCAGATGTACTATGAGGGCCTCCGCCGGCTGTCGCAGAAAAAAGCGGATAAAGAAGCGCTGGAACAACTGCAGCAGGACTATGCCGGTTATTTTCAAGGGGTGAAAAGTGTTTTAAAAGAACGCGGTTCCTTCGCCGGTATCCACGGGGCCGCTGCAGAACTTTTTACAGTGCCGAAAGCGTACCGGCTGGCAGTAGAGACAGCGCTCGGCGCAGCGCAGCAGCACATAATTGCAGATACGGAAAAAACGGCGCAGCAGGCGATTACGCTGCTGCGGCAGCGACGTCTTGGGCGGGCGACGTTTCTACCGCTCGATACGATCCGTTCCAGAGAAATTTCGTCCAATACGGCCGCGCAGGCTGAACAGGTTGATGGCTACTGCGGAACAGGTTCACAGCTGGTCCACGCTGAAGATATGTACATCACGGTAAAAAACCATCTGCTCGGAAATGTTCTCATCACGAAGGATCTTGACGCTGCAAGAGCAGTTTCCAAAGCAACCGGACGGAAGTTCCGGGTCGTTACGCTGGAAGGTGATGTGATGAATCCGGGAGGTGCAATGACCGGTGGAAGCGTCCAGAAAAAGCAGAGTGCGATACTCGGACGCGGGGAAGATATTGAAAAAGCCGCAGAGGAGTGCAGCCGCCTCGAAGCAGAGCTTGATAAACTCCAGCAGAAAATGAAACTGGAGCAGCAGCAGACAGAAACTGCCCAGCGGGAATTAAAAGAACTGGAAATGCAGGGGGAAGAAGCGAGGCAGCAGGAAATAGAAGCGAGACACCTCGAAGAGCAGGCGCGCATGAAACGACGCACGCTTCAGGAAAAGCTTGATGAAGCGGAGCTCGAATTAACCGGCCCTTACCGTGAAGAGGGGAAAGACCGGGTTGAAGCATTAAAGGAAACGTGCAGCGGGCTGGATAAAGAGCTGGAGGAACTGGACAGAAAAATGAAAGATGCAGCCGTGGACAAAGAGAAAAGCACGGAAACGATCCAACGTCTGCAGCAGGAGACGACAGATCTCCAGGTGGCCCTGGCTTCGAAAAAAGAACAGACAGTCCATGCAGAAGAAACGCTCCGCAAGATGAAAGAAGAAGCGGCTTCTCTCGGGCGGACGATTATCGAAAAAGATGAAGCAAACAGTCTCCTGGAAGCAGAGCTGTCGGATCAGACAGCGGGTGCCGGCCGGCTGGATGAAGATCTGGAGAAAAAGAAAAAGAAAAGAGAAGAGCTCGAGCGTTCGTTAAAAGAGATACGCGGTATAAGGGCTGATCTTCGCAGCGGGCTGGAAAATGGCCGTGTGAAGCTGGAAACATGTTACGGCCGCAGCACCTGGCTGCAGGAGCAGCGGCACACACAGGAGCTGGAGATGAGCCGTCTGGACGGGGAAATGGAACAGCGCCTGACAAAACTGCGGGAAGAATATGAACTAAGCTACGAGGCAGCCAGAGCCGCAGCACCTCTTACAATGGAGCTGTCAGAAGCCCGTGAGCAGGTGAAGCTGCTGCGGATGAGTATGGATGAGCTTGGCCCTGTCAACCTGGGGGCCATTGAGGAATATGCGCGGGTGAAAGAACGATTTGATTTTCTTTCTTCCCAGAAGCAGGATCTCGATGAAGCAAGAGAGACACTCTTGAATGTCATTTCTGAGATGGATGATGAGATGACGACAAGGTTTAAAACGACTTTTGAAGATATTAAGCGGGAGTTCTCCGAAGTGTTTAAAGAACTTTTCGGCGGCGGTAAAGCTTCGCTGGAACTGACAGAGCCGGACAGCCTGCTCACGTCAGGTGTGGAGATTCAGGCACAGCCGCCCGGAAAAAAACTACAGCACTTAAATTTGTTGTCCGGAGGCGAACGTTCGTTAACAGCCATCGCGCTTCTCTTTGCCATACTCCGTGTTAAACCGGTTCCGTTCTGCGTTCTGGATGAAGTAGAAGCGGCGCTGGATGAAGCCAACGTTACGAGATTTGCCTCGTACGTCAAGGAATTCAGCAGGGATACGCAGTTTATCGTCGTTACCCACCGCAAAGGAACGATGGAGCAGGCGGACGCGCTGTACGGTGTGACGATGCAGGATTCCGGAGTGTCGAGTCTCGTATCCGTAAGGCTGGAGGAAACCGATGAATTAGTAGAAGCAGGAGCAGAAAGGGGAAGCATGTAACCATGAGTTTTTTTAAGAAGCTGAAAGATAAATTATCAACGCAGACGGACTCTGTCACAGAAAAATTCCGCGGCGGTTTAACAAAAACGAGGGAGTCTTTCGTCGGTGCGATGAATGAACTGATGATGGAATACCGGACGGTGGATGAAGAGTTTTTTGAAGAGCTCGAGGACGTACTGATCGCAGCGGATGTCGGCGTCAACACGGTGATGGAGCTGACAGATGAACTGCGCGAAGAGGCTCTCCGGCAGAATATTAAAAAACCGAAAGATCTTCAGCCGCTTATTTCTGAAAAACTGGCACAACTTCTGATAAAATCAGAAGAAGAAACCAGTTTGAACATGCAGCCGGATGGAGAGCTTACCGTTTTCTTATTCGTTGGTGTCAATGGTGTTGGAAAAACGACAACGATCGGTAAAATGGCCCATCAGCTGAAAGCCGAAGGAAAGAAAGTCATGCTTGCTGCAGGCGACACCTTCCGTGCCGGTGCGATTGAACAGCTCGAGGAATGGGGAAAGCGGAGCGGTGTGGACGTCATTAAGCAGCAGGCCGGCTCCGATCCGGCAGCCGTCATGTATGACGCTGTGCAGTCTGCAAAATCAAAAGGCGCGGATGTCCTGCTTTGTGACACAGCAGGCCGGCTGCAGAACAAAGTGAACCTGATGAATGAGCTTGAAAAAGTGAAGCGGGTGTTGACCAGAGAGATTCCGTCTGCACCGCACGAAGTATTGCTGGTGCTCGATGCAACGACCGGACAGAACGCTCTTTCCCAGGCGAAGACGTTCGGAGAAGCCACCGACGTAACCGGCATTATCCTGACAAAACTGGATGGCACGGCAAAAGGCGGCATTGTTATGGCAATCCGGAACGACCTTGATATACCGGTGAAGTATGTCGGTCTAGGTGAGGGACTGGATGATCTGCAGAAATTTGATCCGGATCAATATGTCCATGGACTCTTTGCCGATGTGATCGAGGAAGCAGAGTAGACCCCTTCTCCAAAAACCCTGCAACCAGAAAGGATCAGCCAATGATAGAAAAAACGATCCGGATGAATTATTTATACGATTTTTATCACGCGCTGCTGACGGAAAAGCAGAATCAGTATATGTCCATGTATTACCTGGATGACTGGTCGCTCGGCGAAATAGCAGAATACTTTGACGTCAGCCGTCAGGCGGTATATGATAATATCCGCCGTACGGAACTTATGCTTGAGGAATATGAGAAAAAATTAGGGCTTCTGGAAAAATATGAAGGCCGTAGAAACCAGATTGCACAGTTAAAAAAATTGTTATCCGAACGAAGTGTGCCCGATCTCGATGTCATTATTAAAGAGCTTGAGGCACTAGAATAGGAGGCGTACCATGGCATTTGAAAGTTTAGCAGAACGCCTGCAGGGCACGATGGACCGCATGAAAGGCCGTGGAAAGGTCAACGAGGACGACGTAAAAGACATGATGCGGGAAGTACGTCTGGCTCTTCTTGAAGCGGACGTCAACTTCAAAGTAGTAAAGCAGTTTGTTAAAGATGTACGTGAACGCGCAGTCGGGCAGGAAGTAATGGAAAGTCTGACACCCGGCCAGCAGGTCATCAAAGTCGTCAATGAAGAACTGACGAAACTGATGGGCGGCGAACAGGTAAAAATAAACACGGCGTCAAGGCCGCCGACTGTCGTTATGATGGTGGGGCTTCAGGGTGCAGGTAAAACGACAACTACCGGAAAACTGGCACTGCATCTCCGGAAGAAGCATAACCGCAAACCGCTGATGGCGGCTGCAGACATTTACCGTCCTGCAGCAATCGATCAGCTTGAAACACTCGGAAAGCAGCTCGATATGCCTGTTTTCTCCATGGGTAATCAAGTAAATCCTGTAGAAATTGCGACAAAAGCGGTGGAGCAGGCGAAAGAAGACAATCATGACTATGTCATTGTGGATACGGCGGGCCGACTGCATGTCGATGATAATCTGATGGATGAACTGGATCAGATTAAAGCAGCGGTAAATCCGGATGAAGTCCTTCTCGTTGTGGATGCCATGACCGGACAGGATGCTGTTAATGTCGCTGAAACGTTCCACGAGCGCCTCGGTATTACGGGTATCGTCATGACGAAGCTTGACGGGGATACACGCGGTGGTGCGGCTATTTCCGTCAAAGCGGTCACAGGCCAGCCGATCAAATTTGCCGGTATGGGAGAGAAAACGGATGCACTTGAGCCGTTCCATCCGGAGCGCATGGCCTCCCGTATTTTAGGTATGGGAGATATGCTGACGCTGATCGAAAAAGCGCAGTCCTCTGTCGATGAGGAAAAAGCGAAAGAACTGGAACGGAAAATGCGGACGAATGAACTGACATTTGACGATTTCCTCGAACAGCTCTCGCAGGTGAAAAGCATGGGGCCGCTCGATGAAGTGCTGAAAATGATGCCGGGCGCCAACAAAATGAAGGGGATGAAAAATCTGCAGGTCGATGATAAGCAGATTGCCCACATTGAGGCGATCGTTCGCTCGATGACGAAAGCAGAACGGGATGACCCGTCTCTTCTCAACGCGAGCCGCAAACGCCGGATTGCCAAAGGGTCAGGCCGCAATATTCAGGAAGTCAACCGGCTGATTAAACAGTTTGAAGATATGAAAAAAATGATGAAACAGATGAGCGGGATGCAGAAAGGCAAAAAGAAAGGCGGCGGCATGAAGCTTCCGTTTATGTAAATACACCGCACCTTCCATCCGGGAGAATGACAGAAGCTGCGTGCTTCTGTCATTTTATACGAAGAAAGCGGAATCAATGCCGGTTGACGATGTTTTCATGCAGTCGTGCAAAAGAAAAATAGGTGTGTAAAGATTTTTTCCTTTACTAGGGTTGATCAAATGGAACGGGTATGCTAATATAATAAATCGTGCAAGACATTTTTGGAGGTGAAACACATGGCAGTTAAAATTCGTCTGAAGCGAATGGGAGCGAAAAAATCTCCGTTCTACCGTGTGGTCGTTGCGGATTCCCGCGCGCCGCGTGATGGACGTTTTATTGAAGAGATCGGAACCTACAACCCACTGAAAAACCCGGTGGAATTCAGCGTGGATGAAGAGAAGGCTGTAAAATGGATGCTCGAAGGCGCGAAGCCGTCCGACACCGTCCGTAACCTTTTCTCCCGCCAGGGTCTGATGGAACAGCTTCACAACGCAAAGAACAATAAATAATGCTGGAGGAGTGAATGGCATTGGAACAGCTGGTGGAAACGATTGCGAAAGCTCTGGTCGATCATCCGGATGATGTCCGGGTAACCTCTGAAGAAAATGATCATTCACTCCGCATTCGTCTGGAGGTACACGCGGATGACATGGGAAAGGTCATAGGCAGACAGGGGCGTATTGCGAAAGCGGTCCGTTCCGTCGTCTATGCAGCCGGCACCACCCGCGGTAAACGTGTACAGCTGGATATCGGATGAAGAGCCTGACTGCCTGAAGCGGCGGTCAGGCTCTTTAACTAACCGGCTCCGGGAAAGAAAAAGAGCGGACCCTTTTTTTTGAAAGCGAAAACAGGTATACTGTACAGGTAATGTATTTTGCAGGAGGTGCTCCACATGGAGATCATCAAGAAGGTTATCGTAAAACAGATATTAACAGAAGACAGCAAGCAGAAGCTTCAGGAACAGTTTCTATCCCGTCAATACCGGCTGTCGAATGAACTGAAGCAGCTTGAATTTGTTCTACATAAGAAAATGAAGGAAACGACAGATCCTAAATATCAGCGCTCCCTTCAGGAAAGTTTCAATAAAGAAGTAGCAAAGCGCAAAGACCGTATCCGCCAGATTGAGCTGAAGCTCGGTCAGCTGGAAGAACTGGAAATGGGCGCAGAGCTTCGTGAAGGTGCCATTCAAATGATCGAACAGGTAGCAGAGGGCGACAACTGGGATGAGATCATGAAAGGAACAGAAATCGTCATTAAAGACGGTGTCGTCCATGAGCTCCGTAACGGAGGAATGGAAGACGATGAGTGACTGGCTGAACGTCGGTAAAATCGTAAATACGCACGGCGTCCGCGGAGAAGTCCGCGTGATCTCCCGTACGGATTTTCCTGAAAAGCGGTATGAACCCGGTGTGGTTCTTACCGCTTTTCGGCCGGACGGGACAACGAAAGAGCTGACAGTCAAAAGCAGAAGGCCGCACAAACAGTTTGATCTGCTCCAATTTGAGGGGCTGGAAAATATAAACGATGTGGAATTTCTTCGGGACAGCGTGCTCAAAATTCACATGGATGAGCTTGATCACGACCTGGAGGAAGGGGAGTACTATTACCACCAGATTATCGGTCTGCATATGGAAACCGAATCGGGAGAGCCGGTAGGTGTGATAAAAGAAATTATCAGTCCGGGAGCTAATGATGTATGGGTGGTAAAGCGGCCGGATGATACGGAGGTTCTGATCCCCTATATCGAGGATGTTGTATTGAAAGTGTCGATTGATGACCAGAAAGTCATTATTTCTCCGATGGAAGGGCTGCTGGAGTAATGAAGATGACCGTATTAACATTGTTTCCAGAGATGTTTGAAGGCCTCTTTTCTCATTCCATTCTTCACCAGGCGGTGGAAAAAGGAATAGTAGAATACAATGTGGTCAATTTCCGCAGCTACAGCACAGACCGTCATCAGCGGGTCGACGATTATCCCTACGGCGGCGGGGGTGGAATGGTTCTGACACCGCAGCCGCTGTTCGATGCCGTCGACGATCTGCGGCAGAAAAGTGAGAAAAAACCGAAAGTGATTCTGCTCTGTCCGCAGGGGGAAACCTACTCACAGAAAAAGGCAGAAGAGCTGGCGGAAGAAGAAGAGCTGATCCTTCTCTGTGGTCATTATGAAGGCTACGATGAGAGAATCAGGGAGCATCTGGCGGATGAAGAAATTTCCATCGGTGATTATGTGCTGACCGGAGGAGAAATTGGAGCCATGGTGGTTGCTGACAGTGTGACAAGGCTTTTATCCGGGGCGCTCGGAAACGACCAATCGGCGGTAACAGATTCATTCAGCACCGGTCTGCTTGAGTACCCTCACTATACCCGTCCTTCTGATTTCAGAGGAATGAAGGTGCCGGATGTCCTGCTGTCCGGCCATCATGCCAACATTGAATCGTGGAGGCGCCGGGAATCGCTGCGGAGAACGTGGGAACGGAGACCGGATCTTCTTCAGAACATTTCTCTTACAGAAAAAGAAAAAGATCTTTTATCCAGCTGGAATTATCCAACAAAATAGCGGAATCCTATTGCAGGAGAAGAGGTACTGTGATATTATTCTCGTTGTGGCTTCGGCCAGATCAAGATGTTCCGCTGACGGGATCCGTCATGAAGATCTTCAGGGAAGGAGGCGAACAGAATGGAACAGCTAATTCGTGATATTACTAAAGAACAGCTGAAAACGGACGTTCCAGCTTTCCGTGCCGGAGATACACTCCGCGTTCACGCGAAGGTAGTGGAAGGTACACGCGAGCGTATCCAGGTATTCGAAGGTGTCGTAATCAAGCGCCGCGGATCCGGTGTCAGCGAGACGTTTACCGTCCGTAAAGTTTCTTACAACGTAGGTGTTGAACGTACGTTCCCGGTAAATTCTCCTCGAATCGAAAAGATTGAGGTTAAACGCCGCGGTAAGGTCCGTCGTGCCAAGCTTTACTATCTGCGCGCACTGCGTGGAAAAGCAGCACGGATCAAAGAACGCACGTAACAGACAGAGCCGTGCGGGAGTCTTCTCCTGCGCGGCTCTTTTTGTCGTTTTGCTTTCTTCCGTCATCTGCTATGATGGTAACAGACAGAAAACGAGGTGGACGCAGATGGATCTGGATACGATATATGACTGGGCAAAAACGATCATGCTTGCAGCTGTTGCAGCTTTAATGATCCGGTTGTTTTTTATTACCCCGGTAATTGTAGAAGGACAGTCGATGATGCCGACACTGGAGGACGACAGTAGAATGATCATCAATAAAGTAGGATATATGCTTGATGAACCGGATCGTTTTGACGTCGTTGTTTTCAATGCAGAGGAAGGAAAGGATTACATCAAACGGATCATTGGTCTGCCGGGCGAGCAGATAGCATACGAAAATAACCGGTTATATATAAACGGTATGGAAATGGAAGAGCCGTTTCTACAGACAGCTGTAGATGAAATAGAGACCGCGGATTTTGAGCTGCCACTGTTATCTGCAGACCAGGTCGTGCCGGAAGATCATGTTTTTGTTATGGGAGATAACCGGAGCAACAGCAGGGACAGCCGGCAGATTGGGTTCGTCCCGGTCAGTGAAATAGTCGGAGAAGCGAATGTCGTGTTCTGGCCGCCGGAACATATACAAATGATAAACAAGCAGTGAATGGAGGGTGATTATGGCCGTACAATGGTACCCCGGACATATGGCGAAAGCGAAGAGGGAAGTAACGGAAAAATTAAAACAGATCGATGTGGTGATCGAAATTGTGGATGCCCGCATACCGCTCTCATCAAGAAACCCAATGATTGAAGAACTTATCAGTCACAAGCCCCGGCTTGTGCTGCTTAATAAGTCTGATCTTGCCGATCCCGAAACAACGAAGGCATGGCAGGAAGCATTTTCGGATGAATTTACATCGACATTAACGATCGATGCCCAGCACGGGAAAGGCATCAAGCAGATCCCGCAGGAAGTGAAAAAACTGGCGTCAGTGCTGTTTGCTAAATGGGAGCGGAAAGGGATCAATCCAAGAGCCGTAAGAACGCTAATACTAGGTATCCCGAACGTGGGGAAATCGACAGTCATCAATAAACTTGCCGGGAAAAAAATTGCCATCATCGGCGATAAACCGGGTGTAACGAAAAAACAGCAGTGGATAAAAGTCGGTAAAGAGATGGAGCTGCTGGATACACCAGGTATTCTCTGGCCAAAATTTGAAGAGGAGGCCGTAGGATACCGCCTCGCCCTGACCGGAGCAGTAAAGGAAGATCTGCTCGATTTTCAGGATATGGCCGTGTTTCTCCTCCGTTTTATGACCGATACGTATCCAGAGGTGCTGAAAAGCAGATACGACCTGAGCCATATTCCAGAAGACATGGTCGAATTGTTCGATGCCATCGGCAGACGGCGCGGCTGCCTCGTAAGCGGAGGCGAAGTGGATTACGACCGGACTGCTGAGATTGTATTCCGCGATTTCAGACAGGGCTTGTTCGGCCGTGTGTCCCTTGAACACCCGGGAGACAAGCAGATATGAAACAATGGTCTGTCGCTCAAGTGCAGCAGGCGGTCCAGGAAGGCACCTGCAGCGAAGAAGATATTCAGGAATGGGAAAAAGATCCGCGGGCGGGAGTCCGCAAAGCCTGTGCAGCATGGAGAAAAAGAGAGGCACGTGCGGCGCTTCAGCTTGAGCAATGGCAGGAAATGTGTGCGGTGGAAAATAGTTTTGCGCGAAATGGCTTCCAGGCTGTCGGTGGTGTGGATGAAGTCGGCAGAGGACCGCTGGCAGGCCCGGTAACCGCTGCCTGTGTCATTCTTCCGGATAACTTTTACCTTCCCGGATTGACCGATTCCAAACAGCTCAGCGATGCCAGGCGCCGCGAATTCGCCGGGATCCTGTATGAAAATGCACTCGTCGGCATCGGCAGCTGCAGTGCACAGGAAATAGATGAACTCAATATTTATCAGGCTTCCAGACAGGCAATGGTGCGGGCAGTGCAGAATCTGCCGGAAAAGCCCGATGCGCTGTTAGTGGATGCGATGAACCTCCCGCTTGATCTGCCTCAGGAATCTCTGATTAAAGGGGATGCCCGCTCGGTGTCCATTGCTGCAGCCTCGGTCTGCGCCAAAGTGCACCGCGATGACGAAATGAAACAGTTCGACGCAGAATGGCCGGATTACGGCTTTGCAGCCCATGCCGGATATGGCACGAAGCAGCATCTGGAAGCACTTGAAACCCACGGTGTGCTTTCCATCCATAGAAAAAGCTTTACTCCGGTTAAAAACTGTCTTTAAATCCGCAGACAGAAGCCGATATAAACGGGAAAGTATAGAGGGAGTTGAGACAGATGGATGCAGCAGTTGTTCAGAGCTGGATAAAAAACAATGCCACAGCACGGCCGGAGAGCCGCACATTCCAGCCGGGACAGGTTTTTCAGGGTACCATTACTGAACTTTTCAGAGGATCTACAGCAAGGCTGCAGGTAGGTGCTCAGCAGCTGACTGCTCATCTGGAAACGTCACTTGAGAAAGGCGGCCGCTACTGGTTTCAAGTTCAGCCTGGCAGCGGGATGCCGACACTTCGTGTCATCGAACCGCCTTCCCGTCAACAGGGAAGCTCTCCTGGAGATGCGCTTGCTGCCCGCTTTCAACTACAGGGGGATAAAGCGGCCCAGCAGCTGATTCAGCAGCTGAGCAGGGAAGGGACGCCGTTTACTGGGAGGCAGCTTCAGGAAGCGGTGGCACTGATGAAAGAAAGTCCGCTTCCTGCGAAGGCAGCAGTGGATACAGCGAATGTCATGATCAGCCGGGAGATGCCCGTGACAAAGTCGGTCTTTCAGGCACTGAGTACCTTTCAGGAAAACCGGTCCCTTTCCGCCGCACTTTCATCCATAGAAGCCTGGGCTTCTCAGAATCGGAGCGTTCCGGAAGCAGCAAGGGCAGCTGGACTGATTCAGCAGCTGCAAAACGCCTCATCTCCCGAACAGACTGGTATGCTGGTCAAGCAGCTACTGGCAGCATCTTCCGGCGGAGCTGTCCGAAGCGAAGCTTCGCAGTTTCTTCAGGCAGCGGGGCTTCCTTCCGGTCCGGGGGCTCTTGCCGTCGTTCAGGAGCGGCTTCAGCTTCCGCAGTTTGAACAGCAGAGACAGCTGCTGCTTCCGGATGGAGGCAGAGCCGGCATACCTCAATCACCTGCAGCGCTGGCATCTCAGCTTCAGCTGCAGACTCCACAGAAGATGGACGCGTTTTTATCGTTGTTTTTAGGAGCAGGTCCGGAAAAAGCCGGAGCCCTCGACATGCTGACTACGCTTCAGAACCGTCCGGATCCATCATTTGAAAATCTGCATCAGGCGCTGCGGCAGACATCTCCATCTACGTTTACACCTGGGCAGTCGATGCCGGCAGGTTTGTTAAATCAGCTCGGATTTGAACATGAAGCACAGATGGGCCGCGGGCAGGAGATGAATGGCAATAATTTAAAAGCAGCTCTTCTCTCACTGCTTCAAAATCAATCTGTAACCGGAGAAACCCGACGAGCCGCAGAGTTTGCCGTAAACCGAATTACAGGCACCCAGCTTCTCTCCCAGGAGCAGCAGGGTCCGGTACAGCAGATGCTGATGCAGGTTCCGGTCGAACTTCTGCAGCGGAGCAGTGATCTGACGCTGCAGTGGATGGGGAGAAAAAAAGAAGATGGGACGTGGGACGATTCCCACTGCCGCGTCTTGTTCTATCTGGAGATGGACGCCTTAAAACAGACAGTGATTGACCTGCAGATTCAAAACAGGGTCGTCACTATTCATATTCAGGCCGAAAGCCCAAAACCGTCGTCATTGGAGGATATATGGAAACCGATGCTTGCTGAAGCACTGGAGCAGAAAGATTACCGCCTTTCTTCGGTCCTTTGGAAAGACGACTCCATTCAGGAAAAAACAGGTGCGGATCAGATTCAGCCCTCTCCCTATTCATTGGAGCGTCCGCATGGCTATAAAGGAGTGGACTTCCGCATATGAATCAAAAACCATATTCCCTCAGTCAAAAACGATCCGTGGCGCTTGGTTACAAAGAAGGAGAGCAGGCACCTTCTGTTAAAGCAAAAGGACGCGGATTTACTGCTGAAGCTATTATTGAACGGGCCAGAGAAGCAGAAGTGCCGGTTCAGGAAGATCCAGCACTCGTAGAAATGCTCTCCCAGCTTGATATTAATGAGCAGATACCTGAGCAGCTTTATGAAGTGGTCGCGGAAGTTTTCGCTTTTGTCTACCGGATGGACAGAGAGAAGAGCAGCCGGTCCTGAGGGAACTTCCTCCGGGTATTGATGTTATTTCAGGTGGCAGCCGTACATAGAAATTTACCGTTTTTACTATCCATAGATGGCTGTATGGCGGCTTTTGGAGCCAGTTTTCGTCCGGAAAATTTTGATTTTTTCGCCGTTTGGCTGTTGCTTTGACCCAATTTGTTGTAAAATAGTCATTGTGCGCATACGCACAAACTGTTTTGGATACGTTTTCTGAAGCAGAGCGATAATGTTAAGGAGGATGGCTATGAATATCCACGAGTATCAGGGAAAAGAAATACTCCGAAGCTACGGCGTATCTGTGCCTGAAGGAAAGGTAGCCTACACGCGTCAGGAAGCGGTGGACGCTGCGAAATCTTTAGGTTCTGATGTAACCGTTGTCAAAGCGCAGATCCATGCGGGCGGACGCGGAAAAGCCGGAGGGGTGAAAATCGCAAAAAGCCTCGATGAGGTCCGTACATACGCGGAAGAGCTTCTCGGTCAGACGCTCGTCACGCACCAGACCGGGCCGGAAGGTAAAGAAATCAAGCGTCTTCTTATTGAAGAAGGCTGCGATATTAAAGATGAGTACTACGTCGGCCTTGTTGTGGACCGTGATACGTCCCGCATCGTGATGATGGCCTCGGAGGAAGGCGGCACAGAAATCGAAGAAGTTGCCGCAGAAACTCCGGAGAAAATTTTCAAAGAAGTCATCGATCCTGTCACAGGGCTCATGCCTTATCAGGCACGCCGCCTGGCATTTAACATTAATATTCCAAAAGAGCTTGTCGGAAAAGCAGTGAAGTTCATGATGGGACTTTATAAAGCTTTCGAAGAAAAGGACTGCTCTATTGCGGAAATCAACCCGCTTGTTACGACTGGAGACGGCAATGTTATGGCTCTGGATGCAAAGCTTAACTTTGATTCCAACGCTCTTTACCGTCAAAAAGACGTACTGGAGCTGAGAGATCTCGACGAAGAAGATGAGAAAGAAATCGAAGCGTCCAAATATGACCTGAGCTATATTTCTCTCGATGGGAACATCGGCTGTATGGTAAATGGTGCCGGCCTGGCGATGGCTACGATGGATATTATTAAATATCATAACGGCGATCCTGCCAACTTCCTGGATGTTGGGGGCGGTGCTACCGCAGAGAAGGTAACAGAAGCATTTAAAATTATCCTTTCCGACGATACAGTGAAGGGCATTTACGTGAATATTTTCGGCGGAATCATGAAATGTGACGTAATCGCTGAAGGGATCGTGGAAGCTACGAAACAGATGGGGCTGGAACTTCCGCTCGTTGTTCGTCTGGAAGGAACAAATGTAGAACTCGGAAAGAAAATTCTGGATGATTCCGGATTGAATATTACTTCAGCTGATTCCATGGCAGATGGAGCTGAAAAGATCGTTCAGGCAGTCAACTAGAAAGGAAGGCGGGAAAAGCACATGAGTATTCTATTGAATAAAGACACGAAAGTGATCGTTCAGGGAATCACCGGTGCCACAGGCCTCTTCCATACGAAGCAGGCAGTGGAGTATGGAACGAAAATTGTCGGCGGTGTGACCCCTGGAAAAGGCGGCACAGAAATCGAAGGAATTCCGGTATTTAATACCGTGGAAGAGGCAGTGAAGGCAACTGGTGCCAATGCTTCTGTTATCTATGTTCCACCTCCGTTTGCAGCGGATGCCATTATGGAAGCCGCGGATGCCGGGGTGGACCTCGTGATCACTATCACGGAAGGAATTCCAGTGACAGATATGATCAAAGTACGCCGTTTCCTGGAAGGAAAAAAGACACGCCTTATCGGGCCGAACTGTCCAGGTGTTATTACGCCGGATGAGTGCAAAATCGGTATTATGCCTGGTTATATCCATAAGAAAGGGCATGTCGGTGTCGTATCCCGCTCCGGTACGCTGACGTATGAAGCTGTCCACCAGCTCTCTACAGAAGGAATCGGACAGTCGACTGCTGTCGGTATCGGAGGCGATCCGGTAAACGGAACGAACTTTATCGATGTTCTAAAAATGTTCAATGAAGATCCGGACACCTATGCAGTTATCATGATCGGTGAGATCGGTGGTACTGCAGAGGAAGAAGCGGCAGAGTGGATTAAGGAAAATATGACAAAGCCGGTTGTCGGATTTATCGGCGGGAAAACAGCACCTCCAGGAAAGCGCATGGGTCATGCCGGTGCCATTATCTCCGGAGGTAAAGGAACGGCCGATGAAAAAATTAAAACGCTCAACGGCGCTGGTGTAAAAGTAGCTGAGACGCCGGCAGTTATGGGTGAGACGCTCATTTCCGTGCTGAAAGAGCAGAACATTTATGATAAGTGTGTCACACACGCAGCAACATAAGCTGCCCGGAACGTTTTGAGTGTGTGAAAGAGGTACTCCCTCTTTCACACACTTTTTTTGTCTTTAATAAGGTTCATGCATCTCTGCTTCGAATGACGGAACGAGGCTTCGCCAACGGGAATAACAAAATCCGTGCCTGCACGCCGCATGCATTTTCTTAATAAAAGATGCAAAGCTCACCGCTGCAGGTGATAAAGTATACGAATTATTTTGTGTAAAATCACGAGTATACTCAAAAAATTGTAATACATCTGGATTCGTCTCTTCCGGTATGTGCCAGGGATGGATTGAAATATCAAGGAGGTCTACATGAATAAATTTAAACAACACCTGCTCATTCTTCACTGTGCGCTGGAGGGAAACAGTCGAATCGTTCAGAAATATAGAAGGATAGATCCCGGGCTTGAGCAGCTATTTACGCTTGAAGGAAGCCGGATACTGACTGCTCTTACACGAAGTCAGCGGGCTGCAGCAGCGGTTGCAGATTTAAAAATCAATTCGCCGTTTCTGCAGTGGAGCAGGGAAGGTATTGAATGCCTGACGATCGATGAAAGCAGCTATCCCGGAGAACTGTTCTGTATGAGTGTTCCGCCGCAGGTGCTGTTCTTAAAGGGCAATACAAATCTTCTGAATGTATCGCCAAAGCTTGCTGTTGTCGGAGCCCGCCATCCCTCTGAGCGCGCAGCGCGGGATCTCCATATGCTTACAGCGCCTTCCATACAGGCTGGTGTACTCATCATAAGCGGAATGGCTCAGGGAGTTGATACTTCAGCCCATGAAACGGCCTTCCAGGAGAACGGATCCACCATTGCTGTTCTCGGGTTTGGAATCAACCATCTCTACCCGAGGTCTGCCTATCTTCTTAAAAAGCGCCTGGAGAAGGAGCAGCTTGTCGTCAGTGAATATCCTCCCGACATCCGGCCGAAGCCGTATCAATTCCCGGAAAGGAATCGAATTATAAGCGGTCTCGCACAGGTTGTGCTCGTAGTGGAAGCGAAAGAGAGAAGCGGCTCTTTGATTACCGCAGAAACGGCTCTCGAGCAGGGAAAGGAAGTGCTGGCGGTACCCGGCCGGATCACCGACCCGCTTTCTGCAGGAACGAACCGGCTGATTCAGGATGGCGCCGGTGCTGCGCTGAAACCGGAGGACATTCTAGAAGAATTTTTCAGGTGACCTATATTATATGGAAGAAAAGCGGTTTTCGTGCAGTGGAATGCGCACAGAATCAGCCTTTGTTCTGAGATCGTACGATTAGAAAAAGGGCACATAATGAACCTGAATCCGGCATGAAAACCGGCACAGCAGAAAAAAGTTGTTTGACAAATTGAGACACCGTGTTTAATAATAGGGGAGATTCTTTAACTAGTGATTCAGGGAGGAGCATCACCCTATGGCCGATTATTTAGTGATTGTGGAATCTCCCGCAAAAGCAAAAACGATTGGAAAATATTTAGGAAAAAAGTACAGTGTAAAAGCATCAATGGGTCATGTCATTGACCTGCCCAAAAGTCAAATGGGCGTAGATGTAGAAAATGATTATTCCCCTAAATATATTACAATCCGCGGGAAAGGTCCCATTTTAAAAGAGCTTAAGCAGGCTGCGAAAAAAGCGAAGCGTGTCTATCTGGCTGCCGACCCCGATAGAGAAGGGGAGGCAATTGCCTGGCACCTTGCAGACAGCCTGAATATCGATAAAGACTCGAAATGCCGGGTCGTTTTCAATGAAATTACGAAACAGGCAATCAAAGATTCATTCAAGCATCCCCGAGAAATTAACACGAATCTGGTTGATGCCCAGCAGGCGCGCCGCGTTCTGGACCGGCTCGTCGGGTACAACATCAGCCCTCTTTTATGGAAAAAAGTAAAGAAGGGACTGAGTGCCGGCCGCGTGCAGTCTGTAGCGGTGAAAATGATTATAGACCGGGAAAACGAAATTAACGCATTCGAGCCTCAGGAATACTGGTCAATCACAGCGCAGCTGGAGAAAGACGGCAAAAACTTTGAAGCAAAATTTACAGGCATTAATGGAGAGAAAAAAGAACTTTCCTCCGAGGAAGAAGTGAACAGTGTCCTGGAGCAGATGAAAGGCTCTTCCTTTCAGATTGATGAAGTAAAGCGCAGGGAGCGGAAGCGGAATCCAGTCGTACCTTTTACAACATCCTCGCTGCAGCAGGAAGCGGCCCGGAAGCTGAACTTCCGTGCAAAAAAGACAATGATGCTCGCGCAGCAGCTTTACGAGGGAATCGACATCGGAAAATCGGGTACCGTCGGTCTGATTACGTATATGCGTACCGACTCGACCCGAATATCCGATACGGCGAAAAATGAAACACGCGACTATATCGTAGAAAAGTATGGAGAGGAATATGCGGGAGCTCAAAAAGAGCAGAAGCAGTCTCAGAATGCACAGGATGCTCACGAAGCGGTCAGACCTACTTCTGTACTAATGACGCCGAAAGATGTAAAACAGTACTTGAGCCGTGATCAGTACCGGCTGTATAAACTTATCTGGGAAAGACTTGTTGCCAGCCGGATGGCGCCGGCAGTAATGGACACCATGACGGTAAACATGTCCAACAATGGTGTAGAATTCCGGGCAAACGGATCCAAGCTGAAGTTCGCAGGCTTTATGAAAGTGTACATTGAGGGTAATGACGACGGTAAAGAAGAAAAAGACAGACTCCTGCCGGATCTCGAAGAAGGAGAAATGACGGGAGAATCTTCCATTGAACCAGCCCAGCACTTCACACAGCCGCCACCGAGGTATACAGAAGCACGCCTCGTCAGGACACTGGAAGAACTCGGTATCGGCCGGCCGTCCACGTATGCACCGACGCTTGATACGATTCAGCGGAGAGGATATGTAGCACTCGAAGAGAAGCGTTTTGTCCCGACTGAACTCGGTACGATCGTACTGGAGCTGATCGAAGAGTTCTTCCCGGAAATTCTCGATGTGGAATTTACTGCTTCGATGGAATCGAACCTTGACTCCATTGAAGAAGGATCGAATTCCTGGGTTGGCATTATCGATGATTTCTACGGCGGCTTTGAGAAAAGGTTGAAAACAGCGGAAGAGGAAATGAAAGAAGTTGAAATTAAAGATGAACCAGCCGGTGAAGACTGCGAGAAGTGCGGTCATGAGATGGTTTATAAAATGGGCCGCTACGGCAAATTCATGGCCTGCTCCAACTTTCCGGAATGCAGAAATACAAAAGCAATCGTAAAAGAGATCGGTGTCGACTGTCCGAAATGTAAAGAAGGTAATATTGTCGAACGCAAGAGTAAGAAAAAACGGATCTTCTTTGGCTGCGACCGGTATCCGGAATGTGACTTTATTTCCTGGGACAAGCCGATTGCACGCTCATGTCCGAAGTGTGAGAATATGCTCGTAGAGAAAAAGTCCAAAAAAGGCACGCACGTTCAGTGTGTGGAATGTGACTACAAGGAAGAGCAGAATTAATCTGCTCTTCTCCTCTTTCTACATGGCATCAGGAGCCGGATAGAAGGATGAACCGCTGCAGTTATCTATGAAAGGCCTGTTTCGTTCTGAATTTTGTGAAAAAATTGTAAACATAATTGAAGCTTGATTTGAATTGTGATACGATTTAAGAGCTTTGACTGCAGATTTGACAGGAGCTGATTACATGAATGAGATAGCGTCGTTTCAGACCTATCTGCGCGTGGAACGGCAGCTTTCGGAACAAACTGTTCAAGGATACTGCCGGGACCTGCATTCATTTTCATCCTACTGCGAGCAGCGTTGGCAGTTGACCGCCGCTGCTGTTTCGTATGTCCACATCCGAGATTATTTAACCGAACTTTACACCCGGGGGATGAGCCGTCGTTCGACAGCCAGACACTTGTCTTCCCTCCGGGCGTTTTATCGTTTCTTATTAAGGGAAGGGCTGATTGAGGAAAACCCTGTGCAGCAGCTTCACCGGCCGAAACAGGACCAGCCGCTGCCTTCCTTTTTTTATGAGAATGAAGTAACTGCGCTGCTGGAACATCTTCCGAAAGACACGTGGCTGGATAAACGTAACGCAGCTTTGTTTGAATTGCTTTACGCGACAGGCATACGTGCATCCGAGTGCACAGGACTTCAGCTCGGAGACGTTGACCTGGAGCTTGAAATGATTCTGGTAAATGGGAAGGGTGGTCGTCAACGGTATGTACCGGTCGGCTCCTTTGCGGTGGATGCGCTGCAGACATATCTGCAGGCTTCCGGAGTAAAGCGGCGGGAAGGGGAGACGTCCCTATTTTTAAATTACCGTGGGGAAAGCCTGTCTGTGCGGGGGCTTCAGAAAGCGCTGGAAACCGCAGCGTCAAAAACAGCTCCGGATATTAACGTCCATCCCCATAAGCTCAGACATACTTTTGCGACGCACCTGCTGAATGAAGGGGCGGATCTCCGGACCGTTCAGGAGCTGCTCGGTCACAAAAATCTCCGGGCCACCCAGCTGTATACCCACGTAACGAAAGATCACCTTCGTGATATATACAGGCAGTCACATCCGAGAGCCTGATAGAGAACAGGAGGAACGTATGGAAGCGATAAAAGGAACCACGATATTTGCAGTAAGACATAATGGCGCGTCTGCGATGGCGGGGGATGGTCAGGTGACCTTCGGCAATGCGGTCGTGATGAAGCATTCAGCAAAGAAGGTACGCAGGCTCTACAGAGGAAACGTAGCCGCAGGCTTTGCCGGGTCAGTTGCTGATGCATTCACGCTGTATGAGAAATTTGAAGCGAAGCTGGAAGAGTACAGCGGAAGTCTGCAGCGGGCAGCTGTCGAACTTGCCAAAGAGTGGAGAAGCGACCGGGTGCTGCGCCGTCTTGAAGCGATGCTGATCGTTATGGATAAGGATTCCATGTACCTGATTGCAGGTACCGGGGAAGTGATCGAACCAGATGACGGAATCACGGCCATCGGCTCCGGTGGAACGTATGCGTTAAGTGCCGGACGGGCGATGAAGACGTACGCCCCGCATTTGTCAGCGGCTGAAATAGCTGAAGCGAGTCTTAAAACCGCAGCTGAATTATGCGTTTATACGAATGATCACATTATTGTAGAGACGATTGAGGAGGAGTAAACATGGATACCGTACTCACCCCGAGACAAATCGTTGAACGCCTGGATGAAACAATTGTCGGTCAGCGTCAGGCGAAGCGCTCGGTCGCTATTGCGCTTCGTAACCGGTACCGGCGCAGCCGGGTGGAAGAAGCATTAAAAGAGGAAATAACACCAAAAAATATTTTGATGATCGGCCCTACCGGTGTAGGGAAGACGGAAATCGCCAGAAGGCTTGCGAAGCTGACCGGAGCTCCGTTCATCAAGGTGGAAGCGACAAAGTTTACTGAAGTAGGCTACGTCGGACGGGATGTTGAATCCATGATCAGAGACCTGGTGGAAAGCGCTGTGAGACTCGTGAAAGAAGAGCGCATGAAGCAGGTGCAGAAGCCGGCTTCCGAAGCAGCTGAAAAACGACTTGTGGAACTTCTGCATCCGCAGTCCCGTAAGAAAAAAAGTAACGGCTACCGTAACCCGCTGGAGATGTTTTTTCAGCAGGGTGGAGAAGAAGAGGAAGAGCCTGAAGAACAGGAACCACAGGATGAATCTTACCGCGAAGCACGCAAACGGGTAGAGGAAAAGTTAAAGCTCGGTGAACTTGAAGATACGGAAGTCCTGGTGGAGGTAGAAGAACAGCAGCGTGGGTTCACCGACATGTTTCAGGGCGGCGGCATGGAGCAGATGGGAATGAACATGCAGGAAATGTTCGGAAGCATGATGCCGAAGCAGAAAACAGAACGGAGACTGCCTGTCCGTGACGCCAGGCCGCTGCTGCAGGAACAGGAAGCGCAGAAGCTGATTAATATGGAAGATGTTTCTCAGGAAGCGGTGGCCCGGGCGGAACAGACCGGCATCGTGTTTATCGATGAAATGGACAAAATTACATCCGCTTCCCAGCAGTCCGCCGATGTTTCTCGTGAAGGGGTGCAGCGTGATATTCTCCCGATAATTGAAGGATCCACTGTCACGACGAAGTATGGTCCCGTCAAAACGGACTACATGCTTTTCATAGGAGCCGGTGCCTTTCATCTATCGAAGCCGTCGGATCTGATTCCGGAACTGCAGGGACGCATGCCGATCCGGGTGGAACTGGACTCTCTTGGTGAAGAAGATTTCGTCCGTATTCTGACAGAGCCTAAATTTGCGCTTCTGAAGCAGTATGAAGCTCTTCTGGCTGTCGAAGGAGTAGAGGTTCATTTTGAGGAGAATGCGGTGCGGAGCATTGCACAGACCGCAGCCGAAGTGAACCGGAACACAGAGAATATCGGGGCGCGCAGGCTTCATACCATTATGGAGCGTCTTCTCGAGGATCTGTCCTTTGAAGCTTCTGAAATCGGTATGGGAACGGTTCAGATCACGCCGCAGTATGTTGAAGAAAAGCTGGCTTCTGTAGCCAGAAACCAGGATGTCAGCCGCTATATATTATAATCATGCAATTATTTAAGGAGGAATAGGAATGGATCTATTAACAAAAACGCGTAAAATTAACGATCTTCTTCAAAAAAGTGCCGGTCAGTCCGTTAACTTTAAAGAAATGGCAGTGACGTTACGCGACGTCATCGAAGCGAATATCTTCATCGTGAGCAGAAGGGGAAAACTTCTCGGCTACTCGATTAAGCAGGAAATCGAGAACACCCGTATGAAGCAGATGCTGGAAGAGCGTCGTTTTCCAGAAGAATATACGAATGGGCTTTTTCAAATCGAAGAGACGTCGCCGAACATTGACATTAACAGTTCCTACACGGCCTTTCCGGTAGAGAATAAAGATCTTTTCGCAAACGGACTTACAACGATTGTCCCTATTCAGGGTGGAGGACAGCGCCTCGGTACACTTATCCTTGCAAGGCTGGATGAGTCTTTCGGAGATGATGACCTTCTTCTTGCCGAGTACGGTTCCACCGTTGTCGGAATGGAGATTCTTCACGAAAAGACGGAAGAAATTGAACAGGAAGCGAGAAGCAAAGCAGTTGTGCAGATGGCGATCAGTTCCTTATCCTACAGCGAGCTGGAGGCAGTGGAACACATCTTTGAAGAACTGGATGGAAGTGAAGGGCTTCTCGTGGCAAGTAAAATTGCTGACCGTGTCGGCATTACACGCTCTGTGATCGTCAATGCGCTCCGGAAACTGGAAAGTGCCGGCGTTATTGAATCCCGGTCTCTCGGTATGAAAGGGACGTATATTAAAGTGCTCAATGACAAGTTTCTCGTTGAGCTGAAAAAGCATAAAGGTTAATTAGTAGCAGTATTCAAGCAGCGGCCATTGGGAAAATGGTCGCTTTTTTTGTAAATAATCTCAGAATCTGTCGAGATTTGTTCCGAAATACCCTGCTTTATGATAAGGTGCTAAGTAGATTCATTGTTTTGTAATACTGCATGAGACTAAATTTCTAGGATGTCTCTTTTTTTTGCCGTTACCGTCCCACATTGTCATAGAATGATGTACAAAAGGGGCAGACATCACACGAAAACAGGAATTAACTAAAAAAAGCATAAGATAAAAGAGGGAGTGTGCCGTAATGAATTTGTTAAATAACGATTCCATGAATTTATTGGAAACTGCTGTTCAGGCTTCTTCCAAAAGGCAGAATACGATAGCGAACAACATTGCCAATGCCGATACGCCGGGATACAAAGCAGAACGAACGGTATTCCGTCATCAGCTGGCTGAAGCGGAAAAGCAGCTGGAGGCGCGGCAGACAGATCAGCGGCACATTCCTTTTTCGCAGAACAGCGGCTCGATGTCACCGGAAGTCAAAAAACGCATGGATACAGCTTACAACCATAACGGTAATAATGTGGATATTGACCATGAAATGTCCATGATGGCAGAAAATCAGATTTACTATAATGCTGTCGTAGAGCGACTCAGTGGAAAGTTTAATTCTGTACGAACAGCACTCGGATCCGGGAGGTAAATAAGATGAGCATGTTTCACGGAATGAATATTTCAGGATCAGCGCTGACGTCCCAGCGTTTACGAATGGATGTTACGTCAGCCAACATGGCAAATGCTGAAACGACCAGGGGAAGAATGGTTGATGGTGAGTGGGAACCCTACCGGAGAAAAATGGTACATATGGAATCACAGGGAGGAACCCGCTTCCAGCACTTTCTTCAACAAGCGCAGGAAGAAGGCGGTGGTGTTACCATTTCAGAAATTACCGAAGACGAAACACCATTTAGAGATGTTTTTCAGCCGGACCACCCGGATGCGGACGATGAAGGGTACGTGCAGCTGCCGAATGTGGATCCATTGAAAGAAATGATTAACATGATGGGCGCAACAAGGTCCTATGAAGCGAACGTTACTGCCCTGGATGCACATAAAAGCATGCTGATGCGTGCGCTGGAAATTGGGAGATAAACAATCTGAAGGGGGAATATAAATGAGTATTGAACAGACCGGGGCCATAAATTCCATGATGGGGACAGCGAATTACAGAAATAATCTGGATACATCACCTGCAGAAGCCCACCAGTCGTTTAAAACGTGGCTTAACGATGCAGTTGCTGATGTTAATAAAACGAGGAATGACTCTGATGCGATGACAAGTGCAATGGCGCGGGGGGAAAACGTTGATCTGCACGACGTTATGATCGCTTCACAGAAAAGTTCTGTAGCTTTGGAGACGACTGTGGAAGTCCGGAACAAAGTGATTGAAGCGTATCAGGAAATAATGAGAATGCAGGTATAAAAACAGCTGATCATCATATCGGCAGGAATCTGGACTTTATAAAGTGTTTTTTAGAATATTTCGTACCGCGGCATGGTGGGAGGACTCATGAAGGAACAGTTTACGAACATAACAGCGAATATAAAAAAGTTCTGGTCGTCCAGAACAAGCGGGCAGCGCAGTCTGCTTACAGCAGCGGTTATCCTGCTGGTAGTGGCTGCAGCTGCTGTTTCATGGATCGGATCAAGGACCCACTATGTGCCCCTGTACACAGATATGACAATGCAGGAGGCCGGGGAAGTAAAAGCGACGCTGGACTCGCGCGGTATCCAGAATGAAGTCAGTGCAGACGGCACGACGGTTTCTGTACCGGATACGGCAGTGGATGACTTGAAAGTTTCCCTTGCCGCAGAAGGCATTCCGCAGACGGGGCGTATCGATTACAGTACTTTCAGCGAAAATATGGGTTTTGGTACGACAGATAACGAATTTGAGCTGCTTGAACGTGCAGCGATCCAGTCCTCGATTGAAGATTTAATCCGTAATATCGACGGCATCAGTAACGCCCAGGTCATGATTACGATGCCCGAAGAAAGTCCATGGCTTTCTGAAGAGCCTGATGCTGCTACTGCCTCTGTCGTTGTCAATACGCAGGCTGGAGCGCAGCTTGACCAGCAGCAGGTACAGGCACTCTACCATCTCGTAGCGCAGAGTGTTCCAAATCTGGCAGTTGACGATGTTGTCATCTCTGATCAGTATTCCCGTCCTTTGGAATATGAAAACCGGAATAATGGCGGAAATTTAAATGCCTATGAACAGAACCGTCAAATTCAAAAAGATATCGAGCGCGATCTGCAGCGGGAACTGCAGCAGATGCTTGGAACGATGATGGGGCAGAATAAAGTTGTCGTATCTGTATCCACCGATATGGATTTCACACAGGAAAATCGACAGGAAGAGCTCGTGGAACCAGTGGATGAAGAAAACAATGAAGGCATCGCCATGAGCGTGGAAAGAATTACAGAAACGTTTGAAGGAGAAGAAGGCCTGGACGGCGGTGAGCCGGGTGCAGGGGAAGACGATATTGTCAACTTCCCTGCAGGCGGCGGTGGACAGGCAGGCGATTATGAGCGTATTGAAGAACGGATAAACAATGAAGTGAACCGAATTTCCAGAGAGATTACAGAAAGCCCGTACCAGATCCGGGATATTGGTATTCAAGTGATGGTGGAGCCGCCGGATCCGGAAGACGAAGGGTCTCTTCCTCCGGAGCGTCTGCAGGATATCGAAGCAATCATCGGCCAGGTCGTTTCCACTTCCGTCGCCGGTGAAGTAACAGCGGAATGGGATGAAGATGAACTTGCTGAACGGATCTACGTTTCCTCCATGCCGTTTCTCGGTGCGGTGGAAATGGAAGAAGAGCCTGCAGGCATCCCGCTCTGGTATTATGCGGCAGGTCTGTTCGTCCTGATCGCCGGAGCTCTTTTATTCTTCCTGCTGCGCCGGCGGAAAACCGCTGAGGCAGAAGAAGAGGAAGTATACCTTCAGGAACGAAGGGAATACGAGCTGCCATCTATTGAGGATGAGACAGTCGACACAGAGTCCAAAGCACGCAAAAGACAGCTGGAAGAGCTTGCGAAAGCCAAGCCGGATGAGTTCTCAAAACTAATCCGGACCTGGCTCTCAGATGAGTAAAAAGGAGGGACACGCCGTTGGTACAAAAGAAAAAAGAATTAACAGGAAAACAGAAAGCGGCCATCCTCCTTATTTCACTCGGACCGGATGTTTCAGCCCAGGTGTACAAGCACCTTTCTGAAGAAGAGATTGAAAAACTGACGCTGGAGATCGCCGGTGTCCGCAAGGTGGACCAGGAACAGAAAGAGGAAGTGCTTGAACAGTTTCACCAGCTGGCGGTTGCCCAGGATTACATTACACAGGGCGGTATCGGCTATGCGAAAGATGTGCTGGAAAAAGCACTTGGCGGCGAGGAAGCTTCCGCCATTATTAACCGGCTGACTTCCACGCTGCAGGTGAGACCGTTCGACTTTGCGAGAAAGACAGATTCGATGCAGATATTCAACTTTATACAAAATGAACATCCGCAGACCATCGCACTTGTTCTTTCCTACCTCGACAGCGAGCAGAGCGGCCAGATTTTATCTGCACTGCCGCAGGAGATGCAGGCGGATATTGCAAAGAGAATTGCTGTGATGGACTCCACATCTCCAGAGATTATTCACGAAGTGGAATCGATTCTGGAGAAGAAGCTGTCCTCCACAGTCACGCAGGACTTCACTGAAGCGGGCGGTATCGAATCCGTCGTCGAAGTGCTGAACAGCGTAGACCGCAGTACCGAGCGGACGATTTTAGATGCCCTGGAAATTCAGGATCCGGAACTTGCTGAAGAGATTAAGAAGCGCATGTTCGTCTTTGAAGACATTGTTACTCTCGATAACCGCTCGATTCAGCGCGTGATCCGGGATGTCGAGAATGCTGATCTTCAGCTGGCACTGAAAGTTTCCAGCGAAGAAGTGAAAGATATTGTATTCAGCAATATGTCCCAGCGGATGTCGGACACATTCAAAGAAGAAATGGAGTTTATGGGACCGGTCCGGCTCCGGGATGTAGAAGAAGCACAGACACGTATTGTCGGTGTGATCAGGCGGCTTGAAGAAGCTGGTGAAATCGTTATAGCACGCGGTGGAGGAGACGATATCATTGTCTAGACTGATTAAGTCCAGGTCAGCTGGAAACGACAGCCATCGTACGATCGGGATTAAACCACTCTTTGAACAGCAGCCGGGAGATCAGTTGATTCCGCCGGAAGAAACCCAACGAGCGCCCATTCCGCAGAAAGAAGAGCTGGAGCACCTGGAAGACAGTCTGCAGGAAGTCAAAAACCAGATTGAGCGTGAAAAGGAAGCATTTGACCAGTGGAAACTGGAACAGCAGAAGGCTGTCGAACAGGAAGCGGAAGAACGGTGGCGTACTGCAGCAGAAGAAGGATTTGAAAAAGGCTATCAGGATGCGGTGGAAGAAGCACAGCGCCAGGTGGATGCCTACTTGGTTCAGGCAGGTGGAATCGTCGAGTCAGCAAGATCCGATTACTGGAATAAAATAGACAGTGCGGAGCAGCAAATGGTGGAACTTGCTGTTAAGGCAGCCGGTCACATCATCGGAAAAGAACTGGAAGCCGATGCAGAAACCTGTACGGCTATCGTTAAAAAAGCAGTGGCTGAAGTCAGAGAGCAGGAGTACATAAAAATCTATGTACACCCTTACTGGTACGAAACGCTTCTGAAGCAGAAAGAGGAAATTCAGGCAGCAGCCATGGAGGCAGAAATTGTGATCTATCCGGACGGTTCGCTTCCGGAGAACGGCTGCGTTCTGGACACGCCGGTCGGCCGGCTGGATGCCGGACTGGATGTCCAGCTGTTTGAACTAAAGCGGCAGCTGTCCGAGCAGCTGAAGGAGGAAGGTCATGGCGGAGCTTAGTACGCTTATCCCATATGTGGACAGGGTTAAACCCTACAGGCAGTATGGCAGAGTAACAGAAGCTGTCGGACTCATGATTGAGTCCGAGGGTCCGCCGGCCTCCGTCGGCGAACTGTGCTCCATTTTCACTGCCGGCGGCAGAGAGATTCTTGCTGAAGTAGTTGGTTTCAAAGGAAATAAAGTACTCCTTATGCCTTATGACAGAGTGGAAGCTATTTCCCCCGGCAGCCTAGTCCAGTCCTGGAATAAGCCGCTTGAAGTTCCTGTCGGCATGTCGATGATCGGAACCGTAGTGGACAGCCTGGGACGTCCTTTTGAGGGCGGAATCGAGCTTGCCGGATGCCGATGGTTTTCGACAGACAATGATCCGCCGAATCCGATGTCAAGGCCCAGGATCCAGGAACCGCTTCAAGTAGGGCTGAAGGTTGTTGATGGTCTGTTTACGATAGGTAAAGGACAGCGGATAGGCATTTTTGCCGGAAGCGGTGTCGGCAAAAGTACAATGATGGCGTCGATTTCTAAACAGTCGGATGCGGACATCAACGTAATCGCACTGATTGGAGAGCGCGGACGGGAAGTGCGGGATTTTATCGAGCGTGACCTGGGCCCGGAAGGAATGAAAAATACGGTTGTCGTTGTTGCAACTTCCGATCAGCCGGCGCTGATGCGCATCAAAGGTGCCTACACGGCAACTGCTGCGGCAGAATATTTCCGTGCGCAGGGTAAAAACGTCAACCTGATGATGGATTCCGTGACCCGGGTAGCGATGGCACAGCGGGAAGTCGGACTCGCAATCGGGGAACCGCCGACAACGAAAGGGTACACCCCATCGGTTTTTGCTATGCTGCCAAGACTGCTCGAGCGGAGCGGGACGAGTGAACATGGAACGATCACTGCTTTCTACACCGTGCTGGTGGATGGTGATGACATGAATGAGCCAGTGGCCGATACGGTCCGCGGCATATTGGACGGCCACCTGGTGCTCGATCGAAAACTGGCAAACAAAGGTCATTTTCCAGCAGTGAATGTGCTGCAGAGTGTGAGCAGGCTGATGACAGAACTCGTACCGGCTGAACATGTAAAAGCTGCAGATCACCTGCGCTCGCTCCTCGCTGTGTATCAGGAGCAGGAAGATTTGATTAATATCGGCGCTTATAAAAAAGGTTCCAATCCGCAGGTGGATGAAGCGGTGCGGCGCCGCCAGGAAGTAAACGAATTTCTTATGCAGCATGCAGGTGAGACGGTTTCCTTCAGCGAAACACAGAATCAGCTGATTCAATCCTTCGGAACAGAAAGCAGGTAATCGCATGGAATTCCGTTATTCGCTTCAAAAAGTGCTCGAATTAAAAGACCGTGAGAAAAACGTCGCCGCCACTGCGTATAATGAGGCAGCAGCTTCATTTGAATCGTGTGCCACGGAACTGTATGACCATCTGCGGAAGAAAGAGGAGCTCGAGAATGGCTCGATTCCACAGAACGGCGGAACGATTTCCATTATGGAGATGCAGCAGCGTCAAAAGCAGCTTGATTTCCTGAAAGAACGTATCCAGGATCTGCAGGTAAAAACACAGAAAGCCAGGCGGGACATGACAGATAAGGAACGATTTCTTCAGATGAAAGCCGTAGATGTAAAGAAGTACGAGCGGATGAAAGTGAAAGAGCAGGAGAAAGCATCCTCCCTGGAAAAACACCTTGAGCAAAAATTTCTGGATGAAATTTCTGTTCAGCAGTATGTCAGGAAGTAGGCGGTACGAGAATGGCGAAAGAAAAGACGCAGAACCGGTTTCAAGTTTTCTTTATGATTATTGTGATTCCACTGTTATTTGCGCTGATCCTTGCCGGCGTTATGCTCTATTATCTAGGGTTTAATATACCGGACACCGTCCAGCGGGCTGTAGCCTCGCTTCCTTTTACAGAAGAACAGGAGGAGGAAGGTTCCGGCATTACAGATGAAGAATACATCGCGCAGCTGGAACATGAGGCGGAAAATGCGCAGCAGGAAGTCAGAAGGCTCGAGCAGCAGCTCGCTGATATGGAAGAGTCCCTTGCAGATGCAGAAGAAGAGCTGTTCGAGATGCAGGCGGAATCCACAGAAGAAGCGGAAGCAGAAAGTGAAGCACTGGCACAGTTTGAAGAAGCGGTCAGAACGCTGGAGCAGATGACTGCTTCCCGTGCAGCCGGGATCATCGAAGAAATGGAGGAGGCCGAAGCAGTCCGCTACCTCCGCGAAATGAACGTCGATTCCCGCTCCAATATTCTTGCCAGAGTTGAAGCAGACCTGGCCGCATCGATCATCTCCCGGATCGGTGAATGATCGGGAAATGAATATTGAAAGGAGGTGAGAAAATGAATCTCGCACAGGTAATGGCATCACAGGCAGCCCCATTAATGGAAGGAAGATCTGCAGGCAAAAAAGAAACGGATGGCAGCCAGTCCATATTTGCAGCACTTATTGAATCTTCGCAGACAGTGAGCCTTCCTTTAAATTTAGAGGAGCTTCCGGAAGAGGAGATAGAGGAATTACTCGCATCACTGCTGGAGGCACTTGAAGAACTTCTCCCTCAGACAGCGCATCTTGAAAACGGTGAACTGCCCGAAGACGCCTCTGATCTGGAAATAGAAGAAAAGCTGCACCCCGAGCTTCAAGAGCTTATTAATGAACTCCCACAAGAAATGAAGGAAGAAATTTTAGACTTCATCGCTTCAGGAATAAGCACAGTGGAAGTTTTTCAGAAAGATGTTGAAAAGGGTGAAATGAACCTCGTTCCTTTAACTGCATCCGTCATCTCACTGATTACAAGCACAGAAGATCAGGATTTTTCGGAATTAGAAGAAAACGAAGCAGTAAAGCTTCAGCTTGAAGAGCTGATGACAGCTGTAAATGAGCTGGTTAACTTCATGAAGACACAGACTTCTGAATCCGGAACTGATACGGAAGCTCTCATTCAGACACTGCAGGTAGTAGAGCGTGCTTTGCATCCTTCAGAAAAGGGAACGGAGCCGTTAAACGGCAGGGAGCAGAGAGGCGCTCAGCAGTTGACAGGGGGACCTCCGAACAGAACCAATTTGCCCGCCGAACCGGTGATGCAGAAAGCGTGGTCACCAGCCGGGAATAACAGTGCACTCAAAGAAGGAATTTCAAGGATGTTTGGATCAGATGCTCCGGTGATCAGGGAAATGCAGCCTGCACTGCCTCTGCAGCAGCAGCTGATACTGACTCAGACAGGACAGCCGCCGCAGCAGAATGTTTCGTCAGAACAGCTGTTAAAGCAGTTTGAACACCTGTTATCCAGAGCAAAAATCCACACCCTTGAAAATGGCGTTCAGAAAATGACGCTGAAGCTCCATCCTGCAAGCCTTGGCAGAATCGATATCACTCTTGTTCAGCAGTCAAATGGAGTATTAACAGCAAAAATTATGACAGCGACAGCGCAGACGAGGGAAATGCTTGACTCACAGCTTCCGAATTTAAAACAGTCACTGACACAGCAGAATATTCAGGTGGACCGTGTAGAAATCACCCAGCAGCAGGCCACACTTTTAAAAGATGCAAAAGAGGAAAGCGGTCAGCAGGAAAAACAGCAGTATAAGCAGCCTGAAGAAGAACAGGATGAAGACACCGTTTTTGATGAACTTCTAGACGCTGTCGTACAAAATACAGAAGAATCAGTGGAAGGAGAATAACGATGCCTGAAGGAATAACGTCCAATTCCCAGACGCTCTCCCTGGAAGAGTTTCAAAAACAGCAGAAAAATAATAGAGCCTCTCAGAATATGGACCGCGATGCCTTTTTAAAGCTTTTGATGACACAGCTTCAGAATCAGGATCCACTCGAACCGATGGATGATAAAGAGTTTGTGGCACAGATGGCCCAGTTTTCCAGTCTCGAACAGATGACGAACTTAAATGAGACAGTACAAAAGTTCACAGAAGAACAAAAACAGAATCAGTTTGTTTCCCACAGCGATCTGATCGGCAGACAGGTGATGTACGAAGCAGGCAGTGACGAAGAGCCTGAAATCAAAGAAAGTCTCGTAACATCTGTCGCGTTTAAAGATGGTAAAGCTGAACTCATACTTGAATCCGGCGACAGAACCTCAGTAAATAAGGTGACGTTGATCCAGGAAGGCAAAGAATGAGCATGAAAATCCAGCCGCATCACTTTCAGCCTGCACTAAAACCGCCTCAGACACAGCAGGCAGAGTCAAAGAACACGAATTCTTCGTTTAAGACACTGCTCCAGGAGAAGTCGGAGGAGTCATTAAAAATTAGCAGGCATGCCGAAAAGCGGATGGAAGAGCGGAACATTCACGTTCCTGAGAAAACGTGGGAAGCAATACAATCCAAAGTGAGTGAAGCAGAGAAAAAAGGCGTTAAAGATTCACTCGTGTTAACGTCAGAAGCAGCATTTGTCATCAGCGCGCAGAATAAAACGGTTATTACCGCGATGCACAGACAGGAAGCAGACGATCAGCTTTTTACAAATATTAACGGTGCGATCATCGTTAACTAACAGCCGGCTGGACCGAGAGGAAGCCGCAGTACAAAATCCGAATGATTTTGTACATTATGAGAGGAGAAATTAATTATGCTTAGATCTTTATATTCCGGTATCGGTGGTATGAGTAACTTCCAGAGCAAGCTTGATGTTATTGGTAACAATATTTCCAATGTGAATACACACGGCTTTAAAAAAGGGAGAAGCACATTTAATGACCTAGTAAGTCAGCAGATGCAGGGTGCCGGAGCAGCTCAGGCAGATGGACGTGGGGGAACGAATCCGCAGCAGATCGGTCTCGGAAGCGGACGCTCTACGATCGATACACTGGATACGCAGGGATCTCTTCAGTCCACAGGAAGAGACCTGGATATGGCGATTTCCGGAGACGGCTACTTCGTCGTACAGGAAGGCGCAGACGATGGCCCGATCCGCTTTACACGTGCAGGAAACTTTTATCTGGATGCCAATGGCCGGCTCGTGAATGGTGATGGAATGAGTGTCATGGGCTACCAGCCGGGCGAGGACGGAGATGACTTTGGGCAGATGTACATTCCTGCCGGAGCAAGTATAGATGATTTACAAGGAGCAGATCCAGACGGCCGCTGGGACGCAGGTGATTTTGGAGGAATCCCTGGTGATGCTGACGAGGAAGCGACTCTCCAAAGTTTTAACGTTGCACAGTCCGGAGAGATTAACGGGGTTTTCTCCAACGGCGAGACATATGTACTTGGTCTTGTAGGGATGGCTAATTTCGCCAATCCCGGCGGTCTGAATAAAGTCGGCGGTAATACGTTTGAACAAAGCGCGAACTCCGGACTTCCACAATACGGTCTTGCCGGGGAAGAGGGACGCGGGGATCTGATCGGCTCTACGCTTGAAATGTCCAACGTCGACTTGTCCGAAGAGTTTGCTGAAATGATTGTCGCCCAGCGTGCGTTCCAGGCGAACACACGGATGATCACGACATCGGATGAAATTCTTCAGGAACTGAATCAGCTGAAGCGTTAATCCTCGCAGCTGACTATACTTTCGGGATACGGCAGGAGGTCCAAAGGTCGTCCTCCTGTCCTACATAAATTAAAGGGGGGACCCGATGATTGAGGTGACAAGACTCAATCAGCGTCCATTTACGCTGAATGCTCTCTATATAGAGCAGGTGGAAGCTTTTCCGGATACGACCGTTACGTTACTGAATGGCAAAAAAATTGTGCTTCTCGACAGTGAAGCAGAGCTTCGTGAAAAAGTAACAGCCTTTTATCAGAAGATCGGCCTCGCTCTGGATAAAGAATGGCTGCAGCAGCAGAAGGAAGGAGACTGATCTGTGTTTCAAAATCGACTGGTTACAATTATGCTCATCATTTTGGCTTCACTGACGCTGATCGGCGTCGTTGTATTTATTTTATATACACAGGTATTTCAAAGTGAAGATGCAGACGCGGAACCCTCTATTGAAGAGGTGATCGAGCGTTCTGTAGAAACATCTGAAATAACAACGAACTTATATACGAATCAGGTGATCCGGGCCGTTTTCGTCATTGAAGCCGATTCGGAAGATGCAAAAGAAGAAGTAGAAATGCGCGATTTTCAAGTGAATAATATCATTATCAGCGAGCTCTCTGACATGTCAGCCCAGGATCTTCAAGGATCCGAAGGCATGAGCATGCTGGAGGAAAATATCCGTTCGAGAATGAATGAAATTATGCAGGATGGCAGTATCGTGCGGGTCTATATTAAGGATAAAGTCATTCAATAGGAAGCAGAAGGCAGGTGATATACTATGGCAGATGTATTGTCGCAGAGTGAAATAGATGCTCTGCTTTCATCCTTATCCACCGGTGAAGTGGATGCAGATGAACTGAAAAAGGAAGAAAAAGACAAACGGATCAAATCCTATGATTTTAAGCGGGCCCTTCGTTTTTCAAAAGATCAGGTGCGCTCCATCACCCGGATTCATGAAAACTTTGCCCGGCTTTTGACAACGCAGCTGTCCGCCCACCTTCGAACGTACGTGTCGCTGCAGGTTGCTTCTGTCGACCAGCTTCCTTATGAAGAATTTATCCGCTCCGTGCCGAAAATGACCATATTAAACGTTTTCGAACCATATCCGCTGGAAGGACGCCTCGTGATGGAGGTCAATCCGAATATAGCCTACTCCATGCTGGACCGGATGCTCGGCGGCCAGGGAGAGCCCTACAACAAAGTGGAAAACCTTACAGAAATCGAAACGAAAATCATGCAGCAGCTGTTTCAGAGGATGCTGGAAGTGTTTCGAGAGGCATGGCTTTCCGTGGAGGAATTTGATCCTTTAATGGAGGATCTTGAAGTAAACCCTCAGTTTCTACAGCTAGTTTCACCGAATGAAACCGTCGTAGTCATCTCCTTTTCCACCACCATCGGCGAGTCTTCAGGCATGATTAATATCTGCCTGCCACACGTTGTCATTGAGTCCATTCTTCCGAAACTGAGCGTTCATTTGTGGATGCAGGAAAAACAGCGGGAACGGGACGACAAAGAGCTGCAGTCGCTGGAGCATCACCTGCAGAAAGCTCAGGTTCCATTATCTGTCGAGCTGGGAAGATCTGCTATTACGGTGGAGGAACTGCTCCAGCTGCAGCGCGGGGATATGATAGAACTCGACCAGCTGATTGATGATTCATTGACGGCAAGAGTGGAAGAGGAAGCGAAATTTAAAGTCCAGCCCGGAAAAGTAAAGCACCACCTCGCCGTGCAGGTCACAGAGGTGATGGAGGAGGATTACCATGATGAACGATGATATGCTTAGTCAGGATGAAATTAACGAGCTGCTGAGCGGTATGGATGATGATGAGCCTGCAGAGGGCGCCTCGTCAGGGGATGAAGTGTCACTTGATGACTACTTGACTTCCATTGAGGCAGATGCACTGGGTGAAATCGGCAATATTTCATTCGGAAGCTCCGCAACGGCTCTTTCCACACTGTTGAATCAGAAAGTGGATATTACAACACCGAAAGTAGACGTTGTAAAGCGGGAAGCTCTACAGGAAGAATTCCCAAAACCCCACGTAGCCGTTTCTGTTGAATATACGGAAGGTTTTGAAGGATTGAATCTCCTCGTCATTAAAACGAAAGACGCAGCGATCATCGCTGATTTAATGATGGGTAACGATGGGACCTCTGCAGATGAAAATCTCGGCGAAATGGAATTGAGTGCGGTTCAGGAAGCCATGAACCAGATGATGGGCTCTGCTTCCACGTCAATGTCGACTATCTTTAACCAGAAGGTGGATATTTCACCACCAGGAATTAAGGTAATGGACCTGGCGGAGGACCCGGAAGGTGTGCAGATTCCGGACGATGAGGTGCTTGTGCAGATCTCCTTCGATTTGAAGATTGGTACACTGATTGATTCAAAAATTATGCAGATGTTTACTGTAAAGTTTGCGAAAGATATGGTCGATAAGCTGATGAATCCCGGAGGCGCTGAAGAAAGCAGCGCAGAAGAACCTATCCCGGATCCTGAGCCCTCCCAACAGAGTGCTGTGCAGAATGAGCCGGAAATGGAAAGACAAGCACCTGAGCCCGAGCCACAGCAGCCGTCACAGGCAGAGCGCGGACAGCAGGCTCCCCGCTCAGAACCGCAGCACATGGGAACCCAGTCACGTATGCCGGACCGCGATGTCTCTGTTCAGCCGGCTGCATTCTCAAGCTTTGATGCGCCGCAGCTGAATGACCAGGAAGCAAGAAATCTGGATATGCTGATGGAAATACCGCTGGAAGTTACGGTGGAACTCGGAAGAACGAAGCGTTCGATCAAGGAAATTCTCGAATTTTCCAAAGGCTCGATCATCGAGCTGGACAAGCTCGCCGGTGAACCGGTTGATATCCTTGTGAATCAGCGTCTGGTTGCTAAAGGGGAAGTAGTGGTTATCGATGAAAACTTCGGTGTCCGTGTAACAGATATTGTAAGTAAGGAAGAGCGGCTGAAAAACCTCCGCTGATATTGAAAATAGAGGGGACGAATACGAATGGCAGTGAAAGTACTGATTGTTGACGATGCGGCATTTATGCGGATGATGATTAAAGATATTCTCGTAAAAAATGATTTTGATGTTGTAGGAGAAGCAGGAGACGGTGCACAGGCAGTGGAGATGTATAAAGATGCTTCACCTGACCTTGTCACGATGGACATCACGATGCCCGAAATGGACGGAATTACTGCGCTGAAAGAAATTAAGAAGCACGATCCGGATGCAAATATTATCATGTGCTCTGCTATGGGACAGCAGGCAATGGTCATCGATGCGATCCAGGCTGGTGCAAAAGATTTTATCGTCAAACCGTTCCAGGCTGACCGGGTTCTCGAAGCAATTAACAAATCGCTTGCGTAACATATGAAATGAGGGTGGGGAAAATGAAGGTGTGGCTCGCACTTCTGCTCCTGTTTGCAGGTGCAGAAAGCGTTTCGGCGGAGACATATGGAGACAGCTCGAGAAGTGTAATCGAGGGGCTCCAGCAGAATAACGGGGAGTCGGAAGAACCGGAGGAAAATCCGTTATCGGATGAAGAAACAGAAGAGGGCACGACACCGGTTCCGGAGGAAGGAGCCGGTCCGCAGAACCTTTTCCTGCTGACCGTCCAGCTCTTTCTCGGTCTGGGTGTCGTCCTGTTCTTGATCTACGCAGTGCTTAAGTTCATTAACAAGCGTTCCAGGTCTTTTTCCAAACATCAGACCATCCAGTCTGTCGGCGGTGTCGGCGTAGGTCAGAACCGGTCCGTCCAGCTCGTTAAAGTAGGTGACAAGCTCCTCGTCGTAGGGGTTGGTGACACGGTCAGCCTGCTGAAGGAAATCGACGATCCGGAAGAAGTAGATAATATGCTCCGTGATCAGGAAAGACCTCCTGTAAATGAAGCCTTCACACGCTTTTTGTCCCGTAAGGAAGACCAGACGAGCCGTGCTGATTCAGGGTCCTTTAAAGATCTGCTCTCTTCCAGAATGGATTCGGTCCGCTCCAGTCAGCAGAAGCTTCATAAATCTGTGAAGGAGAAAAGCCGATGATAGCAGCCTTTCTGGAAATCCCATCCCTCGATATATTTAATGACAGTGGAGAGAATCTGTCATCGACCATTCAGCTTGTCCTTGTTCTGACCGTACTTTCTTTAGCACCGGCTATCTTAATTCTAATGACGTCCTTTACAAGAATCGTCATTGTCCTTTCCTTTGTCCGTTCCGCTCTGGCAACTCAGACCGTTCCGCCGAATCAGGTTATTATCGGTCTCGCTCTCTTTTTAACGTTCTTTATAATGGCGCCGGTCTTTTCTGAAGTAAATGAAAATGCTCTGCAGCCATTATTTGAGGGTGAAATGACACAAGAAGAAGCATTTGAAGAAGCAGCTGTGCCGATGAAAGAATTTATGGCACAGCATACGAGAGAAAAAGATCTGGCTTTGTTTATGGGTTATGCAGGTGAGGAACGGCCGGAAAGCCTGGAGGATGTCCCGCTTTCCACGCTCGTTCCGGCGTTTGTCATCAGTGAATTAAAAACCGCCTTTCAAATCGGCTTTATGATATTTGTGCCTTTTCTCGTGATTGACATGGTTGTGGCAAGCGTACTGATGTCGATGGGTATGATGATGCTTCCGCCGGTTATGATCGCACTGCCATTTAAAATTCTGCTGTTTGTCATGGTGGATGGGTGGCACCTTGTCGTCCGCTCGCTGTTGTTTAGTTTTTAGGGGGAGGCTGAATTATGAGTCAGGAAATGGTGCTCCGCTGGGCGGAGCAGGGAGTATTTGTCACATTAATTATATCCGGCCCGCTGTTGATTGCTGCGCTTGCAATCGGGCTCGGAGTCAGTATTTTTCAGGCCACGACACAGATCCAGGAACAGACGCTTGCGTTCATTCCGAAAATTGCCGGCGTCATGATTGCTTTAATTATTTTTGGTCCCTGGATGCTGACGCAGCTTCTGACATTTGCAGAATCCATCTTCGGTAATCTGCATGAATTTATAGGCTGATATGGAATTTCAGGAATGGGCTCCGGCCTTTGTACTTATTCTAGTAAGAATGTCCGCGTTTATTCTGACTCTCCCTTTCTTTTCCTACCAGACAATACCCGGACAGATTAAAATCGGCTTTGCCTTTTTTATGACATGGATTATATTTTTTACACAGGACTGGCCGGTTCTGGAAATCAACTATACGTATATGCTTCTTATCGTGAAAGAGGCACTCGTCGGTCTGACAGTCGGCCTTATTGCAATAATACTTCTGTATGCGATCCAGACAGCAGGAGGATTGATTGACCGGCAGATGGGTTTTTTAATCGCGAGTGTCATCGACCCGCAGACAGGTCAGCAGTCGCCGCTTATCGGAAGCTACCTGTATACATTCGCTCTTCTGCTTATACTGGCATTGAATGCCCACCATCTTATGATAGACGGCGCGTTTTACAGCTACCAGCTGATACCGATGGATCAGGTTTTTCTTCCTTTCGGTTCAGAAGAAGTAGTCAATGAAGCAGCAGGAGCAGTAAGTTCCATGTTTATTATCGCGTTTCAAATGTCGATGCCGGTCGTCGGATCCGTATTTCTCGTGGATGTGGCACTTGGTATGATTGCCCGGACAGTTCCCCAGGTCAACGTATTTGTTGTAGGACTCCCGTTAAAAATCATGGTAGGTATGATTATTTTATTTTTGACGATGGCCCCGTTTTTTGTACTTGTGGAATATTTGACAGAAGTCGTCATTGAAACAATGCGGACACTGATGGAACTTTATGGGAGTGTATAAACGTGAAGCTGAAATTAAACCTGCAGTACTTTGCCCAGGAGAAAACGGAACAGGCAACACCGAAAAAACGTAAAGATTCCCGACAGAAGGGACAGGTCGCCAAAAGTACCGACGTTAATACGTCGTTTATTCTGCTGTTTGTCTTCCTGCTTTTCTGGATTGCAGGGGGATTTGTCGTTGAAGGACTGCTGCGGATGACAGAGTATACGCTGACAGACTATATGCTGATGGAATTGACAGAGGCCAATCTGCATACCATGCTGTTAACGTACTCCTTTGAAGCGTTTTTAATTACCGCACCTGTCATGCTTGCTGCTGCAGTAGCAGGTATTACTGCCAACCTCATGCAGGTCGGAACTCTTTTCGCTCCGGAAGCAATCAAATTCAAGCTGGAGAAGATCAATCCGCTGAAAGGATTCAAACGAATTTTCTCCACGCGTGCGCTGGTGGAATTTTTGAAATCGATGCTGAAAATCAGCCTGGTCGGGCTGGTTACGGGATCTGTCATCTGGTTTTACCTGGATGATCTTCTGCGGCTTGGATTGTATTCTGTCTATGACAGTTCTGCTCTAATCGGCAATTTAATTGTCATCATGGGGCTCGCTGTTGGTTTTCTACTTATCTTCCTCGCTATGCTCGACTACTTATATCAGAAATACGATTTTGAGAAAAACATCCGTATGTCCAAGCAGGACGTAAAGGATGAGCATAAAAAAGCGGAAGGGGATCCGCTGATTAAGTCTAAAATTAAAGAAAAGCAGCGGCAGATGGCGATGAACCGGATGATGCAGGAAGTACCTAAAGCGGACGTTGTTATTACAAATCCGACGCATTATGCAGTAGCTCTGAAGTACGATGATGACTCGATGGATGCTCCTGTAATTACAGCGAAAGGCGTCGATTATATCGCGCTCAAGATTAAAAATACGGCAAAAAATCATCATGTTATCACCGTGGAAAACCGGCCGCTTGCAAGAGCACTCTATGCGGAGGCAGACATCGGCGACCAGGTGCCGGAAACGCTTTTTAAAGGGGTGGCGGAAGTCCTCGCCTATGTGTACAGGATTCAAAAAAATGTGTAAGGACGGAAAAGGAGAGACTTCAGTATGCCGTTGAAGGATTTTAGTATACTAATGGCAGTTATCATGATTGTTATCATGCTGATTATTCCACTGCCTACTGCCATCATTGATTTTTTAATCATCATAAATATTTCAGCGGCTCTGTTGATCATCCTCGTTTCCATGAACACGCAGGAACCGCTGCAGTTCTCGATTTTTCCAACGCTGCTCCTGCTTGTGACGCTTTTCCGTCTGGGACTGAACGTCTCGACGACGAGAGCGATTCTTGGTAATCAGGGGGACGCGGGAAACGTGATCGAAACGTTCGGTCAATTCGTTGTCGGCGGGAACGCACTCGTCGGTTTCGTCGTTTTCGTCATTCTCGTTGTGATTCAGTTTATCGTTATTACAAAAGGGGCGGAGCGTGTTTCGGAAGTCGGTGCACGTTTTACACTCGATGCGATGCCGGGTAAACAGATGTCCATCGATGCCGATTTAAATGCAGGCATGATTTCTGATATTGAAGCGAAAGAACGCCGGCAGAAAATTGAACAGGAAGCAGACTTTTACGGTTCGATGGACGGTGCCAGTAAATTCGTAAAAGGGGATGCCATCGCTGGAATCGTTATCGTCATTATTAATATTATCTTCGGACTTGTCATCGGTATGCTTCAGGAAGGTCTCGGCGTGGCGGAGGCCGCGGATAAATATACGCTTCTTACCGTAGGCGACGGACTTGTCAGTCAAATACCGGCGCTTCTTATTTCCACGGCGACCGGCATCGTTGTAACACGGGCAGCCTCCGAAGGTAACCTGGGTCATGACATAACACAGCAGTTATTTGCCTACCCGAAGATGTTGTATGTTGCGGGAGGAACCATTGCTGCACTTGGCATTTTCACACCTATTGATGCGCTGGTGACAACGGCTGTGGCAGCAGCGCTTGGTACAGGAGGATTCTTCCTGAGTAGAACACAGCTTCAGCAGGCTGAGCTGGACGCCGTGGAAGAAACAGACAGCGGACAGGAAGATGCGGATGACATGAAGTCACCGGAAAACGTCGTCAGTCTGCTTCAGGTGGATCCAGTGGAATTTGAGTTCGGCTACGGCCTGATTCCGCTTGCGGATGCAAATCAGGGAGGGGATCTTCTCGACCGGGTCGTCATGATCCGCCGTCAGCTGGCGCTGGAGATGGGCATGATCGTGCCGGTAATCCGGATACGTGACAACATTCAGCTACAGCCGAACGAATATACAATCAAGATCAAAGGAAGCGAAGTTGCTAAAGGAGAAGTTCTCCTTGATCATTATATGGCGATGAGTCCCGGTGTGGAAGATGAAGCGGTCACCGGCATCGATACCGTTGAGCCTGCATTCGGGCTTCCTGCCCAGTGGATCAGCGAAGAAATGAAGGAGCAGGCGGAACTCTCAGGTTACACGGTGGTCGATCCGCCGTCTGTCGTCTCCACGCATTTAACGGAAATCATTAAACGGCATGCCCATGAACTTCTCGGAAGGCAGGAGACGAAGCAGCTGATCGATCACATAGCGGAATCCTACCCAACACTTGTCGAAGATGTGACACCGACACCACTTGCTACAGGAGAAATCCAGAAAGTGCTGAGCCGGCTGCTGCAGGAAAAAGTGTCGATCCGGAACCTTCCGCTTATTTTTGAGACGCTCGCAGACTATGGACAGCTGACAAAAGATACAGATCTTCTGACAGAATATGTGAGGCAGGGACTCTCCCGTCAGCTGACGGCACAGTATGTCGAAGAAGGACAGCCACTGTACGTCGTAACAGCAGGCGGAGAAGTTGAAAAAGCAATTGCGGACAGTGTCCAGCATACGGAGCACGGGGCGATGCTGAATCTGGATCCTTCCCAGGCCCAGGCGATCGTCGAAGCATGTGCACAGCAGGTGGAGAAAATGCAGGAAGGCGGTCACATGCCGATCCTGCTCTGTTCTCCAGCTGTAAGAATGTACCTGCGCCATCTGATAGAGCGCTACATGCCGCAGGTGCCGGTGCTTTCCTATAATGAACTCGAACCGACAGTGGAAGTTCAGAGTATCGGGGTGGTGACAATGACATGAGAGTAAAAAAATATAATGCGCCCACGATGGCGGAAGCGATGGAAAAAGTCCGTGATGAGCTGGGCCGGGACGCGGTCATTCTTCATTCAAAGAAGGTGGAAAAGGGCGGTCTGTTAGGTTTTTTCACGAAAAAAAGCATGGAAGTTGTTGCAGCAGTGGATCCGGAAACCCCGGTAACTGAGACGCAGGTTAAAAAAAAGGCGCTGAAAAAAGTGCCGCAGAAATCGAACCGGGAGCAGGAAGTCATGCGTCAGGAACTGCGTGAGCTGAAATCCCTTACTTCCGCTAATTCATCCGGTCCGCGGACGGTGCTGTCCGGGGGGCCTGAAAAAGCGGAAGAGCGGCTTTTCGAACTGGAAATTGAAGAGCCGCTTCGTTCTGAAATTCTTCATGCGCTGTTAAAGCGCTGGTACCGTGAAGAGGAACCAGAAGAAAGCAGCCTGGATAGCTGGCTGGAAGAAGAAATTCAGAAGCGGATCCCGGAAACCCCGGACCTCTCCGGCCGGAAGTTCATTAACGTATTCGGGCCAACCGGTGTCGGCAAAACGACAACACTCGCCAAAATTGCCGCCAAGGCCGTCGTTCAGGAAGGGAAAAAAGTAGGGTTTATCACAACCGATACATTCCGTATTGCTGCGATTGAACAGTTGAAAACGTATGCAGATATTCTCGACGTGCCGGTCAAAGTTGCTTATTCAATGGAGGACTTCGAAGCAGCAAAAGCTGCGTATGAAGATTTTGACCTTGTTTTAATCGATTCCGCGGGACGTAATTTCCGGAATCCCCTTTATGTGGAACAACTGAAAGAGCTCATCGATCTGGAAAACGAAGTGGAAAATTATCTGGTCCTATCGGTGACGTCGAAATACCGGGACATGAAAAAAATCATTGAACAGTTTGAACTGATACGTGTAGACGCTTTTGTTTTCACGAAATTCGATGAAACTGAAACGAGCGGAGTCGTTTTAAATGCAGTGAACGAGTATCAGATTCCCGTACGCTATATAACTGTCGGGCAGAACGTTCCGGATGATATCCGTCCGGCCGACCGTGCTGAAGTCGCAGCACTCATTACAGGAAGAAAGTCGGTGCAATGATGATGGATCAGGCACAGGCACTGCGTCAAAAATTAAAGCAGTCACAGGATAAAAAGGCACCCGTCGAAACGAAAGTCGTCTCCGTCGTCAGTGGAAAAGGCGGAGTAGGGAAATCAAACGTTGCTGTTAACCTGGCTCTCGAGCTGAAAAAGCAGAATAAGGAAGTGCTGATCATCGATCTCGACATCGGGATGGCGAATATCGATATTCTTATTGGAGAATCTTCCACGTCCTCCATCGTCGATATGCTTGAAAAAGGAGAATCGATCTGGAATGTGATCCAGTACGGTCCGGAATCGCTTGCATATGTGGCAGGGGGCAGCGGATTGAATTCGCTGTTTGAGCTCAATGAACAGATGGCAGAGACGTTTACGCAGCAGCTGGAATCGTTAAATGGCGCATTCGACTACATCTTTCTGGATATGGGAGCCGGTGTATCCAATGACAGCCTGCACTTTCTCCTTTCTGCGCAGGAATGTATTCTCGTAACGACTCCGGAACCAACGTCTATGACAGATGCGTATGCGATGATTAAATATTTGAATATGTACGAAAAGGATCTTCCTGTCTCCATTATTGTAAATAGAGCTAATAACGAGCGTGATGGAGAAAAGACAGCGGAAAATTTAATGCAGGTGACGAAAAAATTCCTGAAAAAAGACGTTCATTTTCTCGGCTCTATTCCAAACGACCCGATAGTCTGGAAAGCAGTACGCGCCCAGACGCCGTTCACACAGTACGCACCTTCATCCAAACCTTCCAAAGCAGTTAAAAAAGCTGCAGGGGATTTTTCAGGCAGTCCGGTTTCCGGAGCGTCGTCATTCAACTCTTTCATCGGACGTCTGAAAAAATATATGAAAGGGGAGAGTGAGCGATCATGATCCGCACACTGGTCGTTGATGATTCCGCATTTATGCGGAAAGTAGTCTCTGACATTCTCTCTAAAGACCCCCGATTTACCGTGATCGGTACAGCCAGGAACGGCCGGGATGCATTAAGCAAAGTAAAAATGCTCAAGCCGGACCTTTTGACGATGGATGTGGAGATGCCGGAAATGGGAGGGCTGGAAGCACTGAGAGAACTGATGGCAGAGCATCCCCTCCCGGTTATTATGCTATCCAGCGTGACAAAGCAGGGGACAGAACAAACCATTACAGCCATGGAACTCGGGGCCGTTGATTTTGTTGCGAAGCCATCCGGATCTATTTCGCTGGATATGGATAAAATTGCCGGCGAATTAGTAGAAAAAGCGGCTGCTGCAGCTAAAGCGGGTATAAACAAAAAACCGGTACCTGAAGCTGCACCGAATGAAACAGTGACCGCTCCGGAAGATTCCGGCAGTGGCAGAATTGTCGTTTTAGGCACGTCGACAGGCGGTCCTAAAGCCCTCCAGCAGTTTTTGACGAGACTGCCATCCAACTTCCCAAGACCTATTTTTATCGTGCAGCATATGCCGGCGGGCTTTACAAAATCATTGAGCACCCGCCTGCATCAGCTGAGCGAAATATCGGTCAAAGAAGCAGAACATGGAGAAATTGCCAAAAAAGGTGTTGCCTATATTGCTCCGGGAGGATACCATTTAACTATACGCAAAATCGGGACTTCCGTCGCGATACAATTAGAACAGGGAGAACTGGTGAATGGCCACCGCCCTTCTGTGGACCCACTTTTTCAATCGGCCTATCACGCCGGTTTCAAAGGAACGGTCGGAATTATCATGACCGGCATGGGATCTGATGGAAAAGAAGGTGCCAGACTGCTGAAGCAGGAAAAAGGAACGATACTTCTTGCAGAAACAGAATCATCCTGTGTAGTATACGGTATGCCCCGTGCCGTCATGGAGGCTGGTCTCGTAGACGATACCGCTTCTGCCGGGCGTATGGCGGAATTACTGATGAAATACTGCTGATTACTGGAGGAGATGAAAGTGGAGCGAAATCAATACCTGGAAATGTTTATTGATGAGAGTACAGAGCACCTGCAGGCGGTCAACGACAATTTAATGAAGCTGGAGCAGAATCCCGGCGATACAGCCATTGTTGATGAAGTATTCCGTTCGGCCCATACCCTGAAAGGGATGGCGGCAACGATGGGCTACGAAGATCTGGCAAGCCTGACGCATCAGATGGAAAATGTGCTGGATGGTATCCGAAACGATAAAATTGAAGCTGACTCCGGTGTCATGGACGTCGTTTTCGCCTCAGTTGACGATCTTGAGGCGATGGTGACGGATATAGCTTCTGGAGGTGAAGGCAGAAGAGACGTCTCAGCGATCGTGAATCGGCTGGAGCATGTCGAAAAAGGAACGGCTCCTGCGGAAGAGAAAACGAGCGGGGCGATTATTCCGGAAAGCCGTGCGCTTACATATGACGATTTTGAGCGTACAGTTATTCAGCAGGCAGGAGAGCAGGATTTTAATGCTTATTCAGTGAAGATATCCCTCTCACCAGATGTCATTTTAAAAGCTGCCCGTGTTTACATGGTATTTGAAGTACTGGAGCAGGCCGGCGAAGTAGTGAAGTCTGTCCCTTCGGTAGAAGAGCTGGAAGATGAGCAGTTTGAACTTGATTTTACCATCGTACTGATTACGAAAGAGACACAGGAAGATATTCAGCAGCGTATTCTGAAAGTTTCCGAAGTTAAAACGGCAGAAGTCAAAACTGTGCAGATCGACGAGAAACCTGAGGAAATGAAAGAAGAAAAGAACCAGTTTGAAGAGGAGGCAGCCCTTCCTGCAGAGCAGGGAGTGCGGTCACCGGAGCCTGTATCAGAAGCATCACAGAAGCCCGTGGAAAAATCGACAGAGTCCAGTGCGGCTCCCCAGAGCAAAACGATCCGTGTCAATATCGACCGTCTCGACAGCCTGATGAATCTCTTTGAGGAACTGGTAATCGATCGTGGGCGGCTGGAACAGATTTCTAAAGAACTGGAAAGCAGTGAACTGACCGATACGGTGGAGCATATGTCCCGGATTTCCGGCGATCTGCAGAGTATTATTCTGACGATGCGGATGGTTCCGGTAGAGCAGGTGTTCAACCGGTTCCCACGCATGGTTCGTTCGTTGTCGAAAGAACTGGAAAAGAAGGTTTCCCTCGATATTATTGGAGCTGAGACCGAACTGGACCGTACCGTAATTGACGAAATCGGTGACCCGCTCGTACACCTTCTACGAAATTCCATCGATCACGGCATCGAAATTCCGGAGAAGAGACGTAATGCCGGTAAGCCGGAGACAGGTCATATTACGCTGAAGGCGTACCACAGCGGAAACCATGTTTTCATAGAAGTCAGCGATGACGGCGGCGGCATCAACCGGGATAAAGTCCTGCAGAAAGCGTTGAAAAGCGGCGTCGTTTCTCCCGAAAACGCAGCGCAGCTTTCTGACCGGCAGGTGTATGAACTGCTGTTTTCCAGCGGCCTCAGTACAGCGGATGAAATATCCGATATTTCCGGACGCGGAGTAGGTCTGGATGTCGTAAAAAATAAAATTGAATCACTCGGCGGAACCGTTTCGGTCGATTCATCGGCTGGAGAAGGAACGCACTTCCTTATACAGCTTCCGCTGACACTGTCGATTATATCCGTCATGCTTGTAGAAGTGCAGGATGAAGTGTACGCAGTTCCGCTTTCTTCGATCATCGAAACAGCGATTATTAAAAAGGACGATATTATGGCCGCCCACAATCAAAAAGTGATCGATTTCCGAGGCAGTGTCGTACCGCTGATCGATCTGACATCCTTTTTCGATGTGCCGGTGACCAGAGAAGAAAATGACTATTACTCCGTCGTGATTGTGCGTAAAGGAGAAAAAATGGCAGCGCTCGTTGTCAATTCCTTCATCGGACAGCAGGAAATTGTATTAAAATCCCTTGGTGATTACCTGCAGAATATTTTTGCAATCTCCGGGGCTACGATACTCGGTAATGGGAAGGTCGCTTTAATACTCGACTGCAATGCGCTGATCAAGTAAACAGCCGTCAGATAGATGATATCAAAGGGAGGCGTTAAACATGGAACAGACGGAGACAGCAGTGGATAACCTGAAAGTGATTGTTTTTCAGCTGAAAGACGAAGAGTACGGTGTGGAAGTGAATCAAGTGAAATCCATAGAGCGGGTGGAACACATTACGAGAGTGCCGCGAACCCCCGAATTTGTAGAAGGTGTAATCAACCTCCGCGGTGTGGTGACACCAATTATCGATCTGAGGAGCCGGTTTCAGATTGAAAACGCCGATCATTCGGAAGCGACACGTGTCATTATCGTAACGGTGGATGGCATGGATGTCGGACTTATCGTCGATGCGGCAAACGATGTCATTGATATTGCGTCATCAGCTGTGGAGCCGCCGCCTGAAGTAGTCGGAGGGGTGGAGGCCGCTTATATCCGCGGAGTCGCAAAGCTGGAGAAAAGACTCCTGATTCTGCTAAACCTGGATAAAGTATTGAATCCGGAAGAAGTGGCAGAAGTAAAAGAGATGGAAAGCGGTTCGTCAAAATGACCGGCTTTCCTTCTGTATCCGAAGGCCAGCTGGATGCTTTACGAGAAGCTGGAAACATCGGCGCGGCGCACGCAGCAACTGCGCTGTCCGCCATGCTTGGAAGCAGGGTCGACATGTCCGTCCCGTCCGTCCGCATAGCAGGGTTTGAAGAAGTAACCGGTCTGTTTGGTGAAGAGGAAATTTCCTGTGCTGTTCTGCTTCAATTAAAAGGAGACGTTCCGGGAACGATGTTTTTCCTTCTGCCGCTGGATGAGGCAAATGAACTGACCAGTCTCCTTCTGGGGGGAGCCGAAGTGGATCTCAACCAGGAGCCCATGCCGGAGATGGGAGCTTCTGCGCTGAATGAAGCCGGCAACATTTTGTCCGGATCCTACTTGAGCGCTCTGTCGGATTTTACCGGACTGAACCTTCAGCCTACTCCGCCGGCAGTGGCGTGCGATATGACGATGGCACTTTTATCCTACGGACTCGCCGAAGTTTCCATGTACGGTGACTACGCGCTGCTGATCGATACGTCCATTTCTTTAAAAGAGAAAAGCGACAGTCTGAAAGGAACATTTCTGCTTCTTCCTGATCCTGATGGCATTCAGTCCCTGTTTGAAGCGCTTGGAGTTTCCATATGATGAAAGAAGTGATAAAAGTAGGAATGGCGGATTTACAGTTCGCAGGCGCTCCTGCTACATTAAGAACATCAGGTCTGGGATCCTGCGTTGGAATTATTATGTATGATGAAACGATGCAGTATGGGGGAATGGCCCATATTATGCTTCCCGACTCTTCTGCAGCGAGGGAGCAGAAAGTGAACCGGGCGAAGTATGCGGATACGGCATGCAGCGATTTATATAGTCATCTCCTGGCTGAAGGATGTCCAAAATACAGACTGAAAGCAAAGATGGCAGGTGGAGCGGAGATGTTTCAATTCTCTTCCGGTTCTTCCGCTGCACGAATCGGTCCGAGAAATGTCGACGCTGTCAAACGAGCACTGGCTGAGCTGCGTGTGCCGGTTCTGTTTGAGGATACGGGCGGAAACAGCGGAAGGACGATTGAATTCGCTCCCGCAGATGGTTCGTTGGAAATACGCACAGTCAATAAAGGAGTCGTCAAAGTATGACGTTCACGTGGAGAATGGCCGGTATTGTATCTCTATTGTTTATGGCTGCTGCAGCACTGCTTTCATTTGGTACGGTAACTCCTGAAATGGCCCTTTTCCGTACTGGAGCAGCAGGTGTGCTCGGTGCCGGAGCAGGAGCGTGTGCCGGCTGGATGCTTTTGAAAGGCCTGGCCGGAAACAGGCAGTCTGAGGACTTCGATGTACAAGAGGAAAATGGGGAAGAACTAGAGTCGGATTCTCCTGCTGAGGAGATGAAAGGAGAAGACTAATGAGCAGAAAAGCAGAGACGGAAATGCTTCATCATTACTGGGATCAATGGCTGTCAGATCAGGACACGTCCGCTGCAGATGAGCTGATCCGTGCCTATCTGCCATTAGTCGAATACCACGTGCAGCGGGTGCGTGCAGCTCTGCCAAAAAATGTCCGGACCGAAGAGCTCCACAGTCACGGCATGACAGGGCTGTATGATGCGCTGCAGAAATTTGATGCAGAGCGGGATTTGAAATTTGATACATATGCATCCTTCCGCATCCGCGGCGCGATTATGGACGGCCTCCGAAGAGAGGACTGGCTGCCGCGGGGTGTACGGGAGAAAACCAAAAAATTAGAGCGCGCTTCTGAAAAACTCGAGCAGAAACTCGGACGGGAGCCTTCTGCTGCAGAAATAGCAGAAGAGCTGTCTCTTACTGAAACGGAAGTTTTCGAAACGATGAAGGACAGTTTCCACTCCCACATGCTTTCGGTTGATGAGAAAACAGGGGAGGAAGGCGGGGAGGAAACGTACGTCCAGACTCTTGCCGATGAGAAAGCAGAACGTCCCGATGCACGGCTCGACCTTCTGGCTGATAAAGAACTTCTCGGAGCAGCCGTGCAGAAATTAAATGATAAAGAACAGACCGTTATTGCGCTGTTTTATACAGAGGAAATGACACTTACTGAAATCGGCGAAATAATGAATCTGACCACGTCACGGATATCCCAGATCCATTCCAAGTCATTATTTAAGTTAAAGCAGTATTTAACAGAAAGTGACTAGACGTCAGGAACGAGGGGGGGAGACGATGGATTTACATACCTGCTATGAAATCAGTATCGCTGAAGACCGGATGTCTGCCAAGATCATGCAGCTTGAAAAAGCAGAAGAGTTTCCTGAAAAAACGGCGGTCTATCAGTTCTTAAAGGAAAATGGTGTCCGCTTCGGCATTTTGGAAGAAGCGGTGGACCAAGTGACGGCTTCTCCGCTCCGCCACGCATTGACAATCGCAGAAGGAACGCCGCCGGTAAAGGGAGAGGATGCCGTACTTCTTGTTCAAATGGAGACTTCTGAAGCGCCCGAGCGCCCCGCTGCCGGAGATGTGAACCTGAAAAATGTGATGACGATCCCGACGCTGGATGAAGGGGAGATGGCTGCTGAGAAGAAGCCGGCAGGAAGCGGTATCGATGGCACTGGTGTGGATGGAGAAATTATCCCTGCAGAAAGCGGAAAAGATTTCAAACTTCGACCCGGGAAAAACACTATCATGGATAAGGAAGGGATGAAGCTGACAGCTTCCAAATCCGGACAGCTTACCGTAGAGGAGACGACGGTACATATTCTCCCGGTGTTTGAAGTTAAAGGCGATCTCGATCTGCGGACGGGAAATATTGAATTTAACGGAAATGTGACGATTTTCGGCAGTGTCCCTTCAGGTTTTCATATTAAAGCACGCGGAGATATCCGAGTACAGGAAACAGTGGAAGGAGCCTTTCTGGAAAGCAGGGGCTCTATTTTTATACAGGGCGGAGCAGCTGCGCAGGGGGAAGGCAGAATACAGGCCGATAAAGATATACATGCCGGATTTATTAACCAGGCATCTGTAGAATGCGGTGGGAATCTTCATATCAAATCCATGATTCTGCAGAGTGACGTTGTTGTGCACGGAACTCTCTACGCCGACAAAGGGAAAGGGTCTGTCTCCGGCGGAACGGTTTCCTGCGGCAGGGGAATGATCGTACGGGAACTTGGTACAAAAATGCACACCCCGACGGCTGTTTTTGCAGGTGGCGATCACCATACTTCAGAGAAACAGCGCTATTTGGAAGAGCAGATGGCATTTGCGGGGGAGAATCTAAAAAAGCTGTTCCGGCTGCAGTCGGGTCTGGAAAAGAAAAAAAAGACAGGCCGCCTCTCTTCGAAAGAAGAAGCGTCTCTTAATAAGGTAGAAACTTCTATTGAAGAAATGCAGCTTCTTTATCAATCAAGCTCAGAACAGAAAGATAAATTGGAAGAGACCGTCTCCCATGCAGATGCAGTGTATGTAGATGTGGAAAAAGTCTGCTATCCAAATGTCAGCTTTCAATTCGGCAAATATCGGCGTAAAATAAATGTCGAAACGAGCCGGGCGCGATTTTTTATTGAGAGCAGTGAAATTAAGTTCCAGAACCTCTAGCGCGGCGGAAGGAGGAATGAAACGTGTACATACTTCTGGCGGCAAGTCTGCTGATGCACTTATTTACTATTTATGCCATCGTTGTTTTGTTCCGCAGGGATTCGGCGCAGAACAATGGTGACCTGGAGCGGAGCAAAAAAGAGATAGAGGATCTGCTTGAAGCTTATACGGAAGAGATGAAAGAAGAAAATGAGCGGCTTGTAAAAACACTGGAGCGGCGGAGTGCACAATCGGAGAATCGGACGGTGGATACAAACGCCGCTCCGGAGCATACGTACAGTTACAATCATAAAGAACCTGCAGCTGAAGAGAAGCCTTACCTGCCGCCGCTTCCGGTCGAAGAGGAACCTTCCGGCACGTATGAAACGTCGACAAAAGCAAAGGTGTATCAGCTGCAGGACCAGGGTTATTCCATAGAAGAAACAGCGAAAAAGCTGAAAATGGGAGCCGGTGAGGTGGAACTTCTCGTTAAATTCCGCAGTTAAATGTGCTTGAGAGGTTGTCAACAGGCTCCAGGTGTGATATATTTTTCTACGGTGTTCAAGCACACACGGTTCCGGACATAGGCAGGGGTGCTCATTGAGTCCTGCAGATGGAGGAAGGTTCCGGAGGATTAAATAAAACCAAACTCAGGAGGTGAGTGAAATGGCAGTGATCTCCATGAAGCAGCTGCTGGAAGCCGGTGTACACTTCGGCCACCAGACACGCCGCTGGAATCCAAAAATGGATCGCTACATCTTCACAGAAAGAAACGGTATTTACATTATTGACCTGCAGAAAACGGTCAAGAAAGTGGACGAAGCATTTAACTTTGTCCGCGACCTTGCAGCGCAGGGTGGTACAGTATTGTTCGTAGGAACAAAAAAGCAGGCGCAGGATTCTGTTCGTGAAGAAGCAGAGCGTGCCGGCATGTACTACATCAACCAGCGCTGGCTCGGTGGTACGCTGACGAATTTTGAAACAATCAGAAAGCGTATTGCCCGCCTTAAGCAGCTCGAAACAATGAAGGAAGACGGAACATTTGATGTCCTTCCTAAAAAAGAAGTTGTTCTTCTCAACAAAGAGATGGATCGTCTCGAGAAATTCCTCGGCGGTATTAAAGAAATGGAAAAAATTCCGGATGCTATGTTTATTATCGATCCCCGCAAAGAGCGGATCGCAGTAGCAGAAGCTCACAAGCTGGAAATTCCTATCGTTGGTATCGTTGATACTAACTGTGACCCTGATGAGATCGACTATGTCATCCCGGGTAACGACGATGCCATCCGTGCCGTTCGCCTGCTTACAGCGAAAATGGCAGATGCGATTATCGAAGCCAACCAGGGCGAAGAAACGACTGCATAAACGATCCAAAAGGGTGATAGAGGGGAGTTGACCCTTTATCATCCTTTTTTTCCGCAAATGGTGCGGCAATTATAATCAAGGAGGAAGATAAAATGGCTATTTCAGCAAAGCAGGTAAAAGAACTTCGTGAACAAACCGGCGCAGGCATGATGGACTGCAAAAAGGCGCTCTCAGAAACGGATGGAGATATGGAAAAAGCGGTGGATTTTCTTCGTGAAAAAGGAATTTCCAAAGCGGCTAAAAAAGCGGACCGCGTAGCGGCAGAAGGTCTTGCCCACGTCGTTACTTCCGGAAATAAAGCTGCGATCGTTGAAATCAACTCAGAGACGGACTTCGTTTCGAAAAACGATGGTTTCATCAAAATGGTTGATAACGTGGCTCACCACATTATTGACAACAATCCATCCACAGTGGAAGAAGCCCTCTCCCAGGAGTATGCTGGAGAAGAGTCCACGCTTCAGGACTATATCAATTCCCAGATCGCGACAATTGGGGAGAAAATCTCCCTCCGCCGCTTTGAAGTAGTGGAGAACGGCGATGGCCTGAACGTCGGCTCCTACATTCACATGGGAGGCCGCATCGGCGTACTGACTGTTCTGGAAGGTGCTGATGAGCAGACGGCGAAAGACGTAGCGATGCACATTGCTGCGATCAACCCGAAATATGTCAGCCGCGACGCTGTATCCGAAGAGGAAGTAGACCGCGAGCGCGAAGTTCTTAAGCAGCAGGCGCTGAACGAAGGCAAGCCGGAAAACATCGTTGAGAAAATGGTGGAAGGCCGCCTCGGAAAGTTCTTTGAAGAAATCTGCCTGAATGAGCAGGCTTTCGTAAAGGACAGCGATCAGAAGGTCGGCAAGTATGTTGAATCCAAAGGTGGAAGTGTGAAAACGTTCTTCCGCTATGAAGTAGGCGAAGGTATGGAGAAGCGTGAAGATAACTTTGCTGAAGAAGTTATGTCCCAGGTAAAGAAATAACTAGTCGGTTTATAACCGGAAAACGAGCACGAGCGCTTCCGGTGCCCCCGCTGATTTATTGTGGCCAGGCACCGGGCGCCGTGTTTTTCTGTACGTATGCACAGAAGTTATTTAATGAATCTGGGAGGGAATCATGGAGCAGTCTAAATACAAGCGGATCGTACTGAAGCTGAGCGGAGAAGCGCTGGCTGGTGAGCAGGGATTCGGAATTGACCCTGATATGATCCAGTCTATAGCAGAACAGGTAAAGGAACTATATGAACTGGATGTGGAAATAGCAATCATCGTCGGAGGCGGAAACATCTGGCGCGGGATGGCAGGGAGTGCGAAAGGAATGGACCGGGCAACAGCCGATTACATGGGAATGCTTGCCACTGTTATGAATTCCCTCGCACTTCAGGACAGCCTGGAGCATATCGGTGTACAGACGCGTGTCCAATCCTCCATTGAAATGAGGCAGGTGGCCGAGCCATACATCCGCCGTCGTGCCATCCGTCACCTGGAAAAGAAGCGCGTCGTTATCTTTGCAGCAGGAACAGGCAATCCGTATTTCTCAACAGATACGACAGCAGCTCTCCGTGCGGCAGAGATTGAAGCAGATGTTATTCTCATGGCGAAGAATAATGTAGACGGTGTCTATGATGCTGATCCGACAACTGATGCAAACGCCAAGAAATATGATAAACTGACGTATCTTGACATTTTGAAGGATGGTCTGGCTGTAATGGATTCCACCGCATCCTCATTATGCATGGATAATGATATTCCACTGATCGTGTTCTCGATTGCTGAAAAAGGAAATATTAAACGTGCAGTAACCGGAGAAGATATCGGTACTTTAATTAGGGGGCAGTAATTTATGTCGAAAGAGGTTCTAACACAGGCAGAGGAAAAAATGAACAAATCCATCGATGCGTTTTCAAGAGAGCTTGCTACGATCCGTGCAGGTCGTGCGAACCCGTCTCTCCTTGATCGTGTTCAGGTGGAATATTACGGAGCATTAACGCCGCTGAACCAGCTGGCAACGGTATCCGTACCTGAAGGCCGTACGCTTATGATCACGCCATTTGATAAATCGTCGATCCAGAATATTGAAAAAGGAATTCAAAAAGCGGATCTCGGTCTTTCTCCAAATAATGACGGAAACGTCATCCGTATTACGATTCCGGCACTTACCGACGAGCGCCGTAAAGAGCTGATTAAAATTATCGGCCGCTACGCGGAGGAAGCAAAAGTGGCGATCCGGAACGTGCGCCGGGAAACAAATGATGACCTGAAGAAAAAGCAGAAAGACAACGAAATGACAGAGGACGAGCACAAGCGTGCACAGGACGATGTGCAGAAGCTGACCGATAAAAAAATTGCGCTCGTAGATCAATATGCAAAAGACAAAGAAGATGAAGTGAAAGCAGTATAAAGAAAACAGCTCTCCCGGGTCCGGCTTTACAGCTGGTCCGGGATTTTTTCATTTACACCTCATTATCATCAGCCCCATTCAGCAACAAACGCACACGTTTAAAGTCGCTGGAACAGCAGAGGCCGGTTTATTTTATAGGTGATACAGCGCTTTCTGTAAAGGAAATTACAGTCAAATAGCAATCCACTATTATCGGACCACCGGAAACGTGGTAGAATGAACGAGTAGTAAATCCGAACGGAAGTTTGACGATGGAGGCAGTACTTCATGCTGAATAAATTAACGAAACGAATGAAAAAAGAAGAGTTTCAATCACAGTCCGTTCCGGACGTACAGGGAGTTCCCTCCCATATCGCGATCATTATGGACGGGAATGGGCGCTGGGCTCGTCAGCGCGGTCTTCCGAGAGTTGCAGGACACCGTGAAGGCATGACGGTCATCCGCAATGTGGTCCGTGCATGCAATGAACTTGGAGTAGATGCTCTGACGCTGTACGCTTTTTCAACAGAAAACTGGAAACGGCCAAAGACAGAGGTCGACTTTTTAATGCGCCTGCCGGAACGCTTTTTGAGCGTAGAGCTTCCGAAGCTTATGGAAGAAAATGTGATCGTCCGCATCACCGGAGACACTGAAAAACTTCCTCCATTTACACAGCGCGCAGTGGAGAATGCGGTGCACGAAACACAGCAGAATGATGGACTCGTCCTGAATTTTGCCTTAAATTATGGAAGCCGCTCTGAACTGATGGAAGCTTTTCAAAAGATGCACCGGGATATCGATGACGGCAGGATTGCTGAAGAAGATGTAACAGAACATACGGTTTCCAACTACTTAATGACGTCCGGGATGACAGATCCCGATCTGCTAATCCGTACAAGTGGTGAAAAGCGTCTCAGCAACTTCATGCTCTGGCAGCTTGCCTATGCAGAATTCTGGTTCACCGATGTTCTCTGGCCGGATTTCACAAAAGAGCACTTCTATGAAGCGGTGGAGGCATACCAGATGCGTAAACGCCGCTACGGCGGTGTCTGAGGAGGGATGATGTGAAACAAAGAATAATTACTGCCGTCATTGCTGGAGCAGGATTTCTTGGTGTGCTCTGGTACGGAGGCCTTCCTTTCATCCTTCTCATGGTACTGCTCGCTGTTATTGCGATGGGTGAATTGTTGAAAATGAAGCATATCCGCCTGTTTTCGTCGCGCGGAGCGCTCGGTTTTATATTTGTCCTGCTACTTGCTCTCCCTGAAGACTGGCTGGAGCAGGGTATTATAGCGGTAGACCGGAATGAGCTTTTTTTAATTCTAATTATTGCTATGCTTGCGCTGACGGTGCTTACAAAAAATGCGTTTACGTTTGATGAAGCCGGTTTTATGATTCTGGCGTCGGTATACGTCGGTTTCGGCTTTCATTATTTTATGTATGCCCGATTCGCTGAAAATGGACTGGCACTGCTTATCCTTATCTTAATATTAATCTGGATGACAGATACCGGGGCCTATTTTGCCGGCCGTGCTTTTGGAAAACATAAGCTGTGGCCGAAGATCAGCCCGAAGAAAACAATTGAGGGGGCACTCGGGGGCATGGCAGCTGCTTTTGCTGCCGGATATATATACTCTGCCTACTTCAATGTATTTGATTCCGGGTGGGAATTGTTCTTCTGTATTTTGATTGTATCGAGTGCCGGTCAGCTGGGAGATCTGGTTGAAAGCGCGTTTAAGCGTCATTATGCAGTGAAAGATTCCGGGAATGTGCTGCCGGGTCATGGAGGAATTCTCGACCGGTTTGACAGCATGATTTTTGTCATGCCGATTTTATATCTGTTCGGGTTTCTCGGCTGAATTTACATAACAACATTCTGGAGGATAACACATGAGGGGAATTCACTTATTAGGAGCCACCGGCTCTATTGGAGAACAGACGATCGATATCATCCGCCACTACCCGGAGTCTTTTTCGCTCCGCTCCGCGGCATTTGGTACCAACACGGAAAAAGCAGCCGGCTGGCTGAATGAACTCCGTCCTGAAATCATCTCTGTACAGACGGAGAAAGCAGCAGCGGACGTATCAGCAGTGATCGATTACAAAGCGGACATTCTTATTGGAAGAGAAGGTGTCATGGCCTGTGCTGCTGCAGGAGGAGAAGGAGACATTCTGCTTAATGCGGTGATGGGAAGTGCCGGTCTTGAACCGACGCTGAAAGCGATGGAAACCGGTATGGATATTGCCATTGCCAACAAGGAGACGCTTGTTGCAGCGGGACATCTTGTCATGGAGAAACAGAAAGAGACAGGGGTCAAGCTGCTTCCCGTGGACAGTGAACATTCTGCTCTCTGGCAGTGCCTGGATGGAGAAGCAGGGGGAGTAGAACAGCTGATTCTGACTGCCTCCGGAGGCAGTTTCCGGGATAAAACCCGCGATGAGCTGAAGGGCGTCACGGTAAAGGAAGCGTTGAATCACCCGAACTGGAGTATGGGTGCTAAAATTACGATTGATTCCGCTACGATGATGAACAAAGGGCTGGAAGTCATTGAAGCCCACTGGCTCTTTCAGATGCCATATGAAAAAATTGATGTCGTGCTTCATAAAGAAAGTATTATCCATTCCATGGTGGAATATCAGGATGGAAGTATTCTGGCTCACCTCGGTACGCCGGATATGAAGGTGCCGATACAATATGCACTGACCCACCCCCGGAAACTTGCAGTGCCGGGGATGCAGAGGTTAAAATTATGGGAGGCGGAATCGCTTCACTTCCAAAAGATGAATGGAAAAAGATACCGTGCGTTTGAAACAGCTGTTGAAGCAGGGAAAATGGGGGGAACGGCTCCCTGTGTGCTGAATGCTGCCAATGAGCAGGCGGTAGCTATGTTCCTGGATGGCAGAATTGACTTTCTGACCATTGATAATCTCGTTGAACATGCTGTGGAAAAGCATGAGTTTCACGCCGACCCGGCGCTCTCCCACGTACTGTCCCTCGATCAGGAGACACGTTCGAGAGTAGAAGGGTTTCTTAAGTAAAGGGTGATATAAATGAATACACTGCTGGCTGTCATCGTAATTTTCGGAGCACTCGTTTTTATTCATGAGTGGGGTCACCTGATCGTGGCAAAACGTGCCGGCATCCTGTGCCGGGAATTTGCGATCGGTTTTGGGCCAAAGCTGTTCAGCTTTGACCGGAATGAAACGACATATACGATCCGGCTTCTTCCACTCGGCGGTTACGTGCGTATGGCGGGGGAAGATCCGGAACTAGTCCAGATACGCCCGGGTTATGAAGTAGGGCTGGAATGGAACAGCGATGATAAGGTGTCAAAGATTATCGTGAACAACAAATCAAAACACCCGGAGTGCCGAGTTCTCCAGGTGGAAGAAATTGATATGGAAGACAAGCTGTTCATACGCGGCTACAATGAAGACGGGGAACTTGAATCGCATACACTGGATTCGAAAGCTGTCTACATCCATGATGAAAAAGCAACACAGATTGCGCCTCTCGACCGGCAGTTCCGTTCAAAAACTGTTGGTCAGAGAGCAGCTGCGATATTTGCCGGTCCGGCAATGAACTTTGTTCTTGCTGTCGTTGTCCTTATCTTTTACGCAGCCGTAGCCGGACTGCCGGTGGATGAAGCCCGCGTCGGCGGTATCCAGGAAGATATGCCTGCAGAGGAAGCCGGACTAGAAACCGGAGACCAGATCACAGCTGTCAATGGTGAACAGGTTGAATCGTGGCAGGATATGACTGAAATTATTCAAACGCAGGCGGGTGAAGAGCTTGACCTGGAGGTTCTAAGAGAAGAGGAAACCTTCTCTGTATCGCTTACAGCAGAAGAGAGGCAGCTGACAGAAGAGGAAAGTGTAGGCGTTATCGGTGTGCTGGCTCCAACAGAACGAACGCTGACCGGCGCGCTTGCCTTCGGCTTTACGGAAACATATCAGTACGCAACACTTATACTTGAAGCGCTCGGTATGCTTGTCACCGGACAGTTCAGTCTGGATGCTCTGGCAGGGCCAGTCGGCATTTACAATTATACCGGTGAAGTAGCAGCAATGGGCTTTCTCGTCCTTTTCCAATGGGCAGCCATTTTAAGTGTCAATCTGGGAATCATCAATCTGCTCCCTCTTCCGGCACTGGACGGCGGAAGGCTCTTGTTTATCGGCCTTGAAGCAGTCCGCGGAAAGCCGATTGACCCGCAGAAGGAAGGCATGGTGCACTTCATCGGCTTTGCTCTTCTCATGCTTCTCGTCATAGCAGTAACGTGGAACGATATTAATAGGATATTTATGTAAAGATCTATCAGGAAATTGACGTGAGAAACTAACTGCATTTAATTGAGGTGGCTTATTTTGAGACAATCATCACTTTTTTTACCGACGCTCCGGGATGTTCCGGGCGGCGCGGATGTTATCAGTCATCAGCTGATGCTCCGTGCCGGAATGATCAGGCAGAGCACAGCCGGTGTTTATTCTTTTCTTCCATTCGGCTGGAAGGCGCTGCAAAAAGTAGAGCGCATTGTACGGGAGGAAATGGATCTGGCAGGAGCCCAGGAAATGCTCATGCCCTCCATTCAGCCGGCTGAGCTCTGGCAGAAGTCAGGCAGATGGGAAGCATACGGCCCCGAGCTGATGCGGCTCAAGGATAGGCATCAGCGCGACTTTGCTCTTGGACCGACCCATGAAGAAGTAGTCGCATCACTCGTCAGTGATGACATCCGCTCTTATAAAGAACTGCCGAAAACGGTCTACCAGATCCAGACGAAGTTTCGGGACGAACGCCGGCCGCGGTTCGGTATTCTCCGTGGCAGAGAATTTTTAATGAAGGATGCCTACTCCCTGGATAAAGACGAAGCTGGACTGGATGAGAGCTATCAGCAGATGTATGATGCCTACCACCGGATTTTCAGCAGACTGAATCTTAATTTTCGTGCCGTTACGGCCGATTCCGGCGCAATGGGCGGGAAAGATACGCATGAATTTATGGTTCTTTCGGACATCGGCGAAGATACAATCGCTTATTCCGACAGCTCTGACTATGCCGCCAACATCGAAATTGCAGCGGTGCTGGACACGTATGATGCGGCAGCTGAACCGGCTGAAACTCCAGAAGAAGTGGAGACGCCGGATCAGAAGACGATCGCGGAAGTAGCTGATTTTCTTGAAGTAGCAGCTGCAGACTGCTTTAAATCGCTTCTGTTTATGGCGGATGGGGAACCCGTTCTCGTCGTTGTTCGCGGGGATCATGAGGCGAATGAAATTAAAGTGAAGCATCATCTTGGTGCAGAAGAAGTTGTCCTGGCAAGTGAGAAGGAAACGCTGAAGGTTCTTGGGACGGAACCTGGATTCATCGGACCGGTGAATACCCCCGCAGAAGTCAACGTTCTTCTTGATCCTGCTGTAAAAGTGGTCTCCTCGGGAGTCTGCGGTGCGAATAAAAGCGGAATGCACTTGAAAAACGTTCACGCTGGAAGAGATCTGTCCCACGGAGAATACGCAGATGTCCGCAATATTCAGGAAGGGGATCCATCCCCGGACGGTACCGGAACGATCTGTTTCAAAGAAGGTATTGAAGTAGGGCATGTCTTTAAGCTGGGAACAAAATATTCCGAAGCTTTAAAAGCGGAATACCTTGACGATCATGGACGTGCGCGTCCTGTTGTTATGGGATCCTATGGTATTGGAGTCTCGCGGGCGCTTGCAGCTGTTATCGAAGAACATCATGACGACAGCGGAATTATCTGGCCGCTCGAAGCAGCACCTTATGATGTACACGTAATAGCTATTAATGCAAAACAGGAAGAACAGCTTGCATTAGCGGAATCCATTTATGATTCATTAAGACAAAGCGGCATGGAAGTCCTTCTCGATGACCGGACAGAACGGGCAGGAGTGAAGTTTAAAGACGCCGACCTGATTGGAATTCCTGTCCGCATCCAGACAGGGAAGCGGGCAGCAGAAAATATTGTGGAAGTAAAATGCAGACTCGACGGTGAAGTAGAGGAAGTACACACAGACGATCTTCCTGAAGTGATCACCCGTATGCAGAAGAAGTATATGCAGCAGTAAAGGTCTATCGTATAGGAGCCAGTGGAGGAGGTGTCTCGCTTTTACAGTAGAGACACCTTCTCCTGCTTCGTAAGAATACTGTTCAATGAAAGGAGAGCCAGCAATGGATACCGGATTACAGGAACGAAAAGAACGGTTCCGGCTGTTGATGGAGCAGGTGCAGATGCCGGAAGATTTTTTGAAGAACTATGCAGAAGATGCTTACATAGAGCGGCTGGTCATCTACCAGAAAGAGAAAACCTGGCACCTTCATATCCACCTGCCGGACATGCTGCCTTTTTCTGCGTTTGAACTGCTTCACAGCCGCGTTGTAAATGGGCTGAATCACATTGCGGAGGTCAAACTCTACGTAAGCACTGATGCAGAAAATCCCGAGCAGTCTCTCGCGGCTTACTGGCCGTTTTTTGTCGAGCATTTAAGGAAACATACAAATGGTATGATTCAGCGTCTGGAATCCCAGATTCCCGACGTGTCCGGCAGAACGATTATTCTCGCTGTTCATAATGATGCGGAAATGGAAATTCTACGCAGGCGCGTGGAAATACCGCTGAAAGAACTGCTTCAGCAGTGCGGCTTTCCTGACATGGCCATACAGATGACAGTGAAAGAGGCAAAGGAAGAGGCAGAAGCATTCGCCCAGCAGAAAGAGGAAGAGGACCATAACAAAGTTGTAGAAGCAATGATGGAAAAGAAGCGTCTGGAAGAGCAGTCGAAAGACATTCAGACCGACCGGAAAGTCGCAGCCGGTACAGCCATTAAAGATGAGCCGGTGCCGCTTGAACAGATTATTGAAGAAGAGCGCCGCATCACGGTGCAGGGGTATGTTTTCCACGCAGAAACGAAAGAACTAAAATCTGGACGGACGCTGCTTACATTTAAAGTGACAGATTATACGGATTCCCTTCTTATCAAGATGTTTTCCAATGATAAAGAAGATGTGCCGGTTATGGAAGCAGTCAAAGAAGGCATGTGGATAAAGGCTCGTGGCGCAGTGCAGTACGATACATTCATTCGTGACCTTACGATGATGGCTAGAGATTTCCAGGAAATCCGGCCGGCAGAGCGTAAAGATGAAGCGGAAAAGAAACGGGTGGAACTTCACCTTCATACCACAATGAGTCAGATGGATGCCGTAACCAATATTTCCGATTATGTAAAGCAGGCGAAAAAATGGGGTCATGAAGCGATTGCAGTAACGGATCACGCCGTTGCTCAGGCGTTTCCGGAGGCTTATGCAGCGTCGGAAAAGCATGGTGTAAAAATGCTGTACGGCGTTGAAGCAAACCTGGTTGATGACGGCGTGCCGGTAGCCTATAATGCCCAGAACAGAGATCTTCAAAATGAAACATACATCGTTTTCGACGTGGAAACGACCGGCCTGTCCGCTGTATATAACACCATCATAGAGCTTGCGGCAGTTAAAATTCATCAGGGCGAAGTCATCGATACGTTCGAGAGTTTTGCGGACCCCGGCGAAAAACTGAGTGCTACGATTATTGATCTGACCGGTATTACCGATGATATGGTAGAAGGCCAGCCTGCACCGGGCGACGTGCTGAAGCAGTTTCGTGAATGGTGCGGTGACGATATTCTCGTCGCCCACAACGCCAGTTTCGACATGGGCTTTTTAAATGCAGGTTATCAGCAGGCCGGACTGCCTAAATCGGAAAATGCTGTTATCGATACGCTGGAGATGGCACGCATGCTGTACCCGCACTTCAAAAATTACCGATTAAATACACTCTGTAAAAAGTTTAATATCGAGCTCGTCTCGCACCACCGCGCAATTTACGATGCAGAGGCCACCGGCCACCTTCTATGGAAAATGGTAAAAGATGCGCTGGATAAAGATATTACGACCCATGCGATGCTGAATGAACAGGGATCGCCGGACGATTACAAAAAACAGCGGCCGAACCACTGCACTATTTATGCGCAGAATGATACCGGCCTGAAAAACCTGTACCGGCTGATCTCCATGTCCCACATTGATTATTTTTTTCGCGTCCCGCGCATTCCGCGCTCCGTTCTTGAAAAAAATCGTGAAGGACTTCTCGTAGGCTCCGGTTGTGACAATGGGGAAGTTTTCGACGCCATTATGCAGAAGGGGCTGGAGGAAGCAAAAGATACAGCATCTTTTTATGATTTCATCGAAGTACAGCCGCCGGCAAATTACCATCATTTGATTGAAAAGGACATTCTCCGGGATGAACTTGCGTTAAAGGATGTGTTAAAAGAGCTCGTCAAGCTCGGTGAAGAAACCGGCCTGCCAGTCTGTGCTACCGGTAATGCGCACTACCTTCAGCCTGAAGACTGGGTGTACAGAAAAATACTCATCGCTTCTCAGGGAGGGGCGAATCCGCTGAACAGGCAGACACTTCCGCAGGTTCATTTCCGGTCCACGTCGGAAATGCTGGAGGAATTTCAATTTCTCGGCGGGGAAAAAGCGCTGGAAATCGTCGTCGACAACCCGGTCGGTATTGCAGAAATGATTGATAAAATTAAGCCGATTCCCGATGACTTATTCACTCCTCATATTGAAGGGGCAGATGAAGAGATGAGGCAGCTATGCTATGACCGGGCTAAATCCATCTACGGGGAAGAGCTGCCGCAGCTGGTCGTGGACCGTTTGGAAAAAGAATTGACGAGTATTATTTCCAACGGGTTCTCTGTTATTTATCTCATTTCACAGAAGCTGGTAAAGAAATCATTGAACGACGGCTATCTCGTCGGCTCCCGGGGGTCAGTCGGTTCCAGTTTTGTGGCCACGATGACAGAAATTACGGAAGTAAATCCACTGCCGCCGCACTATGTCTGCCCGGAGTGCCGACATTCCTATTTCTTTAACGATGGGTCAGTTGGCTCCGGATTCGATCTGCCGGATAAAGAATGTGAGAAATGCGGCGCACAGTATGAGAAAGATGGGCATGATATTCCGTTTGAGACGTTCCTTGGATTCAAAGGGGATAAAGTGCCGGATATTGATTTAAACTTCTCCGGCGACTATCAGCCGAGGGCGCACAATTATACAAAAGAGCTGTTCGGAGAGGACTATGTCTATCGTGCTGGAACGATCGGTACAGTTGCAGAGAAAACTGCATACGGATTTGTGCGCGGCTACGAAAATGATGAAGCGCTGCAGCTGCGTGGTGCCGAAATTGACCGGCTCGTTAACGGCTGTACCGGTGTGAAGCGGACAACCGGCCAGCATCCCGGAGGAATTATCGTCGTGCCGGACCATCTCGATATCTACGATTTCTCGCCGATTCAGTTTCCAGCAGATGATCGGGAATCGGAATGGAAAACGACTCACTTCGATTTTCATTCTATCCATGACAACCTGCTTAAACTCGATATACTCGGCCACGATGATCCGACAGTTATCCGCATGCTCCAGGATTTAAGCGGCATGGATCCAAAAAAAATACCAGTGGATGATCCTGAAGTATTTAAACTGTTTTCAGGTACAGAATCTATTGGCGTTACGGAAGAGCAGATTATGTGTAAAACCGGCACATACGGCATTCCCGAATTCGGGACACGGTTTGTCCGCCAGATGCTCGAAGAGACGAAACCTTCCACATTCAGTGAGCTCGTTCAGATCTCCGGCCTTTCCCACGGCGCGGATGTGTGGCTGAATAATGCAGCAGATCTTATCGCAGAAGGTACGTGTGAGCTTAAAGACGTCATCGGCTGCCGGGATGATATCATGGTTTACTTAATGTACCAGGGTCTCGATCATCCGCTCGCATTCAAAATTATGGAGTTTGTCCGCAAAGGACGCGGGTTGGAGCAGGAGTGGATCGATGAAATGAAAAAGCATGGTGTTCCGGACTGGTATATCGGCTCCTGCCTGAAGATCAAATATATGTTCCCGAAAGCACACGCTGCAGCCTATGTATTAATGGCAGTCCGGATTGCTTATTTTAAAGTACACGAGCCGCTTATGTTCTACGCAGCCTACTTTACCGTACGTGCGGATGATTTTGATCTGGATACAATGATTAAAGGCTCTGCCTCTATCCGCAGCCTCATTCAGGAAATTCAGGCAAAAGGATTCGATGCGTCTCCGAAGGAAAAAAGTCTTGTAACGGTACTGGAACTGGCGCTGGAGATGACAGAGCGCGGGTACCGCTTTCAGAAGGCAGATCTTTACCGCTCCAAAGCTTCGGAGTTTCAGGTGGACGGCGATACGCTGCTGCCTCCGTTCGATGCAATTACAGGTGTAGGTACAAATGCAGCGATAGCCATCGAAAGAGCGAGAGCAGACGGCGAGTTTCTCTCCAAGGAAAACCTGAGGGAACGGACGAAAGTGACGAAGAGCGTAATTGAAAAGCTCGACGAACACGGCTGCCTTGAAGGACTGCCGGATTCCAACCAGCTTTCTCTCTTCTGATTGATTTGCAACGTTACCGTGATTATGCTATTATTTACTACAGACAGGCGGATACGAGCGGCCGGAAGAGTGGGATATTCCCACTCTTTCTTTTGCGAAAAAATGGAAATTTACGTGTGAACCGTATTCAAAAGGAGGGTTCAGCATTGGCATCATCTGTACCTGAAAAAGTGGAAGAACATGTCCAGCCTATTCTCCAGGAAAAAAATCTGGAGCTTGTAGATATCGAATTTGTGAAAGAGGGAAAAAACTGGTTTCTCCGGGTGTTTATTGATTCAGACACCGGAGTGGACCTTGACGATTGTACTGCTGTCAGTGAAAAGCTTAGTGAAGTGCTCGACAGCGAAGATCCTATTGAACAGGCTTATTACCTGGAAGTTTCCTCGCCGGGGGCGGAACGTCCGCTGAAAAAGAAAGAGGATATTTATAAAGCGGTAAACAAACATGTCTATGTGACAACGTATGCGCCTGTAGATGGATCGAAAGCGTTTGAAGGAAAGCTGCTTTCTTTTGACGGCGAAACAATGATCGTCGAAACACGGGATAAACAGCGGAAAATTGAAACAGCTGTCCCGTACAGTCAGGTGGCGAAAGCCCGACTTGCAGTGGCGCTTTAATTTAGAAGGGAGGACAGCATTCCATGAACAGTGAATTTATGGAAGCACTTGCTACAATTGAAAAAGATAAAGGAATCGATAAAGAGATAATTCTGGAAGCGATCGAACAGGCACTCATCACCGGATATAAGCGGAATTTCAACTCTGCCCAGAATGTCCGGGTGGATGTGGACAGAGACGTCGGCACCGTCCGCGTGTTTGCCCGCAAAGAAGTAGTCGAGGAAGTATTTGATGCGCGTCTGGAAATTTCTCTGGAGGAAGCCCAGCAGATCAATCCACTCTATGAAGTGGATGACGTGGTGGAAATCGAAGTTACGCCGCGTGATTTTGGCAGAATCGCTGCCCAGACGGCGAAACAGGTCGTTACACAGCGCGTACGTGAAGCTGAGCGCGGCATCATCTACTCTGATTTTATCGACAGAGAAGAAGATATCATGACAGGAATCGTGCAGCGGCAGGACCACCGGTTTATTTATGTTGATCTCGGTAAAGTAGAGGCACTCATGCCGCTGAGCGAGCAGATGCCTACAGAATCCTACAAGCATAACGACCGCATTAAGGCGTTTATCACAAAGGTTGAGCGCACCACCAAGGGACCTCAGATTATGATTTCCCGCACGCATCCCGGCCTTTTAAAGCGTTTATTTGAACTTGAAGTTCCGGAGATTTATGATGGAACTGTTGAAGTGAAATCAGTCTCCCGGGAAGCGGGCGAAAGATCGAAAATTGCTGTTCATGCAGAAGACGAGGAGATCGATCCGGTCGGATCCTGCGTCGGCCAGCGTGGTCAGCGTGTTCAGACGATTGTAGACGAGCTGAAGGGCGAGAAAATTGATATCGTCCGCTGGTCGGAAGACCCGAAAGTCTATGTTGCAAACGCACTGAGCCCTTCCAAGGTTATTAAGGTAACCGTTAATGAAGAGGAAAAAATGACGCAGGTGATCGTTCCGGATTATCAGCTCTCCCTCGCCATTGGTAAACGTGGTCAGAATGCGCGTCTTGCTGCAAAGCTTACCGGCTGGAAAATTGATATTAAAAGTGAAACAGAAGCAGAAGAGCTCGGCCTTTTAAATGAAGAAGACACAGAAGTATGGCAGGCCGAAGAGCCGGAAGCGGTTTCCAATGAAGATGTAGCCGGCTGGCTTGATGCTGATGACGATTACGGTGAGAAGTAAGGAGAAGCGAGATGAAGCAGAGAAAAACGCCGCTCCGTAAATGCGTTATTACGCAGGAAATGAAACCGAAAAAAGAATTAATCCGTGTCGTCCGTTCACCTGAAAACGACGTTTTTCTGGATCCGACGTCGAAAAAGTCAGGCAGAGGCGCCTACATTTCCAATGACCTGGAAGTTATAGAGAAAGCAGCATCCACCGGTGCTCTTTCACGCCATCTGAAAACAGACATCCCGGATGAATTATATGAGGAGCTTCGGCGGTTCCATTTAAGAGGGAGGCTGCTTGAATGAACCGAAAACAAGCTTCGCTCGTCGGATTGATGATGCGTGCAGGATCACTTGTTACCGGTGAGGAACAGACGGTCCGTACGATACAGTCCGGCAGAGCGGCACTCGTGCTGCTCAGCGATGATGCGTCATTTCAGACGGAAAAGCGCATTACCAACAAATGTGCTTATTATCAGGTCCCGCTCGCCAGAGGGTTTACCCGTGGAGAGCTTGGCCAGGCGGTGGGCAAAGAGGAGCGCGTGAGTGCCTGTGTAACAGACGCAGGCTTCGCTGACTCCTACCAGCGTAAAGCTGAGCAGATATAGTGCCAACCATCTGAAGGAGGTACCTGTATGAAAAAAATGAGAATTTATGAGTATGCAAAACAGAAAAATAAAGCAAGCAAAGAAGTCATCACGAGTCTGGAAAAAGCAGGCTACAACGTAACGAATCATATGAGTGTGATTACACCGGAAATGATGGAAAAGATCGAAACTCCTGCAAAACCAAAAGCAGAGAAAAAAGTCGCTTCTGAACCGAAGCGGCCGAAAGAAGGCGGATCGGTGAAAGAAAAAAAACGAGGACCAAAAAACCAGGGACCACAAAACAAAAAGAATACGAAAGGCGGCCAGCGCGGTAACACGGGAAATAATAACCGCCGCAGAAGCCAGCCGCAGAAACCGGCACAGAAACCTATGCCGGAGCATATTACCTACCAGCTTCCGATCACGGTCGGCGAGTTTGCGGAGAAGCTGAATAAGGAATCTTCGGAAATCATTAAAAAACTTATGGGCCTTGGCGTGATGGCGACCATCAACCAGGATCTTGATAAAGATACGGTAGAACTTCTCGGAGCAGAATTCGGCGTGGAAGTCGAAGAAGAAATCGTTGTGGACGAAACAGAATTTGAAACGATTGTAGAAGAGGAGAACCCGGAGGACCTTCAGGAAAGAAGTCCTGTTGTAACCATCATGGGTCACGTTGACCATGGTAAAACGACGCTTCTGGACAGCATCCGTCATACGAAAGTGACTGCCGGCGAAGCCGGAGGTATTACACAGCATATCGGTGCCTATCAGGTGGAAGAGAACGGGAAAAAGATTACATTTCTTGATACACCGGGACACGCTGCATTCACAACAATGCGTGCAAGAGGTGCCCAGGTAACGGACATCACCATTCTGGTCGTTGCTGCTGATGATGGTGTCATGCCGCAGACAGTAGAAGCCATTAATCACGCGAAAGCAGCGGAAGTGCCGATCATTGTAGCGGTAAACAAGATCGACAAAGAAGGTTCGAATCCGGATCGGGTGATGCAGGAACTGACAGAGCACGGTCTCGTCGCAGAAGCATGGGGCGGCGACACGATCTTTGTCAATGTATCCGCTATACAGAAAGAAGGTATTGATGACCTTCTGGAAATGATTCTCCTCGTATCTGAAGTGGAGGAGTATAAAGCGAATCCGGATAAGCCTGCCAACGGTACTGTCGTTGAAGCAGAGCTTGACCGCGGCCGCGGACCTGTAGCAACTCTTCTCGTTCAGGGAGGTACGCTTCAGGTAGGAGATCCAATCGTTGCCGGAACAGCATTCGGTAAAGTGCGGGCGATGGTAAACGATGTCGGACGCCGCGTTAAAACAGCCGGCCCGTCCACACCGGTGGAAATTACCGGTTTGAATGGTGTACCGTCTGCCGGTGACCAGTTCCGAGTATTTAAAGATGAGAAAAAAGCCCGCCAGATCGGGGAAACAAGAGCCATGAAAGAAAAAGTGGCCAGCCGCCGGGAAAACACGACGGTCAGCCTGGATGATCTGTTTGAACAGATTCAGCAGGGTGATATGAAAGAAATCAACCTTATCGTGAAAGCAGACGTGCAAGGTTCTGCGGAAGCAATGAAAGGTTCACTTGAGAAGATTGAAGTGGAAGGTGCCAAGGTGAACATTATTCACACAGGTGTCGGCGCCATTGCAGAGTCCGATGTGATTCTCGCTTCTGCATCGAAGGCGATTATTATCGGCTTTAACGTTCGTCCGGATGTAAACGCCAAGCGGACTGCAGATGCTGAAAAAGTAGACATTCGTCTGCACCGGGTTATTTACGCTGCGATCGAAGAAGTGGAAGCGGCGATGAAAGGGATGCTCGATCCGATTTACGAAGAAAAAGTGATTGGTCAGGCGGAAGTACGTCAGGTCTTCAAAGTTTCCCGAATCGGTTCGATCGCCGGCTCCTATGTCACGGACGGTAAAATTACAAGAGATTCCTCCGTACGTCTGATCCGTGACGGCGTTGTCGTATTCGACGGCGGACTTCAGGATTTGAAACGATTTAAAGACGATGTAAAAGAAGTAGCGAAAAACTATGAGTGCGGGATTACGCTTGAGAACTTCAATGACGTGAAAGAAGGCGACATTATCGAAGCGTACGTGATGGAAGAAATTAAGCGTACATGATTGCTGCGCTGACCATTGAAGCTCTGCTGTATACTCCCGGGTCATTAAAAGAGAAGCGGTCTGTTACAAAAAGCGCTGCCGACCATATCCGCCGCAGGTGGAACGTTTCTTTTGCAGAAACAGGGCATCAGGAAGTTTGGCAGCGTGCAGAATGGGTAGCAGTATCCGTAAGCGGTACGTATGTACGCGCACAGCAGGAGCTTCAGCACGTCCTGGATTATCTTGATTCACGAAGTGATATTGAGGTAATCCGGGCAGAGTGGGAACAGCTCTAAAAAGGAGTGACGATGGTATGGCAAATATGCGCGCAAACAGAGTTGCAGAGCAGCTGAAAAAAGAGATATCAGATATTATCCAGCGGGAAGTAAAAGATCCCCGGATCGGCTTTCTTACAGTAACAGACGTCGATCTCACCGGAGACCTGCAGCAGGCAAAAGTATTTGTAACGGTCTACGGAGATGAAGAAGAGCGCAGTAATTCACTTGCAGCGCTTGAAAAAGCGAAAGGCTTTATCCGTTCAGAAGCTGGACAGCGTGTGCAGCTGCGTAAAACACCGGAGATTATGTTCGAATTCGATGAGAGTATTGAACGTGGAAACCGGATCGAGCAGCTCATCCGTGACATGAATCAGCGAGACTAACGTATACTGCAGAAATAACATGCTGCGTTGAAGACCCGATGATGACGGGAAGTTATCATCGGGTCTTTCTTACATAAAATCAGCAGGCAGTTCAGAAAGAAGGAGAGGCTGAAAGTGAACAATCATGGAGGGGTGCTTCCGGTATGGAAGCCGAAAGGAATGACGTCGTTTGATGTCGTTCAGCGGGTACGGTCTATATTAAAAACGAAAAAAGTCGGACATACGGGGACGCTGGATCCTGACGTAGAAGGAGTTCTGCCTATCTGTGTCGGCAGAGCGACAAAGCTTGCCGAGTATTTAACGAGCGAGCGGAAAGTGTACGAAGGTACGGCAGCTTTCGGAACTTCTACAACAACAGAAGATGCGTCCGGTGAAGTAATCGAGGAATCCGTGCCACCTGCACTGACAGACAAGAAAGCGGATGAACTGCTGAAAACTTTCACAGGATCACTTTGGCAGAAGCCTCCGATGTACTCCGCAGTAAAAATTAACGGAAAAAAGCTTTATGAATATGCAAGAGAAGGCAAAGTCATCAATCGTCCTGAAAGGGAAATTACGATTTATCATTTGCGGCGCACGGCTCCTGTAAGCAGTGCGGAAAACCATACGCTCCTTTCATTTGAAGTAGAATGCAGCAAAGGGACGTATATACGTACGCTTACCGTACAATTCGGGGAGAAACTTGATGTGCCTGCTCATATGGCATCACTTAAGCGGACAAGAGCCGGTTCCTTTACAGTGGAAGACTGTATTCCCCTTGATCAGCTGAAGGCACATCCTCATCCCTGGTCATTTGTCCAGCCGGCTGAACTTCTATTTCCACAGAGCAAAGGAATAACCGTTGATTCAGATACGGCAGAAAAAATTCTGAACGGCGCAGTGCTGCCGGCTTCAGGCATCCCTTCTGGAGAATGGTTTCCTGTCTATACGGAAGACGGGATCCTTCTGGCACTGTATAAGCCTGATAGTAAACGGGACGGTTTCATGAAGCCGGAGAAAATGTATCGTACCTCCATAGACTAAAGGGGCTGTTGTTTATGCGTATCATTAAAATCACCCATCCGGATCTTCCGTCGGAAACGCAAGCTTCGGTCTGTGCACTCGGCTTTTTTGACGGCGTGCACCGAGGTCATAAAAAAGTGCTCCAGGAGGCGGTGAGGGAAGCAGAAAAGCGAAGCATTTCCGCTGCAGCAATGACGTTTACGCCGCATCCGAAAGAAGTGCTGCGCGGCGAAACGGCACCGCTTTTGACTCCGGACGATGAAAAAGCATCGCTTATTGAAGCGGAAGGAATCGATATTTTATACATGGTCACTTTTGACGAAAGGTTTGCCGATTTGTCGCCGCAGGAATTTGTCGATGACTACATTATCGGACTGCAGATCGAACATGTTGCTGCAGGATTTGATTATACATACGGCAGCAAAGGAAAAGGAACGATGGATTCGTTTGCGTTCCACTCCAGAGGCAGAGTGACCCACACTGTTGTTGAAAAATACGAAGAGTCCGGTGAAAAAATCAGCTCCACAGCTGTAAGGGAATTTCTTTCAGAAGGGCGTACGGACGATGCTGCTGTGCTTCTCGGACGACCGCATTCGGTGAGCGGAAAAGTTGTTTACGGCGAACAGCGGGGCCGGACGATCGGTTTTCCAACGGCCAATGTAGAAGTGGATAAAGCAGTGGTACTTCCGGCTGCCGGTGTGTATGCTGTGACGTTTTCTCTGGATGGGGAAATTTTAGAAGGTGTCGCGAATATCGGCGTGAAACCGACGTTTCATGAGGAGCATCCGAAAACATTGGAAGTGCACTTGTTCTCATTCGATGAAACCATTTATGATCGTTTCGTTTCTGTGCATTTTCATGAGCGGATCCGCGGCGAGGTCAAGTTTCCTTCGTTTGACGCACTGAAAACGCAGATAGCAGCGGATGCGCAAGAAGCAGAAAGACTCCACGCTGTAAGGAGAAATTAACGGTGAACGGTTGCAATTTCTCCTCCGATCCCTTATAGTATGGAAGGAACCGCAGCTTGGCACAGCGATTCTCCAACGCCTGCTCAGCCAGCGGCGATTTTAATTATTTTAGGAGGTGGCCTTCATGGCCTTAACACAAGAACGTAAGAACGAACTTATCCAGGATTTTAAAACGCACGAGAACGATACCGGTTCCCCGGAAGTTCAGGTTGCGATCCTGACAGAACAGATTAACACATTGAACAATCACCTTCGTGAGCATAAGAAAGATCACCACTCCCGCCGTGGTCTTCTGAAGATGGTAGGTCAGCGCCGTAACCTGCTGACGTACCTTCGTAAAAAAGATGTGACACGTTACCGTCAGGTTGTAGACAAGCTTGGTCTCCGCCGCTGATGGTTCTTAAAAGCGAGAGCACAGGCTCTCGCTTTTTTCTATTGATTAAGCATTTCTTTTCATTAAGCACCTTTTTTGATATGATGAATGAGGATTCCACAGCCGTCCTTACACCGGCTGATAAATGAAGCAGGTATCAGACTACATAGATGAGGTAAAGACAGAGAGGAGCAATATCGAATGACAGAAAGCAGACAAGTATTTTCAACAGAATGGGCCGGCCATACACTGACAGTGGAGGTGGGAACTTTTGCAAAGCAGGCAAACGGAGCTGTTATGGTCCGCTACGGGGATACAACCGTACTATCGACTGCCACCGCTTCCAAAGAGCCGAAAGATCTTCCCTTTTTCCCACTGACAGTAAACTATGAAGAGCGGCTCTATGCTGCCGGTAAAATTCCGGGTGGCTTTATTAAACGGGAAGGCCGTCCCAGTGACCACGCTGTACTGACGAGCAGGCTTATCGACCGTCCGATCCGTCCGTTGTTTCCTGACGGGTTCCGTAATGACCTGCAGGTGATCAGCATTGTTATGAGTAATGATCAGAACTGCCCGGCTGAAATGGCAGCAATGCTCGGCTCCTCTCTGGCACTCGGTGTGTCAAACGTACCGTTCGACGGACCGATTGCCGGTGTAACAGTTGGACGCGTAGACGGTGAATTCATGATTAACCCGTCCACAGATGACATGGAAAAAAGTGATATTGACTTAATCGTTGCCGGGACGAAGGACGCTATTAATATGGTGGAAGCCGGTGCTGAGGAAGTACCGGAAGATATTATGCTTGAAGCGATTCTCTTCGGCCATGAGGAAATCAAACGCCTCGTTGCCTTCCAGGAGGAAGTTATTCAGGCCGCAGGCAAAACGAAAATGGAAGTAACGCTCCTGAAAATCGACGAAGAGCTGGAGGCAGACGTTCGTTCGAAAATAGGCGAAAAACTGACTGAAGCTGCCACAGTGGTTGATAAACAGGGCCGGGATACCGCCATTCAGAATGCGTTTGACGATATGCTTGAAATGTATGCAACTGCAGAAGGCGAAGAAGACCGGACTGGTGAAGTAAAAGAAATTTTAAATAAACTGCTGAAAGAAACAGTGCGGAAACTTATTACGCAGAAAGGTCTCCGTCCGGACGGCCGCCGTGTAGACGAAATCCGCCCGCTGACGTCAGAGATCGACATGCTGCCGCGTACGCACGGCTCCGCGATGTTCACCCGCGGTCAGACACAGGCTCTCAGCATCTGTACTCTCGGTGCACTCGGTGATGCACAGGTGCTCGATGGTCTCGGCATTGAAGAATCAAAGCGGTTTATGCATCATTACAACTTCCCGCTGTTCTCTGTCGGGGAAACCGGACCGATCCGCGGACCGGGACGCCGGGAAATCGGCCACGGTGCGCTCGGGGAGCGTGCGCTGGAGCAGGTGATTCCTTCCGAAAAAGATTTCCCTTACGCCATCCGTCTTGTTTCGGAAGTGCTTGAGTCCAACGGCTCCACGTCACAGGCCAGCATCTGTGCAAGTACGATGGCCATGATGGCTGCCGGGGTACCTTTGAAAGCACCGGTTGCAGGCATCGCTATGGGGCTTGTGAAACATGAGCAGGATGTAGCTGTACTGACAGATATTCAAGGGATGGAAGATGCACTCGGCGACATGGACTTCAAGGTGGCCGGCACACGCGAAGGCGTTACCGCTCTTCAGATGGATATTAAGATTGACGGGATTGACCGCGCTGTGCTTGAAGAGGCGCTGACACAGGCCCGTGAAGGCCGTATGGCGATCTTAGATAACATGCTCGGGGCGATTCCGGAAGCACGCACAGAGCTCAGTGAATATGCACCGAAAATTATGATGATGTCGATCAACCCGAATAAAATCCGTGATGTGATCGGACCAAGCGGGAAAACGATCAACTCCATCATCGATGATACCGGCGTAAAAATCGACATCGAACAGGACGGTACGGTTTATATTGCCTCGACGGATGCTTCTGCGAATGATCAGGCGAAGAAAATGATCGAAGATCTCGTCCGTGAAGTTGAGGTCGGCCAGACGTATCTCGGCAAAGTAAAGCGGATTGAGAAATTCGGTGCGTTCGTCGAACTTTTCAAAGGAAAAGACGGTCTTGTTCACATTTCCCAGCTTGCGCATGAACGTGTCGGCAAAGTGGAAGATGTTGTAAACATCGGTGACGAAGTAATGGTCAAAGTAACAGAAATTGACAACCAGGGCCGTGTTAATCTTTCCCGGAAAGTCATGCTGGAAAAAGAGTAATCCCGCCGGCGGATTCGAAGCACGGAAAGAGATTATTTCCTGAAAGAAAAGCGGTGGAAAGCCGGCACAAGCACATCGATGCTTATGCCGGCTTTCTCCGTATAGAGGAAAGAATGTGGAGTGATTAAATGAAACGGAAAGAACTTAACAATGGTGTACGGATTTTAGCAGAAGAGGACAGCCGCGTCCGTTCTGTTTCTATCGGTGTATGGATACATACCGGCTCCCGCTATGAGAACGAACAACAGGCCGGTATGGCCCACTTTATTGAACATATGCTCTTTAAAGGTACTTCCAGATGGTCCGCTCTCGATATTGCCTCCTTTTTTGATGCGACCGGCGGCTACATTAATGCGATGACCGCAAAGGAATACACGTCTTTTTATGTCAAAGTGCCGGATATTCATGCCAAAAAGGCGCTTCATATTCTGGCGGATATGTATTTCGATTCTTTATTTGATGAAGAGGAAATGGAAAAGGAAAAGCAGGTCGTTTTAGAAGAGATCGACATGTATGAAGATACACCGGATGATCTCGTTCATGAACTGCTGGCTGAAGCCGCCTACAGTCCACATCCGCTTTCGAAACCAATACTCGGAAATGAATCGTCCATCAGAGGCTACTCCCCGCAGTCTCTCAAGGCGTTTATGAAGCAGCATTACGGTGGAAAAAACACGATTATTTCCATTGCAGGAAGCCAGTCTGACGAGTTATTTGAGGAAGCTGCAGCTATTTTTGCCGGTGCGGTTCCCGGAGAAAAGCAGAGGGAAGTGGCTGAGACGCCGTTTTCCAGCAGAATAAAAGTACGCAGAAAGGAAACCGAGCAGGCACATTTCTGTCTCGGGTATGAGGGGACGTCGCTTTCCAACCCTAAGCTGTATTCTCTTACGATGCTGAATAACATCCTCGGAGGCGTAATGAGCAGCCGTCTGTTTCAGGAAATCCGTGAAGACCGTGGGCTGGCTTATACGGTGTTTTCCCATCATGAAGCGTTTGAGGATACCGGTATGCTGACCATTTATGCGGGTACCCAGGAGAAGCATCTTCAGGAGGTGCAGGATGTCACCTCCTCCATTCTGCAGTCGCTGAAGAAGGATGGGGTTACAGATAGAGAGTTTCAGACGGTTAGGGACCAGCTGAAAGGCAGCCTTCTTTTGAGTATGGAAAGTACCAGTGCCGCGATGAGCAGAAACGCAAGGAATGAAATGTTTCAGCAGAGGGAAATTTCTGTGGAGGAAATGATCCGTCAGATCGATCAGGTCAGAATGCAAGATATTAAACAGCGTGCAGATGAGCTGTTCGGTCAAAAACCTGCCGTCTCCCTGGTAAGTGCGGCGGCAGAACTGCCGAAACCTTGGAGAATCGCCGAGGCGGATGGAGACAGTACAGGCTGAACCGCCCTCATCCCCGCAGATCCGTCTATGTGGAAGGTGAAATCGTCTTAAAGGACTGGTACAATAAATAAGGATGATTACAAATCGAGAGGGGTCGTTTAGATTATGGCAGAACAATCATTTCATGTCGCAGTTGTCGGTGCCACCGGTGCTGTAGGACAGCAGATGCTCGATACACTGGATAGACTGGATTTTCCGATTAAAACAATAAAGCTTCTATCGTCAAAGCGCTCCGCCGGAAAAAAGATTTCCTTTAAAGGGGAAGAACTTACGGTGGAGGAGGCGAAGCCGGAATCGTTTGACGGTGTGCAGCTCGCTTTATTCTCTGCCGGCGGTTCTGTTTCCAAAGCGCTGGCGCCGGAAGCGGTGAAGCGGGGAGCCATCGTTGTGGATAACACGAGCGCGTACCGCATGGATAATGAAGTGCCGCTCGTCGTTCCGGAAGTAAATGAGGATGCACTGGACGATCACAAGGGGATTATCGCCAATCCGAATTGTTCCACGATTCAGATGGTCGCTGCACTTGAGCCGATCAGAAAAGAATACGGTATTTCTAAACTGATCGTCAGCACGTACCAGGCTGTATCCGGAGCCGGCACAGAAGCTGTAGACGAGATGTATGAGCAGTCCCGTCAGATTCTGGACGGCGAAGACATTGATCCAAAAGTACTTCCGGTTTCCGGTGACGAGAAGCATTATCAGATCGCGTTCAACGCTGTTCCGCAGATCGACGTTTTCACGGAAAATGGCTTTACGTTTGAAGAAATGAAGATGATCAACGAAACGAAGAAAATTACCGGCGACTCGTCAATGAATGTAGCAGCCACCTGTGTGCGCCTCCCTGTGGAAACGGGCCACTCCGAGTCCATTTATATCGAAGTGGAAAAAGACGGCCTGAGTACAGATAAAGTAAAGCAGCTCATGGAAAAGGCACCTGGAGTGACGCTTCAGGACAAGCCGGAAGAGCAGCTTTATCCGCTCGCTTCCGATGCCAAAGGAAAAGACGACATTTTCGTCGGCCGTATCCGTCAGGACCTCGATGAGAAAAACGGCTTTCACCTTTGGGTAGTTGCAGATAATCTTCTGAAAGGCGCAGCACTGAATTCTGTACAGATTGCGTTCTCGCTCGTGCAGAAAGGACTGCTTAAATAACACCGCTTGAAACAAACACGTGAATAGAAAGGCAGGGGTGAAGCCATGAATATCATTGTACAGAAATTCGGTGGATCTTCCCTGCAGACAGAGGAGCGCCGCAGCCAGTGTGCAGAACACACAGCTGCGGCGCTCCGTGACGGTTATAAGGTGGTTGTCGTCGTGTCTGCAGTAGGAAGAAGGGGAGACCCTTATGCGACAGATACACTGCTGTCGCTTACGGGGACGGCAGAAACGGTATCTGCAAAGGAAAAAGACCTTCTCATGTCCTGCGGAGAGTCGATCTCTGCAGTGATGTTTTCCAGTCTGTTAAATGAAAAGGGCATCCGCACAGAAGCGATGTCCGGCGGCGAGGCTGGATTCCGCACATCAGATACATACGGTGATGCTCGTATCACAGATATGAAAACGGACCGTCTCCGCGGCAGACTGGAAGAGCTGGACTGTATCGTAGTCACCGGTTTTCAGGGATGGACCGTACACGGCACGACAGCGACGCTCGGCCGGGGCGGATCAGACACATCCGCTGCTGCGCTGGGTGCTGCACTGAATGCCGCTTACGTTGACATCTTTACGGATGTTAACGGTGTAATGACGGCAGATCCTCGGATCGTAAAAGACGCAGTATCTTTAAAAAAACTCACGTACGCAGAAGTGAGCAACATGGCGTATCAGGGAGCGAAAGTGATTCATCCGCGTGCAGTGGAAATCGCTATGCAGTCTGATATTCCGCTCCGCGTCCGCTCCACATGGGAAGATGGTGAAGGAACGATGATTACCTCCTCCAGCCCGAAAGAAACGATCAGTGATACCTGGCAGAGACCGGTTACAGCAGTGACGCATGTAGCGCCGGTTTCCCAGCTGAAAGTAACCGGCATATCCACTGACAGACTGTTCGGCATTCTGGCAGAGAAAGGGATATCGGTCGACTTTTTGTCGATTCATCCGGACTTCGTCACGTTTACAGTGCCGGAATCTCTCCGTATTGAGGCAGAAGCCTCTTTACAGATGGAGGGAGCTGACGTACGATGGAAAGATCAATGTGCGAAAGTAGCCTGTGTTGGAGCTGGTATGAGCGGTATGCCCGGCATTGCTGCCTCCATCACAAAAGCGCTGGCGCAGGCGTCTGTTCCTATTCTGCAGTCCGCAGATTCCCATACGACAATATGGGTGCTGACTGCTGTTGACGATATGGAACGGGCCGTTCAGGCACTGCACGGAGCATTTTTAACGGAAGATTGAGAGGAGGCTTAACGGCATGAAATTAGGCAGAGTTATTACAGCGATGGTTACACCGTTTGATGAAAAAGGCAAAGTGGACCACGAGCAGCTGAAACCGCTGATCGATACGCTGATCACCAGAGGAACAGAAGGTATCGTCATTGGCGGAACGACCGGTGAATCTGCAACACTCAGCATGCAGGAAAAGGCAGATTTGTACCGGGCGGGAGTAGAGGCAGCAGCAGGCAGAATTCCCGTGATTGCCGGAACGGGAATGAACGATACGCATGCGACAGCGGAGCTTTCCCGTCAGGCAGAGAAAGACGGCGTCGACGGCGTCATGCTGGTGGCACCTTATTATAATAAGCCGTCCCAGCAGGGGATGTACGAACACTTCCGTGCGATCGCTGAAAAAATTGATATTCCAGTAATGATCTACAATGTGCCCGGAAGAACGATGGTCAATATCCTGCCGGAAACGACCATTGCGCTGTCGCACATCCCGAACATTACTGCAGTGAAAGAAGCAAGCGGAAATCTGGATCAAATGAGTGCCATTATTGCCGGTACTTCCCATGATTTTCAAGTGTACTCCGGAGATGACAGCCTGACGCTTCCGGCTGCAGCAGTCGGTGCAGACGGAATCGTATCGGTATCCAGCCATATTATCGGTTCAGAAATGCAGGAGATGCTCCGTCACTATCATGACGGTAGAACAGAGCAGGCAGCTGCCCTTCACCGGAAGCTCGTACCGTTTATGCATGCCATGTTCCTGGCTCCGAGTCCGACACCGGTAAAAACAGCCCTGTCGATGCAGGGGGTCCAGGTCGGTGGCGTACGACTGCCGTTAATTCCGCTGAACGAAGAGGAGCGGAGGCTTGTATCCGAAGCGATGGATGCAGTCACTGGTATCAATCCAACGCACCTGCGCTGAGAATCGGTTTGAAAAAGAGGAGTACCGGCAGTGGACGATCTGCAGAAAAAGGGCAGCCGTCCAGCCGGTCTCCTCTTTTTTTGCGGACGAATCCGGATAAATCCCTCCCGGTCAGGAAACAATTCTATTTTCAGCTTGTAGGTATTTTACTGCTTCATGTATACTATACTGGAGAGACCGAACGGACATTAATCTTACTAAAGCACTGGAGGAACCATCATTGTCAAACCAACAGACGGAAAAAATCCGCATTTTATCATTGGGCGGATTAGGAGAAACAGGTAAAAATTTGTACATTGTCGAACTGGACGAAGATATCTTCGTTCTGGATGCCGGATGCATGCATCCCGAAGATGACATGCTCGGTGTCGATATCGTCATCCCGGACACAACTTATCTTGTAGAAAACAAGGACCGGGTCAAGGCGATTATTTTATCGCACGGGCACGAAGAACATATCGGAGCAGTTCCGTATCTGCTCCGCGACCTGAAAGTACCGGTCTACGGTTCAAAATTCACGCTGGCTCTTTTAAAAGATCAGTGTGATGAGATCAAACTGAAAAAGCGTCCTAAATTTCATGAAGTACACGCTGATTCCAAAGTGAAAATTGCGAAGACGCCTGTAAGCTTCTTTCAGACGAATCATAGTATTCCCGATTCACTCGGCGTGGTCATTCACACGTCTCAGGGGCCGATTCTATACACCGGCGACTTTAAATTCGACCAGAATCCGGTGGACGGAAAAACGATGGACGTTGATAAGCTGACAGAAATCGGCTCAAAAGGGGTACTGGCACTTCTATCTGACAGCAGTAACGCTGAAGTGCCGGGCTACACACCTTCTGAATCTATCGTAGCGGAAGGCTTAAAGGATGCTTTTTATGAGGCGCCGAAAGCGATCGTCGTTTCCGTGTTCTCGAATCACATTCACCGTATCCAGCAGATCATCGATGCTGCGGAAAAATACGAGCGCAAAGTAGCCGTTGTCGGTAAATCGATAGAACGTGCTGTCACTATTGCACTAGAGCTCGGCTATTTAACCGATGAGAATGAAACGCTGATTTCCAAGAAGGAAATGGAAAGTACGGACCGGGATTCGCTCGTCGTTTTAACTACAGGCAGTCAGGGAGAACCAATGAGTGATCTTGCTAAAATGGCAAAGGGGTCCCATCCGCTGTTTAAGTTTGAGAAAAAAGACCGGTTCGTCATTTCCGCCATGCCGAATCCAGGAAACGAAAAGCACGTGTCGCAGATGATCGATACGATCAGCCGTACCGGAGCGGATGCTTATTACGGGAAAACAAAGAAAATTCATGTGTCCGGCCACGCAAGTCAGGAAGAGCTTAAACTTCTTTTGAACATCGTGAAGCCGCAGCATTTTATTCCTGTCAGCGGCGAATTCCGGATGCAGTATTCCCACCGCCAGCTTGCCGGATCGGTTCACATCCCGGAGGAGAATATCTTTCTGCTTGAAAAAGGGGAAGTGGTGGAATTTACAAAACGCCGCGGCAAGCGGACGAATAAAATTCCATCCGGCCACGTGCTTATCGATGGACTCGGTGTCGGCGATGTCGGCAACATTGTTCTCCGCGACAGAAGACTTCTGTCTAAAGACGGTATTCTTGTCGTCGTCGTGACACTGAATAAAAAGCACAATAAAATACTTTCCGGTCCGGATATCATTTCGCGTGGGTTTGTGTATGTCCGTGAATCCGAAGCGCTGATCAAAGAAGCAGAAACGCTCGTAACGAAATCGCTCGGTGAAGCGATGGAGCAGAATCAAACAGAGTGGGCACAGCTTAAAAGTCACGTCCGGGATCAGCTGAGCAAGTACCTTTATGAAAAAACAAAGCGCCGGCCGATGATTATGCCGATCATTATGGAAGCATAAGCCTGGTCTGTGTGCCTTATGTGCTGTCATGACTAATGTCGTGCCAGCACTTTTTCTACATATGACATCATCCCTGACAGGGTGAGTTGAAAGAAAATAACACCAGAGTGCAGGCAAACTCAGTTATTATGCATCGTTATTAAGGTTAAGTAATAGAACACTTCCAGGCTGTACGGCAGAAGCACCCGAAATGGTTCCTCCACCCCTGCCGAAGAAAAAAAAGACCAGCCTTCGTTGGCGGAGCTTTGAGGACTGGCCGCTTGGAACCGGGGGTGTCTTACGCTTTTCGGCTTCTCTCCGGAACGGGCACGGCCGCACGTGCAGGCGGAAGTATAATTATTCATACTCTACTACATTGTCTCATATGTTATTTATTCATGAAGGAGGCGCTCTGATGCCGACAAAGAAAAAGAAACCGACAAAAAAAGAGCGGGAGCGCCGTCGTAAGCTAGGGCGGGAAATAGCAGGCTTATTCATCGTTACCGCAGGGATTATTATCCTTTTCGGACTTGGTCCCCTTGGTGCCTACGGTCAGCATGCGCTCCGGTTTATGATCGGAAGCTTTCATCCGGCAGCGGCTCTTTTATTGACTGCTGGAGCCGGATGGTGGCTGTGGAGAAAAAACATGAACATCTTATCCGGCGGACAGACTGCCGGGCTGCTGCTTGCTTCCTCCGGTATTCTGATGGCAGCGTCTCTGCCACTTTATTCTTATTTAAGCAGTTATACGTATTCATCCTATATTACATATTTCCAACAAAACTTCACAACGCCGGAAGTGTTTACCGGCGGCATTCTGGGTGCTCTTTTGTTTCATACCGCTTTTACATTGATTGCCTATCCAGGAGCCATTCTTACGGCTCTCGTCTTCCTCACTGCAGGCGGCATACTGTTAAGTAAAAGGTCGTTTGTGGAAGCAGCATCCTGGGCCGGCGGAAAAATAAAGCCGCTGCTCCTCCGTATAAGTCAAAAAATCAAAGAAGTATCCGGTCGTTACAAGGACCGGAAAAGAGAGATAAAAGAGACGGAACATATCGAACCAGCAGAGCCACGTGAAGCGGCGGTGGATACTGAATCCGAGCCGAAAGAGAGCGGTGGAGAACCGCTCATCTATGATTTTACGTCCAGGGTTAAAGACGAAAAGCCGGAATCTCCTGCGGCTGCAGGAAAGGAAGCAGAATCTGTCGAATCTTCTAATGATACGGAAGAGGAGGAGCCCGTCGAAGCATCTGCCTCTCTGACAGAACCGGAAACCGAAAATGAGGATTACCAGCTGCCTCCGGTTACTCTTCTGGAACCTCCAAAAAATCAATCACAGCAGAAAGAGCACTCGATGCTTTCTAAAAATGCGCGGAAGCTGGAGGAGACACTGCAGAGCTTCGGGGTTTCTGCCAAAGTTACGAAAGTCCACCTTGGTCCTGCTGTCACGAAATATGAAGTATACCCTTCTACAGGGGTTAAAGTGAGCCGGATCGTCAATTTAAGTGATGATCTTGCGCTGGCGCTTGCAGCAAGGGATATCCGCATGGAAGCGCCGATTCCCGGAAAATCAGCCATTGGAATTGAGGTGCCGAACCAGGACGTCTCTCTCGTTACGCTGAGGGAAGTTCTGGAATCTCCGCAGATGAAACAGTCCGCCAACCCGCTGTCCTATGCACTGGGAAGAGATATTTCCGGGGAGGCAGTGATGGCCGAACTGAATAAAATGCCGCACATGCTTGTCGCCGGTGCCACAGGGAGCGGTAAAAGTGTCTGTATTAATGGAATCATTATCAGTATACTGCTCCGCAGCAAGCCTCATGAGGTCAAACTGATGATGATCGACCCGAAAATGGTAGAACTGAACGTGTACAACGGCATTCCCCACCTGCTTTCCCCAGTGGTAACAGAACCGAAAAAAGCAGCCCAGGCATTAAAGCGGGTTGTGTCAGAAATGGAACGCCGATATGAGCTGTTTGCTGCGACCGGGACGAGAAATCTGGAAGGGTACAACCAGCATGTACAGAAAGAGAACGAGGAAGCCGGTGAACAGAAGCATAATCCCCTTCCATACATCGTAGTCATCGTCGATGAGCTGGCCGACCTGATGATGGTGGCCTCAGGGGAAGTGGAGGATGCGATCACCCGTCTCGCCCAAATGGCACGGGCTGCAGGAATTCATTTAATTATCGCCACCCAGCGTCCTTCTGTCGATGTGATCACGGGAGTCATTAAAGCGAATATTCCATCACGAATTGCCTTCGGGGTGTCCAGTTCGACGGATTCCCGGACGATACTCGACTCGAGCGGTGCAGAGAAGCTTCTCGGAAAAGGAGATATGCTGTTTATTCCTGTCGGCGCCAACAAAGCGACGCGAATTCAAGGAGCCTTTCTCGGCGACAGTGAAGTGGAAAAAGTCGTCAGGCACTGCATTGAACAGCAGCAGGCACAGTATGTCGAGGAAATGATTCCAACAGAGCAGCCGGAGCAGGCTTCCGGTGAAGCAGAAGATGAGCTGTATGATGATGCAGTACAAATGGTCGTCCAGATGCAGACAGCTTCCGTATCGATGATCCAGCGCCGGTTCCGTGTCGGATACGCCAGAGCAGCCAGACTTATCGATGAAATGGAAGTAAGAGGTGTGGTCGGTCCATATGAAGGCAGTAAACCGCGGGAAGTGCTTGTTGAAAAGGACCCTCCTCAGGAGTAGTACTGTGCAATCGGTTCATTTCGTGATACATTATGTATGTAAACCGGCAGGAAAGTATTCATCAGGAGGGGAATGCATTGATTAAAACGGATTCGCGGCCGCTTTATCTGCAGGTCATTGATAAGATAAAAGAAGATATCGAACAGGGAGTATACGAAACTGGAGAGCGGCTTCCTTCTGAATTTCAGCTTTCCAAGCAGCTCGGTGTAAGCAGGGCAACCCTCCGGGAAGCACTGCGGATGCTGGAAGATGAAAATGTCGTGATCCGCCGCCACGGCGTCGGAACATTTATTAATACGAAACCGCTCTTTTCCTCAGGTATCGAGGAATTGTTCAGTGTAACGGACATGATCCGCCGCGGTAAAAAAGTACCCGGAACAAACTTCCTTTCCTCGACAGTAGAAAAAGCAGAAGATTCTATCCGTCACCGTTTCCATGACGAGACACTGGAGGACGTTCTGACAATCGAGCGTGTGCGGACGGCGGACGGAGAGCCGGTTGTCTACTGCCGGGATGTTCTGCCCTCAACGCTCTTGAGAGAATATGTCAGCCACAGCCAGCAGTCGATTTTCGATCAGCTTGAGCAGCAGGGAGTATCAATTTCCTATGCCGTGACGCAGATCGAACCGATCGGCTATCATGAAGAAGTGTCTGAAATTCTTGAGTGCGATCCCGAAACATCGCTCCTTGTTCTGAAACAGATGCACTATGATGATCAGGAGCGGGCGGTATTATACTCCATCAATTATTTCCGCGCGGATAAATTCAAGTTTCATGTACTCAGAAAGCGTGTATTTTAATTTAATCACTCCTCCGGGAAAACCGCCGGAGAGCGCTTTAATGAAATGAGAAGGAGCCGGGCTTTTGCAGTCAGCTCCTTCTTTTCGTGACAGGCACCATTACCGAGAAGGAGGCATCATTTTGCAGACGTTTACATCCAACACGATTCAATCGCATGTGTTTACGACAAAAACGTATAAAACCAATACCATTATACTGCAGCTCCGCACGCCGCTTACACGGGAACATATTACAGAGAAAGCTCTGCTTCCTAGCATTCTGGAACGGGGAACGGAGCATTTTCCGACACGTGCGCACGTGCAGGCTGCACTGGAAGATCTTTACGGAGCCAGTCTGACTGCAGATGTTGTAAAAAAAGGAGAGCATCACGTTACGACATTCCGCCTCGAAGCGGCGAATGAAAAGTTTCTTACCGACGCAGAGCCGTTGACCGAACGCGCTTTTCAGCTGCTTGCCTCCGTACTTCTTCATCCGAATCTGGAGGAAAACGCTTTTCCTTCAACTTCTGTCGAAGAAGAGAAGCGTTCGCACAGACAGCAGCTCCGTGCAGTGTATGACGATAAAATGCGTTATGCAAACAAGCGCCTGGCTGAAGAGATGTGCAGAAACGAAGCGTATTCCATCCCTGTATTAGGGTATGAAGAAGACCTTGAACAGCTGAGCCCGGAGTCTATCTATCACGCCTATACGGAACTGATCCGCTCCGCTCACTGGGATTTGTATGTCGTTGGAGATATCGAACCGGAAGATGTACGAAGCTATGTAGAGAAATACATGAAACTTCCTGCTGCAGAACCGGCTGATTATACACCGGATGTGTATGCAAACGCAGAAGAGTCCCGTGTCGTAAAAGAAGCACAGCAGGTTCAGCAGTCCAAACTGCATATCGGCTACCGTACAGGCACTGTTTTCGGTGAGCCGGACTACTTCGCGCTGCAGACAGCGAACACGCTTTTCGGCGGTGCTCCTCATTCCAAACTTTTTGTCAATGTGCGGGAAAAAGCTTCCCTGGCGTATTATGCCGCTTCCAGACTGGAAAGTCATAAAGGAATCATGATCGTCATGGCCGGAATAGATGAATCAGACTATGATCAGGCCGTGCAGATTATCGATAAGCAGCTGGAGGCGGTGCAGGCAGGAGACTTCACCGACGAAGATATCGACCAGACAAAAGCGGTTTTAAAAAACCAGATTTTAGAGACACTCGATGTGCCGAGAGGCCGTGTCGAACTGGAGTATCAAGGCGTACTGACAGGTCATCCGGTCTCTGCCGAACAGTGGATGCTAGAAATAGATAAAGTGACGAAGGAAGATATCGTCCGGGCAGCCGGACGCATCGTCAAAGATACAACGTACTTTTTACACGGAAAGGAGCACGAATCCGCATGAATCAAGTGACGTTTCCCCAGCTGGAAGAAACGCTTTATACAGAAGTGCTCGACAACGGACTGACCGTCTTCCTGCTTCCAAAAGAAGGGTTTCATAAAATGTACGCTACGTTTACGACAAAGTACGGCTCTGTTGATCACCGGTTCGTTCCGATCGGTGATTCATCACCTGTACAGCTTCCCGATGGGATTGCTCATTTTCTCGAGCATAAAATGTTCGAAGATGAAGACGGAGATATTTTCCAGCAGTTCAGTAAACAGGGTGCAAGTGCTAACGCATTTACGAGCTTTACGCGCACGGCTTATTTGTTCTCCAGTACGTCCAATAAAGAGATAAACACGACGACGCTGCTGGATTTCGTGCAGTATCCGTATTTTACCGATGAAACGGTCGAAAAGGAAAAAGGAATTATTGAGCAGGAGATCCGTATGTATGAAGACAATCCGGACTGGCAGAATTTTTTCGGACTGCTCTCTGCTATGTATGAAAATCATCCTGTTCATATCGATATTGCCGGTACGGCGGAATCCATTGCGGAGATAACGAAAGAACATCTTTACACGGCCTACCGGACATTTTATCACCCCGCGAATATGACGCTGTTTCTTGTCGGTTCGTTTGATCCGGAAGAAATGATTGAACTGATCCGCAGCAACCAGAAACAGAAATCATTCGTACCTCCGGAGGAACCGGTGCGTTTTCAGGAAGATGAGCCGGAAGCGGTCCGGAGCGCACGGCTGGAAAAGGAGATGCCGGTTCAGGTCGGGAAATGTCTTGTAGGAATTAAAGAGAAGCGGGCCGGAAGAGAAGGACAAGAGATGCTGAAACGCGAACTAGCGCTGCAGACGGCTCTTGAGATGCTTTTCGGAAGAAGTTCAGAAGGGTACTCGGATCTGTTCACAAAGGGACTGATCGATGATTCGTTCAGCTTTGACTATACGGCAGAAAATACGTTTGGATTTTCTGTCATCGGCGGCGACTCGGAAAAACCGCATATTCTGGAGGAAGAAATTCTCTCGAAAATAAGCAGTGCCGTGAAGGACGGATTTGATAAGGAAAGCTTTGAACGGATCCGCCGGAAAAAGATCGGCTTCTTCCTGAGAGCATTAAATTCTCCGGAATATATTGCCAACCAGTTTACAAGGTATCACTTTAATAACATGCATCTATTTGATGTTATTCCGGTGATGGAGGAACTGACGCTGGAGGAAGTCGAGTCGATTTTCCGGGACCACATGGACCTGGAAACGCAGGCAGCAGGCTGTCTTATTTTTCCGGAGGGAGAAATGTAATGAACCGGCGTGCTCTAATAACCGGGGCCTCAGGAGGGATCGGGCAGGCATGCGCCCGAATGCTGGATAAGGAGTATGATTTGATCCTTCACTACAACCAGAACCGGCAGGCGTGTGAGAAGCTTGCTTCCTCTCTTTCCGGAGAGCCGGTCCTGTGGCAGTCGGATTTTTCCAGCAGGCGCCCGGCGGATAATCTTCCGGGAGCAGAGGAGATCGATATCGTCATTCACTGCGCAGGCAGGGCGGTATACGGGCTGTTTCAGGACTTCTCGGCAGAGGACTGGGAGACATGTCTCCGCATGGAGGTGGCAGCCCCTGCTGCCATCATCCGTGCAGTGCTTCCGGGTATGATCCGGAAAGAAGGAGGTTCGGTGGTGCTTGTTACATCGATCTGGGGGGAGACGGGAGCCTCGATGGAAACGATGTACTCGACGGTTAAATCCGCCCAGCACGGACTGGTGAAGTCTCTTGCTAAAGAAGCAGCGCCGAGCGGCATCCGTATTAATGCCGCGGCCCCCGGACCGGTGGAAACACCGATGATGGATACATTCAGCTCCGCGGAAACACAAAGCTTAAAAGAAGAAATTCCGGCGGGGCGGTTTGCATCCCCGGAAGAAGTTGCCTCTGCAGCCGTTTATTTGTCTTCCGGACAGGCCGCTTATATTAACGGTCATATTCTAAGTATTAACGGTGCATGGTATACATAATACCTATTTCCCGCGAAAGTATGGCTCCAGCTCTTTTCATTAATTCTATTATCGATTAAGATAAAGAAAGACGCACGTACGGGAGAGGAGAACCTTATGGAACGGAGAGAATGGTACCTCGAATATAAAATCAATGAAAACAGACCCGGACTGCTTGGAGAGATTGCATCACTTTTAGGTATGCTGAGCATTAATATTGTTACGATCAACGGAGTGGAAAACGACCGGCGTGGCATGCTCATACGCAGTCAGTCGGATGAAGCGGTCGAACGTCTCCGGTTTATTCTTATGACGATGGACATCATTACGCTCACAAAAATAAGAGAACCGAAACTCCGCGACCGTCTCGCTGTCCGGCACGGCAGGTATATTGAGCGTGACCGTGACGAGAAAAAAACGTTCCGTTTTGTCCGGGACGAGCTTGGAATCCTCGTCGATTTTATGGCAGAATTGTTTATGAAAGACGGGCACCGGCTGATTGGAATCCGCGGCATGCCGCGAGTCGGGAAAACAGAGTCGGTCGTTGCTGCAAGTGTGTGTGCGAACCGGAAGTGGTCGTTTCTCTCTTCCACGATGCTGAAACAGACGATCCGCAGCCAGCTGGCGGACGATGAAATGCTCGAAGATAACATTTACATTATCGACGGGATAGTGTCGACGATGCGCGGCTCTGAACGCCACCGCATGCTCGTATCCGAAATGATGCGCCTTCCATCGACAAAAGTAGTGGAGCATCCCGATATATTTATCCGTACGACAGAATACACGCTGGATGATTTTGATTATATTATTGAACTGCGGAGCGATGAATCCCAGGTGATCTCCTATGAGGAAGTCGAGCAGAACTATTCTTCCTTTTAGCATGACCTGTGCAGATGAAATTTACGAAGTAAGTGGGTGTATAGATTGTCAGAACTAGGTACACGACTACAGAATGCACGTCAGGAAAAAGGCTATTCGCTGGATGAACTGCAGCAGGCAACAAAAATTCAACGCAGGTATCTGGAAGCTATTGAAGCAGGCGATTTTTCTAAAATGCCGGGTGAGTTTTATTCCAGGGCATTTGTAAAAAGCTATGCAGAAGCGGTGGGACTCGATCCGAATCAGCTGTTTGAGGAACACGCAGATGAACTTCCGAAGCCGAAGCCGAGTGAAACGGAAAACCTGCCACCGAGAACAGCAAGGTCAAAACCTGCAGACGGAGGCGCCCGCCGAAGATCCGGAGGAGCATCCCTTCTTCCAACGGCGCTGGCCATCATCTTTGTTATTGCTATCGGCTTTGCTGTATGGCTGTTTCAGCAGGGGAATGAAGCTTCACCAGAGCCCGGGCAGGGATCTGATGGAAACAATGTTGTTGTAGACAGCGGTGACGAACCGGAAGAAAACTCTGAAGATACCGGCGCTGATGCTGAAGAAACAGAACAGGTGGAAGAAAACGAACCGGAGGACCCGGCAGAAGAGCCGGCGAATGAAGAAGAGCCTGCACCTGAAGATGAAAATGAAGAAGAGCAGGAGCAGCAGCTCGCGTTTACGAATGAGAGCGGTAACGAATTTACGTATACGCTCTCCGGTGCTGAGGCATTTGATGTAGAAATGTCCTTTTCAGGTGACAGCTGGCTGCAGATTCTTAACGGAAGCGGTGAGGAGCTGCATCAGCAGACACACGTAAGCGGTGATGAAGTCTCTTTTGATTTCTCCGGAGAAAATGAAGTTGTTTTCAATATGGGAAGTACAGCAACAGCGACGATCTATGTGAACGGTGAAGAGCTTGAATATGCCTCCGATGCAACGAGGCAGTACGTGATTATTCAGCAGGAAAACTCATAGGTATTTTCTCAGGAAGAACGATTCGTACAGTCTGCCTCTCTTGCACTGGAAACGAATTGTGTTTCTTCCGGAGAGCTTCCCGCTCCGGTTCTCTGCCGGGGCGGGTCTCTCTTTTCTCCCCGAAAAGAAAAAACTTTATAATTTCTTCATGAGCGGTGGAAATGAAACCGCAGACCGGGCCACAAAAGGCTTTGGACATCCCAGTTTCTGTTCCAGGACGGATGATTGTCTGCAAAAGAGCGTTTTCACCAATGGAATTACCGCTTATCAGGGAAACTTCGTTCGCATTTCCCTGTTAGGTCTGTTAAAATAAATACGGCTTACATAGGTCCGTCGATCATTCATGGAGCCGGAGGAGGAAAACGATGAATATTCCAAACCGGATTACAATCTCCAGAATTTTTATGATTCCATTATTTATGGTATTTCTGCTCATACCGTTCAACTGGGGGGAACTTCAGCTGCTCGGTGCCGGGATCCCTGTCTCCCATTTTGCGGCCGCAGTTGTATTTATCGTTGCCGCTGCAACGGACTGGCTGGACGGCTATTATGCCAGAAAGCACAACCTGGTCACGAACATGGGTAAGTTTCTGGATCCCCTCGCTGATAAGCTGCTCATTACCGCAGCGTTCGTCAGTCTGGCAGGCATGGATATGTTTCCTGCCTGGGCAGCCGTCGTTATTTTAAGCCGGGAGTTTGCCGTTACCGGCCTGCGCCTGGTAGCTTCCGGCGGTGGAGAAGTTATTGCAGCAAGTATATGGGGAAAATGGAAGACAGTAAGTCAAATCGTTGCCGCTGCGGCTATTATGCTGCATAACATCGGGTTTGCACTTATCGGTATTCCTTTTGCCGGCATTATGATCTATGTAGCAGTTATATTAACTGTCTTTTCCGGAGTCGATTATTTCATGAAGAATAAACACGTGCTGACAGACGCCGAGTAGAGGTGAGAATATGAATGCAGAAATTATTGCAGTAGGTTCTGAACTCCTTCTTGGGCAGATTGACAATACAAATGCCTCTTACTTATCCACGAGGCTGGCTGATATTGGTATAAACGTTTATTTTCATCAGGCCGTAGGAGATAATCAGGACCGGATTCAGGAAGCATTGAAAAACGCATCTTCCCGTTCGGACGCAGTAATCATTACTGGAGGACTCGGTCCAACTCAGGATGATGTCACCCGGGAGGCGTGCGGTGCTTTTCTTGGTCTCGATGTCATCCTGGATAACGGGGCAGAGGCACACGTCCGGCAATATTTTGAGCAGAGCGGGCGTGAAGTAACAGAAGCTAACCTGAAGCAGGCGAACACATTGGAGGGGGCAGAGGTCTTCCCTAATGACAATGGGCTTGCCTGTGGTACTGCCGTGGAAAAAGACGGTGTTTATTATGTCCTTCTTCCCGGGCCTCCTAAAGAGATGAAGCGGATGGCGGACAGCTATGCGCTTCCGTATCTGGCAGCGAAACGGCCGGAGGAAGCAGTCATCACTTCCAGACTTCTGCGGTTTTACGCTATTGGCGAATCCAGTCTGGCAGAAAAGCTGGAAAGCATTCTCTCCCGTCAGTCCAACCCGACGATTGCACCGCTTGCCCAGGAAGGAGAAGTGATGCTTCGTCTGACTGCGCGCAGTTCCAGCGGGGAGGAGAACATCCGTCTCCTGGATGCTGCAGCCGAAGAAATTCTCGAGAAGGCCGGTGACTACTGTTACGGTGAAGGAGAAGAGGAGCTTGATGAGCGCACAGCTGCGTTAATGCGCGAGCTCAACTTGTCTGTTTCTGCTGCAGAGAGTTTGACGGGAGGAGCATTCGCCGACCGGATGACGACATTTGCAGGAGCTTCTATGATTTTTCCGGGCGGAGTCGTCTGCTACGGAAACGAAGCGAAAATGAATGCTGTCGGCGTTTCCGAAGAAACACTTAAGAATGACGGAGCAGTCAGCAGAGCTTGTGCTGTGGAAATGGCAGAAGGCGCGAAAGAAAGGTTTGGTTCCGACTATGGAATCAGTTTTACTGGAGCAGCAGGACCGGACCCGCTTGAAGGGTACGAACCAGGTGAAATGTTTATTGGTTTTGCCGGCCCGGACTTCTCTACAGCGGAATTTGTCCGCGTAGGAGGAAGCCGGAGCAGTATCCGGATGCAGGCGGTTAAACGGGGTCTGTACATGCTCTACAACGAGTTACGAAATAGAAAAGGTGGATGAATACTTGATGGAAATGAAATTTGACGAATTTGAAATATCTAACAACCTGAAAAAAGCAGTAAAAGAAATGGGATTTGAGGCTCCTTCTCCAATCCAGGAAAAGGTCATTCCAGAAATCCTGAAACAGCACGATGTGATCGGTCAGGCACAGACTGGAACAGGCAAGACAGCAGCTTTTGGAATTCCGCTGATCAACGATGTTAATTCCAAGCAGAAGCACGTACAGGCGTTGATTCTGACGCCGACGCGTGAGCTCGCGATCCAGGTGGCCGGAGAATTTCAGAAACTCTCGAAATTTACCAAAGTACAGACGCTTCCGGTTTATGGCGGACAGTCTATCGGCCATCAGATTAAAACGCTGAAGCGCGGTGTTCAGGTTGTCGTTGGTACACCTGGCCGTGTCCTTGACCATATCAACCGGGGCACACTGAAGCTCGACCGCATCTCCAAGCTCGTTCTGGACGAAGCAGACGAAATGCTGGACATGGGTTTCATCGAAGATATCGAAAAAATCCTGCAGAACGCAAATGAAGAGCGTCAGACGCTTCTTTTCTCTGCAACGATGCCTCCGGCAATCCGGAAACTTTCGAATAAATATATGAAGTCTCCGGAGCAGGTGACAATCGATAAAGGCGAAGTAACTGCTCCACTTATTGAGCAGGCGTACTACAAAGTACTTGAGAAAAACAAACTCGATTCACTGTGCCGTATCATCGACAGTGAGACGCTTGAACTCGGCATTATCTTCTGCCGGACGAAAAAAGGTGTTGCCGAGCTGACAGAGTCTCTTCAGGCACGCGGCTATATGGCTGATGGTATTCACGGCGATCTTACGCAGTCCCAGCGCGATGGCGTAATGAAAAAATTCCGGAAATCTACGATTGAATTTCTCGTGGCAACAGACGTAGCAGCACGTGGAATTGACGTGAAAAACGTCTCCCACGTTATCAACTACGACATTCCTCAGGATCCGGAAAGCTACGTTCACCGTATCGGCCGTACCGGCCGTGCAGGGAAGGAAGGTATGGCGGTGACGCTTGTGACACCGCGTGAAATGAAGCATCTCCGCTCCATCGAGCGTGAAATCAAGAATGCAATTCCTTCCCGGAGCGTTCCTTCCATCGAAGAAGTGGTGGAAAAGCAGCAGGAAGCGTGGAAGCATCAGGTCGTTCAGCTCATTGAAGATAATGAAGAAGATGATTCTCTATATGAAAACCTTGTAGCAGAACTTCTTGCTGAGTACCCTTCCGATAAGGTTGTCAGCGCACTGTTCAAGCTTGCGTTCTACAGCCAGAATGACGAGCGCACCGAGACAACTGCCTACGATTTCGGAGATACCGGAGCACAAAAAGGCATGACCCGCTTCTTTATCAATGTCGGCAGAAATGTGGACATGACACCGAAGAAACTGGTGGACGATGTAGCGAAACTTGTCGGGATCAATGCGAAAACGATTGGTAAAATCGATATTTTCGAGAACTTTACCTTTATGGAAGTTCCGGAAGAATCTGCGCCGTTCGTCTACGAGGGCTTAAAATACGCCCGTGTTGCAGGAGCAAAGATTAATCTGGAACCTGCTAAACCGCGTCCGAAGCGCGGCTGATAAAAAAGATAATCCATCCGTTCCGTTTGTATTGACGGGGCGGATGGATTTGTATATACTTAAATAAGCGAACGAATGTTTGTAGTTTTGAGATATGCGGTTTCCGGTAATACCACGTAGTACGGGAGATCGATTTTATATTTAAAGGAGAGATGTTTTGTGTCTGATCGTAAACAAGCCCTTGATATGGCTCTGAAACAGATCGAAAAGCAGTTTGGTAAGGGATCCATCATGAAACTCGGTGAACAGACAGACCGTCGTGTATCGACGATTTCAAGCGGGGCGCTTGCCCTCGATATCGCCCTCGGTGTAGGCGGTTATCCACGGGGCCGTGTGGTTGAGATTTACGGACCGGAATCCTCCGGTAAAACGACAGTCGCGCTCCACGCGATAGCTGAAGTACAGCGGAACGGCGGACAGGCGGCATTCATCGATGCAGAGCATGCCCTCGACCCGGTTTATGCACAGGCGCTCGGTGTGGATATCGATGAACTGCTTCTTTCTCAGCCGGACACGGGGGAGCAGGCACTTGAAATTGCTGAAGCGCTCGTACGAAGCGGTGCTGTGGATATTGTTGTCGTTGACTCCGTCGCAGCCCTCGTACCAAAAGCGGAAATCGAAGGGGAAATGGGTGACAGCCACGTCGGTCTTCAGGCCCGTCTGATGTCACAGGCGCTCCGTAAACTTTCCGGTGCAGTATCCAAATCCAACACGATTGCTGTTTTCATCAACCAGATCCGTGAGAAGGTCGGAGTTATGTTCGGTAATCCGGAAACAACGCCGGGCGGACGTGCACTGAAGTTCTACTCTTCTGTACGTCTGGAAGTCCGCCGGGCAGAAACGCTGAAGCAGGGCAACGAGATGATCGGAAATAAAACGAAAATCAAAATCGTGAAAAACAAAGTAGCACCTCCTTTCCGTACAGCTGAAGTGGACATTATGTACGGCGAAGGTATTTCCAGAGAAGGTTCTCTGATCGATATCGCGTCCGAGCTTGATATTATTCAAAAAAGCGGCGCCTGGTACTCTTATAACGATGAGCGTATGGGGCAGGGCCGTGAGAACGCTAAGCAGTTCCTTAAAGAAAATGATGCAGTCATGCAGGACATTGAGCGTCGTATCCGTGAACATCACGGGCTGATTGCCGCTCAGACGGTCCCGGCTCCTGAAGAAGATGAAGGGCTTGAGGAAGGCGATAATCCACTTGACCTGAAGTAAGCCGTCAAATCATATTTTTACAGGCCGGAAGGAGCCCGCCAGCTCTTTCCGGCCTTCTCTATATCGCCAGGAGTGTACAATTCGAGTCCGGATTTTACCGGTTCCGAAATGAGGGAGTGCTGAAGCAGATAGAATTTTCCAAAAGAACGGCTGCACCCCTCTAACCGCTGATGTATCAGTACGTATACTTCTTTTACAGACTCTGCCAATGCTTGACAGAACGAATTGTGAAGCATACAATTAACGAGAACACATCAGTTGGGGGACTAGGTGTGAGCGCGTTCCCTGCAGATGTGCTTTCCGTTTTTATTCGTGCTAGTTGAAAGCAGTAAAAAACGAAGCTTAACGAAAGAAATAGCATGAGGAGGTGAGTCAATCATGAGTTTGACGGTACAAATCCTCATTTTGCTATTCACTGCAGTAATCGTGTTCTTTGTCGGATACTTTGCGCGTAAATCCATCGCCGAAGCGAAAATTTCCAGTGCGGAAATGCTTGCAAAACAGACGGTGGATGATGCGAAGCGGGAAGCGGAAGCAAGCAGAAAAGAAGCTGTTCTGGAAGCGAAAGATGAAGCGCACAAAATTCGTCTTGATGCTGAACAGGAAATCCGTGATCGTCGTAATGAGATTCAGAAACAGGAGAACCGATTAGTACAGAAGGAAGAAGTCCTTGATCGGAAAAGTGAGACGCTTGACAAACGGGAAGAAACGTTGGAATCCAGAGAAGAAAAACTGACGGAGCGTCACAACGAAATCGAAGAAATGAATAGCAGGGTAGAGGAGCTGGTCCAGCACCAGCAGCAGGAGCTTGAGCGTATTTCCGGCTTTACGAAAGAAGAAGCACGTACCATTATTATGGATACGATGGAAAACGAACTGACGCATGAGAAGGCTGTAATGGTCAAAGACTCTGTCAGCCGTGCGAAAGAGGAATCGACGAAAAATGCGAAAGAAATCCTCTCTCTCGCTATTCAGCGCTGCGCAGCAGATCATGTGGCTGAAACAACAGTTTCTGTTGTCAATCTGCCGAATGATGAAATGAAAGGCCGTATTATTGGCCGTGAAGGCCGCAATATCCGGGCGCTGGAAACGCTGACCGGCATTGATTTGATCATTGATGATACGCCGGAAGCAGTTATTTTATCCGGTTTTGACCCAATCCGCAGGCAGATTGCCAAGTCGGCTCTCGAAAAGCTTGTACAGGATGGACGGATCCATCCGGCCCGCATTGAGGAAACGGTCGAGAAAGCGCGCCGGGAAGTGGATGAGATGATTCGTGAATATGGTGAACAGACAACGTTTGAAATGGGTATTCATAACCTTCATCCGGATCTGATCAAAATTCTCGGACGATTGAAGTTCCGCACCAGCTATGGTCAGAACGTGTTAAAGCACTCCATGGAAGTTGCTCATCTGAGCGGCATCATGGCAGCAGAGCTTGGCGAAGATGTCCAGCTGGCGAGACGTGCAGGACTGCTGCATGATCTTGGTAAAGCGATTGACCACGAGGTGGAAGGAAGCCATGTGGAGATCGGCGTGGAACTGGGTCAGAAGTACAAAGAGCATGATGTGGTTATTAACAGCATCGCTTCCCATCACGGAGATACAGAAGCAACCTCAGTCATTGCGACGCTTGTCGCAGCGGCGGATGCACTCTCGGCTGCAAGACCGGGAGCACGCAGGGAAACGCTCGAAACGTACATTAAACGTCTGGAGAAACTCGAGGAAATCTCTGAATCCTTTACAGGTGTGGAAAAAACCTATGCTATTCAGGCAGGCCGCGAAATACGGATTATGGTTAAGCCTGATACTATTTCTGATGAAGATTCCTACCGTCTGGCAAGAGATATTACTAAACGAATCGAGGACGAACTGGATTATCCGGGTCATATTAAAGTTACTGTCATCCGGGAAACCAGAGCAGTTGAATATGCAAAATAAGGAAAGTGATGAGGCTGTTTTAACAGGATGTTCCTGCGGAGCAGCCTCTTTTTTGCGGAATAAAGCTGCTGAACGTTTACGCAGTCATTCAGCCTGTGGGCTGGCTGCATGAATCAGGAAGGAGCATGGATATAATGAAACTCGTTTTTATCGGTGATGTTGTCGGTTCTCCAGGTAGAGCCGTACTAAAAGAGTATTTAAAAAAGATCAAGCAGAAATATGCAGCAGATGCTGTCATCGTCAATGGAGAAAATGCCGCAGGCGGCAAAGGAATGACGAAAAAAGTGTATCACGAACTTCTGGAAGCGGGAGCGGATATGCTGACGATGGGAAACCATACATGGGATAAAAAAGAGCTGTTTGATTTTATCGACGAAGCAGACCGTCTGGTACGCCCGGCTAATTTTCCGGAAGGGGTACCGGGAACCGGCATTCGTTATATGAAAGCGGGACGAAAAAAACTCGCTGTCATAAACCTGCAGGGAAGGACATTTCTACCGGCAATCGACTGTCCCTTTCAGAAAGCAGACCGTCTGATTGAAGAAGCATCAGAGCAGACATCGCATATTTTCGTCGATTTTCATGCAGAAGCGACAAGCGAAAAGCTGGCGATGGGATGGTATCTGGACGGAAGGGTTTCAGCAGTTACGGGAACTCATACGCACGTTCCAACAGCGGATGAGCGGGTACTCCCCGGAGGCACGGCCTATATTACGGACGCGGGCATGACAGGGCCTTACAATGGAATTCTCGGTATGGATAAAAACATTGTAATCGAACGATTTCTTACAAGCCTTCCGGCGCGGTTTGAAGTGGAAAATGGAGACGTACAGCTCAATGGTTTTGCAGTTACGATCAATGCGGAAGGTACGGCAGAATCGATCAAGCGGATCCGCATTACGCCGGATGACCCGTTTTTTGATTAATGGCTGATTTTAGGTTTAAACGGGTTTGTGAAAGTGGTAAAGAGGGATAAGACTGATTCCTGCAGCCTTACAGCTCCTGACATCACTAGTCGTTCACATTAATAAAGGAGGTAGCTTTCATGGAGATTCTTAAAGTTTCAGCAAAATCCAATCCAAATTCTGTTGCAGGTGCTCTTGCAGGCGTCATTCGTGAGAGGGGAACTGCAGAAATACAAGCCATCGGTGCGGGAGCGTTGAATCAGTCTGTCAAAGCTATCGCTATTGCCCGTGGATTTGTCGCTCCGAGCGGCATAGATTTAATCTGTGTTCCGGCATTTACAGATATTGAGATCGATGGGGATGAACGGACAGCGATCAAGCTGATTGTGGAACCAAGATAAGAGTGGCCGGCTGGAGGGATCTTCAGCCGGCTTTATCTTTCTATGCTTTATGTCCTTTATAAATAGACAGTCCACTTGAAATGAACAAAAACGCGTGCTATTCTACGTGTAAGGGGTGGTTGTCATGATGAAAGCACTGATGAAAACATCAGCTTCAGCGGGAGCAGAGTTGAAAACGGTTCCAATACCGGAACCCGGCCCGGGGGAAGTTCAGATTAAGATCGAAACGATGTCGATATGCGGTACGGACCTTCATATTTATGAATGGGACGACTGGGCAGCAGGGAGAATAAATACACCGTACATATTTGGTCATGAGTTTTCAGGAGTGATTTCGGAAATTGGACGCGGTGTGGAAGGACTTGAACCGGGGGAGCGGTGCAGTGCGGAGACGCACATCGTATGCGGGAAATGCCGTGCCTGCAGATCCGGGAAAGCACACGTTTGTCTGAATACGAGTATAATCGGCGTTGACAGAGATGGAAGCTTCGCAGAATACATCGTCGTTCCTCAGGAGAATGTGATCGTCAATCACCCTTCTATTCCCGCCCGCGTAAACAGCCTTCAGGAGCCGTTCGGAAACGCTGTTCACACGGTTTTGAGTGGTCAGCCTGCGGGCAGGAGTACTGCTGTCGTTGGCTGCGGTCCGATAGGGTTAATGGCAGTCTGTGCTGCAAAAGCCTGCGGTGCTTCACGCGTACTCGCTTTTGATGTAAATGAATACAGACTGGACCTGGCACGTAAAGCCGGTGCAGACGTTATTATTAATCCGGCAGAGACGGATATGCTGCAGGCTGCGTTACAGGAGACCGGGGGTGTCGATGTCGTCTGTGAGATGAGCGGAAATCCACAGGCGTTCGACGCTGCACTCAAAATGACCGCACAGGGTGGTCATATGGCTGTTCTCAGTCTGCCGCCGACTGTTCCGGTCCGCATGACAGAGGATGTCGTTTTTAAAGGTATAACCATTCAGGGTATAACAGGCAGGCGGATGTATGAAACCTGGCTGCAGGTTCAGGGACTTCTTGCTTCCGGACAGGTGGATCTGGAGCCGCTCATTACGCACGAGTTCAAACTGGAAGAATTCGCAGCAGGCTTTAACCTGATGAAAGAGGGGAACTGCGGTAAAATCATTCTCCGGCCATAAAGAAAATTATTTTAAAAAGGAGAGATGTGTGATGAAAGGATTGGAATGGGTGGAAGCAGAAATAAACGAAATGAAAAACAACGAGTCGTTTCGTCCGCTGACAGAACTGGAATCAGACCAGCGGGCTAAAGTGATGATTAATGGAAAGGAAGTCATTCAGCTGTCATCGAATAACTATCTCGGTCTCACCACACATCCGCGTCTAAAGCTTGAAGCGGTCCGCGCGGTGGATACGTTTGGTGCGGGTACAGGCTCTGTCCGAACCATTGCAGGAACATTTTCGATGCACGAAGAGCTGGAAAAAGAGCTCGCTGCTTTTAAACATACAGAAGGATCGCTCGTTTTTCAGTCTGGATTCACTGCAAATCAGGCAGTGCTCGGCACACTTCTCACGAAAGAAGATATTGTCATTTCTGATGAATTAAATCATGCATCAATTATTGACGGTATCCGGCTGACGAAAGCGGCTAGAAGCATTTACCGTCATACAGACACGAAGGATTTGGAGGAAAAGCTGAAGGAGGCTTCTGGCTACCGTACGAAATTCGTAGTGACAGACGGTGTTTTTTCAATGGATGGCAACATTGCTCCACTTCCGGAAATAACAGAGCTGTGTGAGAAATACGGTGCTGTACTCATGGTGGACGATGCGCATGCAAGCGGCGTTCTCGGAAGAAACGGCCGTGGGACGGTGGACCATTTCGACTTAAACGGGCGGGTTCATATTCAAGTGGGAACACTAAGTAAAGCAGTCGGTGTTCTCGGAGGATATGTAGCTGCTCCGTCTGCGGTCATTGATCTTTTGAAAATGAAAGGACGGCCGCTTCTTTTCAGTACGTCGCATCCGCCGGCAGTAACTGCCGCATGCCGGGAAGCCGTCCGGGTTCTTCAGGAGGAACCGGAGCGGATTGACCTTCTGTGGAAATATACAAAATATTGGAAAAAGAAGTTAAAAGAGGCCGGGTTTGATACCGGAAAAAGTGAAACGCCGATTACACCGGTGATGACAGGAGAGGAGAAAGCAGCACACGAACTGTCCGATGCCCTCCTGGAAGAAGGTGTCTATGCGCGGAGTATCGTGTATCCGACGGTGGAAAAAGGGAAAGCCAGAGTGCGGACGATGGTTACGTCGGAACATACACCAGAAATACTGGATGAAGCGCTCGAGGCATTTATACGCGCTGCGGACCGGACGGGACTCCAGCGTAACGAATAGCTTTTCAGCATAAAAGTCAATTTACTGCCGGTGGAGCAGTCCATTGAAGAATAGATCTTATTCTATTATTCAGCGGGCTGCACATACCGGCGGTTTTTTCTTCTGTCTGCGTATCCGCAGTGAAAAATGAGTGAAGAACGACCGCTAACGGTTGTTTCATGGAAGAAAAGACTTTATAATTATAGGTTGACAGCCTAACGACTTAAAGGAGCTGTACCTAATGAATGAAGATCAGAAAAAAACACAGATAGAGCTCGCAGCAAAGAAAATGAGCGGGGAGAAAGACTACTCCCAGTATTTTCAGACAACATACGAGCCGCCGAGCCTGAAACAGGCGAAGAAGCGCGGAAAAGAAAATGTAGAAATACATTATGATTTTGACATTCCGGAAAACATGAAAGAAATCGGATACGGGAAAAAGTTTCTTATCCGCACCTACGGCTGTCAAATGAACGAGCACGATTCGGAGAATATGGCCGGAATTCTCATGAACATGGGGTTTGAATCGACAACAGACACCGAAGATGCCGACGTTATTTTGATTAATACGTGTGCGATCCGCGAGAACGCTGAAAACAAAGTTTTCGGGGAGATCGGTCACTTAAAACAACTGAAACAGGACAACCCGGGCCTCGTTATCGGGGTATGCGGATGTATGTCACAGGAAGAATCGGTCGTAAACCGTATTCTCGAAAAACATCAGCAGGTGGACCTGATTTTCGGTACCCATAACATCCACCGCCTGCCGGAACTTTTGGAAAACGCTCTGTTCAGTAAAGAAGTCGTCATGGAAGTGTGGTCAAAAGAGGGCGACATTATTGAGAACATGCCGAGGGCAAGAAAAGGTCATTTTCAGGCATGGGTGAACATTATGTACGGCTGTGATAAATTCTGTACATACTGTATCGTTCCCTATACTCGCGGGAAAGAGCGGAGCCGGCGGCCGGAGGATATAATTGAAGAAGTACGTCATCTTACACGGAACGGCTACAAAGAGATTACGCTTCTCGGTCAGAACGTCAATGCATACGGCAAAGATCTGGAAGATATCCAGTACGGACTCGGTGATCTGATGGATGATATCCGTAAAATTGATATTCCAAGGGTGCGCTTTACGACGAGCCACCCAAGAGACTTTGATGATCATCTGATCGAAGTGCTCGCAAAAGGCGGAAACCTCGTTGAACATATCCACCTTCCGGTTCAGAGCGGCAGTAATGACGTTTTAAAACGGATGGCAAGAAAGTATACGAGGGAATCCTACGTGGATCTTGCTGCACGCATTAAAAAGGCGATTCCGCATGCATCCTTCACCACCGACATTATCGTCGGCTTTCCGAATGAAACGGAAGAGCAGTTTGAAGAGACGCTTTCCCTCGTCAGAGAAATGGAGTACGACAGCTGCTTTACGTACATTTACTCTGCACGGGACGGCACCCCGGCTGCCCGGATGGAGGACAATGTTCCCCACGATGTGAAACGGGAGCGGCTTGCCCGGCTGAATAAACTGGTCAATGACTTGTCTGCAGAAAAAAATAAAGCGTATGACGGACAGGTTGTCGAAGTGCTTGTGGAAGGCAAAAGCAAGAAAGATCCGGAAGTGCTGAGCGGCCGGACGCGGACGAATAAACTCGTTAATTTCCGCGCTCCGGAAGACGCTGTCGGTACGCTGGTGCACGTCAAAATTACAGAGGCGAAAACGTGGTCCCTGAACGGGGAAGTCGTAACGCCCGCAGGAGTGGAATAACGATGGCAAATTATACAAAGCAGGATATTATGCACGAGGCCCGTTTTCTGGCAGAAAAGATTGCGGAGACCGAAGAGGTTGATTTCTTCAAGCGCGCGGAAGCGCAGATCAACGATCACATCAAAGTGCAGGAAATCATCGGTAAAATTAAGTCGCTTCAAAAAGAAGCGGTGAATTTAAAGCAGTATGAGAAAACAGAGGCATTGAGGGAAACAGATGCAAAAATTGATGCCCTTCAGGATGAGCTGGATGACATTCCACTCGTACAGGAATTTAAGCAGTCCCAGGTGGAAGTGAACGAACTGCTGCAGATGGTCAGCAACACGATTTCCAATACGGTGACCAATAAAATTATTGAGTCCACCGGCGGCGATCTGCTGCATGGAACGACAGCGAAAAATCCTTTTAAACAATAAACCGCGGCGGCCCATCGAAATGTATATTCCGGTGGGCCGTTCATACTCGATACCGGAGGGTTGACGATGGCGCAGGCGCAGGCTACACCGATGATGAAGCAGTACAAGGAAATAAAAGCACAGCATGAAGATGCGTTTCTCTTTTTCCGGCTGGGCGACTTCTATGAACTTTTTCACGAAGATGCGCTGCTGGCGGCTAAAGAGCTGGAGATCACACTGACACAGCGGGGAAAAGGAGACGACGGCGTACCGATGTGCGGTGTCCCGCATCATTCATCCGAACAGTACATATCCCGGCTGATTGATCTGGGATATAAAGTCGCTGTCTGTGAACAGGTGGAAAATCCGCAGGAAGCAAAAGGCGTCGTAAAAAGAGAAGTCGTGCAGGTGATTACTCCGGGAACGGTCATGAACGGAAAAGCAGTCCGGGAAGAGGCGAATCAGTTCGCTGTCAGTATTGCAGAACAGAACGGCACCTGGTCTGTAAGTGCTGCTGATCTGACGACCGGAGAGTGGAGCGCCTGTGAGCTGGAGAGTGCAGAAGAAGCGGTTAATGAAGCATTATCCTATGAACCGAAAGAAATCATAGTAGCTGCGGATACAGAGACGGTATTAAAGCAGGCGCTGAGTGCGCGCACATCTGCTGCGGTCAGTGCATATGAGCTTGAGGAGCAGGGGGAGGAAGTGTTGTTTCAGGACCTGTCCACACCGGTACTGAAGCGGAGTGCAGGCATGCTGCTGCATTATTTTCATGAAACGACGAAAAGGGATCTGGCCCATCTGCAGACGGTTAAACCGTACGAAGCAGCGCAGTATCTTCAGCTGGACCACCATTCCAAACGAAATCTGGAAATCACGGAAAGCCTCATGGAACGGACGAAGAAAGGATCCCTCTTATCTGTCATTGACCGGACCGGAACGGCGATGGGCGCAAGGAAGCTGAAACGCTGGCTGGAACGTCCTTCTCTGAATAAGAAGCAGATTGAGAAGCGTCACGGGCTGACAGGCAAGTTTATCGAACATTTCATGGAACGAAAAGAACTTCAGGAGCTGTTAAAGCAGGTGTATGACCTGGAGCGGTTATCCGGCAGAGTGGCCTTTGGTACCGTGAATGGCCGTGATCTTGTCCAGCTGAAAAAATCGCTTCAGCAGATGCCCGGGATTACAGCGCTCCTTAAGCCGCTGGGGAATTCCTATGCGGACGAACTGCTCCCGCTGCTCGATGCTCCTGCCGGACTGGTGGAGCTTCTCGATGCCTCGATTAAAGAAGACTGCCCGGTTTCTGTGACGGAAGGCGGGCTCATCTGTGACGGTTACAATGAGCAGCTGGATGAATACCGCGATGCGATGACGAACGGCCGCAGCTGGATTGCCGGACTGGAGACAGAAGAACGTCAGAAAACCGGTATCCGGTCTCTGAAAATCGGCTATAACAAAGTGTTCGGTTATTATATCGAAGTCTCCCGGCCCAACCTTCATCTGCTGCAGGAGGGCCGATATGAGCGGAAGCAGACGCTGTCCAATGCGGAACGGTTCATTACGCCGGAGCTGAAAGAAAAAGAAGCAGTTATTCTCGAAGCAGAAGAGAAAAGCGGCGAACTGGAATACCAGCTGTTCACCGAAGTCCGGGATCAGGTGAAGCAGCATATCCGTCTGATTCAGCAGATTGCTGAATCAGTAAGCATACTGGATGTTCTCCAGGGATTTGCAGAGACAGCGGAAGAACGACAGTATACTAAACCTGTTCTCACAACGGATAAAAAAGTCGAGATTACTGAATCAAGACACCCAGTTGTGGAAACAATGGCGGATGACGGGTCTTATGTACCGAATTCGATTACGCTTCATAAAGATCGGGAAATGCTGCTTATCACCGGACCGAATATGGCGGGTAAAAGTACGTATATGAGGCAGCTGGCGCTGTCTGTCATTTTATGTCAGGCAGGCTCCTATGTTCCGGCAGATTCATGTGAAATGATGGTGTTTGATAAAATTTTTACCCGGATCGGCGCTGCCGACGACCTTGCTCAGGGACAGAGTACGTTTATGGTGGAAATGAGCGAAACGAGAAGAGCGGTGGAAGGTGCCGGGGAAAAAAGCTTAATTCTTCTGGACGAAATAGGAAGAGGAACATCGACATATGACGGCATGTCCCTCGCTCAGGCGGTTGTGGAATACATTCACGACCATTTAAAAGCCATGACGCTGTTTTCGACGCATTACCATGAGTTAACCGCACTGGAAAAGTCTCTCGATAATCTCGTAAATGTGCATGTATCCGCCGTGGAAGAAAACGGAGAATTGACGTTTCTTCACCGTGTTGTCGATGGGGCAGCAGACAGAAGCTATGGTATCCACGTAGCGAGGCTTGCCAGGCTGCCGGAAGCTCTTATCCGGCGGGCAGACGAACTGTTGTCAGCTCATGAGTCTGAGAGCGCCGTCCGTACGGAGAAAAAAGAGAAGCAGCCGGACTATCAGGAAGCCGTGCAGATCCCTCTCTTTCCGGAGGAGGATCCGGCTTCTGCTGTAGTGGAAGAGTTAAAGCAGGCGGATATTCTGAACATGACACCGATTCAGGCGATGCAGTTTTTGGATGAGCTCCGCCGGAAAGCCAGCAGAGAGGAGAAACCATGAATCCGATCAAAAAACTCGATGCCTCCCTGTCGAATAAAATTGCTGCCGGAGAAGTCGTAGAGCGTCCGGCCTCTGTCGTGAAGGAATTAGTGGAGAACGCCGTGGATGCCGGAAGTACGAAGATCCGCATCGCAGTGGCAGAAGGCGGTCTTCAGTCTATATCGGTACTTGATAACGGAGCAGGCATCAGACTGGATGAGCTGGAAGCGGCGTTTTCCAGGCATGCGACAAGCAAAATTCAATCCGACCGGGATCTTTTCAGGATCCGCACACTCGGGTTCCGGGGCGAGGCGCTGCCGAGCATAGCGTCCGTTTCCAGATTGACGCTGATGACAAGTCCGGACGGGGCAGAAGGCGGGAAGATCGTCCTTCACGGCGGAGAGATTCAGTCACGGACACAGTCTCCTCCCAAACAGGGAACAGAAGTCATTGTTGAAGATCTGTTTTATAATACTCCTGCCAGACTGAAATATTTAAAGACGATTCATACGGAGCTCGGCCATATTTCAGACAGCATCAACCGGTTCGCTATGGCTCATCCGGAAATTGCATTCGAGTTGACGCATGACGAGAGAACGCTGTTAAAAACAAGCGGGAGCAGCAAACTGCTTCAAGTGCTTCAGCAGATTTACGGACTGCAGGCTGCACGCGGCATGCGCCGGTTTGAAGCTGAAACCGACGATTTTACCATCGAAGGCTATGCAGGCTCCCCGGTGGACGCCCGGGCAAGCAGAAGCTACTTAACGTTTGTATTTAACGGGAGATATGTACGCAGCATTCCGCTCGCAAAAGCGGTCCAGGCTGGCTACGATCAGCTTCTGCCGATCGGAAAATATCCGATATGCTGTGTTCATGTTACACTTCACCCCCTTTTGATGGACGTCAATGTCCATCCATCCAAGCTGGAGATCCGGCTCAGTAAAGAAAAAGAGCTTCAGCATCTATTGGAGGAAACGATCCGGGGTGTCTGGAATAAAGAAGCAGTGATTCCATCCATGCAGGAGCCCTTTTCTCGGGAAGAGCCGACAGTTTCCGGGGATAACGCTTCTTCCTCCCGGGAAAAAGCGCCTTCCGGAAAGAGTGAAGCCACATCGTTTGATTTTTTCTACCCTTCTGAGGAGACCTCCCGGAATGGAACGACGGAAGCTGTCCGGGAAACGATACGGAGTCAGCCGGAGACACAGGACATACCAGAACGTCGTGCAGCGGCTGCATCCCCTGACCGGTCATCAGCGGAGGTGCAGGAGGAACCCGCTGTTTCCAGAGTACCTGAACTTCATGTCATTGGTCAGTTTCATGGAACGTACATTCTGGCGCAGAATGACGATGGTTTTTTCATGATTGACCAGCATGCGGCTCAGGAACGCATTAATTTCGAGTATTTTCTCGACAAGCTGTCTTCTCCTTCAAGAGAAATGCAGGATCTTCTTGTCCCAATTACGATGGAGTTGTCCGGAAGTGATGCAGCTTTTATAGATGAAAATAAAGAAGTACTTGCCGAGGCAGGCCTCGTTCTGGAACATTTCGGCGGTCCTGTCTACCGCATCCGTTCCTGTCCGGTCTGGTTTCCGGAAGGAATGGAGAAAGAAACTGCGGAAGAGCTCATGATGGAATTGAAACAGCATCAGGACCTCCGGCTGGAACGGGTACGGGAAGATGCGGCGGCGATGATGGCGTGTAAAGCTGCTGTAAAAGCAAATCACCATCTTCAGAACAGGGATATGGAAGGGCTGATCCGGGAATGGAGCAGCTGCCGGCAGCCATTTACGTGTCCACACGGCCGGCCGGTCATGATACATTATTCCGTATATGAAATTGAGAAGATGTTTAAGCGGGTGATGAATTAATGGAGGCGGTCGTGACTACCGGTGCAAAAAACGGAGTTTATTCCGGAAATGCAGCAAGAGCATTTGCTGAAGCGCACAACTGGAAATTTGTTCCGAGAGAAAAGCGTCCGGTGCATGCTCTGCTTAATGAATGGCACTGTCCAGTTATCGTTTATGGGCGGGAACGGATTGAGATCCATAAACCGGAAACTGCTCCGTTTTTCTATCATCCGAATGGCGCGGTGCTGAAATATTATGACTGGAAACAGAAAAAAACATCGCCGCTTCTTCGTGCGATTGAGGCTGAACCAGGCGGCAGGCTGATCGATGCTACAATGGGTCTCGGCGCAGACAGTCTGTTTCTTCAGGCCGCAGTACCGGATTTTACCATTACAGCGGTGGAAGCTTCTCCACTGCTGAGCGCTGTCGTACAGGAAGGGTTTCTTCAATTTCCTATGCCGGAAGACGAACTGGCAGCTGCTGCCGCGAAAATAAGCATCGTGAACGAAGAACATACCACTTACCTCAAGAAGCAGGGGACAGACAGTGTGGAGTATGTCTATTTTGACCCGATGTTTGACCAGGCGGATAAAACGTCAAAAGGTATCGCTCCCCTGCGCAGCTACGCAGCTTATGGCCGGCTCAGCGTGGAGGCCTTTGAACAGGCAGTCCGTACTGCATCGAAGCGGGTTGTCGTAAAAGCAGACCCGGAAAATGAGCTGTTCCGTCAGTTTCCTTTCAAAAAGATATCAGCAGGAAACGCCCACTGTTACGGATATTATGACTGCTGATGAAAGGAGAGTGCCATGAAACCGAAAATTCTCGTTATCGCCGGCCCGACGGCTGTTGGCAAATCTGCGTTCGCGCTTGAAGCTGCAGAAGCATTGAATGGTGAAATAATAAATGGTGACTCGATGCAGGTGTACCGGGGAATGAACATCGGTACTGCAAAGCCGTCTGGGGAGGAGCTGAGCCGGGTAAGACATCATTTGATCGATATAAAATCACCCGATGAAAATTATACAGCAGCTCAGTTTAAAGAAGATGCTGAAAACGCTGTCCGGGACATCGCAGGACGTGGAAAGCTTCCGATCATCGTCGGCGGAACGGGCATGTACCTGCAGAGTTTTCTTTATAATTATTCCTTCCAGTCAAGCGGCGAAAACAAAGCCCTCCGAGCGGAACTGGAACAGATTGCAGAGAGTGAAGGAAACGCTCCGCTGTATGAACGGCTGAAACAAAAAGATCCCGTTCGTGCCCAAAATATTCATCCGAACAACGTGCACCGTGTGATCCGGGCTCTGGAAATCGTGGAAGAAAACCATGATTTTTCGACAGCGGAAGAAGAAGAATCATCCAGCCCTTACGATTTTACGCTGGGTGTGTTGACGATGGAAAGAGAAAATCTTTACGACCTGATTAACAAGCGTGTGGATCTGATGATTGAACAGGGGCTTTTAGAAGAAGTACAGAAACTTCTTGATGAAGGTTTCCGGGACTGCCGGGCAATGAAAGCGATCGGTTATAAAGAAATCATCCCCTATCTTGACGGCGGAATGGAACTGGAAGAAGCAGCGGCGCTGCTGAAGCGTAATTCACGCCGTTTTGCAAAACGGCAGTGGACCTGGTTCAGGAATAAAATGCAGGCAGATTGGTTTGATGTAACAGGGGAACGGGAAGTGAAACACAAAGAAATCCTGCGCTATCTGCATAAAAATAAACATTTCCACCTGACTCAAGGTGGAACATGAAGGGGGAAATATCATGAAGCAGCAGCCTGTTAATATTCAGGATCAATTTTTAAATCAGCTACGAAAAGAAAATATTCCTGTCACCGTTTTTCTTCTCAATGGATTTCAGCTGAGAGGGCAGGTGAAAAGTTTTGATAATTTCACTGTCGTGCTTGACACAGATGGAAAACAGCAGCTGGTGTACAAACATGCTATTTCGACCTTTTCGCCGCAGCGGAACGTTCAGCTGCAGCAGGAGCGGCAGGGGAACAGCCAGTCGTAGCCGTCTGAAAACAGCCTGATACCGCCGGAAGCAGTCGAGCTTCCGGCGGTATTTTCAGGAATGACGCTGCTTCGGCGGACAGAAACATTCATGGGGGTGGACAATAATAATGAAAGAACAGGAACGAACGATTCTCGTCGGTGTATACCCGAAACAGTCGGATACACACCATTTTGATGAACGGATGAACGAATTAGAAGCGCTCGTGGAAACGGCTGGCGGCATTGTTACAGACCGAGTCACTCAGGCAATGGACCACCCAAGAAATTCTACATATATCGGCAAAGGCAAGCTGGAGGAGCTTGCCGGAATGGATGCGGATCTGATTGTATTTAATGCCGAATTAACGCCATCCCAGCTGCAGTCCATTACATCTTCTCTCGATGTACCAGTCATCGACCGGACGCAGCTTATTCTCGATATCTTTGCGTCGAGAGCACGTTCGAAAGAAGGTAAACTGCAGGTAGAGCTGGCACAGCTTTCCTATACGCTGCCGCGCCTCCGTGGACAGGGGCAGGTACTGTCCCGCCTCGGCGGCGGAATCGGTACGAGAGGGCCGGGTGAAACGAAACTTGAGACCGACCAGCGTCACATCCGCAGGCGGATGACGGAACTCCGCCGGCGGATTGAGGAAGTCAGCCGCCACAGAGAACAGTACCGGAACCGACGGAAGGAAAACCAGGCGTTCCAGCTCGCTCTGATCGGCTATACAAATGCAGGAAAGTCCACGTTGTTAAATGAACTGACCGACGCTGGTGTGCTGATGGAAGATAAGCTGTTTGCGACGCTGGATCCGACGACGAAAAAAATTCAGCTCCCTTCCGGCTTTGAATGCCTGATTACCGATACGGTCGGATTCATCGAACAGCTTCCGACAACGCTCATCGCTGCATTCCGGTCGACGCTTGAGGAGGCAAAAGAAGCAGATCTGCTTCTTCATGTCGTCGACGCTTCCCATCCGGAATCGGCGGAACATGAGAAAGCGGTTATGGAAGTACTCCGCGAATTGAAGGCGGATACGATTCCGATGCTGACTATTTATAATAAACGTGATCTGATGGAGGGGACGTTCATCGCTTCTTCCACGAAAGGTCCATCGATGCTTGTCAGTGCTAAAGATAAAGACGATCAGCAGGATCTGCTTCAGCGGATCCAGTCGATTTTAACGAATCAGTTTGAACCTTATATCAGCCGGATTCCGGCATCAGAAGGTCACCGCTTGTTTCAATTTAAAAGAGAGACGATCGTCACTTACGAGCATTTTGATGAAGAGACTGAGAAGTATGAAATACGCGGATATGCACCAAAAGAGAGCGCATTGTATACAGAACTTATGAACCGAAAGGACGAAATGACATGATCTCCGGCTGGAAAGATACAGCAGATACCATTCATAAAGAACTTCTTCCCCACTTTTTTGAAGTGGGGAAGATTGTGGAAGAAAACCAGAAGCGGGTGCTGGATTATTTTCGGAAAGAAGGGGTTTCCGAATTTCATTTTCAGCAGACTACCGGGTACGGCTATGATGACACCGGAAGAGAAGTTCTTGAAAAGATATATGCCGGTGTGATGGGAGCAGAAGCTGCTCTCGTACGGCAGCAGCTTGTATCGGGAACGCACGCCATCAGTACGGCACTTTTCGGCGTTCTCCGACCCGGGGACGAACTTCTTTACATAAGCGGTGACCCGTACGATACGCTCGAAGAGGTTATCGGGATCCGGGGGAAAAAAGATGCCGGTTCGCTGAAAGATTTCGGCATTACATACGACACGGTTCCACTTAAGCAGAATCAAATCGATACAGAAAGCGTGATAAACCGTATCCGTCCGGAGACAAAAGTACTCGGCATCCAGCGCTCCAGAGGGTACGATGCCCGGGCGTCCCTCCATGTCGGGGAGATCGGCAGGGCAGTAGCAGAAATCAAAGCAGTTTATCCGGAGGTAATAATCTTCGTGGATAACTGCTACGGCGAATTTGTGGAAACACAAGAACCAGGCCATGCCGGTGCAGACTTGACAGCCGGATCTTTAATTAAAAATCCCGGCGGCGGTATTGCCAGAGCAGGCGCATATATCTGTGGAAGAAACGATTTAATTGAAAAATGTGCCTCCAGGATGAGTGCCCCGGGAATCGGCGCAGAAGGCGGAGCAACACTCGGTGTGCTTCTCGATATGTTTCAGGGATTTTTTCTGGCTCCGCATACCGTCGGCGAGGCATTGAAAGGAGCGTCCTTTACTGCCGCTCTTCTGGAAAAAGCCGGTTTTCAGACGGATCCTCCTCCGCTCGCTCCACGCACCGATTTGATACAGTCAGTGACATTTCACGCTGCAGAGGAAATGACCGCTTTCTGCCGGGCCATTCAGTATTATTCCCCCGTGGACGCCAATGTCTCACCGGAGCCGGCAGATATGCCGGGCTACGAAGATCCAGTTATTATGGCAGCAGGTGCGTTTGTACAGGGAGCAAGTATCGAACTTTCTGCCGACGGACCTCTCCGTGCGCCCTACCGTGCGTATGTTCAAGGGGGGCTTACGTTTGAACATGTAAAAACAGCAGTCACCTATGCTGTGCAGAAAGCATCGGAAAAGCAGGGAAAGTAGCGGAAAATTCTGCTTAAAGGAGGTGAGTGCTGAGAATTCCGGAGGAGAAGGCAGGAAAGACGTACACAGCGGCAGATTGTTGTCAGAAAATTTCTTTGTTAGATAATCTGACAAAGGATGCCACAACTCGTGTGAGATTCGGTACGATACGACTATCGCAGCTGAACGAGTCAGAAAAAATCATCGTTTGCAGGCTGCCCAGAATTTTGAAGGAGGAGAATGATTGCATGGCAACTAATTCTAGAAAAGACATTCTTAAAATGGCGGAAGACGAAAACGTAAAGTTTATTCGGCTTCAGTTTACCGACCTGCTCGGTACCATTAAAAACGTAGAAATTCCAGTAGACCAGCTTACTAAAGCGCTGGACAACCTGATGATGTTTGATGGTTCTTCCATTGAAGGGTTCGTCCGCATCGAGGAGTCCGACATGTATCTCCACCCGGACCTCGACACATGGGTAGTCTTTCCATGGACACCGGAAAAAGGTAAAGTTGCACGTCTTATCTGTGACGTTCATAATCCCGATCCGGACCGTACACCATTTGCCGGTGACCCGCGCGGTGTGCTGAAGCACGTACTTAAAGAAGCAGAAAAGCTTGGATTCACTGATTTCAATATCGGACCTGAGCCGGAGTTTTTCCTGTTCAAGAACGATGAGAACGGGGAGCCGACGCTGGAATTGAACGATAAAGGCGGATATTTCGACCTTGCGCCAACAGACCTTGGTGAAAACTGCCGCCGCGATATCGTACTGGAGCTGGAGGACATGGGCTTTGAAATTGAAGCTTCCCACCACGAAGTGGCTCCCGGCCAGCACGAAATCGACTTTAAATATGCGGATGCTGTAACAACGTGTGACAACATCCAGACGTTTAAGCTCGTTGTTAAAACCATTGCCCGTAAACATGGCCTGCACGCAACATTTATGCCGAAGCCGCTGTTCGGTGTAAACGGTAACGGTATGCACGCCAACATGTCTCTTTTCAAAGACAAAAAGACGAATGCATTTTACGATGAGAAATCAGAGACCGGCCTGAGTGAAACAGCGATGCAGTTTCTCGCTGGTATCCTGAAGCACGCGGATGCATTTACAGCAATCACGAACCCGACGGTTAACTCCTACAAGCGTCTTGTACCGGGCTATGAAGCACCATGCTACATTGCATGGTCCATGCGTAACCGTTCACCGCTCGTTCGTATTCCATCTTCCCGCGGCCTGAGCACACGTATTGAGGTCCGCAGTGTAGACCCTGCGGCGAACCCATACCTTGCGATGGCAGCACTGCTTGCAGCCGGTCTGGATGGTGTGCGCCACAAACTGACTCCACCTGCAGAGACGAATCAGAACATCTATGCAATGGATGAAGAAGAGCGTGCAGCAGAAGGAATCGAAGCACTTCCAGCTTCACTGAAAGAAGCGATCGAAGCACTCGGCAAAAACGACACAATCAAGAACTCCCTCGGTACGCACGTACTGGAGCACTTTATTGAGTCGAAAGAGATCGAGTGGGATATGTTCAATACCCAGGTTCACCCTTGGGAGCGCGAACAGTATATGCAGCAGTACTAAGTATCACAAAAAGCCCATCACACTATGGGGGCCACTGAAAAAGTCCTTGATGAAGACTAGAAACGTCCTTGTGGACGTTTCTAGTCTTCTTTGTCTTTTTTTCTCCCTTTTTCCCGGATGATCGTCTATACTTAGTTTACTACTTGGAAAGCGG
>NZ_PVNS01000008.1 GCF_002993335.1 Alkalicoccus urumqiensis | reverse complement strand
GCTTTCGCTGCATCAGACGGAATCTGGCTTAGATTCCAAATTGAAATTGAACAGAGAATGTGTCATTCTCTTTCCTTCACTTTTGTCTTTTGTTTAGTTTTCAAAGGGCTTTTCGTTTCCGCCGCTCAATTTGGCGACTTTATTAATATATCACGATAGCAACTTAAGGTCAACAACTTTTTTATTGTTTTTCTTCCGCCGCTTCGTCTGCCGCCGCTGTCTCTCTCGGCGACGTTTATTAATATAGCATGGTTCTCAGATTCATTGCAACAGGTAAATCCAAAAAAACAAAAGAAGTTTTTCCTGCGGTAAAAATTCATTCATCATTCTATTCCGCAATAACGCACCTAGCGGTTAATCCTCTGCTTCTGGAACACGTTTCGCTTTGTATAATCTATGCTGAATGCCCCTCCCTTTCGTCTCTTTCAGGATAACCCTCAGCACCCCCCTCTGGACGAGGTATTCCAGCAGCAGTGTAATATCGAGTGAATAATCGTGGAACGATACCCGCTCTTTTAAATCCTCTACACTCCATGCTTCTTCGGCTTCTTCCATAATAGAGAGAAGATGAGCACTGCCAAGCTTCACTTTTGTCGTCATTTCAAATTCATTTGCCAGGAGCAGCAGCTCGAGGCGCTTTTCAAGCGGCTCTCTTCCGCTGGTCAGCTCTGAGTAAAGTTTGTGAATCTCCGGCTCCAGGCGCTTGACCTGTTCCCAAACCGTTACTTCCGGGTAATAGCCTTTTTCAATGACGGCGAGTCTCGCGAGGTGATGAAGGGCATGTACAATTTGATTATAGGCATCCAGATAGTGGCCTGAAGCAAAAAGGGAGCGTCCATCTGCATACCTGCGGACCAGCCGTGAAAATTCCATGCCGATTTTCGTCTGCCTTTTCTCTTCAGGAAACGTATTTAAGTGCCGGCGGTAATTTTTCATGAATTCATCCCGGTCATATACAACTCTGCCACGGACCATCCATTCCACAGCCCGCCGGTTTGTACCGTGTGTCAGCCATTCATCGATCTGTTCTGTTGCGACGATGTGAACAGCCGCGGTTACACCATCCGCTTCATAATGTTTTATTTCCCATTGTCTGCGGCCATTTTCTTTTATAATAAGGATAACAGCATCAAAATAATCGGTGGAAACATCATCATGTCCCCGCCTTTCCATTGTAACTACCGCAGCTGTATCTGCATCACCGGTCTTATCCTGATAAAGCGCCCGCATCATTTCTTCCATGTTATCACCCTCCTGGTTCAAACTTCCGCTTCCCCTTTATAAAGTTCGACGCAGGTCTGTTAATTCCTTTATAGAAAAAACCGGATTCACATTTTGAGGCCTCTGTAACTGTCACGAATTCCTCATCTCTATGGATTCCCGGACAGGTAACGCTTATGCTATACTACGAAAAGAAAGGCGTGAAGCATATGCTCAATTTCACCAGTAAAATTAACAAAATACGGACATTTGCCCTCGTATTGATTTTTGGCGGTATCATTATTATGTATCTCGGGTTGTTTTTCCGGAATCAGCCGATTATTATGACGCTGTTTATGCTGCTTGGCTTTTTGGCGATAATAGCAAGTACCGTTATTTATTTCTGGATCGGCATGCTGTCATCCAAGGCAGTCAAGGTCAACTGTCCGGAATGCGGCCTGCAGACCAAAATGCTCGGGCGTGTGGATGCCTGCATGCACTGCAACGAACCACTTACGCTGGACCCTGATCTTGAAGGGAAAGAATTTAATCAGGCGTATAACAGCAAGAAGAAGGACACCTCATCCAATAGTTAACGCACAATAGTCAAATGAAAATCTGGAATTGAACAGAAAGCGGGCGCTCCGAATATAGGAGCGCCCGCTTTCTGCTGGGTAAAGAAACAGGGTTTCCTTTCTTTAATAAGTACCGTGCCTGGAAATGGCCTTTACCGCTTTTCTCAAAAAAACTCTCCGCCATCCCGGAGAGGCGGAGAGACATTTTCTAATGTGCCTGTGCTTTGATACAGTCCGGACAGGTTCCGTACACTTCCATGCGGTGGGAGCGGACACGGAATCCGGCAACATGTTCAGCCAGCGTTTCCACTTCATCCAGACCCGGATAATGAAAATCGACAATCTTGCCGCAGGAGTCACAGATAACATGGTAATGATCCGATGTGTTGCTGTCGAAGCGGCTGGACGAATCCCCATAAGTCAGTTCACGCACCAGACCGGCGTCTTTAAAAACACGGAGGTTATTATACACGGTAGCAACACTCATATTCGGGAACTTATCCTCCAGTGCTTTATAAATATCATCTGCCGTGGGATGACTCTCGCAGTTAAATAAGAATTCCAAAATAGCATGACGCTGAGGAGTCATTCTCACTTTTGTACTTTTTAAAGACTGAAGTGCTTCCCGCAGCTCTGTATTCTCCATCGTTTTCACCTCTCTCTGCATGACGGATTCATAGTACATCTAAAGAAAGCAATCCTTTTACATGAAATAGAGATTACTTAATAAGAATGGTTACAATCAGTATATCGGATCATTTCCGGAAGTGTCAATCAGAAACCCTCTGAGAAGCCAGGAGCGGCGCGGCATTTTCTGCCGGCAGAAGAAATGAGATGTACCGATGGGGGAGATCTTTCGGTTTCCCTTTCTCATCCTCCATCTCCAGGCAGATCGTCTGCAGCTTCTTGAAAACATCCGGAGCATCGGCTTCCTCGATTCCGATAAGAAATGTTGTACTCCCTTTCCGGAAAAAGCTTCCGCTGCTTGAAAGCTCCGTCATGCGGTAGCCGGCTTCATTCAATCCATCTTCAACAGCATCACGGTAGGGCGGCTGCACGATACATACCATTAATTTCATTAGAATCTCTCCCTCCTGTTAATAGCCTTTTTCCGGGTCAACGGGATTAATGAACGACGTGCTTCCACTAAGGTATTTCGTTAAATTATCCGCAAACATCCGGCACGCACGGGGAAGATATTCCGGTGAAATCCCCGACAAATGAGGAGTTACCGTTACATGGGGATGCTCCCAGAATGGGGAGGATGCCGGGAGCGGCTCCTCCTGAAAAACATCCAGCACAGCGTGGGCGGGTCTTCCCTGCTCCAGGGCATTCAGCAGAGCTTTTTCATCGACTGCGTTTCCCCTGCCGATATTGATAAAAACAGCCGTTGGTTTCATGGACTGAAAGATCCGGTCTGTGAAAAAATGATCCGTTTCCGGCATTTTAGGAAGGACCGAGACGATGAAATCGGCTTCCCTGCAGGCTTCTTCCAGCCCGCCGGCCGCAGCTGTCTCATCGAAATGGGGAGCAGGGCTTCCGGTCCGGTTTATACCGATTGTACGCATATGAAATGCTTTTCCGAGCCTTGCAGTCTCAGAAGCAATCGCTCCTGTCCCTGCAGTCAGAAGCGTTTTCCCGCGGAGCTCTGTCATCACCGGAGACCGGTCCCAGGCGGCATTGTCCTGCTGCTTCATCAGGACAGGCATCTGTCTGGATACATGAAGCATCATGTGAAACGTATATTCTGCCATCGGATTTCCGTGGATCCCCCGGGCATTCGTTACAAGAATATCCCGCTCCTTTATGGACTGGAACGGCATTTTATCCATTCCTGCAGAAATAATATTGATCCACTTCAGTGATGCTGCCATCGTTATATGCTCTTCGTCGACATCTTCACCAAAGGTCAGGAGAACCTCTGCTTCGGGGAGATCCTGCTCTGCCTCCTTCATGGAAGGATGAAAACGGAAATCCACCTCCGGAAATTCTTCTTCTAATTCTTTCGTTCGTTCGCTTGAAAGTCCTGCACTGGAAACCACAATCATAACGGCAACTCCTTCAACCAATCTATGTGATGCAGCAGCTCAGCCGCTGCATGGTTCGTTATTCTTCGTCAAGATCGAGACTGAATTGAAACTGGGAGGTATTCGTTGTTTCAGCGCGCCAGTTTACAAGCGCCCTCGCTTCAATATGATTCGTCTGACTGCAGACAGAGCATGGTTCAGAGTAATCAATGACGCCATCGAAAGACTCTGTCTCCAGATCCTGAAAATAAAAACTGACAGCAGAACTGTCGACGAAAAATTCCACAGCTTCGATTTCCTCTACGTCGATTTCATCGGATGCTTCCAGCCGCAGACCTATCTCGTATTCCCCGCCTTCTTCCATGACGTACAGCGAAGCATCCCAGAAGCTGTTCGATGCGCTGCTGCTGTAGTCCGGGCGGAACGGTCCTTCGTATTCATCCTGAAACAGGAACAGGGCAGCGCCGATAACAGCGGCGATAATAATAAACGGAATAAACTGTTTCACAGTGACCCCCACCCTTCTCCTTCTATAGTAGCAGAGAATCCATGAAAAATCAGTTCCCCCCTTTCACTGCGCGGATAATTTTTTCTTTTCGCGTGTTTCACTGCGTTCCGGGCTTCCTGATGCAGGTTCTGACACTCTCTCTGCTACAATACTAGTATCAGGAGGTGGCTGCTTTTGAAATTTATTTGGACGGCTGTGCTTTTACTGCTCACAGCCTGCACAGGCGGAACCGAGACCGCAAGAATTGCCGGAGAAGCAGACGCATTCGGACGCGTGATCCTTCTCATCGAGGACAACTATGCCGGTACCGGGTTCAGTGCTCATATCAATCGGCACCCCGTTGATTCCTACGAAGCTGAAGCATACATTCTGCCGCGGGACAACATAGACTCTTCGCGCCTGTATCCGAACCAGCGCGTACAGGTTACAAAGGATACAGGACAGGGAATAATGCTCGAAAGAGACCGTCACCTCGCACACGATGACCGTTTTCTGCCCGTTATTCATACAGAGGCCGAAGCGCTGCCCTATACCGAATCGGATCTGCTCCATTATTTCCGTCCGGTCGAATCCCACCACTGGCTCTTCATCACAGCTGACACGCTTCCAGCCGGCCTCCTGGCAGAAATGTTTGATTTCCTGCCGGATGGCTACCGCCTGCAGACACACACACCTGCGCCGGAAATGGCATCGTTTTTAGACAGTGCCTACTACCTGCTTGATTCAGAGGGGACGCTTATAGAATCCTCCTCTCCTGAAAAAATCCTCCAGGCACTTGAGGAAGGCGTCTAGTAAAACAACGTTACGGAAAGGACACCTCCGATGAAAAAGATAATCGTATGTACGGTTCTGCTTCTCGCGGGATGCAGTCCGGAGCAGCAGAACCACACCGAAACAGCGGGGCAGGCGATGCCCTTCTTCTCCCCTGCGGAAAACATTCTCCCCGTTTTTCTTGAAGACACACTCGGGGATACACTCACGTTTCTTCACGGCGATAAAATCAGACAGACTGAATCGTATGAAGCAGCCAGTGTTCAGCTGTTCCTTTCCGATACAACAGCACTCCTGCCGGAAAATCTTGCTTCAGAGGTGAGCAGCCCGGATCTGGAGGACATTATTTTCCCATCGCAGCGGGTATCCTTCGTAGCTGAAGAAATGGGAGAACTGGTCATGCGGAACGTATCACTTGAAAACCTCTCCACCATGTCCGCTTTTTCCCCGGTAATCGAACCGGAAACTGTCACGATCGAGCCGCTGACAGAAGAGGATCTCATCCGCTTTTTCAGCCCGCCGGAAGGTCAGAAACTGTTCCTAGGTATCATAGGGGAGGAATATTACCAGTCCGGAAGCCGCAGCAGCCTTCTTTCTGAAGTTACCCGCCTCCGGGGTGAGCGGCGGCTTCATTTGTCTCCGCGCGAATATGCTGCTTCCACATTCGACTCTCCTCCACTCGTCACCGAGATCGAGAGAGACTGGGAAAACCCGACGTTTTTCGTCATCGACAGACAGTCACGGATTCATTGGTCCACAGATCAGGAGGAGGTGCTGGAATGGCTCATCGACGCAGGAGTGAACGATGGATTCTGGGAGCGGCCGCTCTCTTCCTCCTAAACGGCTGCACAGACAACGACACGACGACGCTTGAAGGAAGATACATGTTCACCCTGGATACTGATGGCCGCTTTCAATTATTCGTCCAGGATACCTACACCGGCACTTCCTACCGGTACCTGCAGGATTTGTACTATGAGCTGCCGGACGATTATGAAGTGGAATCGTATGTTGTGCAGCTATCAGAAGACACTACCTTTTTTAATGAAGGCAGCAGCTCCGAAGGATTTGAGGAATTTCCATTCCACCTCCCCAACCAGCGGGTGGAAATCGAAGTCGTTGCAGAGAACCTGCCTGTTGTAACAGAGAGGGAGACACCGGTAACAAATGATTCCAGACTGCTTCCGGTGGTGGAAGCTGAATCGATCACCACCTCCCCCTACACGTCAGAAGATTTCCTGGAAGTTCATACGCCGGTCGAGGACAACCACTATATGCTGTTTTTATTTGACGAATCGTTCAACCGGGAATACTTGAACATCCTTCAGGAGTTTGCATCCCAGATTGGAGAGCGGTATGATACGTACCTGGATGTCATCTACCATCAGCCTGAATACTTTGAAACCTATATGGATATCGACGAGAAACCATCCTTTCTCCTCCTGGATGACAGCGGGGAGGCACTCAGGACGGCAGACTGGCAGGAAGTGATAGACTGGTTTCAGCAGGAAACAGCGGTCTCGTTTCCAAGAGAAGGGGACCGCGCATGGTACGATGTATTATATGAATAGTCCCCTGGTGCTGAGCCGGAGGAAAAATTATTATTTAGAAAGGCGGCATCATTTATGAACCGGCAGACGTCTGAAACATACTACAGCGAGGCAAAAGAAGTCATTCTCGGCGGGGTTAACAGCCCGTCCAGAGCATACAAAGGAGTTGGCGGCGGCACCCCTGTTTTTATGGAGACCGGAAGCGGCGCCTACCTGAAGGATGTCGACGGAAATACATACATTGATTACCTGGCAGCCTATGGCCCGATCATTACCGGACACGCCCATCCTCATATCACGGAAGCGATTCAGCAGGCAGCGGCTGACGCCGTCCTTCTTGGTACGCCGACAAAATACGAGAATACGTTCGCGGCCATGCTGCAGGAGGCCATCCCATCGCTCGAGCGGGTACGCTTTGTCAATTCGGGCACGGAAGCAGTGATGACGACGATCCGGGTCGCCCGTGCATACACCGGCCGGAATAAAATCATCAAATTTGCAGGCTGCTACCACGGACACAGCGACCTTGTTCTTGTCGCCGCCGGTTCCGGACCTTCCACTACCGGGAACCCGGACTCCGCCGGTGTGACCAAAAACATCGCTTCGGAAGTCATTACCGTTCCGTTTAACGATACCCACGCATTAAAAGAAGCATTGGATCACTTCGGGGAAGAAACTGCTGCAGTTATGGTGGAGCCGATCGTCGGAAACTTCGGTATGGTGGAGCCGGAGCCCGGCTTTCTGGAGGAAGTGAACGATCTGGCACACGCAGCCGGTTCCCTGGTTATCTATGATGAAGTCATTACCGCTTTCCGGTTTATGTACGGCGGAGCACAGAACATGCTCGGCGTCACGCCGGACCTTACTGCCATGGGAAAAATCATCGGCGGCGGACTGCCGATCGGCGCTTACGGCGGACGCAGAGATATTATGGAAGAAGTATCTCCTATGGGGCCTGCCTATCAGGCCGGAACGATGGCAGGCAATCCAGCTTCCATCCGATCCGGTATCGCCTGCCTGGAAGTGCTGCAGGGTAACGGTATTTATGAAAAAATGGATCTTCTCGGCCAGCGGCTTCAGGAAGGAATAGAACAGGCTGCTGCTGACTATCAGATACCGGCACACGTGCAGCGGGTATGCGGCGCGCTGACAGTCTATTTCGGTGTAGACAGCGTCAAAAACTTCGCGGATGCAGAATCATCCGATACAGCGATGTTTGCATCGTTCTTTCATCAGATGCTGGATAAAGGAGTTCATCTTGCTCCGTCTAAATTTGAAGCGTGGTTTTTAACAACGGAACATACTGAAAAGGAAATCGATCAGACCATTGAAGCTGTAAGAGAAGTCTTTGAAAATGGGCTCAGCACCGCTTGAATTCCTTTCTTTTGAGGTGTATCATACATCAACAGCACCCTTTTCCAGAAGCATAGGAAAGGAAAACATGAAGAGCAGCATTATTTCTGCTTCTCTCTTCAATTACGTTACGAAAGGAACATACTCAAAGATGAGGCTCGGTGCCCGAATATTTAAAACCGGACTTGCTGTGACGCTTGCACTTTACGTGGCGATGTGGCTTCAGTTTCCGACAACACAGTTTGCCGCACTGGCTGCTTTTTTTGCCGTCCAGCCGTCCGTTCATAAAAGCATGACACTGATCTGGGATCAGGTGCAGGCTAATATCATCAGTGCGGTACTTGCCATTACGTTTGTTACCGCCTTCGGCTCAGAACCATTCGTGATCGGTGTGGTCGTGCTGCTGATTATTGCTATTCACATCAAATGGAAGAAGGAAAACATTATTCCACTGGCGGTCGTGACAGCGATAATCATTATGGGAAGTCCAACGGATGACTTTTACAATTTCGCAGCAGACCGTTTTCTGCTCATTATCGTCGGCGTATTTTCCGCCTTCCTTGTGAACATGATGTTTTTACCGCCAAAACATGAAAATCAGCTCTATCACAAGTTATCTGCCATCAACGAAGAAATCATTCAATGGATCCGCCTGCTGCTTCACCATGAAGTTGATTACCAGACACTAAAGCAGGACCAGGAAAAAATCCGCACGTCTATCGTGAAACTGGAGACAATGTTCGATCTTTACAAAGAAGAGCGGAGCATTTTCCGGCGCAGCGAATATTCCCGCATGCGGAAGATTGTTCTTTTCCGGCAGATGATACGCACGACAAGAAAAGCGGAAGATATCCTTAAAAGCCTGGCAAGAAACGACCACGTTACCCATCAGCTGCCGGCGGTCGTGGAAGAAACACTCCGTGCCCAGCTCGATGAATTTACGAGCTATCATGAACGAATCATGCTGAAATACATGGGAAAAGTGAAACCGCAGGCAGGCGATGACTACGACAATGAAATTGCACAGCGCAGGCGGGATCTCGTGAAAACGTTTATGACTCACCAGACAAGTGATGAGCTGGACTATGATGAATGGATGCACTTTTTCCCGGTTATCGCGCTCATTCTGGAATACGCGGAAGAGCTGGAGCATCTCGACACACTCGTAGACGGCTTTTTCACGTACCATACGGAAAACAACGAAGTCGAAGTCAGCGACCGTGAACTTTAAAGCTCCAGGCACCAGCGGAAAACAAGCCTTGGATCCAAAAAAGCGTGCACTCCCTTTACGTGGAGCGCACGCTTTTACTATACCGGCGTCCGAAACCGGGTGAATCAAGTTTCTCGTCCTATTCTTTTCTGGAGAGCGCAAGTGCCTGCTTCACGCTCTTTTTAAACGAAAACCTGCCGTACAGGAGCACGCCGCCTTTGTAGACACGGGCTGCAAGAAGGTTGATCAGCACTACACTGAGAACCAGCAGGACTATGATAATTCCGATTTCCCACCCCGGTACGGTTCCCATACCAATGCGCAGGAACAGCAGCTGCGGTGTAAAGAAAGGAACGTAGCTCAACACACGGAAAACCGTTAATTCCGGCGCGTTTAACGCCATAATGGAGAGAAAGAAAGCAATCATCGCCAGAAAAATGAGCGGTTGAATTGCCTGGTTTACTTCCTCTGCCCGGCTTACCAGTGCGCCGAGCATGGCAGCAACCCCTCCGTACAGGAAGTACCCGAGTGCAATAAACAGCAGCGCGTAGCCGAGCAGCGATACATCCAGGATGTCATTTACAATAAAACGGAGCATCTCTTCACTGCTCATCCACAGCCCCACAACAGCTGCACCTCCAAGAATCAACAAATTCAGCGCCCCGGCAGCACCGATGCCGAAAAGCTTCCCGAACATCTGTGTTACCGGATTAATGCTGGAAACGATCAGTTCCATTACACGGGAGGATTTCTCTGTGGCCACTTCGGTCGCAATCATGGACCCGAATGTAATGACGAGAAGGTAAATAATAAATACCAGCGCATAAACCATCCAATAGGAACCGGATCCTGCCTCTTCCGGCGCTGCTCCTCCGTCATCGGTAAACGACTGCGTGGAAACCTGCACCGGTGCCTGAAGGAGCGCCAGCTGCGCTTCGGACAAATCCGCTTCTTCGGCGGCTGCCTGATCCTTGACCTGCTGCAGCTGTGCCTGAACGTCCATTTCTACAGCTGGGGGAGCGTCATACAATACAGCTTCCATGGATTCGAGCGGCCCGGACAGGACGATGACTGTTTCGCCGTCCGTGTAGGTCTCTTCCGCTTCCCCGGGATCAGTATCTGCTGCTTCGTATGTAATCTGGTCTGTATCCTGAAACTGCTCTGCCAGAGCAAATTCCGTATCATCCAATATCACAGCTTCCATGACAGCTTCTTCTCCGTCAGAGAACATATCAATGATGTTTGGAATATTTAACAGCGCAATGATGAGGAAAGCCATGATCCCGGTGGAAATAGCAAATGCTTTCGTGCGGACACGCTTGGAGGCGGTATGGCTGAATGTCGTCCAGAAATTATTCATGTTCATTTCCTCCTGCCTTGTCGATAAATATATCATGGAGCGACGGTTCCTCCACGGCAAAATGACGCAGATAACCGTCCGCAGATGCCTGATAGAACACGTCTTTTACTGCCTCTTCCCCGTTCACTTGAACGACGGTTTCCAGTTTGTTTGACGACACAGATAAAATGCTTCCCGGTGTTTCGGTAATAGAAAAATCATGGTCCGCCCGGATCCGTATGTTTTTCATACTGTAGCTGCGCTTAATATCATTCAAATGACCTTCCAGCACGACTCTGCCTTCCTTGAGCATCAGAATCTCTTCACAGAGCTCTTCCACATTGCGCATCTGATGACTGGAGAAAACGATCGTCGTTCCGTTTTTCTGGATGGAGAGCACCGCCTCTTTCAGCATGTCGGCGTTGACCGGATCGAGTCCGCTGAACGGCTCATCCAGTATGAGAAGCTCCGGCCGGTGGAGCACCGCTGCCATGAACTGAATTTTCTGCTGGTTTCCTTTGGACAGTTCCTCCACTTTTTTATTCTCGTATTCCTCTACTTGAAACCGCTCCAGCCAGGACCTCATTTCTTTGATCGTATCCTGACGCTTCATGCCGTTCAGCCGCATTAAATACACGAGCTGGTCTTTTACCGTGAGCTTTGGAAACAGCCCCCGCTCCTCCGGCAGGTAACCGATCAAGTGAGTCCGGTCATACCCGATACGCCTCCCGTTCCATTCGGCTGTACCGGACGTTGGATCCAGGAGACCGAGAATCATACGGAACGTAGTCGTTTTTCCGGCTCCGTTGGCTCCGAGCATCCCGAACATGGAACCGGGGGCGACTTCAGCATTAATCCCGCCCACTGCCGTATGGCTGCCAAATGTTTTTTCCAGCGACTCCAGCTTTAATGTCATACCGTTTTCCTCCTTTGATGCTGCAGGTAGAGATCGAGCGCCTCGCCGATCGAAAGGTTCTGAATGTGCTCTGCTCCACTGTTGTTCTCCTGAAGTTCCTCCAGCAGTTGCGTCAGGGAAAACGTCACTCCCTGGACCAGCTGCCCTTGTCTTTTCTGCTCTACGAATAACGTGCTTCTTTGGTTTCCACTTTCCTCTTTCAGCCAGACAAATGCCGCTTCCTGCATAAGTGAATCTTTCTCCACACCGGGAAGAACGGTGCCGTCCAGCACTGGGTATATATAATCTCCGAGATCCTGAATATCGCCTGCCTGGTGGGATGTATACACGATGGAACGGCTCTCATCTTCTTCAAGCCAGTCAATACAGGCTTCTTTTAATTTCTGCTGGCCCGGGAAATCGACACCAGCGAACGGCTCATCCATGACAAGCAGGCTTGTATTCCGGGATAAAGCCAGTGCGCAGCCTGCAAGTTTCTGCTTTCCACCGGATAATTGATCCAGCGGCTTGTTCAGTTCAAGCCCAAAAGATTCAATAAAATGTGTGAAGTGCCCTTCACTCCAGTCGCTGCAGACGATCTGATGGAGTTCCGCTGCCTGACGGAGTGTCGTTTTTTGATAGGCAGTCATCTCCTGAGGGACGTAGGCTGTCTGTTCTTTCCATTCCAGCTCCGTAAGCGCGCCGTTTTCCGTTTCGTAAACCGTTTCCCCGGGATGCACCATCGCCATCAGTGACCGGAGCAGCATCGTTTTCCCGGCACTGTTTTCGCCAATCAGCACGTACACCCGGCCGGGCAGTATACTCATTTCTGCTGCAGCATGCTTATTTATGCCTTTCCAGTTTTTAATCTTCACCGGAATCTCCCCTTTCCATAATGTCCGTCAGCCATTCCTTTACGTCTCCGGAAGAAAAGCCGAAAGCCTCCGCGTGATTCCAGGCGTCCGTTAAACGCCTCCGCACTTCTTCTTTACGAACCTCCGTATAATCGACAGAGGCAGCCTCAGCCACGAAGGTTCCCTTCCCCTGATACGTCTGGATTAAGCCGTTCTGTTCCAGGTTCTGATACGCCCTTCGCGTCGTAATGACACTGCATTTTAAATCTGCTGCCAGCTTGCGGACGGAAGGAAGTTTCTCGCCGGGAGGCAGTGTTCCCGTTTCTATCATCTCTTTTATAGCATTCTCCACCTGATCATAAATCGGGGCACGGCTCGTCTGATCGATATGGATCGGAAGCATAGCACCCCTCCTAAACGGTATAATTCGTTTTTTTCATATAGTGGCGCATATACTGAACCCAGCCGAAATTGCTGCAGGTGGAAGCGGAAAGGAGCAGGATGGTCAGAAGGAGCGGTTGGGAGCTGGATGCAGCGAGAAACCATTCCCAGATAAACCGCCCGCCGCTTATGAAAAAAACGGCAAGGGACAAGATGATAAGCCCGGCAAAAACACCGAAACAAAACAAGACAATTTTCAGCATAGACATTTTATCTCCAGGCTCTGAAGCCGGTGCCATGCCGGCAAAAACGCTGCACGCGATCATCCAGTGGACGGCGAACCAGAGCGGATTTTCCGGAAGGAGCACACCTGTCATCCAGCTGAATAGATACAGCAGTACGAGAAAACAGAGCTGCATCATGACCATCCACCACGCACTCATCAGCATGCGCGAGACGATCTGCACATTCTCCGGAACCGGAAGCGGACGCCACTGCAGAAATAGAGGTGCTGCATACAGCTGCGATTTCACTTCACGTACGAAAAATGCGTACCCCCTGGGTGCATAAACACCTAAACTTAACAGCACAATGAAAATAAAATCATTCATCACCGTCAGCGGCTGTGGCTCTCCCATCCGCATGGGGAGAACCAGTACAGCAAAGTAGGCAAGACCTGCTGCATACAGCAGCAGAAGCAAGTAATGGTGCAGCTTCGTCCACCGCCATTCATATTTCATTAATTTCCAGGTTATGCGCCAATCCAAATCGATCACCTCTAACTGTATATGTTTATATACACAGTAGCACACTGTGTATATCCGTTCAAGCCTGATTCTGGAAACTTTTTGAATGGTCGGAGTAGAGCCGTCAAATAAACCAGGCAGAAACCGCCTGGTTTTAAAAGAAAAGTGAGGTCTGTTGAATAGGTACCCGTTTTCTGCCTGCACCTGCAGCCGTACGCGTTCCGGAGGGAATCTGAAAAGCGGAAGCGCCCTGATCACGAGCGACCAGTCCTGGAAGCCCTGCCGACGAAAGCTGATCTTCGCTTTCGTCGGCAGGGTTGAAGGAACCTCGAGCGAGCGGGCGCTGGAGCTGGACATTGCTTCGATTGAAGAAGCATGGCTCCGCACGGCCGCGCCGCAGGCCAGAAGTTCGCTGCCCTGCGGCTCAAACCATAGGCCGGCTCCGCTCATGCGCTGCAGCCGTACAAACAGCGCCCGGCTGGAAGACAAGCCCACGGCAAGCTTCTGCCGAAAAGCGGAGAAGCTCCATTAACAAAAACAAACGGCACATAGAACAGAACGTTGAAATACTATAACCCTTGGCATCCCGGCTCGGAAGAGGCTTCGAACTTTCTTGTCCTTCAAAAAAAACGGCCCGCTGTCTGCCTTCGACTGCGGGACGCTTTTCATATGATTTTATCTGCTCAGCCGAGCTCCTGCATAGAGAAAAGCTGTGCATATTTCCCATCCTGATGCATCAATTCTAAATGATTTCCGGTTTCCCGGACGCGGCCGTTTTCCATCACGATGATCTTGTCTGCATGGGTGACGGTGGACAGCCTGTGCGCCACGATAAATGTCGTCCGGTCTTTCGCAAGACGCTCTACAGAATCCTGAATCAGGCGCTCGCTTTCCAGATCAAGCGCACTCGTGGCTTCATCAAAAATGAGAATCTGCGGGTCTTTCAAAAACACTCTGGCAATGGCAAGGCGCTGCTTCTGACCGCCTGAGAGCTTCACGCCGCGTTCGCCGATTTTTGTATGATAACCTTCGGGAAGCGACTGGATGAAGTCGTGCGCATTGGCAGCTTTTGCCGCTTCAATAACTTCTTCTTCCGATGCCTCCGGGTGCCCCATCCGAATATTGAACAGGATCGAATCACTGAAAATAATGTTATCCTGCAGCACCATTCCGATTTCCTGACGCAGACTGTGCACATCATAGTCCCGGACATCGCGCCCATCAATACGGATCACTCCCTCATCCACATCGTAAAATCTAGGAATCAGGCTCATTACCGTACTTTTTCCTCCGCCGCTCATGCCGACGAATGCGACCGTTTCCCCGCGCTCCGCCCGGAAACTGACGTCATGAAGGACCTCCTCCTCCTCGTAGGAGAAAGAAACACGGTCGAAAATGACCTCGCCCGATGCATTTGTATAAGGAAGCGCATCTTTTTTGTTCGTAATATCGTATTTCTCATCAATCAGTTCAAACATCCGGTCCATGGAAGCGATGGACTGCACGAGCTGCGTCGATGAGTTGACGAGTCGGCGCAGCGGTGCATAGAGACGCTCCATGTAGGTCGCAAAGGCAACCATCGTGCCGACTGTCAGATCCGCCTGCAGAACCAGAACGGCGGCGGCAAAAATAACGAGGAGCGGAGCTGTATCCGTGATCGTATTGACAACAGCAAACGTCTTGGCATTCCAGCGTGTATGATCGACAGCCCTGTCAAGAAAGTTTTCATTCTGCTGGTCGAACTGCTTCTGCTCGTGATTTTCCAGCGCGAAGCTTTTAATGACGCTGATGCCCTGGAGCCGTTCATGAAGGTGTCCCTGCACATCTGCAAGTGCCTGCGAGCGCCGTCGCGTTAAATCCCGGAGTCTGCCGTAGAAATACTTTACCGCGAATCCAAACAGCGGCAGCAGTGCGACGGCAACGAGTGTAAGCAGCGGATCCAGCGTCAGCATGATGATAATGGCCACGATAATGGTGAACATATCGAGCCAGATGTTCATCATCCCGGTCATAATGAAGTTTTTCGTCTGCTCCACATCGTTTATTACCCGGGAAATAACTTCCCCGCTTTTACGGTTCGCATAAAATGTCAAACTTAACTTCTGCAGGTGTGTGAACAGCTGCTCCCGTATATCATATAAAATTTTATTACCTGTCCACTGTGCGAAATACTGCCGGTAATACTCGATCGGCGGGCGGAAAACGACAAACAGAATGAGCGCACCGCCCATCAGCCAGTACAATGTCTCCATCTGCTCCGAGGTGGACATATTTTCAGCGCCGATAATATCGTCGATGACATACTTCAAAATGAGCGGAATCAGCAGCGGGATACCGAATTTCAGCATCCCGATCAGAACGGTAATAATGATTTCCTTCCAATAAGGACGAATAAATACCATATATCTTTTGATGCTTTCCAATGTGAACCTCCTTTCCGTACGAAAAATCAGGTTTACTGCAACAGGAAAGACCTGCCGTTTGGAAAGCCCGGCAGGCCCTTCATTTCTGTTTATCGGTGATGCAGAAACCGCTCGTACCAGTATTCAATAAAGCCTGGTTCAAACGGTCCCTTCTGTGAGCTGATCCAGGAAACCAGCTCATCCACAGCGCGCTGGAGAATTGTCTCCACTTCCGGAGGATAATTCATTTCTTTTTTATGAAGCTGAAATTCATCCTCATCCAGCAGTTTGTACGTCATATCAGGAAACACCTTAATATCCAGATCATAATCGATATATTTCAGCGCTTCTGAATCATAGGTAAAAGGTGTGCCGAGATTACAGTAGTAATAAATACCATCATCACGAATCATTCCAATGACATTAAACCAGCTGTGTGCCGTGAAATAGCAGATGGCAGGCTCCCTCGTCCGCCAGTGCCGTCCGTCTGATTCCTGCACGAGAATACGGTCATTTCCGCCGATCACTTCCTGTGTCGTGCCTTTTAAAATAACCGTTTCCTCCCAGACGCGGTGAAGGGTACCATCGTGCTTGTAGCTCTGCACTTCAATTGTACTTCCTACCGTCGGAAATTCCACAAACAGTTCCTCCTGTTACATTTCCGCCGGCTTCCGGTGCGTCACCATCCTGTCTCCAGGGTCAAGATACAAATCCATCGGGGGTTTTTCCTTTAAATAATGCTGCAGCTTGAAATAGCTGACCTTTCCGCTCCTCGCGCCATCCATCGTCGGATAGTTCCCCGTTTCGAGAAAATATTGATCGACGGCTATCTGCGCATAGTCAAGCATTTTCACAAGCTCCTGCTCTTCAGCAACTTCAAATGTTTCCTTGGACATATAAAAGGGTCTGTCGGGTATGCCGCCGAGATGCGGTGCCAGAAGCTCCGGATCCAGACTGTTGTCCTGACGTATCAGGGACCGGAGCGAAATCCGCTGATCTGCCTGTCTGGCAAATGCGTTCACCGCCTGCCGGATATCATCCTGACTGCAGGAAATGACTTCCCACGCCGGTTCTTCCCCGGCAGCCTTTCGTTTTTTACGAAACATTCGTTTCCCCCTCTCTGAATCACACACAGAGGCCGGCGTTTATTCATACTATACGTTGTCTCCTTTCCAGTATACTATGAATAAACAAAAATGACACGGAATGAGGGAAATCGATTACGCGAGCAGTGAAATTCCTCCGTCAACGACGATTGTCTGTCCACGGATCATAAACGCATCCTCTGATACGAGGAAACGAACAGCTGCTGCGAGATCTTTCGGCTCTGTGATCCGGCCGGCGGGCGTTCGTGACGAAGCATCCTCCAGAAGCTCGTCCCGGTTTGGAAAATGCGTCAGCGCATCTGTGTCCACTGCGCCCCCGGATACCGCATTCACCCGGATTCCGCGCGGAGCCAGTTCTACAGCAAGATACCGCGTCAAAGCTTCCACCGCTGCTTTGGACACGCCTACGGTCGTATAGTTCGGCAGATACCGCCCGGCTCCGAGAGAACTCAGGCTTACGACGGCTCCGCCGTCTGTCATCCGTTTTGCTGCTTCCTGTGCGCAGAACAAAGCCGCTTTCGCGTTTGTATTCATCGTCCAGTCCCAGTGGCTCTCTTCTACTTCCATCACCGGCCGGAGAACACCGGACGCGGCGTTGTTCACCAGCACATCGAGCCTCCCTGCTTTCTCATCAATTTCAGCAAACATGTCCTGTACTTTCTCCTGCTTGGACACATTCGCCCGCACCGTCATCGCATCGACTCCGAGCTCCCGGATCTCTTCTGCAGTTTCTTCTGCCTTCGTCCGGCTCCGCGCATAATTAATGACAATCTGATATCCTTCACGCGCCAGAGTCAGTGCAATTTCACGGCCGATTCCGCGGCTGCTGCCGGTGATCAGGGCCGTTTTCGTATTTGGATCCATTCTTTTCCCCTCATTTCTATGTGAAGTTCGTACGCTTATTCCTATTATCCACCCAGAAACAGCGCCCCATAAAGAAGGGCACCGAGAATGACCCACACTGGATGCACGCTCCGCTTCTCCAGCAGGTAAAAGGAGACCCCTGCAATCAGCACCGTATGCAGTGCACCGCTTCCTTCATACGCTGTTTCCAGAAAGCGGATCGTCATCGCTCCTAAGAGGACAGCGATCGTCGGACGGACCGCGGCGGACAGCTGTTTTACTTTCGGAGAATCTCTGAATTTCATCAGAAGGCCGACCAGCGCAATCATCAGAATTAAAGACGGGGCAATCGTTGCCGTCAGTGCAGCGATCATTCCCGGTATACCCGCTTCTGCATAGCCGATGTAGCCGGCCATTTTCGTTGCAATCGGACCGGGAAGCGCGTTGCCGAGCGCCAGCACTTCACCAAACTCCTCCACTGTCATCCAATTGTAGCGGTGGACCACTTCATATTCAATCAGTGGAATGGTAGCCGGTCCTCCGCCATAGCCGAGAATGCCGGGAAGAAAAAACGCAAGAAACAATTCCCAGTAAATAATCATGTGCGGCTCCTCCTTCCAAGAACAATAAGGATTAAAGCCGCGATTAGAAACGCTGGATGAAGACCGAGCCATTCAATCAGAACGGCGGAAACGACAGCCAGTCCGGCTGCCGCTGTCCCCCCCATCGACACGGAGGCTTTCTTCAAAAAGCTCCATGTAAGAACGCCAAGCATGACAGCCACGACCGGAAGAACACCCTGCGTCATGCCCTGCACCCAGCTGTATTCCCGGAACGAGGCAAGCGACACGAGCAGAATAACCATGAGAATGACTGTCGGGACGACAGAAGCAGCGATAGCATTCGCCATCCCCAGTGCTCCTGCTTTCCTCCAGCCGATGTAGCCGGCCATTTTCGTTGCAATTGGGCCGGGAAGCGTGTTCCCGATAGCCAGTATATCCGCAAATTCTTCTTCATCCATCCACTGGTACGTATCCACCGCTTCTTTTTGAATTAAAGGAATGGAGGCCGGTCCCCCGCCGTAGCCGAGCATTCCCACGCGGAAAAACCCGGCGAACAGCTGCCGCTGCAGCTTCTTTCCGTCAGTAGGCTGCGATCGTGCCATCCGTTCTTGCCTCCGTTCCTCCTGCCAGCACACCGGTTTCCGGATTGCGCCAGATAATCTGCCCTCTGCCGAAGCTGCCGGAATCATGGGTGACCGATACGTGATGTCCTCTTGCCGCCAGCTGCTGAACGAGTGCGTTCGGCACAGCCTGTTCCAGGAGGACGTTTTTCCCTCCGGTCCACTGCCAACGCGGAGCATCCAGCGCCTGCTGCGGATTCAGCCCAAAATCAAGTGTATTCATGATCACCTGCATATGTCCCTGAGGCTGCATAAAGCCGCCCATGACACCGAACGGTCCGACAGCACTGCCGTCTTTCATTAAGAAGCCGGGAATTATCGTGTGATACGGACGCTTCCCGGGCCTCAGCGCATTGACATGATCCGGGTCCATATGGAAATTGTGCCCCCGATTTTGAAGAGCGATGCCGGTTCCAGGGACAACAACACCGGAACCGAAGCCCATGTAGTTGCTCTGAATAAAGGAAACCATATTTCCTTCGCTGTCGGCGCAGGCTAGATAGACCGTGCCTGAGGCGGACGGATCCCCGGCTTCCGGCTCCTGCGCTGTTTCTTTTATTCCTTCTCTCCGGGAATCTGCATAGGAGGGATCAAGAAGTGATTCCACCGATACGTTCATGTCTGAACGCTCTGTAATCTGCTTTTCCCCATCAGCAAACGCCCGTTTCATCGCTTCGATCTGATAGTGCCACGTGTGATCCGACTCTCTGGAAGTAAACGCGTCGTTTCTCAGCATATTCAGCCCCATAAGCGCGATCATTCCTTGTCCGTTCGGTGGGATCTCGTATACATCGTACCCTTTATAGGAAACAGAAACGGGATCCACCCACTCCGGCTCAAACCCTTCGAGGTCTTCCCGGCGGATAAAGCCGTCATATTTTTTCGAACAGGCATCCATTTTATCTGCAAGTGCCCCTTCATAAAAGGATCGGGCGCCGGTTTTGCCGATTTCCTCCAGTGTATCGGCATGATCCGGTGAGCGCCAGAGTTCCCCGGCCTCAGGAGCTTTCCCATCCGGCGTAAAGACCCGGAACCACTCATCAAATACTTCCCCTTTAAACCGGGAGCGGAACGCTTCTGCACCGCGCTTCCAAAACGAAGCGAGCACCGGGCTTACAGGAAACCCGTCTCTGGCGTAACGGACCGCCGGCTCCATTAATTTTTCAAATGGAAGCTTTCCGAATCGTTTAGAAAGCGCTGCCCAGGAGGCGGGAGTACCCGGAACGGTAACCGGCGTCAGTCCGAATACCGGCATTTCTTCTCCGTCCTTCTCCTTAACTTTTTCAATGGAGATCGAGGCAGGGGCCGGACCGCTTCCATTCAGTCCGTACAGCTTATCCTTAATCCAGACGATCGCAAAGGCGTCGCTTCCGATACCATTGGAAGTCGGCTCCACTACCGTCAGTGCCGCTGCCGTTGCAATGGCCGCATCGACGGCGTTGCCACCCTGCTTCAGCATATCCAGGCCCGCCTGCGCCGCCATTGGCTGGGACGTGGCGACCATGCCGTTTTTACCGTATGTAACTGTCCGTTTTGATCCATAAGGGTAGTGCTCTGCAGTAGGTGTGTACATAATATCCTCCTTCATCCTAATAACGCATCGTGATATATTATCACGTTTCCCGCCGGGAGTGGTCCGGGTGGAGCGATAATCTGCCAGACTTTTTTCTTACCGGCGGGAGTAATGTTCCTGAAGTTAAAAGTTCGAACGGGACTGGCCTCCGTCGACGTTCAATGTCGCTCCGGAGACCCAGCCGGCTCTCGGCGAAGCGAGAAACACGACGACGTCCGCAATTTCCTCGACTGTACCGAAACGGCCGGCCGGAATTTCCTGTTCCACAAATGCATGGATTTTTTCTGGATTTTCATCCAGGCGCCGCTGCCAGTTGCCGCTCGGGTGGAGAATCGATCCCGGTGCCACGCCATTGACGCGGATACCATCTTTAATAAGCTCGTCGCCGAGGGATTTGGTCATTGAAATCATCGCTGCTTTTGCGCTGTTATAGGACGGCTTTCCGCCTGCCTCCCGTCCGAAGATAGAGGAAATATTGATAATTGCACTTCCTTCATTCATCCCGGATGCGGCAAGCTGTGCCAGATGCAGCGCAGAGAAATAGTTCAGTTCCATTGCCTCCTTGAACGAGGAAAGCGGCGTTTCCATTGTCTCCCCGCCTGCAGAACCTCCGGCATTGTTAATCAGTATATCCAGCTCTCCGAATGTTTTACGTACATTCTCAATCAGAGCGGTACGCTGGCTTTCATTCGTTATGTCTGACTCCAGACAGAGAAATTCGGGATGCAGCTGCTGTACATGATCCAGCGCTTCTTTGCCTCTTGCAGCGACTGCGACCCGCGCTCCTTCCTTTTCAAATGCTTCGGCAATACCAAGGCCGATTCCTTTCGATCCGCCGGTGACAAGCACGGTTTTTCCTTTCAACTGTAAATCCATGTTCATCCTCCTCTAATGTCAGTCGGAAGCGCCGGGCGTCGTTTTCCCCGGGTGTCCGTCTTTTTATCGATCTGAACTGCTGCTTTGTACTTCTTCTCTAATCTTCTGATGGGAGACCGGAAATGCTGCTTCGTCCATCTGCGCTTCCGTCATCCACGCCTGTCTTTCCTCCGGACTACTGATGGATCCTTCAGCTTTGTAGACGTCAATTTCCCAGACAAGGTGGGAAAACACGTGCCGGATATGGGCGACGTACGTCAGGTTCCGCACCGTTCCGTCTCTCTGTTTCGCGTAGTTGGTCCACATAGCTTCGGGTTCCCCATCGGCGAGCATCGGAAACTGCCACAGGTTGGCAAGAAGCCCTTTTTCCGGCCGTTTTTCCACGAGTACCGCATCCTCCGAGCTGAGGACGAGCGACTGGAGGTGGACGGTTTTAGGTGCTTTTTTCTTTGGTTTGACAGGAAGAAGCTCCTGAACCCCCTCAGCTGATGCCCGGCAGTGATCCGCGACAGGGCAGAGCAGGCACCCCGGGCTTGTCGGTGTACAGATGACCGCACCAAGTTCCATGAGGGCCTGATTAAACGAGGAAGGGTCCTCTTCTGAGATAATATCGCGGATAATCTCTTCGAACATTTTACGTGTGGATGCTTTCGTAATATCATCGTACATGGAGAAAAGCCGGGAGAGGACGCGCATGACATTTCCGTCTACTGCAGGCGCCGGCACCTGATAGGCAATGGATAATACCGCCCCGGCTGTATATGGCCCCACTCCTTTCAGCTGGTGGATTTCCTTTTCGGAATCCGGCACCCGCCCGCCGTAATGGGACTGAACTTCTTTAACCGCTGCATGAAGATTTCTGGCCCGGGAATAATAACCGAGTCCTTCCCACGCTTTCAGCACTTTTTCCTCCGGGGCCTCTGCCAGGGCCTGAAGGGTGGGAAAATCGTTCATAAACCGTTCATAATAAGGGATAACTGTATCTACTTTCGTCTGCTGGAGCATAATTTCCGATACCCAGATGCGGTACGGATCGTTCTCTCTGCGCCAGGGGAGATCTCTCTTTTCGGACCTGTACCATGCCAGCAGATCCTGTTGAAATTGATTCGTATCAAATAATTGCAATGTGAAAACACCTCTTTTGATTCTATGGAAAAAGGGGTAAACTATCAGTACCAACGCCTGCAATGTGATGGAGGGAAGCGTATGGATTCTGCAACGCATGTCGTCATGGGCATTGCTGTCGGCGGACTCGCAGCACTTGATCCGGTCGTTTCCGGAGATCCTGCGATGACGCAGGCAGTCATGGTGGGTGCGATCGTCGGCTCCCAGGCCCCTGACTTTGATACCGTTTTAAAACTCCGCAACAATGCTGTTTATATCCGCAACCACCGTGGAGCCACCCACTCCATTCCATTCTGGTTTATCTGGCCGACCGTACTCACGCTTCTCCTGATGATGCTGATGCCTGTGCCGGATCCATGGCATTTATGGATGTGGACGTTTTTCGCTGTGTTTCTTCACGTGTATGTAGATATATTCAATGCCTATGGAACGAAAGCATTCGCTCCGATATACAATAAATGGCTGGCGCTCGGGGTCATCAACATCTTTGATCCGTTCATTTTTATTGCCCACATCACAGCGATTATCTTCTGGCGGTTCGGCACGCCGCCCGGGTGGACATTTCTTGTGCTCTATATCATCGTTATTTTTTATTACCTCTGGCGGATTCACGCCCAGCGGCAGATCCACCGGCAGATGCTTTCCGCCCATCCGGAGGCAACCCACATTCTTACGTCACCGACATTCCGGTGGTCCCGGTGGCACATCGTGGTCCGGACCGCGCGTAAAATGTATGTAGCAGAGGCGAACCGGCGGGGCATCCGCTATTTTGAAACATATCCTTTTGAACCGATCCCGGACGACAGGGTAATCAATGCTGCAAGAAACGATGATAACCTGAAAGCATTTCTTTCGTTTTCTCCAGCCTACCGCTGGGAAGTGTCGATTGAAAAGCACGGCTATTCCGTCAAATTTGTCGACCTGCGCTACCGGAGCAAAGGCTATTATCCCTTTGTTGCCATCGTGCGTCTGGATGAAGATCTGAACGTACTGAGTTCCTACACAGGCTGGATTTACAATACGAATACGCTGCGGCGGAAATTAACCTACGCCTGAGCAGAAGAGCCGTAACGCTCCTTCCGGATGATTCCGGAGGGAGCGTTTTTTCTCCGCTCAGCAGTATATTTTTTACTGAAAGAACTGCTTATGCTCGAACCACTTTTTATACTGAGGGTGGGTTTGTGCAAGCTCATGCAGCCTCGGTCCGTAATGCTGAATCCACTGCTCCACAATCCGCTCCGTCATTTCTTTTCCCTGGTATTCCCGCCCTGCTTTCGCGCGTGTCGCTTCGAAGTCTTCCCATAAAAGCTCCACCCATGTGCGGGCATCCATGTAGGATAGTTGATCATTTTTTTCCAGAAGCATCTCTGTCAGCCGCTTGATCTGCTCTTCCATGTCTTCTGCCTCCTTTCCTTAATCCATGCGCTCGCCGAGCACGGAAATCGGCACTGCCTCCAGCTTGGAGCCGCCGTTCCGGTAGCCCCAGGCGAAAACACCATTCATATAGCTGATTTCAAATGGTTCACCGGGACTGTCCCGGATGACATACGTTTCTTTCGGCTTGAACGAATCCGGGTCAAGAAGGTACGCCTCTGCCATGACCCGCTTCCGCTCATGAACCGCGTATTCATTGATCATTCCTTTGGCTTCCGCCTTCTGTGCGAGAACACGAAGTTCTTTTATCTCCTGTTCCAGTTCCCCTTTTGTCATGCTGCTGTACTGTTGTGTCATAGAAGAATCCCTCCTCTTCTATCAGTATACCTGCTCTACCCATGCAGGCGAAAGTTTTCCGGCATCAGCCTTCCTCTTCCATTTCCTTCTCATTCATCCATGCTTCTACCGGATCGCCGGAAAATCCACGACGGTAAAGGGCCTGCTTTACTTTCTGACGCCGCTTCCACGGATCATCCTTTTCATATTTTCTCCACGCTTTTTCCGCCCACTTGTCGAGCGCCTCTTCCTCCATAGCCTGACTTTCTTCGAGGTCAGCCTCCTTTACTGCCGTGGAGGCTACTGCGGAGGAATATCCCCGCTGCATCAGGAACTGCATCAATTTCTGTTCCCGCTGTCTCGTAGATTCCTTTTTGTAGGAATGCTGCTTTTTTTCCACCAGCTTTATGGCATCATCAATCTGCTGTTCTTCCGAATACTGCTCCAGTGCCTGGGCCGTAACGGCATCAGATATGCCTTTTTGAAAAAGTTCCTGACGAATAACCATCGGTCCCTTTTTAGACTGATCCCGCTTCGTCCTTACAAACGCTTCAGCAAAGCGGGCATCATGAAGAAAGTCCAGCTCTTCCAGACGGCTGATCATATCGTCGATTTCTTCAGGCGGGACCTCCTCCTGCTTTAAATAATCCCGGATTTCTTTTTCTGAGCGCATCCGGTAGGAGAGGTAGTTCAATGCTTTCTGGAATGCTTTATCCAGAGCGTCTGTTTCTTTCAGTCTTTCCAAATCGTCCCCGGACAGCTGCTGACCTTTCTGAAGTCCTTCTTTGACGAGCACATCTTCAGAGATGGAGCAGGCATACGTTTCGCCTTCCCCTTCTTTAACAAAAAGATGATACCTGTTCTTCGTCTTTTTTGCTGTCTGAATGCGGGCAAGTTCCGGCATACAGTTTCCCCCTTCACGTTTCAATTTTATTCGAATAAGGAATACTACCCTTATATACGGAATCATTTTCCGGATGCTGATTATACAAGCAGAAATCTGCCATTACTTATTCTTTAAGAATAAACCAGGAGGGGTCATCATGAAAGTAGCAATTGCCGGAGGTTCCGGTCTTGTCGGAGGTACGCTGACCAAAAAACTGGCGGATGCAGGGCATGAAGTCCTTATCCTCACACGAAATCCATATAATAAACGCTCATCACCATCCGTACGTTATGTCGCCTGGCTGACAGGACAGGCGGTTCCGGAGGAAAGTCTCGAAGGCATCGATGCCTTTATTAACCTTGCCGGAGAAAGCTTAAACAGCGGACGCTGGACCGACGCAAAAAAGCAGGAAATTCTCGACAGCCGTATCGATGTTACGCGTGAAGCGGTACGGATTCTTCATGCGCTGAAACAGAAACCGTCCGTATTCATTAATGGTTCTGCCGTCGGCTACTACGGAACGTCGTTTCATGAAGCGTTTACCGAAGAGCATACGGAGCCGGGAAATGATTTTCTTGCCGAGGTTGTCACGCGCTGGGAAAAGGAGACGGACGGTACACCGGAAGAAATCCGGACCGTCTGTGCCAGGTTCGGCATCATTCTGTCCGCAGAGGGCGGTGCACTGAAAAAAATGCTGCCGCCGTTTAAACTAGGTGCCGGCGGAAAAATTGGTACCGGTGAACAGTGGATGTCCTGGATCCACGTGGAAGATGTCGCAAACGCCCTCATTTTCTGCATCAATAATGAATCGATGAGCGGTCCGGTCAACATGACTGCCCCACAGCCGGCCCGCATGAAAACATTCGGCCGCACGCTTTCCGATGTGCTGAACAAACCGTTCTGGGCACCGGTTCCGTCCAACGTACTTAAGCTGGTTCTCGGTGACATGAGTGTTCTCATTCTGGAAGGCCAGCAGGTCATTCCACAGAAGCTTCTCGACGCAGGCTTCCACTTTGACTACGCAGAGCTGGAAGAAGCGCTGTACGACCTTGTCGGGGAATAACGCTTTTAGTCATTTTTATCTGAGCCGCAGATACAGTGAATCATCAAAAAAGAGACGCTTCCGGCTGAGTCGGGAACGTCTCTTTTTGTCAGTACCTCTTTATTTTTTCAATGAACTTTCCTGTCTGTTTCAGGTAGTCTCTGCTGTCTGCGGGCGCTTCGAAGCGGTGGATGTGCGGATAATCAATTCAGGGTCATACAGCTTCGATTCCACCTCCATCTGCTGGCCTTCAATCAGCTGCTGCAGAATCCGCGCGGAATCCTCTCCAAGCTGTTCCTGTGGATGACGAATTGTCGTCAGCTTCACTTCTGAAGCCGTTGCAAGGTTGGAGTCATCATACCCAACGAGGGAGAGCATCTGCGGAACTCGTATCTTCCTTTCCCGTATTACATCGAGCAGGCGGACGGCCAGCTGGTCGTTATAGCAGACAATTCCTGTCGGAAGCTGACTTCCGCTGCGGAGCCTTTCTTTTAAGGCCTGCATGGGCAGTATTTCTTTTTCCTCCGTTGTATACGTGACGATGTTTTCTGAACTCACCGGAAGACGGTGCTCACGGTGCGCTTTAATAAATCCTTTCATCCGCTTCGTTCCCTGAATATCATCGTTTTTAAAGAAGCCCATAATGTTCTCGTGACCTGCTTCCAGGAGATGCTTTGTCTGCAGGTACGCCCCTTTTACATCATCCATCATGAGGTGAAGCGGTTCGAGCTCTTCATAATAGGCATTGATCATGACGTAGGGAATGCCGAGACGCTCCATATTCAAGTAATAATTAATATTCGGGTTCGGCAGGGCGCTTTTCGTCGGCTCTACGATAATACCATCAAACTGCTGAGACAGAACTGCTTCCAGGCAGCGCCGTTCCTGGTCAATATCATTGTTTGTACTGAATACGGTCATATGGAATCCGTTCTCACTTAAATATTTCTCAATCCCACGGATGATCGTCGGGAAAATGTAATCAGAAAAATACGTCGTGATAACAGCAATATTCTTTTTTCTCCCGCCTGGAGCTGTCTCCCGCACCAGTCTCTCGGCGCAAAATGTGCCGGCACCCTGTTTTTTATACAGCCAGCCTTCGTTAACAAGATCATCAATAGCTTTTCGCACGGTATGACGGCTGACCTGATGCTCTTTCATCAATTCATTTTCCGAACCTATTTTTTCGTGCGGCTGATGCATTCCAGCTAGAATATTCGACCGTATCTGCTCTTTCACTGTATTGTATTTCGTATTCAAAGCCAGCCCTCCTCTAAACTTATCCGTACAAGTATCGTACCATAAACATATGAAAATAACAGCAGATTTCCTTCCTGACTGGAAAAATCCTGTTTCAATCAAAACGATTTCGCTGTATGCCTACACATTGCGCGTGGAAACCGGTAAGATGGAAAGAGAAGGCAGGAGGTGAGACGCAGTGATACTTCAGATGATGATGGCAGGAGGCAGTATGCTAGTCTTCCTTTTCTTTATACTCGGTATCTTTTTATTGAATATATTTACGAGCATCTGGGCGTACCGCGACTCCCTCCGGCTCGGCCGGTCGCGTGAATATGCACTGGTCGTGTTGATCGGAACGCTCTTCTTTCCGATTCTCGGCTTGATTGTTTACCTGATTATCCGCAGCGACTAACATCTTACTTATGGAAAGGAGTCCTGTTACATGAAAACACCAGCACCAAGCTTTTTAGGTAAAAAAGTGTTCTCCGATCAGGAAAAACAGCGCTACTATGTGATCAAATATGAGGATCAGTCCCAGAAAAAAACGGTGGATGTTCTGCTGTTTGATCATGAAGTTCCCGTCATTTTTGCCACAATGGACTACGACGGCCAATTTCTCGACTCCTTTTTCCTTTCCAACAAAACGACGAAAGCATCCGGGGAGGCCCTGGAGCGGTATAAGCAGATTCAGGCGAGAAAGCAGCAGCACCGCGTCACACAGGATGATTTAAAGGATGCATTAAAATCCGAATCCGAAGCAAAAATGAAAAACCCCCGCATTCAAAAGCTTCTGCGGGATGAGCACCTTGAAGATATTAAAAATCAGTGGCCTTCCAGACTGATCGCACTGCAGCGCGAAATGGACGGCGCAGACGATTCTCTTATCATGGAAGCACTGTTCGATGCGCTCGAGACTGCGAACTCAAAAAAGGCGTATTCATTTTTGAAAGCGCACCGGCTGGACCAGCTCATTCCACCTTTGGCACTGGATATCGTCAAACATCCGGAGCTTCTCGAGCTTGCCATGCAGGACTATTTCTACGCAAATGAGGGCCGGACCGCTGCTGAATTTCTCGGCTTCGCTGCAGAAACCGCCCCACTTGAAGATACAGCCGTATGCAGTGAAATTCTGACGCGTGCCGATCAGCTGGAACGCGAGTTTGGAAACGGCGTACTGCGGAACACGCTGGTGGAATTTTCCCGGCGTATCAAGCAGTCATCGTTTGGCAGCATGAAAGAATGGCTGCAGCAGACGGTTGATGAACCATCGCTGAAGCAGGCAATTGTACAGACGATGAAAAAGAAAACGTCCTGATCAGCACCTATACAAAAAGCAGAAGGATCTCCGCGGAGATCCTTCTGCTTTTGTTAATACTGTGTGCGTCTGGCAAAATCAACGAATTTGAATTTGTCCGGCCGGTGCCTGGATTCCGTATATTGAAATAGACTGGCATCATCGAAATAGACATAGTTTTTCACGACGACAATCATCGGGTAGCCTTCCAGATCAAGATAGGCTCTATCTTCCTCCGTCGGCTCTTCTACAGTAATCTCCTTTTTCGCAAAGCTGATCATCATCCCGAGATCCTGTTCAATATAATCATAAATGGATGTGCGGCAGATTTCTTCGGTTAACTGATCAACGAACATCGCTTTGAAAAAATCTTTGTCGAAGATAATGCGCTCCCCGTCAATCTCACGGATCCGGTGCACTTCCCAGATTTCTGCACCTTCAGGGGCCTGCAGCTGTCCCTGTAAAAATGCATCCGCCGGCTTTTTCTCAAGCTTCTCCACGTGCGTTTCCTGCTCTCTGCCGAGGGCTCCGGCAAGCTCCCGGAAACTGACGAGACCGGATACAGGAAAGTCATACTTCCCTGCTTCCAGAACGATCGATCCTTTTCCCTGGACCTTCTGGATGAAGCCATTCTGAGCAAGTTGATTTAATGCTTTCCGGATTGTTTCTCTGGACGTTGTATACGTTTCTGCCAGCTCATGTTCAGAGGGCAGTTTTTCGCCGGCCGTAAATCCGCCGGACTGAATCTTTTCAGCCAGCTGCCGGTAAATCAGTAAATATTTATTCTGCATGAGCAATCACCGGATTTAGTGTATCATACCTTTGGAAAGTGGTACACAAAAGATTCATACGGCCGCACAGTCGTTGATGCCTGCAGTTTTGTATCTTTATAGTTGGCCAGGAGTTTTTCTCCATCGAGCCCTTTCAGTTTCTCCGGAAGTGTAAAAGACGTTTCCCCTTCGTAAAAATGATTTACGCAGAGAAGCAGCGCGTCTGCACTCTCCCTCATATAGGCAAACAGGCGCGGATCGTCTTCCAATAGAAGCTGGTAGTCGCCGGTTGTAATAACATCGACCGTGCGGCGCAGCTCAATCAGCTTCTGGTAGTGATAGAAGATGGAATCCGGATCCTGAAGAGCCGCTTCTGCATTAATCTCTCTGTAATTATCCGGAACAGGAATCCAAGGGGTGCCGCTTGTAAATCCGGCGTGCTTCTCTGCGTTCCACTGTACCGGCGTCCGGGAATTGTCACGGGACTTTGCACGTACTGCCGGCATAAAATCTTCTTCCGGTATGCCTTTTTCTTTCTGCGCCTTATAATAATTCAGCGTTTCTACATCCCGGTAATCCTCAATGGAAGCAAATCCCGGGTTCGTCATACCAAATTCTTCTCCCTGATAAATATACGGCGTTCCCTGCATCATGTGCATCGCTGTGGCGAGCATTTTTGCAGATTCACGGTGGTATGCGCCGTCATTTCCGTACCGGCTGACGATCCGGGGCTGATCATGGTTGCACCAGAAAAGGGCATTCCATCCACCTCCTTCATGCATCTCTTTCTGCCAAGTGGACAAAATCTGCTTCAGCTGAAGAAAGTCGAATGGAGCGGCGGTCCATTTTTCCCCGCCTGGATAATCTACTTTTAAGTGATGAAAGTTGAACGTCATACTTAGTTCATTCCGGTCGGGACGCGTGTACTTAATGCAGTCCTGAATATTAGTCGAGCTCATCTCACCGACGGTCATCGCATCGTAGTAGGAAAATACTTCCTGATTCATTTCATGCATAAATTCATGAACACGCGGACCATCGGTATAAAACTTCCTTCCGTCGCCAGGAGCCGTTTTCCCGTCATCATCCGGAAAAGATTGATCTTTGGAAATGAGATTAATGACATCGAGACGGAAGCCGTCCACACCCTTTTTAAACCAGAAGTGCATCATATCATAGACATCCCGGCGCACATTCTCATTTTCCCAGTTAAGATCCGCCTGTGTTACATCGAATAAATGAAGGTAATACTGGTTCGTTTTCTCATCGAACTTCCACGCATTTCCGCCGAATTTCGACTGCCAGTTTGTCGGCGGTCCCCCGTCTACAGGGTCTTTCCAAATATAGTAATTCCGGTACTCATTATCTTTGGATGAAGAAGACTTCTGAAACCAGTCATGTTCTGTCGATGTATGGTTGACGACAATATCCATGATGATTTTTATATCCCGGCTGTGGGCTTCCTTCAGAAGCCTTTCGAAATCTTCCATCGTGCCGTACTCTTCGTGAATCCCGTAGTAGTCGCTGATATCATAGCCGTTGTCATTCTGGGGGGAGCGGTATGGAGGGGTGAGCCACAGCACATCCACCCCCAGTTTTTTTAAATAGTCCAGTTTTTCAATGATGCCGGGCAGATCGCCGGTGCCATTTCCCATCGTATCATTGAAGCTTTTCGGATAAATTTGATATACAACAGATTTTCTCCACCATTCCTGCATGCTATCGCCTCCTGAGCGTTGATTTGAAACCATTATAACTTGTATATACAGGATGAGTAAAGCAGTCTTCTTATCTATACGTTCTATACCACAAAGCCGGGAGCGGCAATCCATTGATCCGTCCTGCCCTTTTTTCATTTCGAACCGAGACGACCGGCAAAAAAGACGCTCCTAAAAAAAGAAGCGCCCGTAATGCAGGAAAACATACTTTCAATTACACATGCTTCCCTTTATTTGATTTAAGTCATACTTTGTTTTTTCCTCATACACTATGAATTCCTTACCTGAGCGTCCTCTTCCTGCTATTGAGACGAAGGACCGAAACGTCCTGCATGGTAATCTTTCATGGCCTGACGGACTTCGTCCTCTGTATTCATCACAAATGGTCCTCCGGCAGCGATCGGCTCCTGGATCGGTTTTCCGGAATAGAACAGAATCCGCGCTCGGGATGCTGCTTTGATCCGGACCGCCGATGCCCCTGGTTCTTTTTCATACACTGCTGTTCCGGCGCGGGACTGTTTCACCTCTTCTTCTCCGAGGAGCACTTCCCCTGCGAGAACAAAAGAAAAGACGGTTTCTTCTCCCGGGAACGGGATGTCGTATTCTGCCCCTTCTTCCAGCTGCACTTCTGCCATACGGAATGGATACACGCTTTCAGCGGACCCTTTAATACCGTCGATTTCACCACTGTACACGCGGAGTGTTCCGCCTTCTATTTCTTTTACCGGCGCGTCTTCCACACGCACATTCTGGTAATAGGATTCCGTCATTTTGTCTTCTTTCGGCAGATTCAGCCAGAGCTGGAGAGTATGAATCAAGTCATCATCCACTGCTTCCTCCGCATGACGGGCACCTTTCCCTGCATTCATGTACTGCATATCACCTGCATCCAGTACCGAATGCCCGCCACTGTTATCAGTGTGCTCGAGCCGGCCGTCAATAACATACGTTATCGTCTGGAATCCCCGGTGTGGATGATCGGAAAACGCTCCCCGCTTAAACCAGTCTTCTGCCATCAGTAAAAATGGGTCGTGAACCTGCATTTTTTCCGGCGGGAGAATCATCCCTTTCTGCACTCCCGGAAGCTGCTGCATTTCGTATGTTGTCTGCCAGTGATCCTGAATTTTTCGCTGTTTCATGTAAATCCCTCCTCTAATTGGTTATAACACACTATACCACTAACTTACAAAAAGTAAGCATTTGTTGCGCCAATTCTGAATACTAAAGATTTTGTAAAGCGTATAGTCAGCCGCTCCGGCTCGTGATAGGATAAACTATCTGTGCAGAAAGCACGCAAACGTTCTGAAAAAGGAAGTGAAACCATGACGATTACAGCAGCCGGAGCGGGGATAGGCTTTCTTCTTGCTGTTATTTTAATATTAATCCGATTTTCTCCCGTTTACTCCCTGTTGATCGGTGCCGTAGCCGGTGGATTGATCGGCGGCGCAGACCTGATGACGACCATCTCATTTATGATGGAAGGCGCAGAAGGCATGGTTCCTGCGGTGCTCAGGGTCATCGCTTCCGGCGCGCTTGCCGGTGTTATGATTGAGTCCGGTGCTGCATCGTCCATCGCCCGTTTCGTCGTCCGGGTGTTCGGCGAAAAGCGGGCGCTTGCTGCACTTGCTGTAGCAGCCATGATATTAACCGCTGTCGGCGTATTTATCGTCGTCGCCATTATTACGGTCTCGACAATTGCCGTCGTTATTGCCAAAAATGCCGGTCTGTCGAAACCGGCCATTCTTCTTGCAATGGTCGGCGGCGGCAAAGCAGGTAACCTGATTTCTCCAAATCCGAATACGATCGCCCTCGCTGATGCGTTTGATCTGCCGCTCACGACCGTCATGGCTGTCGGCATTCCATCCGCTGTGACGGGTATTCTGGTTACGTGCTGGATTGCCGAAAAGCTGAAACACAAAGGCAGTTTTGTGCAGGACGAAGTAACCGAAGAGCCGTTTCATCTCCCGCCGGTCTGGAAAGCTGCGGCTGCTCCGGTAACAGCAATCTCGCTGCTTATCCTCGGCCCGGCAGCCGGAATCGAAATCGATCCGCTGATCGCTCTTCCTCTCGGAGCATTTGTGGGGACACTCGTTCTCGGCCAGTGGGATTCGATCCGCTTTTTTATGCGCAGCGGGCTTGATAAGGTCATGCCGGTAGCATTGCTTCTTCTCGTGACCGGGGCTATTGCCGGCATCATAACAAACTCTGATTCAGAAGCAGCGATGACCGGTTTTATCAGCGCTATCGGTCTGCCTGGCTATTTTCTCGCTCCATTCACCGGCATGGTGATGGGTGGCGCGACAGGCTCTACGACAGCCGCGACCGTTATCTCGTCCGAAGTGTTCGGCTCCACGCTTCTGGAACTGGGAATATCTGCCGTTTCTGCAGCCGCCATGATTCATGCAGGCTCTGTCATGATTGATCATTCTCCTGTAGGCAGCTTCTTTCACGCCACGGCTGCCTCCGTTCATATGGACTTGAAAGAACGGCTCCGGCTGTTTCCGTATGAAGCAGCTGTCGGTCTCGTAATTACCATTACCGCCACGTTAATCTACGGCACATTCGGCGGCTGGATCTGATCCGCCAAAAATCCCCGGAGGGTTTCATACCCCCGGGGATTTACTTAATACGGCGGTCGATCCGCTGTTATGAAACGTCCAGCATACGGCGGACGGAGGTGCTCATGTTCTCATTCATTTCTTTCAGCTTCGTATTCACAACCGCAAATTTCTCTACGAGTTCCGCATTGTTTTCCACGGAATGATCGACTTTGCTGAACGAATCCAGAAGCTGCTTCATTGCGCTCTGAATGGTCTGTATATCGCTTCGTATCTGCTCAGCTGCTTTGATCGTTTCTCCAGCGAGCTTTCTCACTTCATCAGCAACAACGCTGAATCCGCGGCCGTGCTCTCCGGCTCTTGCTGCTTCGATCGAAGCATTCAGCCCCAGAATATTCGTCTGTGAGGACACTTTGTCGATCAGCGCGAGCACACCGTCAATGTTTTTCACGCTCTTGTTGACTTCCTCTGTCTGTGCTTCCAGACTGCTGCTTGATTCCTCCAGCGCAGCAGACGCCCGGCGGATGTCTTCTATGTATTGATTCACCGATGCCAGAGCAGACTCGGTCTGATCCAGGTTTTCCTCAATATGAATCAGCTGATCAATGTTGTAGCCGATACCGATCGCACCGATTACTTCTCCCCTGCCGTTCCGGATCGGCTCGGTCCGGCCTAGAAAATGAGCGTTATACGCCTCATACGGCGGTCTTCCCGACTGCGGGACGCCCCTCAGCGCGCTCTGCATCACGTGATCATCATCCGGAATCGGTGCCCCCACCGCTACTTCCACATCAATCGTCTCCCCGGGAAAATGAGCATACCACGTGTCCTTCGTTACAATATCCATCATAAAATCATCTTTCGAAACCGCCTGAAAAACAGGCGCAGACACGGCAATGGCCTGTAAAATTTCTTCATCTGTCATCGATCTCAATTTATCATTCTTAAGTCCCAGCATTCACGCATACCTCCTGAATTCGTAACCTACCCTCTATTATTACCCTACTTTACTCCTAAAGAAAACATATTTTTTTCATTCCCCGCTTCACGTATACTGGAAGTAATCCCCCTTACAGAAAGGCAGGCCCCTTTATGATACATATCGCCGCTGTCGGCACCGGCAGCATTGTAGAAAAAATGATCGATGCCATGCACCAGGTAGAAGGCGTTCACCCCTGCGCTGTCTATTCCCGTTCGATGGAAAAAGCACGATCTTTTCAGCTTGATCAAGCATACGATTCCCTGGAGGACATGCTCCGGGACGAGCTGGTGGACGCGGTCTACATTGCCTCTCCAAACAGCCTGCACTACGAGCATACGCTCGCGTGCCTGGAAGCCGGGAAGCACGTACTCTGTGAAAAGCCTTTCGCCTCCAACCTGAATGAGGCCGAAGTCATGCAGCAGAAAGCAGAAGATACCGGTCTCATTTTAATGGAGGCGATCACGACGACTTACCTCCCAAACTACCAGCAGCTTCATTCTCTTATTGAAGAGATTGCTCCTGTCCGTGTCGTCCAGTGCAACTACAGCCAGTATTCGAGCCGCTACGGTAAGCTGCTGAACGGAGAAGAGCCGAACGTTTTTCAGCCCGCATTTTCCGGAGGGGCGCTTATGGATATAAACGTCTACAACCTGCATTTTCTAGCCGGGCTTTTCGGCCGGCCGGATGACGTGCAGTACCGTGCAGCGATGTATGAAAACGGAATCGACACCTCCGGCACGGCGCTTTTTTCCTATAAAGGATTTTCTGCTTCAGCCGTCGGCAGTAAAGATACGGCCGCAGAAAGTTTTGTACAGATCCAGGGCGAAAACGGGTCGATTCGTATTCCCGGAGGAGCGAACGGATGCCGGGTCGTGGAGCAGTGGACAAATGAGGAGAAAAAGATTCATACGGTAGATCAGGCAGAAAATACGATGGTATATGAGCTCGATTTCTTCCGTCGTCTTGTGAACGGCGAAGAGACGGACACCGGTATCCGTCAAACAAAGCTCGTTATGGAAATGATGACGAAAGCACGTGAAAGTGCAGGTATCCGTTTTCCTGCCGATCGAAAAAACCGTCAGCCCGGCGAATAGGACAAAAGACGTTTATTTTCTAGGTATTCCGGTAATTAGTAGTACATCTTCTTTTTTTATTTTACTTATATTTTACAGAGAGGAGCGTGATCGAATGGAAAAGAAGTATTCCCTGATTGTTCTGGACGATAACGGCGAGACGCAGCAGATTCCAGATCCGGTAAACGGTACGGATATGGAGGAAGTATTTATGGAGAATAAAGATTTTGCCTGCAGTTTCTACGATAAATTAAAGGAAATGTACGATGGATTCTCCGTAAAAATGCTGTATAAGTAACTCAGCCGAAGGTCTGGAACGGATTTGGAAAGCCTTCCTGCTCCGTTCCAGACCTTCTCTGATTAAGGAGCCTGCGATGTACTACAACAAAGAAGAAATACGCCTCATGCTCGATCATCTAACAGAAGAAGAAGTCGGAAAAGTTTACAATTACGTCAATCAGCTGAAAAACAGACGGCCATCCGGCTCTTCCTCCCAGGTCCGTGAAAACAGTCCGGACTCTTCCGGCTCAGCCTAAAACCCGGTCTGAAAAAAACAATTCCTAACTCAAAAAGACGGCTTCCCGTATTAGGGAGCCGCCTTTTTTCGCAGAAAGGCAATCAGCCTTCCTCCGAACGGATCACTTTCATTAAAATAAAGAAACCGAGCAGTGTACAGATGCCGCCGGCTGCAATCTCTTCCGGATCAGCTCCGCGGTAGAAGGAAGCTGCAGTCACGAGCATCGTTAAAATGGTAAATGCTCCTGCAGCGAGCAGGTGAATCGTTTTTTTCGGCAGCCGCCGCTTTCCGATATGAACCGATACGAGCAGAATCAGGGCCGTTATGGCAGATAAGGCAGCTATTCTCATGAGTCTGTTTCCTGCTCCTCCACTACGGTTTCTCCGGCCAGCCGCTCTTTCAGACGGTCCATCATTTCATTCAGTAAGATGCGGTCCTCCTGGTCCAGCGCTTTTTCCTCGAGCATTTTTTGAAGGACACTCTGCTCTTCCCCGCTTTCTCCACTTTCCGCTTCGAGCATTGCCTCCAGTAGAAAAACAGCGCTCTCGACAGTGGAAAGCGACCCTGCTTCCCTTGTTGTATCAATCATTCGTTTCATGTTCATTCCTCCTGCAATATCTTGACATCTTTCGTCATCGTATCATATTTCTTGAAGGGAGGCAGGAAAAATCCCGGCGTTTATGGAAAAGAGGAATGATGACCAAATTAATAAAGGAGGCACCACCATGACGAAAACGATAAAATGGGGCATCCTCAGCAGTGCTAAAATCGCTGAAAACTCCATGGTTCCAGCCATCCATTCTGCTTCCAATTCAGAACTGCATGCGGTAGCGAGTGCCAGCGGAAAAGCAGCGGAAACTGCCGCTTCCTGGAAGGCGGAGACTTCCTACGATTCCTACGAAGCACTTCTGCAGGATGAAACGATTGATGCTGTTTATATTCCGCTTCCAAATGCCCTCCATAAAGAATGGGCGATTAAAGCGATGCATCACGGAAAGCACGTCCTTCTGGAGAAGCCGGCAGCGGTGACATCCGAGGATATTCAGGAAATCCGTGAAGCCGGTAAAGAAACAGGTATGACCTGGATGGAAGCATTTATGTATCAATTTCATCCGCAGCATGCTTTTGTGAAAGAACAGATCAGCCAGAACGTCATCGGGGATGTCCGCCGCATCCGCGCCTCTTTCTCCTTTAACCTGGATCTCGACAGCAGCAACATCCGCCTCGATCCGGAACTCGGGGGCGGCAGCCTGTATGATGTCGGCTGTTACTGTGTGCACGTATCCCGTTTTCTTTTGGACGCGGAGCCGACGCATGTATTCAGTGACGGACGCTACAAAGATGGCGTGGACATTTCGTCGACTGCTTTATTAACGTTTGACGAAGCAGATGCCGTACTGGACTGCAGCTTTCAGGAATCCCCGTTAAACCGGTATGAAGTGGTCGGTACCAAAGGACGAATAGAAGTACCATTTGCCTTCCGGCCGGACCAGAATCCAAACGACGGCCTCGGTGAAGTGTTCGTAAAAGGAGAAGACGGAGCCGTCACAAAGCATGAGACGTTTGCAGCGGACCAGTTTACGCTGCAGATTGAACATTTTTCGCAGTGTCTTCTCGACGGCACCGCTCCGTCCTACACTCCGGAAAGCACGCACAACAACATGAAAGTAATCGAAGCGCTCTACACGTCCCAGCAGCAGAGCAGCATGTAGCAGTCGCTCAGGCTTCAACAGAAAAAAGGGTCCGGGAAAAGTTCCCGGGCCCTTTCTGCTGTTTGATTATTTTGTTACAGACGCACGATAACACGGCCCCGGACTCTGCTTTCACGGATCGCCTCCAGCGTCTCCTGCAGTCCGTCCAGTGTGATTTCCTGGGCAATGTCTTCCATATGGGACGGTTTTAAGTCATCGGCAGCCCGCTCCCAGACATGTTTCCGCTGCTCCATCGGGCAGTAAACAGAATCTACGCCGAGAAGAGTAACGCCGCGCAGGATAAAGGGGATGACGGTCGTCGGCACTTCCACCCCGGCGGTTAGTCCACTGACTGCACAGGCGCCATTATGCTTCAGCGACGCAAGAATGGAGGCAAGTGGTGTTCCGCCTGTCGGATCCACCGCTGCTGCCCAGCGCTGGGACTGCAGCGGCTTTACCTTTTCCGGTGTAACTTCTTCTCTCGACACTACCTCGTCCGCTCCCAGTTTTTCGAGAAATGCTTTTTCTTCCATCCGCCCGGTGCTTGCCGTTACGCTGTAGCCGCGTCCGGAAAGCATATCTACTGCTATGCTGCCGACGCCTCCGGAAGCGCCGGTAACAAGGACCGGCTTATCTTCCGGTGTGATGCCGCTGTGCTCCAGACGGTCGATAGAAAGCGCCGCAGTAAACCCGGCAGTTCCAAGAATCATCGCATCTTTGAGGGATAGCTTTTCCGGAAGCGGAACGATCCACTCCTCCGGAACACGAATGTATTCTGCAAAGCCGCCATCACGTCCGGTACCGAGTGCATAGCTCGTCACGATAACGTTCTGGCCCGCTTCAAACGAAGAATCTCCCGCGTCTTCAATGACGCCTGCAGAATCGATTCCCGGTACGATCGGATAGTGCTCGGCAATGTTGGCATCTTTATCCAATGTCATTGCATCTTTGTAGTTGACGCTCGAATAATGAACCTTTACCAATACACCATCTTCCGGCAGTTCTTCTATATGTCGTTCCACAACACGTCCCTGCTTTTCTCCCTCTGTCACAAATGCACGGTATGTTTTTTCCGTCATACTGTATCCCTCCTGGGTAAACGAATAGTTTTCTTATGCTTACTACTTCTACCCATTTTCACCAGAGGCCATGCATTCTTTCTGATTCAGCACCTGTTCGACAAACCTCCGGCATTTTTTCCGGTCAGATGGCTGCGGCAGTAACTCTACTTTTAACACCGGACCATCCGGAAACGAAGGCGGCAGTGAAGCTTTTAATTCATCAACGCCTCCACAGAAGTGAGGATAAAACGTATCGCCGGTCCCGAAGCATCCGGCTGCCTGCGGGGACATCCCGCACGTTGAGAGTTCTTCCGCCATTTCCAGGGCGGCATCAGGCATCTCCCCCTGTCCCCAGGAATACGTGCCTGCAAACAGGACCGATGCTTTTTTCAGCAGCGCGGTGTCCAGACGGGGAGCAGGCATTAAACACACTTCTTCTCCTGAAGCTTCTGCCTCTTGTTTAATCATGCCTGCGAGTGCTTCTGTATTTCCCGTTGCGGAAACATATACAATAACGATCAAAGCTCATCAAATCCATTCCGCTCTGTCACTTTCGAATACGCTCTCGATTTCTGTTCAAAAAAATCGGATTTTGTTTCATTCATCATGTCATCACTGAAGACGTGAATCCACGGCATTGGGTTTTCCTGCTCTGGAAAAATGTTATCCATACCGAGCTGCCGCATCCGTTTATTCGCCAGGTATTCCACGTACTTTTCGTATTCTTCCATATCGATACCATCGATCGGCTGCAGCACATCGCGCGCCCATTCTTTTTCAAGCTCGGCGCCGCGGCGGAGAACGGCAGCTGCTTCCTTTTCTGCCTCCGCTGACTGAAGCTCCGGATTTTCACGCCGCAGCATCCGCAGAAAGTAGGAAACAAAATAGGCATGCTGCATTTCATCCCGCTGGATGTAGCTGATCATCGTGCTGGTCTTCACCATTTTCTGCTGGCGCGCAAGGTGATAGAAATAGGCAAATCCAGCATAAAAATAAATCCCTTCCAGTACGATCGAATGAATGCCGAGTGTAAATAAGGACGATAAGGACGGATTCTGGTGAAACGATTCATAGGCTGCCAGAATTTCTTCATTCCGCCGGCGGACAACGGGGTCTCTCCGCGCCTCATCAAACCGTTTCTTTTGTTCGCCGCCGGAAACAAGTGAGCTGAGCACGTAGGAATAGGATTCGTTGTGCACAGCCTCCTGCTGGGCAATAACCGCAAAAATTGCCTGGCACCCTGGATCAGTCACATAGTTCATGACCTGCATCATTGTCGGTGTCTGCAGGCTGTCGAGGGAGGCAAGCTGAGCATTGAGGCGGAGAAAGACATCCTGCTCCACGCTGCTCAGACTGTCCCACTGTTTAATATCATCCTGCATGTTGATTTCCTGCGCTTTCCAGAAATTGGACAGAAGTGCCTGATACATATCGTACATCTGCGGGTAGGCAATATCGTTCCAGTTTAATATGCCGCTTGCCTGGCCGTTGACAAGCCTTTTTGATTTATTTTCCGCTTCCAGATTCATTAACGTCATTTTGTTCAGTGCAGTATCAGGCATGACAGCTTTCACACTCCTCTATTTCTTCCTGGGACGTACTCCGGACATAGTATGTCGTTTTTAACCCGTGCCTCCAGGCATCCAGATGCAGCTCCAGCAGATCTTTTGCTTTGATATCATGGCGGACGTACAGGTTAAAACTGATCCCCTGGTCCACATGGCGCTGTCGCGCTGCGTTCTGACGGATGCTCGCATGCTGGTCCAGATCATGACGTGCCTTCTGATAGTAAGGGTAGCTCCGGTGGTCCAGATCCGGAGGCGTCACTTTAAACTTAAAGTTCTTTTTCTCCTCTGCATACTCAAGGGCGTAAATCGGGTCAATTCCGTCGGTGGAACCGGCGATTTTCGCCGTGGAGGAATTCGGTGCAACTGCCATCAGCCAGCCGTTTCGGATGCCGGATGTTCCCACCTTCTCCGCCAGCTCTTCCCAATTTTCTCCTAAATAGTTTCTCCGTTTGAAATACTGGCCGCTCTCCCATTCTGATCCTGAAAAAGCAGGATAGGCCCCTTTTTCCCCGGCCAGGTCAGCAGATGCCTTGATCGCGGAATAAGCGATCATCTCATACACTTTATCTGTCAGAGAAACCGCCTCCTCCGACTCCCAGTGAATCCGCTGCTGGCTGAGAAGGTGATGCCATCCGAACGTGCCGAGACCGACAGCGCGGAAGCGTTTGTTCGTTATTTCTGCCTGGGCAACCGGCAGGTGATTCAGGTCGATCACATTATCAAGCATTCTCATCTGAATGGCGGTTGTCCGTTCGATTTCACCGGATTCGACAACCCTTCCAAGATTCAGCGACGATAAATTGCAGACGACAAAGTCTCCCGGACGGCGTACGATGACCATGTCCCCATCTTCCGTAATATATTCATCAGAAATCGACGAAGCTGACATGTTCTGGGCGATTTCTGTACAGAGGTTGCTGCAGAAAATGGATGTTCTTCCAGGGTTCTCTTTGTTCGGATTCATCCGGTTTACTTCATCCCGGTAAAACATGTATGGCGTGCCGGTTTCCAGCTGGGAAATCATGATTTGTTTCATGAGTTCCATCGCCCGGACCGTTTTTCTCGGCAGAAGCGGGTGGTTTTCTGCTTCCTGGTATTTCTCCGTAAACCAGGCTCTGTCCGTCTCATCGTAAAAATCTTCCAGGCCGAGCGGTGTCCCGTCTTCCGCTTTCCACCCCATCATCTGCTTTACTTGATGCGGACAGAACAGAGACCACGAGCCCGAACTTCTTCCTTCCTCATCTTTTTCCTCTAGCCGGCGCATGAACAAGTCCGGAATACAGACTCCGTGGAAAACATCGTGCGCTTTCCGGCGCTCATCTCCATTGTTTGTTTTGAGCTCCAAAAAACCGAGTGCCGCATCTTTATGGAAAATATCGAGATAGACAGCGACGGCCCCCTGACGCTGACCGAGCTGGTCGACACTGACGGCGGTATCATTGAGAAGACGGATCCACGGAATGACACCGGAAGACGTTTCTTTAAAGCCTTTGATGTCCGAACCGAGCGCCCGCACCCGGCCCAGGTACACGCCGATCCCCCCGCCGTCTTTACTGAGACGGGCGATATCCCAGTTATTTAAATAAATGCCGTCCAGGGAGTCTTCCACCGTATCAATAAAACAGGAGGAAAGCTGGCCGTAGCTTTTCCCGGCATTGGACAGTGTCGGTGTGGCTACTGTCATATAAAGGTTGGACAGCGCACGGTAGGCTTCAGCCACGAATGCCATCCGCTTATGTACAGGCTCTTTCTGCATCAGAGTCATGGAAATGATAAGAAAGCGCTCCTGCGGAAGTTCCATTGTTTTTTTGTCGTGTGTGCAGGCAAGATACCGGTCCCGGAGCAGAAACAATCCAACAAACGTAAACAACCGGTCCCGTTCCGGGCGGATCATTTTTTCTGCCTCCTGCCATTCCTCCGGAGAGTAGACGCTCAAAAGAGCAGGGTCGTAAATCCCCTCCTCCACCAGCTGCTGCACGAGCCCGTAAAGATTCGTGTATCCTGCACTCCCTCTGTTTACTTCCGCTTCTTCATACAGACGTTCCAGATAAATCGAAGCGGCTGTAAACGTATAGCCTGGTGCATCCATCGCCGTATGATTCAGCGCATGCTGAAACACATAGTCGCGGGCCTTTTCTTCCGTCATCTGCGCCGTTTTCTCCCGAAGCAGCTCAAGTGAAATACCTCCTGCTTCCTCTGCCCGGTCGAGCCATGTCGTCATCGTCTGATTCTCCATTATGCACCGTTCCTTTCTGAACAAAAAAGCCCTCCCGGTACTCCGGAAGGACAGCAGAAAACGGCGCAGGAGAGCAGAGAAACTCTGCTTTTCAGCATCGTTCTCTGTATCTCTCACCCCGGAGACCAGAAACTCAACGGTGCAGGGCAGGTCTCCTGGCTTCTGCGTCTTCCTTCAAAATCCCTTCCCATCCTAAACAGGACAGTGGCTTGATTTTGTCGTCAGCAGTTACAGTTGCGGGGACAGCTCCGGTTTTTCACCGGATTCCCTTTTCAGCCGCCGTGCGGCACCCTGATCACCGTGGTACTATATTTTGTTCGTCAAAGTATTTTCAATCAATATATGGTAACTCTACCGCAAAAATGTTCATCCAGCAAGAGGCTTTATTTTCTTCCGTTATGGAAATATTCCAATGCCAGCTCTTCTTCCTCACTGAGCGGCGTCCCGAATTCGTTTTCCATCCGGCGGCGCACTTCTGCTTCGTCTCCGTGGTGCTCGATCATCTGCTCCGCCGTAAACCGCAGCAGATCCGCTTCTTCCTGAAACACTTCTTTCGTCACAGGTTTCCAGTGGGAAATGACGTACGTTTCTGCATCAAAAGCTTCCATTTTGTCCAGCATTGAAATCGTCTTTTCCGGTGTAAAGCGCCAGGACGGGGCGTACATATCCGGAGCGAGCGCATCGCCTAAAAACAACGTTTTTTCCTCATGGACGTAGGCGGTTAATCCATCCGGGGAATGATCGCCTCCTACATGCTGAAGCGTCACGTGGACATCTCCGAGATCAATCTCACTCTGCTGTTCAAATGTGATGGTCGGTGTCACCACCCGGATGCTCCGCTCATGCGGAAACTCTTTTTTAATGGCATCCGCACAGAATGAGATTTCCGTCCCCTCCTCAACACGTTTGTCGAGGGAAGCATCGTCCCACATGTACTGCTTCATTCTCTCGATTTCCCGGGCTGTCTGCGCAGTGGCAATCGTCGGTGTCCGTGTCAGTGCCGCCATACCGAATATATGATCCCAGTGGTGGTGTGTGATGGCTGCAAGCGTCGGCGCAGGAATGCCGAGTCTCGTTAAGTGGTCGAGAAACAGCCGTACGTGATCCTCCGAATTTCCTGCATCAATGAGCAGTGTCCGGCTCTTTCCCTGCACAGCCGCAAGAATCGGACGGTCAGTTTCCTCCACTGGTGTTAAATAGACAATTCGTTTACCGATATGCTTTATTTCCTGAACCATCGTTTCCACTCCCTTCCACCTTACTGTAGCACAGGTGGCAGAAAAGCAGAAAGGGTTACGAATGTTTAGAAGATCGGAAACACCAGGGAGAGGGTTACACCAATGACCGCGAGAAGGACGCCATAAATAAGCGCAGGGATAACGGTTTTTCGGATGATTTCTCCTTCTCTTCCAATCATTCCTGTTACTGCAGCGGCTGCCACCACATTGTGCACACAGATCATATTTCCGGCAGCGGCCCCCGCCGTCTGCTGCGCGAGGACGAGCGGTTCATACAGCTCATTGGCCTGAGCCACCGACTGCTGCACCGGCGCAAACGTCAGTCCCGAGACCATCGCACTGCCTGTAATGAAAGAGCCGAGCATTCCTAAAAATGGGGCAGCTGCGTGCCAGCCTCCGCCGATAATAGAGGTAAGGACCGACGCCAGGTACTGCGGCATGGATGGAAGCCCTGCCGTATTCAGTCCGGAATGGATAAATAAATAAACAAATCCAAGTGTAGGAATGAGTGCAAGCGCCGCAGCACCTGCTGTTTTTGCAGAGATTCCTGCAGCACGCACCACACTTGTTCCCGAAGAGGTCTGCAGCAGAGATGCAGCCAAAGCCGCTAGAATGAGAACCGTTCCCGGAGAATAAAGCACCTCCCAGGCGGCGGAAACCGGCGTGCCATAAATCTCCGTCCATTCAAGGCGGACAGACTGAAGCGCAGACTGAACAGCAGGGAACGCTCTCGTCAAAATGAGAAGGAGCACGACGATAATGTAAGGGGACCAGGCTGTCGGAAGCTTCATTTTACGTGGAACATCGATCTCCTTTATTTCCTCACGGAGAGGCGCCCACGTTTCCTCCGGAAGCAGGAAGCCAATCGAGGCTGTCCACGCGGAGACAGCGAGAGCGATGAGAGAAGCCACTATAGCAACGAATTCCGGACCGAGAAACAGAGCTGACAGGAAAGCCGAAACAGAATATACCGCTCCGATCATCAGCGCCCATGGAATCATTGGGATCCACGATGCCCGGTTTTCTTTTCCGCCGAACAAGATGGTAAGCAGCATAATTAATCCAAGCGGAAGCAGCGTACCGGTAATCAGATCCATCCCGGTAATCCAGACAGCCGCTTCCTGAAACAACCCAGGTCCTGCTCCTTCTACACCGCCGAGACCGAAAATAACGGGTGTGCCGACAGCCCCGAACGATACGGCCGTACTGTCCGCTGCCAGTGCAAGAACAACCGCTGCAGCCGGAGGAAAGCCGAGTGCTAAAAGCAGTGGTCCGGTAACAGCAGCCGGCGTGCCAAAGCCTGCAGCTCCTTCCAGCAGACTCCCGAATAAAAAGGCAACGATGACTGTCTGCACGCGCATATCCGGAGACAACTTCCGGAAGCCCTCGTTAATACGGGCAACCGCTCCTGTTTTCTCCAGCGTACGAAGAAGCAGAACGGCTCCGAATAAAATGTAAAGTATAGCAAGTGCCTGCACCATTCCCTGTGTCACTGCGGCTCCTGCATCAATAAGCGGCATCTGCCAGATGACAAGGGCTCCTGCGGCAAATAAAATAAACGTCCAGCTCATTCCTATTTTCGCCGGCATGCGGAGTACAACCAGGAATAAAAAAGGCAGAAGTACTGCACTGAAAGCTGTTAAGGCCGTCATAATAAATCCCCCTACTAATTTGCTCATTATTTCACAATGTCTATATTTCTATTATACGACAAGTATTTATAAAAAAGAGCCATTGTTTATGTGAATGATTGAACAATTAGTGACAATTGCCTATATTACTTCTGTTTGACAGCTTGTATCCAGAAATCGATCTGCTTCAGTACAGATCCGGCAGAACCCGTGAGAATCAAGTCAAAATCCTCCCATGTTCCTGCCCGGTCTTTATTGATATAAATTTTCCGTCCTCGTGTCTGCCGGGGTATCTGATTCGCCGGTGCCACCTCCAGACTTGTACCGATAACGATAAGAACATCTGCATTCCGTACCGCCTCGAACGTTTTCTCCCAGGCTTCCTGCGGCAGAGGTTCGCCGAACAGAACGACATCCGGCCGCAGATTCCCGCCGCAGACCCTGCAGCCCACACCTTCGAGAAAGGCGTCTTTTCCCGCTGATTCGTGGCATACAGAGCAGGAGAACGATGCCAGACTGCCATGAAGTTCCGCCGTTTTTTGTGATCCTGCACGTTGATGCAGTCCGTCTACATTCTGTGTCGCTGTCAGCTGCACCAGTTCTCCCGCCTCCCAGGCAGCCAGAATGTCATGACCGTTATTCGGTTCCGCCTGCTTCAGCGCGGTAATCCTTGCCGAATAAAAAGAATGAAACAGTTCATATTCATTGGTCAGGGCTTCCACACTCGCCACCGTCTTCGGATCGATTTTCCTCCACCATCCCGAGGAAGACCGGAAATCCGGCAGGTTGGATTCGGTGCTGATTCCTGCTCCGGTTAATACACAGACAGTGCCGGCATGCAGAATAAAAGCAGCCGCCATCGCTGTATCGACCTCCTCGCCGAACACTGCTTGCGCCCAGCTGGACCAGAGCCGTGTCCGTTCGGGATCGACCTCAAGAAGGCGTTTCTGTAAGTCCGGATAGAGTTCAGAATCGAGTTCAATCGGATGCATCGCAAGCCAGGATGTGTCCTCCAAAAGTGTTCCCGGCAGAATGTTCTTTTCCGGGGAAGACCACTGCCCGCTTCCTTCTTCCAGTCCGCGGATGATGCGCCTGTACCACGTTCCCTCATCTTCGACTTTTCGTTTAATTTCAAGTGTTTCTCTTCCTGCACCTGCAGCAAAGATCGTTTCCCAGCTGGTCAAAGCCGCTCCCTCCTCCTGCTTCTATTTTCACCTGTATTATTCCCCCACATCTGCTTCTCAAATCACAGACTGGCAGAAGCAGGGCAACTGAACGAACATTGGCTGCCATAGAACTTTATTATGAAGGAAAAACGACGCCATTCCCGGCAAACCCGCATGAAGACAGCTTCGGATTAAATGCATTTTTTGAGTAAAAAAAGAGGCCCCCCCTGTTAAGGAAAGCCTCCGTGTTTCGTTTACTGTATCCACTCATCCACCATATCCCGGTTTTCTTCAATCCACTGCGAAGCACCTTCTTCTTCATCTTCCGCTTCGTTAATATAGGACATCAGCTCACCGAGTGTCTCATCATCCATTTCCCAGTTGTTCCACCATTCAACCACTTCCGGGTGGTCTTCTGCGAAACCGGTACGGGTCATGTAATAGATATCCTCCGCATCACCGTAAACATTATCCGGATCATCCAGGTACTTAATATCATAATCAGAAAATACCCAGTGCGGATTCCACATGGTCACTACGACCGGCTCTTCATCCGCAATCGCTGTATCAAGTTCTGAAATCATCGCAGGCTCGGAACTGACCAGATGCTCATATTCCAGACCATATGCCTCAATGGCATCATCCGTCAGACGGGTGAGACTGGCACCGGCATCGATGCCGACGATTTCTCCATCGAACATATCGACATTATCATTCAGCTCTTCGATGCTGTTGATATCTACATACTCCGGTACGGCGAGACCAAGGCCGGTTCCTTCAAACCAGACTTCACCGAGCTCAATATTATCTTCGTGTTCTTCGTAAAATGGTTCGTCCGTTGTCGGAAGCCATACTTCCATGGCGGCATCCAGTTCACCATTTGCGACGCCGACCCAAATCGGTGATTTTTCCGACATCGTAATTTCAACGTCATAGCCTTCTTCTTCGAGGAGCAGTTTCCACATGTTTGTTATAGCAATGTTCTCCGCCCAGTTATTATAACCGAGTGAGATTTCTCCTCCGGCTTCTCCACCGCTGCTGTTGTCTGCAGCCTCTTCTGTATTTCCATCGTTTTCTGTTCCGCTGTTGTTCCCCTCATCCGCTCCACATGCTGCAAGGAACGCGGCAGAAAGCAGCGCGGCACTTGTCAATCCAGGTTTTTTCATGATGTTTACACACTCCTTCTGCTTGTTTTACACATTATTTAATTATAGCGTGGTTCAACCAAAGAGACAAACGTCCCTTATACCCGTGTATTCTTTTCAGCATATGCCAGTGTGTCTTATCCTCTCTTTATACAGCTTTTATACAGTATTCTTCATTATGTGCTTGCATTTCTCCATCTTCCTTTGCTATGCTGTTCTTTGACCAATCAGTCAATATAAATGACCATTAAGTCATACAAGGGTGGTGGACCGGTTGAATGAACGAAAAAAAGCGCTCCTTTACAGCGCCAAATCCCTTTTTCAATCACAGGGAATGCAGCATACCTCTGTGGCAGATATTACAAACGACTGCGGTGTATCCAAAGGTAGCTTTTATCAGCACTTCCCTTCAAAAGAATCGCTTCTCCTCGCTCTTGTCGATATGTACCATGAAGAATTGTTCGCCGGCAGAGAACCGGAGGACCACCTCCTGCCCCATCGTCTGGAAAAAGAGTTTATGCAGGCAGAAGAGTACCGCCGTTTTCTCATTGATTTGACGGTGCTCTACCCTCCCGGAAAAGACCATAAAATCGGTCAGCAGCTTCAAAAAAAACATGCACATCTTCAAGCGTGGCGGGAGGAGGCGATTGCCAATGATTTCGGAAAAGCAGACGCCCGCCTCCCTGAATTACTGTTTTTAACCGATGCACTTTACCATGGGCTGCTCCGCCGGATGATTTGGGAAAACCAGCCGTATACCGCTGAAGGCTGTGCCGCTTTTATCACCAATGCATGCCGTTCGTTCGTTGATCACGGCGTATATTTTTCCGAGCTTCACTATCCGGCTCAGGTTCAGACTACGCTTTCTGAAGAAGCAGCCCTCCTTCGGGAAAAGCTTCACGGTTCCGGTCTGGAAGAAACGGCAGAGCGGTTGAACATGGAAGCCCAAAAGAAAGCTCCGGATTCCATTGTGCTCGATGCGCTGCTGCATGTGATTAAAACCGGGGTGGAAAAACATATATGGGAACCCTTTGCGGTCCTGTGGAATAAAGAGAGGAGAAACTATCGTGAATGAACCTTTAACGAACAGACAAAAATACGGAATGATTGGAGCGCTTCTTCTCGGAGCATTCATGGGCATTACAAATGAAACCCTTCTTGCCACCGCTCTACCGACTATTCAGGAAGTATTCGGGATTACACAGGGGGAAGTCCAGTGGCTTACGACCGTCTTTCTGATGGTAAACGGAATTATGATTCCGATTTCTGCATTTTTAATTGAACGCTTTTCGACACGGAAATTATTTTTAACAGCCATCGGCCTTTTCGGGCTCGGTACACTGACAGCCGCTCTTTCTGTAAACTTTCCGATGCTGCTTGCCGCAAGAGTGATTCAGGCATCCGGCTCCGGCATTATGCTGCCGCTGTTAATGACCGTCCTGTTAATACTCATTCCTGCAGAGCGGCGCGGCCGTGCGATGGGAATGCTCGGTATCGTTATCGCATTTGGACCGGCCATCGGGCCGACACTTTCCGGCGTGCTGCTGGAATACTTCAGCTGGCGGTCGCTGTTCATTACACTTCTTCCGCTGGTCGGACTCGTGATCCTTACTGCCTGGTTTCTCATGCGTAATGTTACCAATCTGGCACGTCCAAAAATCGATGTGCTTTCCATCGCGTTGTCGACAATCGGGTTCGGTTCCTTTCTTTACGGGTTCGGTATCGCCTCCAAAGAGGGGTTTGCCAGTCCGGTTGTCGGTGCGTTCGTTCTTCTCGGTGCAGTCGTCATCACACTCTTCGTCCGCAGGCAGTTTAAGCTCGAGCGGCCGATTCTCGAGTTCCGCATCTTTAAGTTTCCGATCTTTACGCTTGCAATCGGAATTACGCTTGTTGCCATGATTTCTTTAATCGGTGCAGAAACGATGCTGCCGCTGTTTGTTCAGAACGTTCTCGGCTTTACACCGCTGCAGTCTGGTCTGATGCTGCTTCCGGGAGCCGTTGTTATCGGAATCATGTCCCCTGTTGCCGGAGCTCTTTTTGATAAATACGGTGCCCGGAGGCTCGCCATACCAGGGTTTGCTATCGTCGTTGTAACGACACTGCTCTTAACGAATCTGTCTCTCGACATGTCCTTTGCTTATTTAACAACGATTTACGCCATCCGCATGTTCGGCCTGTCATTGACAATGATGCCGGTCATGACTGCTGCGCTGAATCAAATTCCGGAAGAGTGGTACGCCCACGGCTCTGCCATGGCCAACACACTGCAGCAGATTTCGGCATCGATCGGAACAGCGATTCTAATTACGTTCGTCAGTCTCGGTACAATGCTGTATGAGCCAGGGACTTCCGGTGCAGCGACAGAAACCCTTATGGCAGAAATGAACGGCTTCCGCTGGGGCTTTATCGGCAGCGCCGTTCTTGCAGCAGCCGCCTTCCTGCTAAGCTTTAAATTAACGTCTCCTGCAAAAACAGATACGGAAGAACAGGCCTGGAAAGAAGCTCAATAACCTGAAAAAAACAGCCGTCGGAAATATGGAGGCCACTGAAAAAGTCTTTATTAAAGAAACTCTCTACATTGAGAGTTTCTTTTTTATTACATAATTTGATATACGAAAAGAAACTTTAACCATTTCAATTAGTGAAATCAGACTGCACTACAGACGGAAGCTTGCCGCGGGCATGGCCTCAGCCTCCTCGAACATCCTTTGGATGTTCTGCGGGGTCTTCACCTCATGCTCTTCCCGCAGGCGTCCCCGTCTTTCGTTTCGTCTGATTGAGCCTGGAATAAAAAGCATGAAAATGGTTAAAAGAATTCCACGACAAAAAAGACGACCAGATCCAAAAATCGGAAATTGGTCGTCTTTTTTCTGGGACTTTACTTTCGTTCAATTAAAATCTTGAGATTTTCAGTGGCCTCGAAATATGCCCGGCGGCTGCTTTTTCTGCTATGCTGTTTTCGCGTACCGCTTCGGCAGGTGATTCTGCACCCAGTCGCGGCCGAGAATGTGTGTGCGGAGATACGGGATAACCCAGCGGTCGCCGCCGTAGCGGCCGGCGTTCGCGCCTGCAGCCAGGATGAAAATGGTCAGAAGCACCATCCACGGGTTGGTCGAAATCGTGCCGGCGAACATGAAGGCAAAGTTCATGACGATGCCGAAGAACGCAGCGGCCGTCGTGAAAATACCGACGATGAGACCAAGTCCGACGAGCAGCTCGCCCCACGCAACCATAAAGCTGAACGCTTCCGCATTCGGAACGGCGAAGTTTTCAATAAACGCGTAGTACGTCGGGTACGTTGTCATTACCTCTTCATTGGCGAGAATTCCCTGTAAGTATCCACTTGCATCAAAGCCGCCGGTGACCTTTCCCCATCCCGCTGTCAGCCACGCCCAGCCGAGATATACACGAAGCACGAGCCAGATACCTGCTGCCACCCGGTTGTTTCGAAGAAAATCCATGATCATTTTTAATTCCTCCCCATTTCGTTTTAGTCTGGTATGGAAAAGCTGCTCGCGGAAATCTCGAACCGGTGCGCGCCCTCCGGTAACAGTTTGCCTCGTCTTGTGAATTAATGAGCAACCTTTCTATAGTTATACTATAGCACCCTTTGTGAATGAGTGAGCATAATGTTCGTGACGAATTTGTGAATGATTGAGCAATGTCTTTGCATTAAATTGCAGAGACTTCCCGCTATATTAAAATGTTCTTCAATTTATGCGAAGACAGTTTGGTAAAAAAATTCCAAAATAAAAAGAATCTATAATTATAAAGCACACGGAACCAACAGGATTAAACGATTCATTCTTTATGATGAATGGAATAATTAATTTGTAAAAAAGGTATACCAAATATTCTCATCTTATGTCCAGCTTTGAGAACACCTTCTTCTGTTTCCTCTACTAAAAAGTGCTCAGATAAAGGTAGTTTAAATAAGAATTCACCTACAGTTAAATAAACGCCGGTATCTTCATCATTCAATCCTTCGCTTGTTAGGATGAGAGAATTATTTATTACGTATAGCTGCAGAACTCCAATCATAGAAGAATAAGGAAGAGGAAGGGCAATATTCATGTAGTTTTTTCCTTTGGATTTGTGCTTTGAGTAAATGGCTGCAAATATGGTAGAGTTCTTTGCTTTACGGATCCATACTCTAGGGCTATGCCTGCCGTCAGCGTGGGAATCCACCGCTCGTATTTCACCCGTCATTTCTGTAGTTTTGCTTGTAAGTGGAAGATTTAACTGCTGCAGTTTGTTACTGAACAGTTTGTACACCACCGCTAATGGCTTAAACCAGGCAGCCCACCCAACAGAAGCAAATAATCGATATTCTTCTGTATGTTCATAAAAATGAACGATTGTGTCAGGTACATGCTCTACATTTACAAACTCATTTAGATCATCTATCAAACCAGGATGTTTGTTACCCGCTTCATATAAATTACCTCTAATTTGACTTACCGGAAACATCCATCCATTATGCTGTGATGCTGGTGGGAATACAGCCCACCCAACAACTCCGCACACCCCGAAAAAAATAAAGTTAATAAATCCATGGAAGGTCAGCATAAAGTCAATGCTGATATACCAGAACCCAAACGACTGATGTAGTGCATAAAGAAGAGAAAACAAAATAGTAATCCCAAGAGAGGCGTAGGACGTTCGTATCATAAACGCCTGCAGTTTGGAAGGGAAAGGTGTCTGAAAGACCCAGCGTATCAAGCTGTAAATCGCAAGCATGTACAACAAGACAGCAATAACCTCTAATAAAGACCAAAAAGTGATTCCAGCAGCTACAAGCAGCGGAGCACCTAAAATTACTGGCACAATCCATCTAAGCCCAGGCCACATATGTACACGACCCAGAAATCCAATTGAAATAGGCAGCAGAAAAGCAGAGTAATGAAAGTGAATCGCTGTCAGCCATGTAAGGAGCGTACTAAAACCCGTATCAATGCCTGTAATATATGCGAAGAACCAAAGCCCTCCAACAAATAAATAGCACATGCCGGCGTCTATAGAAATTTCAGCCCAATTTGTAAATCCACGATTCAAAAACCGCTTTAGTCCGTATAAAGCCACAAGAAACGTGAAAATTAAGTACACACCAGCAAGGGCTGTCTGTGCTACACTGAATGATACTATTTGCAGCAAAAAAACAGAAGTCATTGTAATCCATATAAAAAGAATAAGATATTTATTTGTGTGGATGATCTGCTGAAGTATTAGGGGCACTAAGATGATTTGTGCAGCTGTCAGTAATAATAGATAAGGTTCATCTGCCACCAGAAAACTTAAGGTAAATAAAACCATTCCCACTAAAGTGATGGAGTTAAATATGTTGTTCTTTAAATTCTCCTTCATAAGCCATGACCCTTCCTACTATTTTATTCTGGATAGTTACGTTAATTGTGAACGTATCTTTATCCTCATCATAACTTTCTTCTACTACGACATCTGCTTGTAAGAAAGATGGAATGGGGATCTCTATATTTCTTAAAATGAGACGCTGAACCCCTGACCGGATACACATGTTTCCTTCAGATGTTACGCTGAATTTTAAATCGGAATAAAATAAATTGGGCTCACCAAGATAGTCCTTTACAAACTCTTGATTTGCATCCACGGTCATAAAGGCATTGAAATTACGAGTAACCTTCTCAAAATAAAAAGATCGCTCCCAATAGACCTCTACCTCTCCATCTGAAAGAATTCTACTTGTATTTTTTATTGTGAATGGTATGTCATTCCCACTTTCAGGAAAGAGGAGCTTCCACCGGACGCCTAATTTTAGAAGGGGAACTAACCAAGCAGCGCCTCTTTCAATTTTTGACATTGTCCCTTCTCCATAAAAAGGTTTTCCTACCTGCAGCGTATAACGCTCTTGAAGCTTCGGATGAAGTTTCTGGAAATCCTCCCGCAAAATATGTTGGTATATGGTCACGTAGAATCAACCTTTCTATTACGCCTGCACCTGGCGGCTGTAGGTAGATCTTTCGTTACGACAAATCCAATTATAGTGAGAACCCATAGACCAGCGTTAAAAGTAAGTGGGTTAAATGGATGAAAGAATATGGAAGGCATAGCAATGAAGGAACCGAATGTTAACAGAGGAAATAACACAATCTGCAAGGCATATAAATGTCTTTTTTTCCGGTATACGAGCCATAATAACCCAAAGAAAATCTCGAGCACACCCACTATCACCACGCCAGTTACAGCACCCTGCCCATCTATGAATGGCAGTCTGGAAAGCATAGCTGTTTCATCAGGATGCTGGGCGATAATCTTTGGCACTAATCCTTGGTAAACCCAGATAAAGCAGAAAAGTATAGCAATTAAAGAGCTGGTAAAGAACCGTAAGTACTGACTTTTTGCTGATTCTCCTGTTTCTATCCATTGTTTCAGAACATCAAAACTGAGAGCGGTCGCCCACCCCATAATTGGGCGAAACAATAAGTCAAGTAGTTTTCCATAAATCCCGCAGCGAACATCATAATCATATTGTGTCAGAAAAGTCGTTCCGTCATTTGTAGGTATGTATTTCCAATAGCCTTTGCCTTCTTTGATTGGTGAAATTTTTTGATCTGTACCAAAATGAAGAGAAGAGGTCTTTGAGCCATCTTTTTGATTATGTGTACCCCGGCTAACACCCCAGCCTGCAACACGTATCATTCCAAATTTATTTTCATATAAAAATGATTGCGGATCATCTGCTGACTCTTTGGGTAAATAAGTAATAGAAGAGAATCGCAAATCCCATTGCTCATGCAGCTGAGGATCCTGCGACATTTCCCATACTTTTTCTACAGGAGCCAGAATGGGTATTTCTATGTAAATAGGTTTAGATTTCAAACCAGTGCCACCCCCTTCTGTAGTATTGACATTTTATGACCTGTGTATCATTTTGTCATATAACTGGCATAAAATCACTTGAATCCAGCCTTTTTATGTATTAAGTAAATGTAAGCAGTTTAAAATATTACTCGTCGGATCCAAAATAAAATGACAATAATTTTTATGACACACAGAGATTTCAATCTCATTTTCACCCTGGAGAGTAAGCTCACCTCCCTGGCCTCTTGCGCATAATGGAAAAGGACCCTTCTAAAATAAACCAGGCAGAAACCACCTGATCTTAAAAGAATAGAGAGGTCTGTAAAACAGGTTCCCGCTTTCTGCCTGCACCTGCAGCCGTACGCGTTCCGGAGGGAGTTTGAAAAGCGGAAGCGCCCTGGTCACAAGCGGCCAGTCCTGGAAGCCCTGCCGACGAAAGCCGCTTTTCGCTTTCTTCGGCAGGGGTGAAGGAACCTCGAGCGAGTGGGTGATGCAGCTGGACAATACTTCAATTACAAGAAGCACGGCTTCGCGCGCCCGCGCCGCATGACAGAAAACCGCTGCCCTGCGGCTCCAACCATAGGCCGGCTCCGCACGCGCTTTCAGCCGCTTAACGCGGCATGGATTTTCGCCTCGTTCGGATTTTCCCGGAGTCGACGGCCTCCGGTTTCGGCAGGTTGGAAGAAAACGCTTGATCGAAGCGGTCCCTTTTGCACAGTGAATACTGTCATTCAATCGAATTGTACGAGGCCATCTTTGCCTTATAGACACCGGTCCTGCTATGGATCATTTGTATTTCAGCTCTATTTTATTTCGCTTCGAAGCGTTCGGCAGAGACGCCGGTGGGATCAAGCGCAGTCGCCCGAAAAGCGGAAGCGCCCTGGTCACGAGCGACCAGTCCTGGAGGCCCTGCCGACGAAAGCTGCTCTTTGCTTTCTTCGGCAGGGGTGAAGGAACCTCGAGCGAGTGGGCGCTGCAGCTGGACAATGCTTCAATTGAAGGAGCATGGCTCCGCGCGGCCGTGCCGCATGGCAGAATTTCGCTACCCTGCGGCTCAAGCCAAAGGCCGGCTCCGCTCATGCGCTACAGCCGTGCAACTAGCGCCCGGCTGGAAGACAAGCCCACGGCAAGCTTCTGCCGAAAAGCGGAGAAGTGTCCTATACAAAAAGGTAATATTGATGCATCGAAATCAAATTTGTATTCAGTCTGATTTATTTCCTTTCTTCTCTAAAAAACCTCCCGGAGGCATCACATGCTTCCGGGAGGCATTCCTTTATTCTGGTGTATGAATTTCTTTAACACGGCCGACGACACCATCTGTTAATTTCACTTTAATGCCGTGCGGATGCGTCGCCGAGTTGGTCAGAAGCGACGCAACGGTACCTTCTGTCAACTTCCCGCTCCGCTGATCCTGCTTCTGGACCACTTTTACTTTCATCCCCGGCTTAATCGCTGCACGCTTTGTTCCATCCAATGCGGATCCCTCCTAAATGAATCAGAGAACGCCTCTTACCAGCCGTCTCTGCCTCCCTTTTTACAGTATAGCAGAGAAAGAAGGATCGTTACTGCTTTAATTTTGGATCCAGTGCATCCCGCAGCCCGTCCCCGATCATATTAAATCCGAGAACGACGAGCATGATGGAGATACCGGGAAAGAGAACGGTCCACGGAGCGCTTTGAATGTACTGCCTGGAATCCGACAGCATTCTTCCCCATTCCGGTGTCGGCGGCTGTGCACCGAGGCCGAGAAAGCCGAGAGCCGCTGCTTCCAGAATCGCTGTACCAAATCCGAGCGTCGCCTGTACGATAATCGGCGCCGTAGAATTCGGCAGCACATGATGAATAAGTATTCTTCCGCTTTTCATTCCCTGTGCCTTTGCAGCCATAATATACTCTTCTTCGCGGATCGAAATAACTTTGGATCGTACCAGTCTGCCGAAAATCGGAATATTAATGATCGCAATCGCAATAAGCGCATTCTGCAGAGACGGTCCGAGAATGGCAACAATAGCAATCGCAAGCAGGATGCTTGGAAACGCGAGCATGATATCAAAAAACCGGGAAATGATCATGTCCACCCAGCGTCCGTAGTATCCTGCTACAATTCCAAGGATCGAACCGAATACGAGCGCCCCGGTAACAGCAAAGAACCCGACGAACAATGAAATTCTGGCCCCGTAGACGATCCGGGCGAAAATGTCCCGTCCAAGATCGTCTGTTCCGAACCAATAGGCGCCTGAGGGCCCCTGCAGACGGTCGGAACCGTTCATCGTCTCATACCCTTGACTCGTCAACAGCGGAGCAGCGAGTGCTATCGCGATAAAAAAGAGAATAATGCCGAGTCCGATCATTGCCAGTTTATTTTTCCGGAGGCGGCGGAACGCCACCTTCCAGGGGGAAGCCGGTTCAGGAACGGATGTGTTCGGTTCCTGATTTTCCGGTCCCGGCATTGGCTGCCCTGTTTTTTTATCTGCAGCTTCCATGTCTTCTCCCCCTTTAATATTTGATTCTCGGATCGACATAGCTGTAAAGCAGATCCACAATCAGATTAATCATGACAAACATAAATGCGATAACGAGAATACCTGACTGAATGACCGGATAATCCCGGTTTCCGATGGCATCAAATACGTACCTTCCGACACCCGGCCAGCTGAAGATGGTTTCTGTCAATATCGCACCGCCGAGAAGCGTCCCGGTCTGCAGACCGACTACAGTTAATACAGGAATGACAGCATTCTTAAATCCATGCCTGTACACAACCGACATCTGCGCAATCCCCTTCGCTTCCACCGTACGGATATAGTCCGAGCGGAGCACCTCAAGCATGCTCGACCGCGTCATTCTTGCAATGATTGCCATCGGGATGGTGCCAAGCGCAATTCCCGGAAGAATCAAATGGCGTAACGCCGTCCAGAACTGATCCATATTCCCCTGCAGCAGTGTATCAAGCAGATAAAAATGGGTGATGGTTTCAATTGGATCCCTTGGGTTGTTCCGGCCGAATGCCGGCAGCCAGCCAAGTTCCTGGGCGAAAATCCACTGCTGCATCAGACCGAGCCAGAAAATCGGCATCGATACGCCGATAAGCGCAATGATCATTGCCGAGTAGTCAAATATTGAATTCTGTTTCCATGCGCTGATAATGCCGGCATTCACTCCGACAATGATGGCAAAAATCATAGCAAATATCGTTAACTCAATGGTTGCAGCAAGAAAAGGCCAGATTTCCTCTGTTACCGGACTGTTCGTCCGCAGTGAAGTCCCAAGATCTCCCTGGACCAGGCCTGCCATATATTTGCCGTACTGCACCAGATAAGGCTCGTTTAAACCGAGCTGTTCCTCCAGCTGTTCAATTGCCTGCGGCGTCGCCTGTTCCCCGAGTATCGTCTGGGCCGGATTTCCGGGAATGAGATGAATAATCGAAAAAGTGATCAGTGACATTCCGATCAGCACAGGAATCAGCATGAACAGCCGGCGCAGGATGTAGGCACCCATGTCTCCCCACCACGCTTTCTGCCGTTATGTAATAGGAGAGGCCGCCCGCCGGCGGCTCTCTCATGACTCTAAAAAAGGTTCACCGTTCAGAAGGTGCAGACTGCTTACTCCGTAAGTTCTACGTCTGTAAGCGGCTCACTTGTCTGTGGATGCGGCACGTAGCCGGAAACACGCTCGCTGCCTGCAAGAATCGGCGTGGAGTGAACAAGTGGAATCATCGGTGCATCTTCATGGATGATTTCCTGTGCCTGCATGTAAAGGTCCGCACGCTCGTCTTCATCAATGCTTGTTTTCGCCTGATTTAAAAGATCATCAAGCTCCGGATTGCTGTAGAAATTCCGGTTTCCTCCTGGAATCGCATCACCGTGGATCAGGTTACCGAAGAAGTAGTCCGGATCCCCGTTTACACCGGACCAGCCGAGCATGAAGAGTTCCTGTTCCCCAGCTTCCGTCTGCTCAAGGTATGTTGCCCATTCCATTGTGACGATTTCAGCAGTGACACCGATGTCCGCCAGGTTGCCCTGCATCACTTCGGCTGCCCGCTCCGGATCCGGCATGTAAGGTCGTGCCACCGGCATCGTCCACAGTTCTACTTCCAGATCTTCATAGCCGGCATCAGAAAGCATCTGCTGGGCCATTTCCGGATCGTATTCATAGGCTTCAATTTCATCATTGTAGCCGAGGTAGTCCGGTGGAATCAGATTCTTTGCTGCTTCCGCATTGCCGGCATAGAGGACTTCAATGAGTGTTTCTTTATCAATCGCATGGTTCAGTGCACGACGCAGTTCCGGATCATCAAACGGCTCTTTCTCTACGTTGAAGCCGAGGTAGCCGATGTTGTTTGCCGGACGCTGGAATGTCTGAATACCTTCTTCTCCTTCAAGCGCCTGCAGATCATCCGGGTTCAGTCCGTCCATAATGTCAATTTCGCCTGAGCGGAGTGCGGTAAGACGCGCTGAGTTATCCGGAATCACCTGGAAAATGACCTGATCCAGCTTCGGCATGTCCTCCTGCCAGTAATCTTCGTACTTTTCCAGAACGATGCTGTCATCTTTGGACCAGCTCACAAACTGGAACGGTCCTGTACCGACAGGATTTTCATTGATGGCGCTGCCGTGCTCTTCAAATGCCTGCGGAGATGTCATGGCAAAATAGCTCATGCCCATATTCTGCAGGAACGACCCCAGCTGGGAGTTCAGCTGAAACTCCACCGTGTAGTCATCCACGACATTGATTTCATCAATGACATGACCTTCATCCCCCTGGAAACCGCCGAACTGTGTACCATATACGCTGTACGCATAACCTTCGTCTGCGAAATGGTATTCGTGATCCGGATCCGCCCAACGTTCAAAGTTCAGCTTGACTGCATCTGCATTAAATTCCGTGCCGTCGTGGAACGTAACGCCTTCTTTCAGCATAAATGTATACGTCAGGCCATCATCAGAAACTTCCCAGTCTTCTGCAAGTCCCGGACCGACTTCGAAGGAATCTTCTTCGAAGAAAAGCAGCGTTTCATAAATCTGCTGCGTCACACGGGAGGATTCCCCGTCTGTCACACTTGCATAGTCCAGGCTGACAGAGTCTCCGCCGCGGGCAAAGATCAGCGTTTGATCCTCGGCTGCTTCGCCGCCTTCGGCCTCTCCGCCTCCGTTTTCTTCATCGTTTGCAGCTGCGTTGTCTCCACCGTTGTTTTCCGGCGCATTTTCCCCTTCGTTGTTTCCGCCATCTCCGCCGCAGGCCGCGAGAAGCAGCGCTCCGGAAAGGCTGAACGATAACACCATTGCCTTTTTCATTCTTTTTCCCCCTTTAGTTCGTAATAGTTTTATGACTAATTTACCGGCTGCTCCTCATTATAAAGGTGGCAGGCAGTAAAGTGGTCCTTTCTCACTTCCCGGAATTCCGGGATGACAGTTTTACAAATCTCCATGCAGGAAGGACAGCGGTTATGAAACGCGCAGCCATCCGGCGGGTCGGAAGGGCTCGGTACATCCCCCTCCAGCACAATCCGATCCTTCTGCATATCCGGGTCCGGCTCCGGCACCGCGGAAAGAAGCGACTGGGTGTATGGATGAAGCGGTTCGCTGTAAAGGTCTTCGTTTGAAGACAGCTCCACCATCTTCCCGAGATACATGACGCCGATCCGGTGGCTGATATGCTTAACGACACTTAAATCGTGCGCAATAAAAATATAGGTCAGACCGAAATCTTCCTGAAGATCCTCCATCAGATTTAAAATCTGTGACTGGATGGAAACATCGAGAGCGGAGACAGGTTCGTCACAAACGATCAGCTTCGGACGGACAATCAGTGCCCGCGCGATTCCGATACGCTGACGCTGTCCGCCGCTGAACTGGTGCGGGTAGCGGGAAGCGTGTTCTTTCGGCAGTCCGACAATTTCCAGAATTTCCTCTACTTTTTTCCGGCGTTCGGCTTTGGAGCCGACACCATGGACGAGCAGCGGTTCCCCGAGAATTTTTTCCACCGTATGTCGCGGATTTAATGAAGCATAGGGATCCTGAAAAATGATCTGCATATCCCGGCGCATTTTTCTCATCTCTTCCGGACTTTTTGCGGTAATATCCTCTCCCTGAAAATAGACGCTTCCTTCTGTCGGCTCGATCAGCCGGAGGAGCGCTTTTCCTGTTGTTGATTTTCCGCAGCCGGATTCACCGACAATGCCGAGCACTTCTTTGTCGTAGACCTCAAATGATACGTCATTCACTGCTTTCACATCTCCGACCCTGCGGCCGAAAACACCGCCTTTAATCGGAAAGTATTTCTTCAGATTCGTGACGCGGAGCAGTGGTTCTGTTTTCGTCATGGTCCTCTCCTCCTTGTGGATCATAGAGGAAGCACCGGCAGGCGTGTTCCCCTTCAAGAGAATACAGCTCCGGATCTTCCTTGACACAGCGGTCAAATACTTCCGGACAGCGTGCTGCAAAACGGCACCCCCGCTTAATGGAGCCCGGCTTCGGCACATTTCCCGGAATGGAATACAGCCTCTCGTCCCGGCCGGTCAGTTTTGGAAGGGAGCGGATAAGGCCCTGCGTATATGGGTGCTTCGGATTCTTTAATATCGTGCGTACATCTCCCTGTTCGACCACTTTGCCGGCATACATAACGACAACGCGGTCACACATTTCAGCGACCACCCCAAGATCATGCGTAATCATCATAATCGCCGTGCCTTTTTCTTTGTTCAGCCGCTTCATCAGCTCCAGAATCTGTGCCTGAATCGTCACATCGAGCGCGGTTGTCGGCTCATCTGCAATTAAAAGCTCCGGATCCGAGGCCATCGCCATCGCAATCATCACCCGCTGGCGCATTCCGCCGGAGAGCTGGTGGGGGTATTCATCCACGACTTCAGAAGGCCTTGGAATACCGACGAGTTCCAGCATTTCGACCGCTTTCCGGCGCCCTTCTTTTTTACTGATTTTAAAATGACGCCGGAGCCCTTCCGAAATTTGGAATCCTATTTTATAAAGCGGATCCAGCGAAGTCATCGGCTCCTGAAAAATCATGGAAAGCTGATTTCCTCTTATTTTCCGCAGCTCTTTTCCCGGCAGTTCTGCAATGTTCCACTCTTCTCCAGCCTCCTCCCGCCGGAACAGGATGTCTCCACCGACAATTTTTCCCGGCGGATTCGGCACCAGGCCCATGATGGAAAGCGACGTAACACTCTTCCCACAGCCTGATTCTCCTACGACTCCAAGTACTTCTCCTTCGTTTATGTAAAAGCTGACATCATCCACGGCCGGGATTTCTCCATCATCTGTAAAAAAATGTGTCCGCAGATGATTGACTTCCAGTACTGGCTTCTTCTCCATGAGCTGCCTCCCTTCGATGGACAAATTGAAGATTATTATTTTTCAGAAAATTATGTTTCTAAAATATAAATTACACTATGGATTTCAATATTTCAACAAATTTTTCAACTATTTTTCAATTTCTGAGATATTTTAAAGCCTATGGACTTAATTGGATTTTATTGTAAGCGTTATCATTGATGTCTCTGCCTGCCTGCTGCTAAGCCTTTAGAACCGGCTTATTATATTACTATATCTGTATATGTCCGCCCCGGGAAAACACTGAATGAAAAAGTGGAGAAAACAAGATCTTTCTGCGGATCTTCGATATGAATAAAAAACTCAATCTTCCAGAAGCATGACACAGCTCTGCCCGATCAAGCGTTTCTGCTTGTGTTCTCACGACTGATAGGCGTAGCATAGAGGCATCTGAAATTAACCCGGAAAGGATACGCTGCTATGAATTTAACTTCTGTCTATATGCGGGACGGCACGCTCCTGCCGGTGTACAAAACGTTGGCACCTGCCGATCCCCATCATGCAGTAGTGATGCTGCATGGCATCACTACGGATATGGATACACTCGCTGCATCGGCGGAGCAGGCTGCTGACAAACTCAACACCACTGTATATCTGCCGGTGCTCCGCGGCTACCATCACAACAAACGAAAGGCGACGATCGTACGCACCTCCCAGTTCGATGAGGATATCGAAGATCTTCTCCGCCATTTTCAGTCCCGCCATTCCTTTGTTACGCTGGCTGGACACTCGATGGGAGCCGGCAATGTACTCCGCTATCTTCAGGAAAAAGGGACGGCAGAGGTATCTGCGTCCTTTCTGGCTGCGCCGTTTCTTCACCCGGCGCATCCTGTCTTCCATTCGTTTGAGTCTGATAACAAAGCATATACAATTTCATTGAAGAAAGCGGTGGCAGCAGGCTTTCTTACACGGATGGGACTGAGCAGTGCCGGCCACTGGAAGATTGCTGAAATTCCGATCCGCACCCATCCGCTCGACAGCCGTTCCGCCACGTACCGCAAACAGCTTTCCTTCCGTCTGCTGACTTCCAGATTTATCACCCGGCCGACAGACTTTCAGGGCATCTCCACAGAAAACATGCACATTCTCTGCGGGAAAAATGATGAAGTCGTTGATTTTTCCAAGCTGGATTCATTTCTAAAGGAGTACAGATTTCCTGAAGTGACCTCTGCAGGCGCGGAAGATCACATGTCTGTTCTTACCAGCCGGGCTTTCCTTGAATCGATGGAGCAGGCACTCCAGAAGGCAGAAGCCGGCCACTCGATCCATCAGTAATAATTACCAAAAGCAGGCAGCCTTTTTACCGGGGGCTGCCTGCTTTGTTTGCTTTGTTGAGAACTATTTCACTGCTGAACCTGATCCTCTTTACTTTTTCGAAATTTTTTCTATTAAAATGACAAGAAACGTTAAAAATGCCAGAAAAAACAGACCGCCTTGAAATAATAGCTGCAGCGATTCCATCTAACCGCCTCCAATACGAACATTTGTTCTCATATTAGCACGGTCCGACAAAAATATCCAGAAAAAACCTGCATCCGCAGAAGTTTCGTCGCGGGATGCAGGTCGGGAGGCCTCTATTTTCCTGTATAGCGGAAACTTGCTGTGACTTCTGTCTGCGCGGTCTGTGGAAACATATCTACCGGCTGGGCGTAATCCAGAGTGTAGCCTCCACGGATCAGTTCATCCGCGTTTTTTGCAAGCGTCGATGGATTGCAGGACACATACACGAAGCGGTCGACTTTTGCCGTAAGCAGCAGTTTCAGAAGGGAGGCGTCCAGGCCGGTTCTTGGTGGGTCGACGATGATAACGTCCGGCTTCCAGCCTTCCTTCATCCATTCCGGCAGCAGTTTTTCTGCAGGCCCATGATAAAAGCGGGCATGCGACAGCTGATTTGCGGCAGCATTTTCATTGGCGTCTTCCACCGCTTCGCGGGTGATATCCATACCTCGCACTTCGCGGGCATTCGCGGCTGCCCGGATTCCAATGGTTCCGGTTCCGCAGTAGGCATCCACGACATTTTCTTTCCCTGTCAGCGCTGCTGCCTTTACCGCTTCATCATACAACACTTTTGTCTGCTCCGGATTCAGCTGGAAAAAAGCTCTGGCGGACAGGTCAAAGGCGGTTCCATCCAACGTTTCAGTGATCTTTTCTTTTCCTGCAAGAACCGTCGTTTTATCACCGAAGACGATCGGTGATTTCTTCGGCTGAACGTTGTGTACGATGGAAACCAGTTCGGGAATCCGCTTTTGAATTTCCTCCACGAAAATTTCTCTTTTCGGAAGTTCATCTGTCGCAGTTACAAGAACGAGCTGTGTCTCCCCCGTCTCAAATCCGGTGCGGACGACAATCGTGCGGAGTGCCCCCTGATGTTTTTTGGGGTTATAGATAGGGATGGATAAATCCTCAGCAATCTGCTTTATTTTATTCGTCACTTCTTCTGTCACGGGATGCTGAACGATACACGTATCGATGTCCAGAAGTTTATGGGATCCCTGCTGATATAAACCGGCAATGACGTGCCCATTCTTCACTCCCGCCTGCATCTGACTTTTATTCCGATAGCGCCAGGGGTCCTTCATGCCAAGCGCAGGCCGGATATCAATGCGGGAAAGGTGTTTTTTCGCGTAGCGCTCAAAAGCCTGTACGACAATGTCTCTCTTTTCTTTCAGCTGCCCTTCGTAGGAAAGGTGCTGAAGCTGGCAGCCTCCGCACCGGTCATATACCGGGCACGGGGGCGTGATACGTTCTGATGAGGATTTACGCACTTTTATTAAAGAAGCCGTAATGAATTTATCTGAGACTTTCTGTGCCCGGCAGACGACTTCTTCACCGGGGAGTGCCCCCGGAACAAAGACGACTTTCCGCTTGAAAAATCCGACCCCTTCCCCGTCAATCCCCATCCGTTTTACCGTCAGCGGAAAGGTGGACCCCTTTTCCATTTTTTGTCCCATTCGTAATCTCTCCTTCCGCTCAGCCTTCAATGCTCTCCCATAAATAAAGCGCAGCGTAAGTTCGGTACGGTGCAAACGCCTGGGCTTCGAAATCCAAAAGATCTTTATCCGGTTTTTCGGTGGTACCGCGGAGCTTTTTCAATGCATTTAAAATGCCGATATCCTGGACCGGAAACAAATCCCGGCGTCCGTATCCGAACATGAGCATGTTTTCTGCTGTCCAGCGGCCGATACCGCGCACAGCCGTCAGTTTTTTAATGATGACCTCATCCGGCTCCTGCATCATTTCTTCCAGATTCAGTTCGCCGGAAGCTGCTTTTTTGGAGGTATCGATGACATACTCTGCTTTTCTTCCGCTGAACTGAAGCTTCCGAAGATCTTCCACCTGCAGTCCGGCGGTTGTCTCTGGTCTTGGATAAAACCATACGCCTTCTTTTTCAAAACCGAACGTCTGGACAAACCTTGTCGACAGCGTGTAGGCAAACGTCATGTTCAGCTGCTGATGAATAATTGTTTTCATCAGCGCGCCGTATAATTGAAATTCACCGATAAGCGGAACACCGGTCATACCGGGGAACAGTGGGGCAAGCTCTGTCTTCTGGAGCGCTTCAGCCGCTTCCACAAGCGGGGCCTCCCACTGAAGAATTCGGCGCAGCTGCCTGAAGACTTCATCGATATCCACGCCGTTTCTCCCTCGTATATGAAAGGCACCATCCCGCATCCGCTGCACGGTTATAACTTCCGGCTGATCGTGTATCCACATGGGCAGGTGGAGCGTTTCTTCTTCCGGAACAACTTGAATTAGAGGATCCATCTGAATTCTCTTAAGCGCCCGGGCGAACTGATACGGTTTGTCCAGATGAATGATTTCGTGCATTCAACTGCCTCCTTTTTTGTAATGGGTGCCATTCCGACTAAATGATCATATCTTTTTTTGTGTCTCACAGACGGAACAAAATTTGTTAAACTATTTTACGCAGAACGAACCTCGTAAGAAGGAGCGATGCCGTTGACCGTACAGACGGAACAGATCTCATATCAGCTGATGAAAGAAATCTACAATCACTGCGGCCGGGAGGAGCTTTTGGAAAAAGCCGTCTCGATGCTGCCGTCCGGGCTCCCTCCTGTACGCTGGTGCAGCTTTTCCTGTGATGGGCATTCCACCCCGCTGTTTTCCTATCCGGATTCAGAACCCGCAGAAGGAGTGGACCTTTATTTTAACGTCGGCGGAGGAACAATGCATCTGAAAGTAGAACGCCCGCTCCAATCAGATGAAAAAAAACAGCTGAAAGAATTGGCAGAAGCTCTGGACAGCTGGATTTCCTACCGTTTCTGACCGGCAGTCCGGCTTAAAATGCCGCCGGAAGCACCTTCCGACGGCATTCGTCTTAACTTCGTCCTGTGTATAAATCCTCAGCCGCGCGTATGGCTGATGGTATCATGGAGGTGACACTGATCGTTTGTATAGTGAAGTTTCACCTGACCCATTTCATCCATATATACTTTCGTAATACCGGTATTCCCGATTAAAAAAGGACGGTTCCACTGATGCCAGGCATCACCTGCAATAAAGTACATCAGAAGAATGCTGATAAACCCGCCGTGGGAAACACAGGCGATGTGATCATCCTGATGCTCGTGATGAAGGTAATGCACAAACGACCGGCAGCGCTCTGTGAGCATATCGAACGTTTCTGTGCCTGGAATTCCGGAAGTCACCACGCTTTTATGCGCAAGTTCCGGATAATCCGCCTCCAGTTCCGCTCTTGTCTTCCCCTCAAGCGGTCCGAGAAAAACTTCTCTCAGCAGCATATCCTCTTTCACCGGAATGCTGCCTGCGATTTTGGCTGCAGTGTCCGCAGCCCTGGTCAGATCACTGGAATATACTGCGTCCAGATTCACTTCTGCAAATGCTCTTCCCAGCTTTTCCGCCTGAAGCATTCCTGCTTCACTAAGCGGGTAATCCGTCTGTCCCTGAATGATCTTCTGCACATTGCCTTCCGACTCTCCATGCCGGATTAAATACAGTGTAGTCAACGAGATACCTCCGTCCTGTCCTACTCGTATTCACGCCGGTATTTCCGGCACGCTTCTTCCAACTCCTCCAGGCTTTCAATCATTCGGTCAATTTCCTCCACATCGGTTTTCTCCGGGTCGAGAGAATCTACTCTTACTGCCAGCCGCTCCATCTGCTGCTGCAGCGTATTGAATTGATCACTGCGGTGTCCGCTCATCTAATCTTCCTTTCTTTGACAACTGAACAAGTGCTGTATTCTAAACGAATCCTGCCCTATTCTACCAAATGCCGGCGCTTCCCGCCAGAGATGTCTGCCTCACGCAGTGTAATTTGTGGTACGATACCGTTGGAAAGGATGATCGATTCATGGAAAAGTTTCAACCGATGCGCCCTTCACACGACCCCTGGGAAGCCTACCTGGATCAGGAGGCGTACGGAGGACCAGCATTGACGAATATCGAATTCACCACAACCAATCTGTGCAATATGAGATGCGAGCACTGCGCGGTCGGTTATTCCCTTCAGCAGAAGGAGCCCGATCCGCTGCCTCTTGAGCTCTTCATTAAGAAGCTGGACGAAATTCCCCACCTGCGTGCTCTCAGCATTACGGGCGGAGAGCCGATGCTGAACGTGTCATCGGTAAAAAACTATGTGCTGCCGCTTCTCAAATATGCACACAGCCGTGGGGCTCGAACACAGATCAATTCAAACTTAACAATGCCGCTCAAGCGGTATGAGTGGATACTTCCCTATCTGGACGTCCTCCACATTTCACATAATTACGGCAGTATTGAGGATTTTACGGACATTGGTTTTGCGGTGATGGAGAAAAAACCGCCGAAAGAGGTCCGGGAAAAAGCATTTCACCGCATGGTGGAAAACAGCCGTTATTTAAGCCGGCAGGGGGTCATGATTTCCGCAGAAACGATGTTAAACAAACGGACACTGCCGAACCTTGCTTCCATCCATGAACAGGTGCTGTCCATGGGATGCGCCCGCCACGAAATTCATCCCATGTATCCTACGAGCTTCGCTGCCCACCTGGAGACTGCAGGACTGGATGATGTGCGCGGCGCGATCCACAAGCTTCTGGATATCCGGGACCCGGATACATGGATGCTGTTCGGCACACTGCCTTTTTATGCGTGCAGCGGAGATACGCGCGATCTGGAACTTCTGAGCCGGCTTCATGAAGCACCGAATGTGACCGTGCGGAATGATCCGGATGGCCGCTCCCGTCTGAATGTAAATATTTTTGACGGAGGTATCCATGTGACCGATTTTCATCAGGATGGAAACCTCGGCACGATTCATGAGCAGTCGCTTCCGGAAGCATTTCAATCCTGGCAGAAGACAGAAACATCCCGTTCTCTCAGCTGCCACTGTCCAGAGGTGAAGTGCCTCGGGCCGAATCTTCTTGTAAAAAACACCTATTATCCCGGACATACGTTTACAAGCGGCAGCTCGAAGCTGTCCTTCCATGAAAAAACAGCCGGAAGAAGTGTGTCTTCCTCTTCGGATTTCATCTAAAATAAACCAGGCAGAAACCGCCTGGTCTTAAAAGCTAAGAGACGTTTGTTGAACAGGTACCCGCTTTCTGCCTGCACCTGCAACCGTACGCGTTCCGGAGGGAATCTGAAAAGCGGAAGCGCCCTGGTCACGAGCGACCAGTCCTGGAAACCCTGCCGACGAAAGCTGATCTTCGCTTTCTTCGGCAGGGGTGAAGGAACCTCGAGCGAGTGGGTGCTGCAGCTGGACAACGCTTCTTTTATAAGAAGCGCGGCTTCGCGCGGCCGCGCCGCATGGCAGAAAATCGCTGCCCTGCGGCTTAAACCAAAGGCCGGCTCCGCTCGTGCTTTCAGCCGCTTGACGCGGCGTGGATTTTCGCCTCGTTCGGATCCTCCCGGAGTCGACGGCCTCCGGTTTCGGCAGGTTGGAAGAAAACGCTTGATCGAAGCGGTCCCTTTTGCACAGTGAATACTGTCATCCAATCGAATTGTACAAGGTCATCTTTGCCTTATAGACACCGGTCCTGCTATGGATCATTGGTATTTCAGCTCTATTTTACTTCGCTTCGGAGCGTTCGGCAGAGACGCCGGTGGGATCAAGCGCAGTCGCCCGAAAAGCGGAAGCGCCCTGGTTACGAGCGACCAGTCCTGGAGGCCCTGCCGACGAAAGCTGCTCTTTGCTTTCTTCGGCAGGGGTGAAGGAACCTCGAGCGAGTGGGCGCTGGAGCTGGACAATGCTTCGATTGAAGAAGCATGGCTCCGCACGGCCGCGCCGCAGGCCAGAAGATCGCTGCCCTGCGCCTCAAACCAAAGGCCGGCTCCGCTCATGCGCTGCAGCCGTGCAAACAGCGCCCGGCTGGAAGACAAGCCCACGCAGGCTTCTGCCGAGTAGCGGAGAAGCTCTACCATATAGAAGCAAATAGTTAATTTAACAAAGCTTTGAAATGCCAAAACCCTTGGCATCCCTGCTCGGAAGAGGATTCGAGTTTTATACTTTCTTGTACTCTAAAAAAAAGACAGAGTGCCGTTTTCCGGCCTCTGTCTTTTTTCTTTTCCTTACTGCCGCTGTGCGTAGGACAGCATTTGACTGCACTGACGGTGACGCATATCAAAGAGTTTAATCGGATCATAAAACCGTTCCGGATGCTCCTGAAGCAGGTGTAGCTCTTCTTTCGTTTCCTCCAGGTATCTTTCGTACGTCAGAATCACGTCATCCAGATGTTCAATCAATTCTGTATACACGGTATCAACGTCTGCCTTGACCGCCCGTTCAAACAAATCAAATTCGAAAAACAATTTGTAGGAGAGCGCTTCTGCTGTTTCATGAAAATCGTCGTTTTCCAGGTAGCGTCTGTACTGCTGTACCAGAAAACTCCGGCTCTGCTGCATATCGCCGAACCACTTGCCGACGTTTCGGAGAAGCATCTGCTTCGGCTCAAACCTGGACATAATATTCTCATCCGTCAATTCTGTCCGGTTCAGCATCCGGTTTAAATCACGCCGCCAGTCAGAGAGAATACTCTGATCCAGTTTCAGGGAAAGTACTTCTTCGTCTGCAGAAGCATTCAGGTTCGTCTCTAGTTCCGAAAGCTCCGCAGCTTCGTTTGAAAAGTCTTCCTCCGTATGCTTCAGCCACTGCTGAATGGAGCGTTTGAATACCGGAAACAATTCTTCATCAATGTACGCCCGGAGCCTGGTATTCATCGCTGCGTTTAAATCGTCATGAAGGTACTTCGCGCTTTTCTCTTCGTCTTCGAGTACATCTTCTGCAGCACGGAGGATATCAGGTACGGCCTGCTCAAACTGCTCTTTCTGCATTTGTTTCATCTGCAGGTACGTATCGAGCACCGCATCCCGCCTTTCCGTCCGCTTATCAAGAAGCGAAGCACGCACCCCTTTAAACCGGCTCAGCATTTCTTCATAAAAATCGATCGACTGTGCCAGTCCTTCTTCTACGGTGGACTGCTGTTCAAGAAGCCGCTGCAGCTGTTTCTGCACCGCATTAGAAAGAACTTCTGCGGAGCGGACAGCTTTTATTTCATTGGAACGGACCATTGTGAGCCACTGGACGCGGTCAAACGACATCGGTTCCCCGCGCAGGACAGGCAGCAGTTCCGGTGCGTCTTCTATATCGGAAGCAGCCGCTTCCTCTGCTTCGCGGTCAAGTAGTTTCTCTCCACGCATCCATGTGAGAATGGATTCAAATAATAACAGCAGTTCCTCTGCAGCAGCTGCTGCTCCGCTTCCATCCTGAACAGAAGCAGGTTCCATCGTTTCGTATTCCGGGAACGTTTCATTCCAAGCTGACTGTGCCGCACCTGCCATGTTCCGGTGGGACCCTTCGGAAAGAAGCTCCCAGTTCCGCATAAGATCCGGAAGAACCGGCGCGATATCCGGTTCGAGGAACCGTCCGCTCACCAGTTCCAGATACAAATCATGATGCAGTGCGGCCATAGTTTCCCACTGTGGTCCGGGTTCTTTCGCAACAGCTGTAAAGACGCTGTTGAAAACCGCCGTCCACTCCAGCACTTGATCCCGTCTCCGGAAATCGGCGGTCAGTTCCGCCATCATCTCCCGGAATAAGTCCGGATAGATTTCAGCGAGCTGGGCAGCAGGATCCTGAAAATACTCCGGAGGAAATTCTTCCACACGGGACTCTCGTATATAGCGGACAAGTGTTTCAAACCAGACTCTGGATTCGGTACGCAGTGCTTCTGTCACGGCCAGATCCACTGCTTTCTGCCAGTCTTTATTGTCCTCGTACAGCGTCTGAGCCAGATCTGTCACGCCCGGATAGTCCGGGTCGACAGCCAGCGCTTCCTCCAGATAACGATATACTTCTCCCATTTCCTGTTTCTCTGCATGCACCGACAACAGCTGAAGAGCCAGTTCGATCTGCAGCACAGGCTCGTCTGTACGTACCGACCGGAAGGTTTCCAGCGCTCTGTCGTGGTCCTGCTGATCATAATACACATCGCCGATATTTTTCCATGCCCATCCAGAGAGGTCCCCTTCGACCTGCTCCCACTTAAACACTGCCGATTCTAAGTCATGGTAATGAAAGTATACTTCTCCCTGCGCGAATCGAATGGCATCCATATCTGCCCCGGCCGTTTTCATCTCTCTGCCTAAAAAGGCGGCCGGCTCCTGTGCTCCATCGGTTACCAATGTCCGGTAAAAAAGTTTCTGAACCAGATGTTCTGTCTGTTCCATGATCCCCACTCCTCCACAGCTGTCTCTTACAGCTATTCGCTAAACCTTTTTCGTTTCTGCCGGGACTTTCCTATCTTTTTTCTCTATGACCTCAATCTGGTCCCAGCGTCCAAAGCGGTAATAAACCGCAGCAATCACAGCACTCAGAACGAGGGACGCTCCCATGCCGATACCGATACCTGCTTCTCCGTAAATTTCCGATGCCAGGTATGTCAGCGGAAAACGGAGCACCCAGAATGAAATCACGTTCAGGACAAACACCTGCATCATGGCTCCTGCAGACCGGACAACGCCGTTTAACACAAAATTAATTCCTAAAAAAGGATAGAAGAAAGCCACCGTCTGCACATACATTGTACCAAATGCAATCGTTGCACTCTCCTGCACAAACAATGAAACCATAAATTCAGCACTGAAAAAAACGATCGTACTCAGCGTCAAGGAGACAACCGCAATAAGGATCAGCCCGCTCCTGGCAGTCTCACGCACCCGCTCCCAGTTGTCGGCACCAATGTTCTGCCCGGCCATACTATTGATGGCGGATCCGAGCGTTAACGCAGGCAGCATAATCAGGCTGTCCAGCCGCTGTGCGGCGCCGAATCCTGCAGTCACTTCTCCGCCGTAGCTCGTGACGACTGTCATAATGGCAAGCACACCGCCCGAAATAACCATCATCGACATACCGGAGGGTAATCCAAGCTTCATGATCTTTGCCGCCTGGTCTCTTTCAGGCAGGTGTGGCAGGGAAAACGGCACGCCCGCGCGGCGGATCGAAAACAACAGGCCGTATATAAAGGCTGTTCCCTGAGCCACGATCGTCGCATAAGCTGCTCCTGCGATCCCCATATCCAGAACAGCGATAAAGAGCGGGTCAAACACGGCATTCAGCAGAACAGCCAGCAGAACGAAGCGTACCGGAGTCTTACTGTCACCAAGCGCCCGCAGGACGGTGGCGATAAAATTGTAGCCGAACAAAAACAAGATGCCGACGAAGTTTATGCGCAGATAGGTGACCGCAAGCGGAAGCGTTTCTTCCGGTGTCCCCATCCACAAGAGCACCTGTTCTGCGATGACAAAACCAACGATGCCGAGCACAAGAGAGAGCGAGCCGAGTATGACAACAAATGCGTTCAGCGCCTTTGCAAGTCCGCCGCTGTCTTTTGCCCCTTTATACTGGGAGAGTACAGTCAGTGCAGCCGTATTAATTCCTATAATGAAAGATAATATCGTGAAGATAACGGTGCCTGATACCGCTGTTGCTCCCAAAGCTGCCGAACCGAGAAGGTTTCCTACCCAGAGCGAATCAATAACCTGATAGGATGTCTGCAGAATATTGGTTAAAAAAATGGGAGAGGAAAATAAAATCATTTTTTTCATGATGCTGCCTTCTGTGAAGTCGTACTGATTTCCAGCCATTGCTGCCTCTCCTTACGTCCATGATGAAATTAACTGTTCAGCTCAAACGTTTCTGTAATTTCTACTGCACCTTCCACTGTTCTTGCCATCGGGCAGTTGGCAGAGGCCAGCTTAACAGCCCGCTCTACTTTTGTTTCCGGAAGTTCTCCTCCCTGAATCACATAGTGAAGAGCAATATGTGTAATCCGGTTTGCTTCGTCCGGATTCCGCTTTACGTCCGCCTTCACCGTCAGACCGGTTACTTCCAGACGCTGCTTTTCCATCACCTGCCGGAGTACCGAAGCACTGCAGACCGCGATCGATCCGACCATCATCTGATAGGGGCGGAAGCCTTTTGTTTCATCACCGCTTACGACCATCTCTCCAAATTCCGTTTCTCCGGTGAAATGATCCTGATTCCATTTAAATTCCATACAAAACACGCTCCTTCAATGAATATCCAACACTATCAGTTTACGAAAAACCTGCAGGGTTGTATAGGAAAACTGCTCTCCCTCCTGTAAAATGGAAATGCTGTGCTTAAACGGCCCTGGAACGACCGGGTAAAAAGCACTTCTACTTCTTAAACTACCCTGAGAGAAAGGAGGCGGAAAACAATGACACCCCGTGATCGTAAATTCTGGATTTTAACGCTGATGGTTCTGATTGCCGGTTTCTCCCAGGGCATGCTGCTGCCTGTACTCGCTGTTATGCTCGAGGAGACCGGTATCAGCTCTACAGCGAATGGGTTTCACGCCTCTGCACTCTATATCGGTATCATCCTGGCTGCTCCTTTCCTGGAACCGCTCATCCGGAGGTTCGGCTACCGTCCCGTTATTCTTACCGGCCTGATTACGATCATTCTCAGTCTGGCCGCCTTTCCATTCTGGTATGCTTTCTGGTTCTGGTTTGCCCTCCGCCTCATCATCGGCATCGCAGACAACCTGATCCATTTCTCCACGCAGGTCTGGATCAGCTCAGAGAGCCGGCCGGATATACGCGGCAGAAACCTCGCTGTGTACGGCCTCGCTTTTGGACTCGGATTCGGGGCAGGACCGGTGATGACGATGCTGATCCAGGTGCATCCTTCGCTGCCATTTATTTTGTCGGCTTCACTAAGTACTGCGGCACTGCTGTTAATGCTTCAGATCAAAAATACCTTTCCGGAAACCGGCGCTGCCGAGACGTCGGGAGTGACGATGCTGAACAGATGCCGGAGTGTCTGGAGTAAAGGATGGGTCGCGCTGCTTCCGGCCTTCGCCTACGGTTTTCTGGAAGCTGCAATTCACGGCAGCTATCCGGTCTATGCGATGCGCTTTGGCATCGACCTGTCGTTTACGACCATCTTTCTTCTTCCGGGATTTGTTATCGGAAGCTTAATTACACAGATTCCCCTCGGAATCGCGAGCGATAAAATCGGCCGGCGGCGGTTGATTTCCATCGTTACCGGCACAGGCCTGGTTCTCTTTTCCATCATGCCGCTCGTGGAATCTTCTCTGCCGCTTCTCGGTATGTTGTTCGCAGCTTCCGGCATGCTGCTGGGCTCGCTTTTCAGCCTGGGTATCGCCTACCTGGCAGACCTGGTGCCGCCGTCTCTCCTGCCTGCCGGAAACATGCTTGCAGGTGTGCTCTTTGCACTTGGAAGTATGAGCGGTCCGTTATTGACAGGTTTCCTCATCGAACAGATCGGCAGAGGCGCTCCCTATGCTGCAGTCGTCCTGATGCTTGCCTGCGTTTTTTTCTCCGGACTGCTGTACCGAGAGCCGGAAAGAATGGGACGCGCAGGGACCGTTGTATATTCCCCGCCGGAATAATGCAGTCTGCCTGAATGAGAGAGCAAGAAGCCGCGATAACATCTCTGTTATCACGGCTTCAAACTGTCTGCCGCTATGTCGGCAGTCTGCGTTTTTATCAGCGCTCAAATACTTCACTTAATATTTTCGTCGGCTCATCTTTATTCATGTTCTTCTGCACAATTCCTTTCGGATCGGTCTGAAGAACATCACGGAATGTTCTTGCCATTTCCGCTTCTCCGACAATGTGGAGCTCTTTCCATTCATTTTTCTTTCTCATATTCTCCACTTTCTGCGCCATATCTTTGTAGAAGCGGTATTTGTTCTCTTCGAACCGCTGCTGGAACTTATCCACGTGGCTTGCACTGGAGGCCGTCCGGTCCGCAGAAGCCACGCCATCCGATAAATTCCACTCTTCCTTACCGGAATCAAAGTTATAGTGCCACTCGTCGTTCACCTCGCCGAAGGACGTATCGATAATACGCACTTCATCGTTATTCGGAAGAATTACGCCTGCGCGAGGATAATGGGATTCAAGCTGATCCAGCTCCTCCAGCTGCGGTGACGCCTCCCAGTAAAAGTTTGTATCCACCGGCACCTGAAGATAGTGGGCTTTCCAGAGGTCTTCATGATCGCTGGCGAAAATGACGACACTTTTTGCCATCTTCGGACGATTGCCGTGAATTTCTTCCTCTACCTGCTTCCGCAGTTTTTTATATTCCTTCAGCTCTTCCTTCTCGCCGGAAGCTTCAATGTATTCCTCAATCCGTTTCAAACCATTTTTCAGACGGATTTTCCATTCGCCTTTCTGCTGGTCCTGATCAGCCGGGTCGGTGTTAAGATAGATAGAAAGCACGCACTTCCCATCCGGACATTCTATCTTTTTCAAGGATTGAAGTTCGTTGGTTAATGTCATGACACCATACCTCCTAGAGAATTGTATACAGAATGTGTAGCCTGATTAAAGCAGATTAAAACCTGCTTTTTTACTTATTTCGGAAGTAATCCGCAGCCAGAAGACAGAGAATCATCCAGGCCGCACCGAAAGCAAAGCCTCCTGCCAGATCCGATGCATAATGTACATCAAGAAATACGCGGCTGAGAGCTACAGCCGCCGCAGTAAAAAGGGGCACGAGAGATGCTGTTACTTTCGTTCCCGGCCTCCATGGACTTACCCAGATAAAGTAGAGCACCAGACCGTAAAAAGCCGCCGCTCCCGATGAGTGCCCGCTTGGATAACTGAACCCGGTTGCATCATACTGTTCCGTCGTTGTCGGACGCTCCCTGCCGTAAAGCTGTTTCATCAACGCCGTAAGCAGGGCTGTTCCGAGCATAACAATAGAAGCTGCAGCTGAATCAAGATATCTGCGCTTCCATAATAAAAACCCGAGCAGCAGAACGGTCATCAGTGTCAGAAACCAGACAGATCCGAGCTCTGTAATAACTCCCATTATTCCTATGAGATCCGGATTCTGCAGCTGAAAAACGGTCTGGGACACGAAACGATCCAGACCGGTCATCCCTCCGTCCGACACTTCCCATCCGATAAACAAAAACACGAGCAGGGCCACTGCTGCAAAAGCACCTGCTGTCCAGCGTAAATACGTCATAAAAGCCATTTCATCCTTCCTGCATCTTCATCTGCGGCGGGGCATTTCCGGATAATCCGCCGTATTTGATACACCTTTGAAAGCGTATAGAAAAACCTTTCTATCCCGGACAGTACGCATCCGGAGACAGAAAGGAAAAAAGTCGTTTTATTTATTTTCAGAAGGGTCGGTGGACGCTGTCTCCGGGTCCGGAAGATGTTCGAGTTCTACGTCTCCCTGATCCAGGCGGTCCGGTTCCGACGAAATCTCGTCGATCAGCTTCCGCCACTCTCTGTTCATTCCATTAATAACCTGCATCATATCATCGGCATGTCCGCGGAGGCGTTTTCCGACTTCAATGAGCTCCTTTAAATCTTCAGAGGCTCTATCGGCCACTTCGGAAATTTTGGATCCCGAATCCTGCATATGTTCTTTAATTTCTTCCTGGTTGTCGCGTACAGCGGTCACAAACTGACGCACATTAGATGAGGAAGTCGACGCTTTATCGCCTACCGTTTCTCTTGCACGCTGACTGGATGCTACTGCTGCTGCTCCGGCTGCGACGCCTACGATTGCTCCGCCGACCAGCCATTTTGATGTTGTACTCATCTTAAATCCCTCCATAAGCTGTAATACGTGCATGTTTATCATACCAGAATATCCCTTTTAAAATTAAAATATTCTTCTCTTGCATGCATACCCTTTTCCTGTTAATGTTGAAACTTGTGTTGAACAATCGACATGATTCGATACTAACTTTCAGGAGGATTTATCATTGAATTTTTCTCATAAAATTGATTGGCCGGTCATGCTCATAAGCGGCGGCCTGCTTATTACCTTTGTTATTGCTTCACTTATTAACGCCGGAGCGGTTGGAAGCTTTGTCGACTGGTCTTTCGCATTCTCGACAACGTATTTCGGCGCTTTCTGGCAGGTACTGATGCTTGCGACGTTTCTGATTGCGCTCGTCATTGCTTTTTCCAAACTGGGAAGAGTCCGTCTTGGCAATATTGACAAGCCGGAACTGAGCACGTTCAAATGGATCTCTATAATTATGTGTACACTTCTGGCCGGCGGCGGCGTTTTCTGGGCCGCTGCAGAGCCGATGTATCATTTTCTTGAAACCCCGCCGATGTATGATGCAGAAAGCGGAACCACTCAGGCTGTCGTTCCGGCGATGGCGCAGTCTTTTCTCGACTGGGGCTTTCTCGCATGGGCGATCCTTGGTACTCTCGCAGCAATTGTCATTATGTACGGACACTTTCACCGCGGAATGCCGTTGAAACCGCGTACGCTGCTTTACCCGATCATGGGAAAGAAAATCGCAGAGAATCACCCGCTCGGTACAGCAGCTGATGCATTCTCCATCATCTCGGTCGCTGCCGGCACAATCGGCCCGATCGGCTTTCTCGGACTGCAGGCAGCATATGGATTTGATTCGCTTTTCGGTATTCCGAATACGTTTCTGACACAACTTCTTATCGTTTTTGGTCTCGTCTCGATTGCTGCGATCTCCGCAGCAACAGGACTTCACAAAGGAATTCAGTTTTTAAGCCGCTGGAATGTGATTTTAACGCTCGCACTGATCGGTGCTATTCTGATTCTCGGACCCGGCGGATTTATCATTGATACGTTCGTCGGCACGATGGGCGTTTATACTCGTGATTTCCTCGAGCTCAGCCTCTATCGGAGCGATGCCGGATGGCTCTCTTTCTGGACATTGTTTTTCTGGGGCTGGTTTATCGGGTATGCACCGATGATGGCCGTCTTTATCAGCCGTATTTCCAGAGGACGGACGATCCGTGAACTGGTCATGGCTGTTGCCATCATTGCTCCGTTAATTACGAACTTCTGGTTTTCCGTTGTAGGCGGCTCCGGTATCTTTTATGAGCTCGGCGAAAGCGGCGCTGTATCCGGCGCGCTGAACGAAGGCGGAATGCCGGCAGCGATGATCGCGATTGTCGAGCAGATGCCGTTTGGAACATGGATTGCTGCTGCTTTCCTTCTCGTGACTGTTATTTTTGTTGCGACAACGACGGACTCGATGAGCTACACGATTTCGATGGCCGTTACAGGCCACGCATCGCCTCCGGCTTCTCTACGCGTGTTCTGGGCACTCTTAATGGGAACGGTGGCTGCGGTCCTTCTTTACATCGGTGAAGGAAGCGTGGATGCCCTGCAGTCCTTTATCGTATTTACAGCCGTGCCGGTGTCGCTGCTCCTTCTGCCGACACTCTGGCTGGCACCACGGGCTGCACGCACCCTTTATGCAGAGCAGTTCCCGGAAGAAAAAAGCAAAAAACAGACGTATGTCTCTTAAGAAGTCAGAATGAAAAGGCAGGCTCCCCGAATAAGGGATGCCTGCCTTTTATTTATGCGGCTGTATTTATTCCTGTCCGGTGCTCCGCTCTGCTGCTTTACCTGTATGAGCCGCCTGGTACCAGACATGCCCATCTTCCAGCTCCATCGTGATTTTGTCCTGTTCTTTTAATAAATCCAGGTGACCGAGTGTTTCAGAGAACGTCAAATCCGGCTGCTTTTCAAACACGCGTTTATACACGCTTTGAGCCAGTTGAGCTGCCTGCACCGGCTCCCCGCCCATTTTCTGCAGGAACATTTCCGCTTTTTCAAGCTGGTCATTCAGGCGGGTATTAATGAGAGCTTCCGGCTGATCGATGGTGTTCCCATGACCGGGTAGCACTGTTTTGGCATGACTGATTTTCTGCAGCGTCTCCCGGTATTGAAGCAGCGTGCGCGGACGCATGCTTTCCCCTTCATATGGAGCTTCCATAATCGCATTGGATGAAATATGTTCAATTAAATGATCCCCGGCAATACAGACACCATCTGTCCGTATAAAAGAGAGATGTGTCTGCGCATGGCCCGGCGTTTCGATTACGTTCCATGACTGCAGTCCGGGAAGTAAGTCTCCTTCAGACAACTCCCCATCCAGTGCTGCCGGGTGAACAAACGCTCTGTATTTCTCCTGCGTCTCCAGAATCTGCTCTACTTTTTCCGGCGGCATGCCGTGCTGTGCAAAGAATTCTCTAAAAAAAGACTGTACTCTGGCGTAGTGGAGCTGGTCTTTTTCAATCCAGGGCACCAGTTTGCCATGACCATAAATACGGGCTGTAGGAAAGCGCCATGCCATTCCGATATGATCCGGATGATGGTGGGTGAGAATAAGCCGGTCGATATTTTCCGGTGACGTGCCAGCATCTTTTAAGCCCTGCTCGAGCGCTTTCCAGCTCTCAGGATGTTCCGGCCCTGTATCTACGAGAATCGTTTCTTTCTCCCCGTGGATAACATACACATTCACGTCTCCGACAGCGAATGGCGTAGGAATACGTATTTTTGAAACGGATTCTGTTTCTGTAAAAGCAGTCATTCGATTTCCCTCCACAATTGTTCGAAATGTTGTAACAATTCTGTTATTACATTTTTCAGTTAATTCTGTATAATTAAAAGTGAAATAATGCACACAGGCAGGTGATGAGAATGCGTAAATCAATGCGTACCACCTTTAATGAACTCGTTCAGCAGAACAAAAAAGAAATCATGCAGGACGAGAAAGCAATTGAAACGATTGAAGCACGGCTGGATGAGCGGCACGAGCAGGAGGCATCCCAGAGCACGCATTGAAAGCGTGCGGAAGCACTTTGGACGTTCTTCTAGAATCCGGCAGCGTCAGAAAAGGCGGTATCTGCCGCCAGTATACCAAATGCCGGCAGGCAGTCAAAAAATAAGGGAAATACCGCTTCAGCTGGAGCGGTATTTTTTGATGAGTTCCTGAAATTTTAATGCATGCCTTACTTCCCCGTGCACTTTAAGCTTTCCGGTCATATAAGCCATCGCTGCATTCAGGTCTCCATCCGCCAGTTTCTCAAAATGCTTCTGATCCATCTCCAGTGACAGATCCGGCTCTTTTTTCCGTTCTTTATAATACGTGGCACTGCCCTGATTAATGTCGAGCTGGTACACCCCATCGGGATCATCGGAAATAATAAATTCATACGTGTACTGGAGCGTACGGATCGGTTCGGGATCAGCTTCCATACGCATAGTAAACTGGCGGAGCGTTTCTTCAATTGTCATCTGCAGTTCCTCCTAAACAATGAATGGTGATTCATTCATTATACTTCACCCTGCCAAATTTGTATATCTGTCTTTCTGTTCCACTGCTTCTTAAAGCGAAAGTGTCCATGTGTAGAAAAAGACCGATACGAGAAGAATCGTTATCAGAACGGTGCTGATCAGTATGCTCGCCGCAGCCGATTGATAAGAGGACGCATTGATCGATCTCCGGTTGCGGAAATAAAGAATCGTTCCGATCAGCAGAACGACCATACCGGCACTGAAGGCGCCGGCACTGATGACCACCGCCGGAAGACGCACAGAGGCTTCGCCACTCTGCACGGCATACTCCAGCGCTGCTACTAAGAAGCCGATCCCTTTCATTGCAAGCGCCGTGCGCACCCACGCAAGGTAGGTGCGTTCATTGGCGAGATGCTGTTGAATATAGGCTGCTTCCTGTTTATGCATAATCTGCCGCCTCCTCTTGCATATTCCGGAGACGCTTCTCTACAAGCTCTGACAGCTGCTTCGGTTTCATCGGCTGTTCAAGGTGGTCTTTAATCGGTTCTCCGTACGTAATCGACACGCTGCCGGGGGTTATTTTCCCGTTGTTCTGCTCCATCAATGTGTATGTGTTTTCAATGAGGACTGGAATAACAGGAACGTGTTTTGCAAGCATAAAACTTCCCTGCTTAAACTCTCCCATGTGACCACCGCGGCTTCTTGTTCCTTCCGGAAATACGACGAGGCTGCTGCCTCTCTTCAGCACTTCCGCCCCTTCTTTCATTGCCTGAAGAGACTGTCTGCGGTCTTTTCGGTCAATAAATACGCAGGAAAGCAGATCCATCCAGGCGCCAATCAGAGGAAGCTTACGGACTTCTTTTTTCGAAATAAATCCTGTTTTTCTGCCTGATGTCGCAAGAATAAGAGGAATATCGAAATTCCCCTGATGATTCGCCGCAAACAAAACAGGGCCTTCTGGCAGTTCTTCTGCGCCACGGGCATGAATTTCAGCTCCCGCTTTCTGCAGGAGCCGCGAGGCCCACACGGAAGAAATTTTCCGCATATATTCCTCCAGCTCCGGCGCATTCTCCCTTTCCAGCTTCTTTGCTTTTCGTAAGTGGGGGCTGACAGCGGCCAGATAGCCGAAAAAGTAAACAAACCATCCAATTGTCCGTATCACATCTACCTTCTCCTTTAATCTATATCTTCTTTCTATTTTTTAGTGTGACGGCCGGCGGCTGCGGGAATATCCATACATAAGTGAAACTCAAAAAGGAGGAACAATTTATGCCACGTTATGATATTACCGTCACCGGCCGTGTCCAGGGTGTGGGATTCCGCTTCTTTGCCCAGACAGAAGCCGCTCATCAGGACCTTACCGGCTGGGTGAGAAATGAATCAGACGGAACAGTGCGTATGGAAGCCCAGGGATCAGAAGAGCAGCTCCATTCCTTTATCCGCTCGATCCGTCAGGCGCGCTATCCGGCACAGGTCGATGAACTGATTCCCGTCGCCGTGGAGGAAAAAGAGAAAGAATCTTCTTTTCGTATCCGCCACGATTAGAACAGTGAGGCCGTCAGCTCAAAAGAGCGGAAACGCTTCTCCGGATCATAAACGGATGTCACAATCATTATTTCATCTGTTCCGTATTTCTCTGCAAAAGCTTCCAGCTGCCTGCGTACAGATTCCGGATTTCCTACGATCATCCGCCGTCTGTTATCACGGATGCGCTCCTGCTCATACACGCCCGGCCGTTCGTTGTCATAATAATCCGGAGGCCGTATACCGGCTCCCCGGTTTCCCTTTTCCGCCTCCAGCAGGCCGAAATCAAGGCTTCTGGCCTCGTACTGGGCTTCCTCTTCCGTATCAAGACAGAGCACAAAGACCGCCGCGCTGAATGATGACTCTACCTGATGAGTTTGCCCGCGGTACGCTTTTACTGCTTCCATGCCGGCATCCGGATGTATGAAATGGGCATACATATAGGAGAGCCCTTTTTCTGCAGCGTGGGCAGCACTCTCTTTACTCGTTCCGAGAAGCCAGACAGGGGGAACAGCGCTGGTAAAAGGAAGAGCTTCTGCTTCGCCGTAGACGTGCTCCGGTATCGTCTCAAAGCGCATGTACCGAAGCAGATCGTCCACCTGGGAGGGAAACCGGGAAGCATTTCTCGGTCTGCCTTCACTGAGCGCCAGAGATGCTCTCGGCATTCCTCCCGGAGCTCTGCCGATACCTGCATCCACCCTGCCCGGATACAGTGCTTCAAGTACGTGGAAAATTTCCGCCGCTTTATAGGGGCTGTAGTGCGGCAGAAGCAGCCCGCCGGTACCGAGGCGGATTTTTTGCGTATGTGCCCCAAGACTTCCGAGAAGAACCTCCGGACTGCTTCCTGCAAGTGAGCGGGTGTCATGATGCTCCGAGACCCAGAACCGGTGGTACCCCCACTCCTCTGCTTTCTGTGCCAGGTGAATCGTTTCCTGAAAAGCAGTTTCCGCATTTCCTCCCGCCCGTACCGGACTTTGATCCAGAATACTCAGCTTCATGAGGATCCCTCATTCATGTCCGGAGAAAACTGCTGGAAGACGGTATGCTCTTTCTCCGGGTATATTTCTCTGCCGGCAATTTCATTAATAATTAATGTATTCCGGTGAACAGAGAGCGCCAGGTTAGTAGCACCGGCCCCATGGGAATGAACGACGTCCGTAAGCGTAAAGACATCCGCGTTCCGCTTATCGGCAAATTGAAGATTAAAATTCCGGCCGATTTTCGGATACGATTCGTCTTCCCACTCCACTTGTTCGAGCAGCTTCTCATACCACGGCGGAAGGTCCGGCTGATAGCCGGTGCCGAGAACGACTTTGTCTGCGCGGACCGTGAATACATGCTCCGACTGCTGCTGCCTGCAGTGGACATCGTATCCTGTCTCTGCCGGAGTGATTTTTTCGATCTCTGTATTTGCCTGAATAGTGACATCCGGTCTGCCCCGGCCGACAGAGAGATGATAGAGAAGATCGTAAATCTGGTGCAGCGTCGACTGCTCTACACCGTTACGGAGCTGTCCAAGGTTCGGCAGTTCCTCCAGCCTTTTTGAGAGCGGAAGCTGATGAAAGTAATCGACGTAATCCGGAGAAAATACCTCCTGGCCCAGCTTGCCGGCTTCCAGTTGGAAAAACCCGGGCGAGCGCGTATACCAGGCGAGGTGCGGCGCTCCGTTTTCCTGCCGCTGCAGCTGATCCAGAAATACCTCCGCTGCAGACTGGCCGGATCCTGCGATAAATACTGTTTCTGTCTGTTTCAGTGAATCTCTGCGGAACATGTACTGACTCGTATGAAACACATCATCGGAAGGATGTCCCTCGAGAGACGATGGGATCAGTGGTTTCATGCCGGTCCCTGTTACAATATGCCGGGCGAACCAGGAAGTCTCTGCTTTCGTTTCCTGGTCTTCAACAAGGACTTCATAGCAGTCTTTTTTCTCGTGATGGACAACATTGATGACCCGCATGCCAAAATGGCACTCTTCCATACTCTGTGCAGCCCAGGAAGCATAATCATTGTATTCTCTTCGTGGAATGTCAAACCGGTTAAAAAAGAAAAAGGCGTGAATCCGGTCATGCTCACGCAGGTAATTCAAAAACGTAAACGGATTGGTCGGATCCGCAAGTGTTACCAGATCTGCGAGGAAAGGAACCTGCAGATCCGCTCCCTCGATCAGCATGCCCGGATGCCATTGAAATTCGGGACTCTCATCGAAAAAAACGGCCTGTATATCTTTCTGATGATGGAGAAGGGCCGCCATACCAAGGTTGGCAGGGCCGATCCCGACACCGATAATGTCATAAATTCTCTCTTCTTTCATCGTATCACTGCTCCTCTTTTTCCTATTATACAGAATGTGGACAGCGGCACGATTTTTCCTGCTCAGCTGTGTTAGTTTTTCTACTTCCCGGGGTATCGGTAATCATGGAGGTGGCCGCTATGACCGCAACAACTGTCCTTTGGTTCCGAAATGATCTTCGTTTTCATGACCACCCTGCACTGGCAGAGGCTGTAGAATACGCGGAGACGCATGATACGGACCTGCTGCTTATGTTTCATCTGCACCCATATTTTACAGATAATACAGACATAAGCAACGATTATTTTTTCCAGACGGCAGCGTCGTTTCAAAAAGATGCTGAGTCCGAAAATGTAAAGATTCATATGCTCAGCGGCGAGGTAGAGGATGCTTTCTCCACACTTCTTGAACGGGCCGGAGAAATCAACGCTGTTTTCTGTACGCCGGAAGTGACTTCTTTTGCGCGGAAACGGGATGAAAAAGCTGCTTCTTTTTTAACAGATCACTCCGTTCCCTTTTACTCGGTTCCCGGAAATTATATTCATGAGCCGGGCACCGTGGAAAAAGATAACGGTGATCCCTACAAAGTGTATACGCCGTTTTCGCGGAAATGGATGAAGGAAGCGAAGCCGGAGCTTCGTCATGTGGATATGGATGTATTGAAAAAACGATGCACCCGGAAAAAAGCTCTCGATCAGGAAAGTGAAGAGGCATTTGACCGCGTCGTCAACAGCTGTACACGCTCGTGGGAGCGCCTTGGAGAAAAAGCAGCGCTCGAGCGGCTGGAATATACGATGAAAAAAATTGTTCCCGGGTATCAGGATACGCGGGACCTGCCGTCCAGAGCGGGAACGACGCGTATCTCCCCTTATCTGCGCACCGGCAGTCTCTCTGTAAGGAAAGTGTATGAAGCTGCTGCTTCGCAGATGGAAACGACCTCCGGCAGCGGAGCAGAAACGTTCATTAAAGAACTTGCCTGGCGGGATTTTTACGCAGCCATTCTTCACTATTTTCCGGAAGCAGAGAAGGATGAGTTTCAGGAGCAGTACCGAAATCTGCCCTGGAGTGAGAACAACGAGCACTTCTCTGCCTGGAAAGAAGGACGCACCGGCTTTCCTATTGTGGATGCCGGCATGCGTCAGCTGAATCAGATCGGCTGGATGCACAACCGTCTCCGGATGATCACGGCTTCCTTTCTGACGAAAGATCTGCAGATCGACTGGCAGAAAGGCGAGGCGTATTTTGGTCATAAATTAATTGACTACACCCCCTCTTCCAATATTGGGGGCTGGCAGTGGGCCGCTTCGGTCGGCACAGATGCAGTGCCTTACTTTCGTGTGTTCAGCCCTGTCAGACAGGGAGAGCGGTTCGACCCGGAAGGAACATTCATCCGCCAGTTTCTCCCGGAACTGAAACACGTGCCGGATAAATATATTCAGGAGCCCCACAAGATGCCGGAAAGCGTGCAGAAAGAAGCCGGCTGTATCATCGGTTCGGATTACCCCGAACCGGTCGTTGATCACAAAGAAGAGCGGAAAAGAGCCATTGCTATGTTTGAGGAGGCGAAAGACCAATGATTATTCGAAAGCTCCGTCCGGCTGAAGTGGATGCCGCCATCCGCCTGTCGGAGTTTGCATTTCAGTATGAGCTGAGCGAAGAAGAGCGCCGCGAGCGGAAAGCGGATATGAAACCTTTCGAAACGTGGGTGGCGGAAGAAGGTGGAGAACTTCTCTCCAAAGTAACGATCCTCCCGCTCCACATCTTTTTTTACGGAAAATCCGTTCCGGCTTCCGGCGTCTCCGGCGTAGCCACGTGGCCTGAACAGCGGAGAAAGGGGATCGTATCGAAGCTGCTGCTTCACTCACTGGAGGAAGAGTATCAGAAAGGACGGCTTTTTTCCCTCCTGTATCCTTTCTCCGTTCCCTTTTACCGCAATTACGGCTATGAATTGTTTACCGACGCAGAGAGACTGACACTGGAGCGCCATCAGCTTCCAAAAGCGGAACCGCACACCGGCACATGCCGGAGTATCGAGCCGGATCCTTCTATCACCGGACCGGTTTACCGCGACTATGCTGCCCGCTTTCAAGGAATGCTGGACCGGGACAGAGAGTGGTGGATGAAATCGGTTCACCGGCGCAAAAAAGGCCGGACGATCGTTTACGAACGCCAGGGAGTGCCGTTTGGCTACCTGCTTTATTCCATCAAAGAACGGGAGATGAACGTTCACGAGATTGTCTGGCTGGATGACGATGCCCGGCGGGGATTGTTTACATTTATACACAACCATGACTCCATGGTAGACAAGGTAAAAATTAACACATCTGCCCATACCGGATTTAACCGGCTGCTGCCGGATCCAAAAGTTAAGCGGACGATTCACTCCTATTTTATGGCCCGTATCGTCCACGTCGAAAATATGCTGAATCAGCTGCCGCTGCGGCTGGAACTAAATGAAGCTGTTGTTCTGCATCTGCAGGATCCGCTTCTTAAAGAGAATGAAGGCACCTATATCGTTTCCCGGGACCCCTCGGAAGAGCCGCGTGTCCGCTTTTTCCCTGCAGAGGGAGAATCGGAGACGATCGCAAGACAGCTCCCGAAAAACGGCATCCATCTCGATATTAAAGCACTTTCTTCCATTGTCATGGGGGACACTTCTCCGTTACTATTATGGAAAGAAGGTTTGATCACCGGTGATGAAGAGAGCATTCAGAAACTCGATAAAGCCCTTCCGGCAGCTGTTCCATTTCTGTATGATTTCTTTTAACCGGACATGCTTCTTTGACTTCCGGGAGTAGGACGGAAGAAGATCCTGCAGCTTCTGCTGCGTTTAGAAAGAGGCGTTGATGTGAAAGCAATGATAAAACGCGTATTTACGGTACTCTACGGGGAAATTCCCGAAAACAGTCAGCTCCGCCTGTACTACTGGGTGACGGCGGTGGTCTTTTTTATTCCCATCCTGCTGTCTCCGCTGTTTTTAATAAGCTACTTTGTCCAGGGCGGGATGCTGTACGGGCTTGTATACGGCAGTCTCATGCTGCTCGTCGTCTGGGTCGGGATGCCCCTGTTCTTCCGGCTGATCATGAAAATGAATCACTTTTTGTTCAACGAGAAAGATGAGCCGAAGAAATAAGAAAAGGTGCGCTCCTCCATGACGGGGGAAGCGCACCTTTTCATTACCGCTGATTATCCTGCCCAGCGGATCAGGAAAAATTTCTTTTTCCCACGGCGGAGGATTGTAAACGTGTCTTCAATTTTCTCTGTTTTCCCTACTGACTTATCAAGCTCCTGACAGCGTCCGCCGTTCAGGTATACTGCACCGTTTTGAATATCTTCCCGGGCCTGGCGCTTCGATGGTGCCGCTCCAGTCTCAATTAAGAGGTCCACGAGCGGAATCTCCTCTACAGAGAGAGTCACACCAGGTACGTCTTTAAATCCTTGTTCAATTTCAGAAGCTGTCAATTCCGTCAGCTCCCCTTTTCCAAACAGTGCCGCAGAAATATTCTGCGCCTGCTGAAGAGCTTCTTCTCCGTGCACAAAGCGGGTCAGCTCTTCAGCGAGACGCCGCTGGGCTGCTCGCTCATGCGGGCGTTCTTTGACTTCATCTTCCAGCTCTTCAATCTCCGCAAGCTCCACAAACGTGAAAAATTTCAAAAACTTGATCACGTCCTGGTCATCGGTATTCAGAAGGAACTGGTAAAATTCGTACGGACTCGTCTTTTCCGGATCCAGCCAGACAGCGCCGCCTTCTGTTTTACCAAACTTCTGTCCATCCGCTTTTGTCACTAACGGAATGGTGAAACCGAATGCAGGCTCCCGCTCTTCTTCGTCTGCTCCGTGCATCCGGCGGATGAGCTCGAGTCCTGCAGTAATATTGCCCCACTGATCGCTTCCTCCGATCTGAAGCTTGACACCATGCTCCTTGTAAAGGTGGTGAAAATCAAGAGACTGCAGAATCTGGTAGCTGAATTCAGTGAAAGATATCCCTGATTGAATACGTGCCTCAACCGATTCCTTGGCAAGCATGTAGTTCACACTGAAGTGCTTACCGGTATCCCTCAGAAAATCAACGACCGTCATCTGCCCGATCCAGTCGTAATTATTCATGAGTACAGCTTTATTCTCACCTGTAAAGTCCAGATGTTTTTCCAGCTGGGAGCGGATTTTATCGCTGAATCCTTCCACGACGCTCTGCTCGTTTAACGTCCGCTCAGCATTCTTTCCACTCGGATCCCCGATCAGCCCGGTAGCGCCTCCTACTAGCGGGAACGGCTGATGGCCGGCCAGCTGAAACCTGCGGAGCGTAATAATCGTGATCAGGTGGCCGATGTGAAGACTGTCACCGGTCGGATCAAATCCGCAGTATAGCTTAACCTGTTCCTTTTCCAGCAGCTCCTTTAAGCCCTTTTCATCTGTCGCCTGATTGATCAGGCCGCGCTGTTGTAAATCTTCCATTAACGTCATGTTATATCCTCCTTCAATTCGTTGTTTATCCTTTTCGTACGCTTTTACGCGGCCGGTTTCACTGCGCGAAAACAAAAAACGCCCCCCGCCGGAAATATTCCGGCGAGGGGCGTTCGTCACGCGGTACCACCCTCGGCTGCGGGCACATACGATGCGCCCGCTTCTTCTGCTGCATAACGTACAGCTGCCGCTCTGCATTTCTGCAGAGTTCCTCCGAAACCGTAATTCGCTTCTGCCTGTGTGCTGACTTCCACCCGCGTCAGCTCTCTGGGAACAGGGAGACAATAAGCTACTTCTGCTTCTTCAACGTACTTACTTATTCATGAAATTAGTTTTATCACATCTGCTTTTACCATGTCAACTGCCTCTTTCTTTCATTTCCTTCCCGGTACCTATTTCACTGGGCTCTGCTGTGATATAATATGTAGTGATATTGTGTAATTTTAATTAGGAGGGGTCCGGGTGAGTGACGACCGTAACCGCTGGTCCAGGCTGTTTGGCGGCCGTGGAACCAATGCCGCTGCAAAAAGCATCCGCATAACGTCCGCTGTGTTTTGGAATTTATTATTGATTCTTGTTGTTTTTGGACTGATCGGAGCTGCTTTTGCAGGGGGGACCGCAGCTGGTTATTTTGCTTCTCTCGTACAGGATGAACCCGTACGGGGAGCCGAAGAACTGGAAGCGGCCGTTTATGACTATGAAGAATCGACGGAAATATATTTCGCTGATGAAGTGTACCTGGGCGACATGCCTTCGCCGCTGGAACGCAGAGAAATCCCTCTGGAGGAAGTCTCACAGAACGTAATCGATGCTGTTATCGCAACAGAAGATGAGTACTTCTTTGAACATGAAGGCATCGTTCCTAAAGCGCTGATGCGCGCTGTCATGCAGGATTTCTCCAATGCGGCCACGCAGACCGGAGGCAGTACATTGACACAGCAGCTTGTGAAAAACCAAGTGCTGTCCAGTGAAGTAACCCATGACCGGAAAGCGACAGAAATTCTTCTCGCTATGCGGCTGGAACACTTTTTTGAGAAAGAAGATATACTCGAGGCCTATTTAAATATCGTTCCGTTCGGGCGTAACGCCTCAGGACAGCAGATTGCGGGCGTCCAGGCAGCTGCGCAGGGGATATTTGACGTTGATGCAGCTGAGCTTACGATTCCGCAGGCCGCGTTTATTGCAGGCCTTCCGCAGAGCCCGTTCGCCTACACCCCATTCAACGGAAACGGCGAGCAGAAAGAATCCTTAGAAGCCGGCTTAAACCGGATGGAAACAGTACTGGACCGGATGCACCGCCACGGATACATCACCGAGCAGGAGTTTGAAAATGCGCTCAATTATGATATCACTGCGGATTTCGCCCAGGCTGAATCGTCTTCCTATGAGGACTACCCTTTTATTCTGAGCACCGTTGAGAACCGGGCACGGGACCGTGTAGCAGAGCATCTCATGGCCCAGGACGGCGTCAATCCGGATGAAATGGAAGATCCGGACTACCGGCTCTTGATGCTGAACCGCTACCGGGAACAGGCAGAACAGGAACTCCAGCGGAACGGCTACCGCATTCATACGACGATTAACAAAGATATCTATGATGCGCAGCAGGAAGCAGTAAGGAATTTCGAAAACTTCGGACCGGATAAAACCGTCGCAGATGAAAACGACGAAGGGGAAATCGTCGAAATTAACTACCAGGAAGAAGTCGGCTCTGTGCTGATGGACAACCGGACCGGGGCCGTCATCAGTTTTGTTGCCGGCCGGGACTTCGAAGAGAACCAGAACAACCATGCGATGTCCCTTTCTTACGCAAGTGGATTTCAACGCTCCTCCGGCTCCACGATGAAGCCGCTTCTGACATTTGCAGTCGGATTTGAAACCGGTGTGCTCCAGCCAGGATTCATTACTCCGGACACTCCATATTCATATCCCGGTGATGATGGAGAGGAGGTCAATAACTTTGACCGCAGCTACCGCGGCATGATTACGGCCCGCGAAGCGCTTGCGCTCTCCCGAAACGTTCCTGCTGTGAGAGAATTTGAGGATGTAGACCATGACACGGCGCGTCAGGCACTGATCAACTATGGCTTTGAACGCTACTTCCCCGATGATGATGCGTCGTTTCCTTACCCCGGGAGCCCGCTTGGAACACTGGGGATGACCGTGGAAGCCAATACAAGCGCGTACACGACATTTGGAAATAACGGAAGCCGTAAAGAAGCATTTATTATCGACCGGATCGAAACCAGCGAAGGCGACGTTATTTATGAGACAGACACAGAAGTAGAAACAGAGATTTTGTCTCCGCAGACAAATTACCTGATGATTGATGTCATGCGCGATGTACTGACACCAGGGCTTGGTACAGCCGGAAGCCTTCCGGACAGACTGAATTTCTCCACAGACCTTGCCGGGAAAACGGGTACAACAAACGAAATTAAAGACTCCTGGTTTGTCGGCGTCAACCCTAATTTCACTCAGGGTATCTGGGTCGGATATGATGCATTCAACTTAGAAATCGAACAGCAGTGGAACGGGCTCGGTTACGGTCCCCGGACGCAGAGTCTCTGGGCGGACCTTGCCAATGCAGCCCATTCCGTCGATCCGCAATTTATGGCTCCGGAAGAAGGTTTCGCCCGGCCGGACGGCATCGTCGAGCAGAGCGTATGCGGAATTTCCGGTATGCTTCCTTCTGACTTATGCCGAGAAGCAGGACTTGTTACAACCGACCTGTTCAACGCAGAATATGTGCCGACAGAATCGGATGACAGTCTGGAACGGGTCCAGTATGTACGGGTGAATGGAAGCAATTACGAAGCATTGTCTTCTACTCCGTCTGAATTTACACGCTCAGGCGTGTCCGTAAAAGAAGAATATTTTGATTTTGATGAGGACGGAGATATTTCTGAATACATCCCGGATGACTGGGATAACCTCGTCAACACTGAAGATACGGCTCCGGATAACGGCCGGACACCGGGTGCTCCTCCTTCGGTATTCGGCGGCTCCTCTTCCATGGGCTGGGGAGCTCACCCTGAAGGCGATGTTGTCGGTTACCGTGTCTACCGTTCTGCGACAAGCGGAGGCAGTTACAGCCTGGTGGACAGCGTACGCTGGGATCAGGACTACCGCGCTTCTGCAGGAACCGGCTATTATTACGTAACAGCTGTAGATGTAGCAGGCCGTGAATCCAGTCCGAGCAGCACTGTCACTATCGGCAGCCCGGGAAGCAGTTCCGGCAGCTCTTCCAGCGGAGGATCCAGTTCAGACAGCGGCTCTTCTTCAGGCAGCAGTGGCAGCGGAGCGGGATCCGCCTCCGGCAGCGGCAGTACCGGTGGGAGCTCCAATACGGACAGCTCCGCTGGAGGCGGCAACGGCGGCGGCAGCTCCGGTGCTAACAATAGCGGCAGCAACAGCGGCGGTAACTCCGGTGCCAACAATGGCGGCAGTAACGACGGCAGCAGCTCCGGTGCCAACAATGGCGGCAGTAACAACGGCAGCAGCTCCGGTGCCAACAATGGCGGCAGTAACAGCGGCGGTAACTCCGGTGCCAACAATGGCGGCAGCAACAGCGGCGGTAACTCCGGTGCCAACAATGGCGGCAGCAACAGCGGCGGTAACTCCGGTGCCAACAATGGCGGCAGCAACAGCGGCGGTAACTCCGGTGCCAACAATAGTGGCAGTAACGGCGGCGGTAACTCCGGTGCCAATGATGGAAACGCAGATGCTGCCGGAAATAACAACACAGAGAATGAGGAATAAATAGATTTGAGACAGGCCAGATGAAGCTTCCGCGCTTCCTGCCTGTCTTTTTCTTTTACCTCGTAAATCAGTTCTTTCATGAAACCTGTCAAAAACTTCCCTGCAATCAATAGGAAGCGGTTTCAATCTATGGTATATTGAAGGTATTCTCTCGGAAGGCAGGGATTGCTTTTGAAGCATCGTAAAACGTTCCAATCCATTGATCATACTGGAAAAAATGATAAACAGTTTACGATTTCCGGACCACTTTCCGAAGATATGCTGCGTAACCTTATCTTTGATGATGGCCTGCAGGCATTCCGCCGGCCGAAGGAGCAGCACGAAGCGCTGATTGAAGTGGCCGGACTGGATGAAAGCCGTATTATTGCAGCGGTGGATGGTGAAAGACTTGTCGGCTATGCCGTGCTTCTTTATCCCGATGAAATGGAGCGGTGGTCTCAGTATCAGCACCAAAATCTTCTGGAGCTTGGGGCGATTGAAGTCTCTGCTGATTACCGCGGACATAACCTTGCCAAGAAAATTCTTGAAGTCACCATGATGGATCAAGCAGTAGAAGATTATATTATTATTACCACAGAATATTACTGGCACTGGGATCTGCGCGGTACAGGCCTTTCCATATGGGAATACCGGGATGTCATGGAGAAAGTAATGAAATCCGGAGGGCTGATGTGGTACGCAACCGATGACCCTGAAATTACTTCCCACCCCGCAAACTGCCTGATGGCCCGCATCGGTTCCCGGGTGCCGGTGGACTCCGTTCATAAATTTGACCGGGTCCGTTTTCAAAACCGCTATATGATTTAAGAAAGGAGGCAGTCTCATGATCATTTCTGAAGTGATGAAAACAACGGTTATGACCGGCCGGCCGCATGAAGACGCGGCGGATGTATTAACGAAGATGAACCGCGAAAAAATCCGGCACCTGCCGGTCGTAAATGAAGAGGAAAGACTGATCGGTATTATTTCGGACCGGGACCTTGCCTCTGCCTCCAAAAACACGCTGGATGAAATTATGATTACCGATGTACATACGGCTTTCCCAGGAGACTTTGTCGAAGAAGCCGCCTGGACAATGATGGAAAATAAAATTCACTGTCTCCCGGTGGTGGACGGGGAAGATAAAATTATTGGAATTATTACCGATACCGATTTATTAAAAACACTCGTAACACTGACAGGCGCAGACCGACCCTCTTCCCGAATCGAGATTGAGGTGGACGATAAACCTGGAATGCTGGCAGAAGTGACAGAGGCAGTCCGAGTTTCCGGGCTGAATATCCGAAGCCTGTTCATCCTGCCTGGGAAAGAACAGTCTATGCGAATTGTTATGCGGGTACAGACCATGAATCCCCACCCACTGCTGGAGCTGTTCAGTCAGAAAAATTGGGAGATCCTCTGGCCAAAAGAATCGGAGTGGAATATATGAACCGCGAAGCAGCTTTTGTATTCTCACCCGAACAGCTTGACTATCGATTTCACGAAGACCATCCATTTAATCAGCAGCGTCTGACGATGACAAATGACCTTCTATTTAAAGCAGAAGCTCTGGAGAAGTCAGCCATTCACCCCGCCCGCATGGCCTCAATCGATGAACTGCTTCTCGTGCATGATGAGGATTTTGTCAGTGCCGTCATGAGCGCCACCGAAGGCCAGATGAAATCCTCCTTTCAGACGAAATATGGCATCGGCACCGATGATACGCCTGTCTTTCCTCTAATGCACGACGCGGCCTCCTGGCTTGCCGGCGGTACACTGGAAGCAGTGGATCTCGTTTTTGAAAAAGGCTATAAGCACGCATTGAATTTAGGTGGCGGCCTTCATCATGGCTTCCGCGGGAAGGCATCCGGTTTTTGTGTGTATAATGACAGCTCGATCGCTATCGAATACATGCGCCGGAAATTTGGAGCCCGTGTGCTTTATGTTGATACGGATGCCCATCATGGTGATGGAGTACAGTGGGCGTTTTACGATGATCCGGACGTATGCACGCTTTCGTTTCATGAAAGCGGCCGTTTTTTATTTCCGGGGACCGGCCATGTTTCAGAAAGAGGACACGGGGATGGGTACGGCACTTCAGTCAATGTTCCTTTGGAAGCTTTCACGGAAGATGACTCGTTTCTGGAAGCGTACCGTGAGGTCTTCAGAGAGGTGGCTGCCTCCTTTAAACCGGATGTTATTTTAACTCAGAATGGCGCGGATGCTCATTATTTTGATCCGCTCACGCATCTATGCGGCACCGTCTCTCTCTTTCATGAGATCCCGAAACTGGCTCACGAACTGGCCCATGAACACTGCGGAGGCCGCTGGATCGCGGTGGGTGGGGGAGGTTATGATATCTGGCGTGTAGTGCCCCGCGCATGGGCCAGTATCTGGCTTGAAATGAGCGGACAGGGAGAGAAACTGAATCAGTCATTTCCAGAAAACTGGACTTCTTCCTGGCAGGAAAAATCGCCTGTGGCACTTCCGTCGTCCTGGTACGATCCAAAAGGCCTCTACCCTGCGATCCCGAGACGTGAGGAAATCAACAAAAAAAACGCCCGTACGGTACAGCAGGCGCTGAAGCTTATCCATTCTCCAAAAGGTCGCTGAGTTCTCTGTTGTTCTGCAAAATAAGAGAGAGCCGGAATGATTACCGGCTCTCTCTTATTTCTTTATTATAGATATGGATTGTTTCCAGAACGAGCGCTGCCGAGCGTTCTGCAGCCTCATAGAGCCACTGCTGAAAAGAGGCCGGCGCTTCTCCGTTTGCCTTATCCGAAATCGACCGGATGATCACAAACGGCGTGCTGTGAAGCCAGGCTGTCTGAGCTACAGCCGCTCCTTCCATTTCCACACAGGCAGCATCAAATGTGCGGTGGAGCATTTCCACTTCCTGCTTATCAGCGACAAACACCTCTCCACTGACAATCCTTCCGGGAATGACTTTCGTGTTCACTGCTTCTTCAGCAGCCTGAAGAACGCGCTTCTGCCATTCCGGATCAGCAGGGAAAATAGACGGTCCGTGAAACATTGGAATGGTGCCTTTAGGAAAACCAAGAGGTGAAGCATCGATGTCATGATGCTGACAATCTGTGCTTACGACGATATCTCCTATTTCCAATGATGGATCACAAGCTCCAGCAACTCCGGTAAAAAGCAGCAGATCTACTTCAAAATAATCAAGCATCTTCTGTGCAGTTATGGCTGCGTTCACTTTTCCTACACCCGTTTTTGCAAGAACGATTTCACAGTAGCCTGCCACTGCCTCCACGAACGTATTTCCGGCAAGAGTATGCTTGTTTTCGATGGTTAAGTGTTTAGTGAAGTGAGCAATTTCCTCATCCATCGCTCCTATTACGCCAATTTTCACATTACCGCTTCCCTTCGTTCATTCTAAAAGGAAGTGCCGCCTTCATAGGCGGGATCAGATATGATAATCACGACACGACGGTTCTGCTGCAGGTTATCTGCGGTTGTATTCGGTGCAACAGGACGCGTATCGCCATAGCCGGCGGCGACAAACCTTTCTTCATCCAGCGAATCCGAATCGATCAGATACCGGATGACACTGCTGGCTCTGGAACCGGAAAGCTCCCAGTTGGACGGGAACTGAGCCGTGTTAATCGGCCTGTTATCTGTATGGCCCTCCACCCGGACCATGTTTGGAAGCGTCGTAAGAAGCTCTCCAACTTTATCCAGAAAAGGCTGTGCTCCTCCTGTAAGATCAGCACTTGCCGTTTCAAACAAAGCCTGTTCCTGCAGAACGAGGACGACACCCCGGTCATCCCTGGTAGCTGTGATTTCTTCCGTATATTCATTTTCCTCGAGGTATTCGTTGACTTCCACGAGAAGTTCATCAAGCTGCTCATTCATCTGTTCTTCTTCCATATTCTGCACTTCTTCAAACGGATCTTCCTGACTTTCAAATGGATTCTCATCCACATCCCGCTCTTCGGCAGGCTCTTCAAAAGGAACGATGGAAGGGAATCCGTCGAATACAGCTCTGTCCTGAAAGGAATCCGCGATCGCGCGGAATTTCTGTGCATCTACGACCGACATGGAAAAGAGGAGAATAAAAAAGACCAGTATCAGCGTCATCATATCCGAAAATGTGACGTACCATTTCGGAGCTCCATTATCCTGCTGCCGGCGCCGCCTATTCATTGACGACTTCCTCCTCGGACTGCTTTGCCTCTTCATCCTGTTTCGTATGATTCGGCAGGAATGCACTCAGTTTCTCCTGCAGTACTTTCGGATTCTGACCGGACTGCACGCCGATCACGCCTTCAATAATAATCTGTTTTACAAATACCTCGTCTTCTGTACTGAGCATTAGCTTATGCGACATTGGAGAGAAGACCAGGTTGGCAAGCAGACTGCCATACAGTGTCGTCAGCAGTGCCACAGCCATATTTGGACCGAGTGTGGACGGATCGTTCAAGTTCTGCAGCATGAGCACGAGACCGACCAATGTTCCGATCATCCCCCAGGCCGGCGCATATTCCGCCGCCTTCTCCAGAATAACGCGTCCTTTCCGGTGTCTTTCTTCCATGGCCACAACTTCAGCCATCATAATATCTTTAATGACGTCCGGCTCTATTCCATCGACAGCCAGAAGAACCCCTTTTTCTATAAATGGATCCTCCACGTCTTCCAGACCGGCTTCAAGAGCCAGCAGCCCTTCTCGCCGGGCTTTTGTTGATAAGTCAACGAATGTATCAATGAGATCCTGGAGATTATGTGTGCGTGTCTGAAACGTTTCTTTAATAACTTTCGGCAGAAGCTTGAGGTCCGTAAGCGAAAAGTTGATCATGATCGCAGCACTCAGTCCGCCGAGAACAATCAGTATGGAAGTAATCTGAATAAAGTCCGTCAGCTGCCCGTCTCCGGCGGTATTCGTAAATACCGCCATGAGCATGGCAGTCAACCCGATAAAAATTCCAATAGGTGTCAGCAGATCCGTTTTTTTCATAACCCTCTCCCCGTTCTGCCTTCACCTGCGGAGCTTTAGATCAGTCGTTCTCCTGGAAGGAGGTGGACTGACGATATTCAATCCGGTGAGGCAGAACTACAGCATTTTCCGTTACTTCTTCTTTGTTCATCAGCTTTGTTAAGAGACGCATCGATACAGCGCCGATATCATACATCGGCTGAACAACTGTGGACAGCGTCGGACGCACCATCGTTGCAAGGCGTGTGTTATCAAATCCGAGAATTTCTATATCCTCCGGCACACGAAGTCCGGCGTCCTGGGCGCCGTGAATCAGTCCGAGCGCCATTTCATCAGTTGAGGCAAACACAGCGGTCGGGCGGTCCTTCAGCTGCAGGAGTTCTTCCATCGCTTCCAGTCCGGCATGGTGCGTATAATCTCCGATTGCAACAAGTGAATCGTCCAGCTCGATGCCCGCTTCCTGCAGCGCCTGCTTATATCCAGAGAACTTCTGGTAGCCGTTAATCGGATCTTCCAGAGTGCCGGACAGCATAGCGATCCGCTTATGGCCGTGGGATGCAATAGCAGAAACCGCATCGTAAGCCGCCTGCTTATAATCAATGTTTACAGATGGAAATTCCTTCTTGTCGTCAAGCGTAGCAGAAAGAACGACAGGCACCGGCGACTGCTTAAACGCTTCTTCGTGCTCTTTCGTAATCTCACCGCCCATAAATACAATGCCGTCCACCTGTTTCTCCAGCAGTGTGTTAATCAGGTGAATTTCTTTTTCTTTGTTCTGGTCGGAGTTGCTTAGAATGATATTGTACTTATACATCGTGGCAATGTCTTCAATCCCCCGTGCCAGTTCAGAAAAGAAAATGCTGGAGATATCCGGGATAATGACCCCGACGGTTGTTGTTTTTTTACTGGCAAGCCCTCTTGCTACCGCATTTGGACGGTATCCGAGACGTTCAATCGCCTCCATCACCCTTTTTCTGGTCGTCGGTTTAACGTTGGGATTTCCATTAACCACCCTGGAAACCGTCGCCATGGATACGCCTGCTTCTCTTGCTACATCGTAAATTGTTACATTCATTTGTCGTGTCCTCCTTGCTTCTATATGATGCAGTTTTTCTTATTTTCATAGCTGTTTTCATCATACGATACTTTATAGAGGCACGCAAACTATTAATGATATCGTCTGAATGCCGAAATACCTAAAGGATTTACGCATTATTTTTGATAAAACAGCATCCGCTCCATAAATATTCCTTATTTATCCAGAGTGCAGCGGAAATCACCGCAGAGAAAATCCCACGATGACAGGCATCGTGGGATCTACCCCCGCATAACGGACTGCGGGTCCGTACCATTTACATTAACGCAGTGTTGCTTCGCCCTGCTTATAAAGCCCGGAAGCTTTCAGCTGATCAAGAAATTCACCGAACTGTGGAATATCCATCTGCTGGGCAGAATCGGACAGTGCGACAGCTGGATCCGGGTGTACTTCGGTCATAACGCCGTCTGCTCCGACTGCGAGTGCCGCTTTTGCTGTCGGCAGAAGCAGATCGCGGCGGCCTGTGGAGTGCGTAACATCCACGAGTACCGGAAGGTGGGTTTCCTGCTTCAGAATCGGCACTGCAGAAATATCCAGCGTGTTTCTCGTCGCTGTTTCGTACGTGCGGATACCGCGCTCGCAGAGGATAACCTGACCGTTGCCCTGGGAGTGGATGTACTCGGCTGCATTGATAAATTCTTTAATGGTTGCAGACAGGCCGCGCTTCAGAAGAATCGGCTTGTTTACTTTTCCTGCAGCTTTCAGAAGTTCAAAGTTCTGCATATTCCGTGCACCGATCTGAATGACGTCCAGGTAGTCCACCGCTTTTTCGATATCATGAGGTGTAACAATCTCGCTGATGACGGCAAGGTCATGCTTCTCGCCTACTTCTTTAAGGATCTTCAGACCTTCTTCTCCGAGCCCCTGAAAATCGTATGGAGAAGTACGCGGCTTGAATGCGCCTCCGCGCATCAGTTTAATTCCCTGCTGCTTCAGTGCGGCTGCAACTTCGTCCACCTGTTCAAAGCTTTCTACAGAACATGGGCCTGCGATAATCCGCTGCTGACCGTCTCCGATCGTTTCACCTTTAACATCTACGATCGTATCGTCCTGCTTTTTCTTACGGGAAACGAGCAGTGCCTTACTGTGATCATCTTCCTGCAGTTCAAGGCTGGCTTTGAAAATTTCCTTGAAGATATGCTGGATAGTCGATGTTTCAAATGGTCCTTCGTTCTTCGCTGCCAGAGCATCCAGCATTTTGCGCTCACGTACAGGATCAAAACGGTTCAGTCCCTGGGCTGCTTTGACACGCCCTACTTCCTGAGCAAGTTCCGCCCGTTTTGTGATGAGATCAAACAGCTGATCATTTACCTCATCCAGCTGTTTCCGTAGTTCTTCCAGTTGCTCGTTACCCATTTCAAAAAACCCCTCTCTATACTTTCAAGCCTGTGCTTGGTTGGATTAATTGTCATTATAAACGATGGAACGGGAATTGTCAGCCCTTTTTCTTTAATAATTAAACGCTTTTAAGCATTAAAGCGATAAACACCTCCTGGAATCCTTGTCTGACAAGGGATTTGAAATCATGTATACTAGAAAAAAACTTTCTTTTTCCACCTGCTGTCCTCTGCCTGTTTTGTGAAATTCAGGGTGCAGTGGAAGAATAAGATGAAAGGAGCGTCTTTTTTATGACATCTCCCCTTCTGTTTGGACTTGATATCGGCACCAGATCGGTTGTCGGTCTTCTGCTTGAACAAAACGGAAACAGCTATCATGTGACAGATATGGTACGGCTGGAACATACAGAACGCTCGATGCTTGATGGACAGATACATAACGTATTGGAAGTTGCTGAAACAATTAAACAGGTAAAACAAACGCTGGAGGAACGTCACGGGCCTCTGCCTGCCGCATGCGTAGCGGCTGCCGGCAGGTCTCTCCGGACGGTGGAAACCTCTTATGAAACGCCCTTGGATGGGCGCCCTGTTATCGACCGTGCCGGCGTCCTTCATATGGAGCTTGCAGCTGTACAGAACGCGCAGCGGAAACTGCTCAAAAACGAAGCAGTTTCTACCAGTAACGATGCCTGTGTCGGCTATTCCGTCGTAAGGTACCGGCTTGATAACGAAATTATCGGCAGCCTCATCGATCAGTCCGGCACAACAGCAGGCGTCGATATTATAGCGACATTTCTGCCTAAAGTCGTCGTAGACTCCCTTCTCGCTGCTCTGGAACGTGCCGGCCTGCAGATGGAAGCACTGACGCTTGAGCCGATTGCCGCCATGGATGTATTAATTCCTTCCTCCATGCGCCGGTTGAATGTAGCTCTGGTAGATATCGGTGCAGGTACTTCCGATATTGCCATTACCGCAGAAGGTACCGTAAAAGCATACGGCATGGTCCCGCGTGCCGGCGATGCCGTAACAGAAGCGCTGAGCGATCACTACCTTCTGGACTTTCCTGAAGCAGAACGGATCAAACGGCTTCTCGATCAGGAAAAAACCGTTTCTTTTACCGATATCCTCGGAATGGAACAGATTATCCCGTCGGACGAAGCGGTAGCAGCTTTAAATGGAATTGTTCAGGAAACGGCACGTGCCATCGCCAATGAGATTCTCCGGTTAAACGGGGAAGCCCCGAAAGCCGTTATGCTCGTAGGCGGAGGTTCTCTGACACCCGGGATGCAGCAGGCAGTTGCAGAAATGCTAGAACTTCCGGAAAACCGTGTGGCTCTCAGGGATATCCGCGCGCTCTCCAATATTACCTTCCAGGATTCTGTGGAGCCGACACCCGAACTCGTTACTCCTGTCGGTATTGCGATCGCCGCAAAAGAAAATCCCATTGAATACAAAACGATCTATGTAAACGGCCGCTCTGTCCGCATGTTTGATATTCATCATTTGAATGCAGGAGATGCACTGCTGGCGAGCGGCATGAATCTCCAGGATCTTTACGGTGCTTACGGCGAACCGGTAATGGTTACTATTAACGGCCGGAAGCGAACGTTTCACGGAACCCCCGGCGGACCTCCCTCTCTCTCTGTAAACGGCAGAGAGGTCGAAGTCGATGAAAGGGTAAACGACGGTGATCACCTGCAGGCTATAAAAGGAAAAGATGGGAGCGATGCAGTGGTGAGAATCGCTGACCTGGATGAAGTATTTCCGCTGAAGATTACCTGGAACGGGAAACAGCGTACGGTCCACCCTGATGTTGTTGTAAATAAGCATAAGACAGATCCCTCCCGGACATTAAAAAACGGCGATGAACTGATGATAAAGCTGCCGTCCACGATAAATGGAGCCGCGTCGCTTCTTGGAGAACGTGTGACAACCACCTCCTCTGATACCGCTGTTTATATAGACAATAGTCCGGTGGATGTGTTTCAGAAAGCGGGCATCTATCGTAACGGATCGCCGGCTTCTGCTGATACGCCGATTCATGCAAATGATACGGTGGAAGTCCTTTCTCCGGGTACAGCCACTGTCTCCGAAGCCCTGGAAGTCTGGAGCGGGAAACCTGCCATTCACACAATCCAGATCACGTTTAATGAAGAACCTGTAACGCTTGAGAAACAGCGGTTTGAATGTTTCCGGGAGAAAGAGAAACTTTCCCTGGATACAGAAATCTATCCGGAGGACGAATTGAAAGCAGAAAAAACCGGAAATGACAGCTTTATCTTTCAGGATGTGTTTGCCGAAATCACGATCCCGCGTCCGGAGGACCGTAGCCTGAAGCCTGTTATCCGACGGGGCGGGGAATCCGTTTCCTTTTCAACACCGATTATTCATGGAGATACACTGACACTTGACTGGGAAGCTCAAACAGCTTTTCATTCAGGCAGCAATTAGAAATAGAACCGCCGGCGCATATCAATGCACCGGCGGTTTTTTAATCTGATGATCGATATAGCTTAATTCCCAGCCGCCTCGTCTCCGGCTTTTATCCAGTCTGCCGTCACGTGCCAATGGGAAGTATGGTTCTGCACCTTCCCGCCATCGATGAGAAGCACCTGCGGAGATTCATGCTTCACTCCGTAATGGTCGGCGGTCTTTGTGCATCCTCCCCGGAACTCCTGCACGTGGATAACATAGACAGGGGTGCGCAGTTCCGGTTCTGCCTGTTCCATTTCTTTCATCGCATCTGCGCTGACAGGGCAGGTAAGGCTGTGTTTCATCAGGAAAAAGCGGTTACTTGTTTCCAGAAGTTCATCCAGTTCGGACGACGCATCAATAATGGTCATCATCTGTCTGTTCCCCCTTTTTAGCCGCTTCACGTTCTTCCACTTCTTTAATCAGCTGTTCAACAGAACGCTGCAGATCTTCGACTTCCTGACGCACCGACGAAGCGATATCACCGGAGACGTCATCGAAATCATCGAGAAGATAATCTGCGGAGTCTTTTAGTTCTTTCATGTCTCTGCGCAGCGAACGGGTCAGCCTGCGGATGTTATTAGCGATTGTTACTGTGCTTTCTTTTGCCTGTTCGTTAATTCCCTCACGCAGCCTGCGCCCCGATGTCGGCGCAAAAAGGAACGCGGCCGAAGCGCCGACCATCGCCCCTGCAAGGGCTCCTGTCACAAAGTCCTTGACACTCACACCGTTTGCTTCACTCATGCATGATTTCCTCCTTTTATCGCGTACGGCCGGCAGCTTCCTTCGCCTGTGTCTTTTTCCAGCGGCTCCAGAGTTCCATAGCTACATTGCCCCACTGCACTGCTTTTGCAGCCTGCTCAGAACGTTCATCCGCCTGTCTGGACACAGAGTCAGATACCCGCTTAACCGACTGATTCATATTTTGAAAAGTGACACCCAGTTCATGGGCCGCCTCAAATACGCTGTTTAAAGAATCGGATTTGCGCTGCAGATCATCTGCCAGATCGTTCGTCTTATGTACCAGGTTGGACGATTCGGTTGTGATGCCGTCCAGCTGCGTCTGGAGATCATCTACGGTTGTCGACACACTGTTCATCGTCTGCTTTAACGACTTCAGCGTTGAAATAATGGAAACTACCAGAATAACAAACGCGAGTGCAATAATAAGCAGACTTACATATAATAACCATTCCATCATACCTGCCTCCTTTATAAATATCATCTGTCCGGCCTTCTCTACTATGTTTCGCTGCCGAAGGTGCGATTTCCTGCCGATCTCCCGGATTACTGGAATTTTTTCACCACCGGGCGTAAAATGAAACGGTGTCATCACAGATCAGGAGGGATTGCCGAATGAAAGATCCACGTATTCAAAAGCTCGCAGAAACACTCATCCACTATTCCACCAGCCTGAAGCCGGGGGAAAAAGTACTCATCGAAAATTTCGGGGTGCAGCAGGAGCTTGTCAACGCGCTCGTAGAAGAAGCGTACCGTGCAGATGCACTACCTTTCGTTTCCCTGAAAGAGCATGCCGTAAACCGTGCATTGCTTATGAGAGCGACGCCTCAGCAGCAGGAAAAAACGGCTGAATTTGAAGCCTACGTCATGAAACAGATGGACGCGTATATCGGCCTCCGCGCAGGAGACAATATTAATGAGCTGTCAGATGTTCCTTCCGAGCATATGGCCCTTCACCAGAAAACAGTCGGTACAGAAGTGCACCGAAAAATCCGGGTCCCCAGCACAAAATGGGTCGTTCTCCGCTATCCGACCGCTTCCATGGCACAGCTTGCCGGTACGAGCACAGAAGCCTTTGAAGACTTTTACTTTGATGTATGTACGCTCGACTACAGCCGTATGGATAAAGCGATGGATGCTCTCGCAGCACGAATGGAAAAAACAGACCAGGTACAGATTTCCGCTCCTGGCACGGACCTTACGTTTTCCATTAAGGATATTCCGGCAGTTAAATGCGCAGGCCGGCTGAATATTCCGGACGGCGAAGTCTATACAGCCCCGGTAAAAGATTCCGTTAACGGGACGATTGCCTATAACACCGTGTCTCCTTATCAGGGATCATCTTTCGAGAACGTGACATTTACGTTCCAAAACGGGAAAATCATCGATGCTTCCGCGGGGGATAACACTGCGAAGCTCAATGAAATTCTCGATACGGATGAAGGTGCCAGATTCATCGGTGAATTTGCGATCGGTGTCAATCCTTATATCAAGCACCCGATGCAGGATATTTTATTTGATGAGAAAATTGACGGCAGTTTTCATTTCACTCCCGGACAGGCGTACGATAATGCGTATAATGGCAATGACTCAGCAGTACACTGGGATCTTGTGCATATCCAGCGTGAAGAATACGGCGGCGGAGACCTTTATTTCGACGGCGAGCTGATCAGGCGTAATGGACGGTTCGTCCCGGAGGACCTCCAGCAGCTGAACCCCGAACAGCTGACAAAATAGCCCCTCCGGCAGAAGAATGGCGCAGGCAGATTATTCTGCCTGCGTTTCTTTTTCCACTCCGAGGTATGATTCATAAGCCCGCTGATACTTGGACACATCCCCTGCCCCCATGAAGAGAAGGACGCTGTCGGAGTGCCCGTCTAAGCGGGAAACCTCTGCCTCGGATAAAAGGACAGCTTCCGGAATCCGCTCCTGCAGGTCCTGAATGGTCAAGTCCGCTTTTTTCTCTCTTGCTGAGGAGAAAATATCGCATAGATATACGTAATCCGCTCCCTTTAAGGAGTCGGCAAAATCATCGAGAAATGCTTCCGTCCTGGAAAAGGTATGCGGCTGAAAGACAGCGACTGCTTTTTTCTCCGGATATTTCATTTTTGCCGATTCGATTGTCGCGCGTATTTCCGTCGGGTGGTGGGCGTAATCATCGATCAGCACCTGCGAGCCTGCTTCGGTCTCTGTAAAGCGTCTTTTCACGCCGTCAAACGTTGCAAGGCGGCTCCGCACCACTTCCAGATCCACGTCTTCATATTCACAGACAGCAATAATCGACAGAGCATTCAAAACGTGATGGGTGCCGTAGCCTGGAATTGTAAACTGTTCTTTTTCTCCGCCGCGGATCAGGCAGTCAAAGTGAGTTCCGTTTTTGTCAGCGGTGATATTAACCGCCCGCAGATCGTTATGCTCCTCTGTGCCGTAATAAATAACCGGCACATCGGCCTGCAGCTGCTGAAGGTGCTCATCATCCCCACAGGCAAAAATAGCTTTCTTCACCTGGGAAGCCATCTCCTGAAAAGCAGAAAACACATCATTTACGTCGGCAAAGTAATCAGGATGGTCGAAATCGACATTCGTCATAATCGCATAGTCCGGATGGTAATGTAGAAAATGACGGCGGTATTCGCACGCTTCAAACGCAAAATACTCGCTGTCTTTTACACCACGCCCGGTCCCATCACCGATCAGGTATGACGTTGCCTCTGCACCCGAGAGAACGTGGGCCAGCAGACCGGTCGTCGTCGTTTTTCCGTGGGCGCCGGTAACGGCAATGCTTGTGAACTGCTCTAGAAAGCTTCCGAGAAATGTGGGATAGGGATGCACTTCCATGCCGAGCTGCCCTGCACGTCTCACTTCTTCATTTGTTTCGTTATATGCCGGAGAGGCTACAATTGTCTGCCCCGGCTGAATATTGCTCTCCTGGAACGGCAGGATCGGAATTTGACGATCTTCCAATGGGCCCTGCGTAAAGAACCGTTTATCCACATCCGAACCTTGAATCGTATAATTCATATCTTTCAGGATTTGTGCCAGCGCACTCATCCCGGATCCTTTAATTCCTATAAAATGATAGTGGGTCATAGGTTTATTGCCTCCACCTGTCTTAGTTGATTTGCCGGCAGATTATCTGACCGGAGCCAGTCCTCATTATAGCAGACATTTCCTCTCCGGGCTATGCAGGACCGTATTCCCAGCGTTCAATCCCCTGGCTGGAAACCGTCACTTTTCGTGCCATTATACTCACTTATTTTCTTTTATTTGGTCTTCTTTCGTCATGAGCAGCTTCTATTGCGGCTGATTTGAGGTTTCCAGACCATTGCACAACTTACTGGAGTAGAAACCGCCTTTCCGGAAAGGCGGATGTACTCCATAGTAAAGTATTCTAATCCAGACCGTCTGTTCTTCCTCACAAACTGAAGAAATACAGCAGCCCGGAATACGATACAGAAAAGCAGCCGGATCGTTCCGGCTGCTCCGTACCTGCTTTTTCTGCGCCTTACGTTGATTTTCCGCTGCGGGGATCGAGCTGAATCGGCAGGAGACGTTCGTTGGGACGATACCTTCTGCCTTCCTTCGCTTCATGATCGCCGTTCAGCAGCACATTATCTCCGGTAAAGCCTATATGTACTTTTAACAGGCTGCTGCCGACCCCGTACATATCCACCGGCACACCTTTTTCTTCGTATTCCGCTATCCTTCCGGCATCAAAGCCGCCGGAGGCGACGATTTTAACGTGGTGGAATCCTTCATTATCCAATGCTTCCCGAAGCGCAAAAATAAGCGGTGGATTAACTCCGCGGGGGTCAAAGCTTCCCAGAACATCCTGATGACGTGTAAAGTAACGATCCACCATATGATTGGATGTATCAAGCCGCACACCGCTCAATTCACTGCCAAACGCACGGGCTACTTTCAACGAATCTTCGATGACGTCATTGTTGTAATCGACAAGTGCCAGAAGTTCATCATGAGGAAATGTTTCCTGATATGCCTTCGTTGCCTGCACCAGATCTCCTCTAAACAGCTGGATCAGGGCATGCGGCATCGTTCCGATTCCAGTCTTGCCCCACCATTCATTCATCGCATGGGTCGCCTGTGCTTTTGATCCGCCGATAAATGCTGCATAGCCGTCGCCGGCCTGCATGGTGAAGTGATCATCTCTGTCACCCATAAAAATAACCGGCTTCTCCCGGCCGGACTTTTTGGCTGCCCTGACGACTTCATAAACGTTCGTTGCAACAGAAGTACGGCGGGCCAGAATGCCATCGATAACACCCTCAAGAAAACCAAAGTGCTGATAAGGTCCCGTGATCGTCAGGACTGTTTCAAATGGTTCAATCTTGTCTCCATCTTCCAGAGAGTGCACCTCCAGCTTTTCCGGATCCACCGCAAACTCCTGAAGAAGCGCAATGGCTTCATCTGTTCCACAGAGAACAGCGCTTTCTTTTTGAAAAAACTGCATGGTCACGATATTATCCGGAACCATTTTTTCGGCGATCTGCTTGGTTTTAAGAAAATAGACAGCAGAAAACCAGCCTTCGCCGACCCGTTCATCAAACTTAAACGTTTTGTTTGTCAGACGGTCCAGTTTTCCCTGCAGCTTTAAAGTAATTTCCTTCATCAATGAATCTCCTTGTTTTCCAGTAATTAATGATACAGGGCATCTTCTGCCAGTTCGGTGATGACTGCTTCCATGATCTCTTCCACGTCTTCCTGACCGACGTTCTCCACGCCGTTTCGGAGGACTACATATTTCGTCCTCTCACTCTCTGTCAGAAGATAAAGACGGGATGGCGATACGTGTTCCACCAGATGACCTAACGAAATTTGATGCATAAAAACATCTCCTTTTCATTGTGTCTTCTGCGATCACGGTTCCCTGTTTCTTATTTCTGGTTCCATTGTACTGCAAACAGAACCGAAGGTGAAGCTTCCTATACTATACCCTTTCCCGGTCGTTATAATCCAGTCCCTGAGAGAAAAAAACAGTGGATGCGTTTCCTGCATCCACTGAAAATGATTTCTATTCCGTTCCCGGCCGCCTGATCAGGAGAGATAAACATCTCTCGGTTTCGTTCCGCGGGGCGGTGAAATAATTCCCCCGGATTCCATTTCATCGATCAGACGCGCAGCACGGTTGTAACCGATCTGAAACCGGCGCTGGAGCAGAGATGCCGATGCGCTTCCCTGATCCGTCACGAGAGCTACTGCTTCTTCAAACAGAGGATCGCCGCTTGAAGACATGTTTTTTTCCGTCAGTGCCTCCGCATCAAACAGAGGCGGAAGTGCCGGCGTCTCTGCGGCATGATCAATGACTCTCTCAAGTTCCTCATCTGTTAAGAATGCGCCCTGGATCCGCATCGGCTTTGAGCTTGATACAGGGTGGTAAAGCATATCTCCCCGTCCGAGAAGACGCTCGGCACCCCCTGTATCCAGAATGGTCCGTGAATCGGCCTGAGAAGAGACGGCAAACGCAATGCGGGATGGGATATTTGCTTTGATCAGTCCGGTAATGACATCAACAGACGGACGCTGTGTAGCTACGAGCAGATGAATCCCGCAGGCCCGGGCTTTCTGGGCAATTCTGCAGATTGCATCTTCCACTTCCTGCGGAGCCGTCATCATCAGATCGGACAGTTCATCGATCACAATAAGCAGTTTCGGCAGTTTCTGCTCTGCTTTTTTATTGTACCGCTCCAGATCTTTCACACCAGCTTCAGCCAGCAGCTGATAGCGCCGTTCCATTTCCTCCACTGCCCACTTCAACGCAGCAGTCGCCTCTTTCGCATCTGTTATTACCGGTGCAGCGAGGTGCGGTACCTTGTTAAACGGGGCAAGCTCCACCATTTTCGGGTCAATGAGAAGAAGGCGCACGTCCTCGGGAGCTCCTTTATATAGAATACCGGCAAGCATGGCGTTGACACAGACACTTTTACCGGAACCGGTAGCACCGGCAATCAATCCATGCGGCATCGAGGAAATATCGCAGGAAACGGCTTCGCCGTTTATATTAACACCGAGCGGAACGGTTAAAGACGACTCCGGCTGGGTGAATTCACGGGACCGGAGAATCGTCCGCAGCATGACTGGGTCCGCCTGCTGATTTGGAATTTCGATACCGACGGTCGTCCGGCCGGGGATCGGCGCTTCCATTCGTATTTCAACAGCTGCAAGACTCCGCTTTAAGTCATCTGTCAGCTGCACGAGCTTGTTGATTTTGACCCCCGGCTCCGGCTGCACTTCAAACTGCGTCACAGCGGGGCCGCTCGTCCATGTCACCACTTTGGCCTTTACTTGAAATAAGCCGAGCGTTTCATCGAGCTTTTCCGCCGTTTCCCGCGCCCAATCTTCCTGCTCCCCGGTCGGCTTCGGCGGCACTTGAAGAAGGTTCAAACCGGGAAAACGGTATGAGGAGGATACAGGCTTTCTTCTCTGTTTCACTTTATCCCGCGGCTGCATTAATACATTAAACGGCTCACCAGGTTTCGTTCTGCTCTTTTTGTCTTTTTCTACGTGCGGGCGTGTGACAGGTGCCGGATCGTACCGGGCTGTATCAGCAGGCTTATTTATCTGCTCAACCGGTTCCGGTTTACCCGGCTGTTTGTTTTCACTCTCCTGCGGTTTCACAAAACCTGTAACACGATGTTTCGGTCCCTTCACTTCAAGCGAAATGGCCGATTCTCCGCCGGACTGCCTTTCTTCCGGCTCTTCCGTCTTTGGCAATTCAGCATGTACCGCTTCCGGCTCCTCAAGATCAGACCGGCTCTCAGATTCGTTCAGCTCATCCAAAACAGCAGGCCGCCGGCTGTCCATGTATCGTTTTGCCCGCTCACGCTGCAGTTCCAGCCCATAAATCGGGGAAGGAATCTCCCTCACCTGAAACGGCGGCCGGTTGGAAGGTTTTACTTTTTCCGTCTCCTCCGGCTTTTTTTGTTCTTTTTTTCTTCCGCTCTTTTTTTCTGGCACGGGCTTTTCCTTCCGGGCAGTCATTTGACGCTCTTTAGGATAAATATGAAGCATCCGCACCGGTTCCAGAAAGTCCTGTTCGACTCGGTGCTGCTCCAGAATCCGGCCGTGCTGATCCTGTCTCTCGGGTTCTTCTTCAGGTATTAATGATTTCCATTTATCAATATAATTCATATATTCATCTCCAGTATATAGATACTGCTGTGGATGTGTATGTCCCTCCGTCAGCCTTGTGTTATCCGTGCTGCCGGTTATCGTCGAAAAAAAATCCCGGGTGGCATGTTTATACCGCCCCGGGACAGATCTTTCTTTCCACAGGAGAAAGCGCCTGTCCTTAACAGACTGCCTTTCCCCCATCATACATCATATGAGATGAATCTATCATCCATCTTTTTTCGTACTCTTCGGTTTCTTCTGCGCTAAAATAAAGATCGGCTCCAGTTCTCCCTCTTTGTACATAAACGGAAGTGCCGTGATTGGAACGTGGCCTTCAGAGAAAAACTGGAAGGTCATCTGCGCAAGAACGTCGTATCCTGTTTCATTGCGGATGTCTGCGGCTATGAACACATCATGGTGCGGTACAGCCACGGCCATCTCCCCGTGTATCTCCTTTTCCAGATCGCGCAGAAGCCGGTCATTCAACAGACGGCTTGCTTCATATCCATCTCCGGCGTGAAGAAAGTAAAAGATATTGCCGGCTACTTCATCCTGCTTCATTTCTGAAGGTAGAGAGCGGATGTTAAAGTATGCCTGCTCCCGGATCTCCTCTTTCGTTTTCCCGGAATTCTCCAGCATCGCTTCATCTATGAGCGAGTAGGAGGCACCTTCGTCCACCGCATAAAATACAGATGTTTCGGCCGTATGCTCATCGCGGACGAGCGGCTTTTCCTCTCCAAATGAAGGTACACGCAGAACGGGGTAAATCCGATTCTCATTACCGCGGATATCTGCTGTTTCGATCAAGAGGCGCATGCCTTCTTTAATCTGTTTTACCGTGGAAGCCAGTGCTTCTGTTTCATTTTCTTCAAACTTCGGTTTCAGATTGCCGAGCCGGATCGTGATGCCTTTTCCGACACGGTCATCTTCTACACGGAAGGTGTCTTTATCCCGGTCGAACGACGTCGTCCAGTGTTTATGCTGAAGCTCTTTTTCCAATGCCCGTTTGAGCTCAACTGATTTCATCTGCAGTCGGCAGCATAAGCTGCCTTCCTCCCTTCTTTCTCTTTCATCTATTGTGCAGTGTAACACGTTTCTGCAGCATGATACAGAAATCAGGACTGCTCAATTTTCATGTCGCCGAAACGGATCCATTCTTTCTTTCTCATCCATTCAGATAAAAGGAAACTGAGGAGTGCCGGTACGATAAAGTGCAGCAGCAGGACGGCCGTCCACACGTCAAGACTGAATCCCATCGTGCGGAACGTCATAATCTGCCCAACGAATCCACTTGTCCCCATTCCTGCCCCCTCCGGGTTGTTCTCCATTGCAAAGACGGCAGCGGCAAGAGCTCCTGTGACGGCTCCTGCTGCTGTCGGTGGAATGAGAATCCGGGGATTTTTGACAACATTTGCAATTTGAAGCATCGATGTACCGATACCGAGCGCAGCGAGCCCGGCACCTTTATTTTCCCGGTAGCTCGAGACGGCAAAGCCGACCATCTGGGCACAGCATCCCGCTGTTGCCGCGCCGGCTGCTACGCCTTCCAGTCCAAGAATGACTGCAATGGCTGCACTTGAAATAGGAGCGGTTAACGCCAGTCCCATCGTAATAGCAATAAGGATGCCCAATAGCAGCGGCTGCTGTTCCGCAGACCACATAACAAATCGTCCGACACTCGTCACGAATGCCTGCAGCGGGGGACCGGCAGCAGCTGCCGTAACGGCACCGGTCATAATTACTGCAAGCGGAGTTAAAATAATATCAAGTTTTGTTTCACCGGATATTAATTTGCCGGCCTCTACAGCAATGATAGCTGCGAGGAAACTTCCTGCCGGACCGCCCGCCTCATAACCTACGGCACCCGCTGCAAGCGATGCGAATAAAACGAGCCGCGGCGCCTGCAGACTGTAAGCTGTCGCAGCACCGATCGCCGGTCCGGTCAGCGCTATCACCGCTGCTCCAGTACCCGTGAGCCAGGCTGCTTCGATACCGGCGCCCTCCATCGTCTCTCCTGCCGTCTGTATGATCAACCCGATAATGAGCGAAGCAAACAGCCCGAGAGCCATATAACTGAGCGAGTGTATAAAGTACAGACGGAAACCGGGCTCCACCCCTTTCCGCTTCATCCAGTCTTTCATGAAAAGCCCCTTTCTGCAGAAAAGCCAATCTGCATCATTGTGAAATATTTCACGTTTGTATGGAAGAAAGAACCGCCTTCCCTGAGGAAGTTACGGTTCAGTCGTTTGTTCAGCGGACTGGACAATATCAAACATGATCCCGGCCTGTTCTTCCATTTCCGAGAGTTTCATGATCGTCGTCATCGATGTCGTGTTCATGCCGATTTTCAGTTCATACATATCTTTATTGAACGGGGTGATAATGACAAATGCCCGGTCTTCTCCCTGCTCTTCCATTTCCGCAACAATCGGCTCTTCGTTCCCCGTCTGTCCGTACTCCGGGTCTGCCGCAGTGACTTCTTCCATTAGATCATTCCGGTACAGCAGATATTCTCTGTCCTCCGTACTGATCTGATACACCTCATCCTCTTTCTGCTCCACAGAAGCATTGTCCGGAAGATAGAGGGACAGCCCTTCTCTGGACCAGACCGGATCTTTTGGAGATTCATTCAGATATGATGCTATGATGTTGTCTACTTCAGCTGCCGCCTGATCTTCTGCCGCCTGACATCCCGCTGCAGCAATGATCAACCCTGCGGCACTGAGCCATTTTCCCATCCACCACAATGGAAACTCACTCCTATCCTGTCTTTTACCAGCGTAATTGTAGCATAAAATAGTCGTAATATGTCGAAAAAGTTTCAATTTCTTTTCAAATCATTGCAGCGCAGGCGGTAAAATTGACTCTCTGCATGTCTTCCTTCAAGATAGAAATGGACCAGACATTTCCAATCAGGAGGGATCAGGATGACGATTCATGTATATCTTGCCGGCCAGATTCATGACGACTGGCGCAAAGAGCTGAAAGCGGCAGCAGACAAGAAAAATCTTCCCGTAACGTTTTCCGGACCGATGGAGAACCACTCCCGCTCCGACGGCATTGGGGAGGAAATTATGGGTGATCAGCCGGGGCCGGTCTACCGTGACGATGCTGCTTCCCAGCTTAACAACCTGCGGACGCGTGTCTGGCTCGAAAAAGCCGATATTGTCGTTGCCTTGTTCGGAGAAGAATACCGCCAGTGGAACACCGCTATGGATGCAGGAGCTGCGATTGCGCTCGATAAGCCGCTCATTCTCGTGCGTCCGGAAAAGCTGCATCATCCACTGAAAGAAATCTCCCAGAAGGCGCAGGTAACAGTGGAAACGATCGACCAGGCACTTGAAGCACTCGCCTACCTCTTTGCAGACGAATAGAATATCATTATTTAAGGAGCCCCCGGCAGATGAATTTCCGCCGGGGGCTTCACTTCGTCTATGACAACGAGGAGCTTCACGGAATCTTCTTATTTTTCAAAGACTCCCGGCCATACCATAGAGTGGGCGCTGAAGCAGTATTATACTCGGCTCCGGATGCTTTCCACTGTGGACGCATCGGTCTGTTTAACCAGTTTGACGAGAAGCTCTTTTGCAGCTGCATAATCCTCCACGTGCATAATAGAAGCTGCCGTGTGAATATAGCGCGATGGAATACCGATTACAGCAGAAGGAACACCGTTATTGGAAATGTGTACTCTTCCTGCATCCGTACCGCCCTGGGAAACAAAATATTGATATGGAATATTATTCGTTTCGGCGGTATCCAGTACAAATTCTCTCATGCCACGGTGGGTAATCATGGTGCGGTCAAATATGCGGAGCAGCGCCCCTTCACCAAGTCTGCCGAACGCATCCTTTTCCCCGGAAGCATCATTTGCGGGGCTTGCATCCATCGCATAAAAGATATCCGGCTGAATCATATTGGCTGCTGCCTGAGCACCGCGGAGACCAACCTCCTCCTGAACGGTTGCTCCGGAGTAAAGCGTGTTAGGCAGCTTTTCATTCTGCAGCTCTTTCAGCAGATCAATGGACAAGCCGGTGCCGTAACGGTTGTCCCAGGCTTTGGACATAATTTTCTTTTCATTTACCATCCGTTCCATCGGACAGACCGGTACGACCTGCTGCCCCGGGCGGATGCCGGCATTCTCAGCATCTTCTTTACTGTCGGCGCCGATGTCAATATACATGTTTTTCATTTCCATCGGTTTACTCCGCTTCGCCTCATCCAGAAGATGGGGAGGAATGGATCCGATTACTCCTGTCACTGGACCGTTTTCCGTGATCACATGAAGACGCTGTGCGAGAAGCACCTGACTCCACCAGCCGCCGAGCGGCTGAAAACGTAGAAGGCCTTTTTCATCAATCGATGTCACCATAAAACCGACTTCATCCATATGGCCGGCTGCCATCACTCTCGGCCCTTCGCCGTGCTTGACTCCAAACACTCCGCCGAGGCGGTCCTGAACAATTTCATCGCTGTATTTTTTCAATTCCTGCTTCATAAACGCGCGTACGCCGTGCTCAAACCCCGGTGCTCCGGGAAGCTGCGTCAATGTTTCAAACATCTCATATGTAGACGTATCCATGTATGCATACCACCTTCAAAATTTTTTCTACCTCCCATTCTATCGAACACTGTCCCGAATCTCCACCAATGTCCTGCCCGCTTACGGAAATTATTTGCATTTTCCACGTAGAATCGTTGGCATTCTGCGTTTCATCCGCTATACTGAAAGCAAGATTGAAGTTATGAAGAGGAGTGTCGTGCTATGAGTTGGAAACGTTTTGCTGCAGGTGTCGGTGCAGGTGTTGCTGTAACTGTCCTCGCAAAAACAACGATGGATCAAAAAGAAACGTTAATGCAGCCGGAGAAAGCGTTGAAGCTGGTGAAGAAAAAGGCTTCTGAAATGGGACGGGTGGAAGGTTCCTGGGTTCATATGATTCCGGAATCCTACGATCAGGAGCAGCTGTCCTACGATGCTTACCGTGGCGGCATTACTGTCGCTGAAGAAGACGGAAACACCTCTGCCTACGAATTTTTCGTCGATGCAGCAACAGGCACGGTTCTGGAATTTAAAAAACAGGAAGGCTGATGTTTCCCTGAAACATCAGCGCATTACGGGAATCATCCCACACAGAAAAACCGCAGGAGCAAGCCTCCTGCGGTTTTTCTGTGTGTTTATTTGTTCCGTCGGACTTCCCCGGCAATATCCCGGCCCACATTTTCCCAACGTATCATCCGGTAGACAGCGTCATGATAGAAAAAAATCCAGTCGCCGGCTTCCACTGCCGGAGCGGTATATGTCTGTTTTGCTGCAATAGAATCCATCGGATAATCATCATAAGCAAGCACCCAGAGGACATTCTGATGGGCGTGGGTCGGCATGATGTCGGCAAAATGCCAGAACCGCCCTGCTTCCGTTTCAAGGCGCAGCACCGCATGACCGGCACTGTGACCGCCGGTATGAATCATGGTAATGCCCGGCTCTGGTGAGTACGTATCCGTAAACGTCTTCACCTGATGCGCAACCGGCTCCCAGTTTTCTTTAAAGTAAGTATTGCGGGAACGGATGTTGGGATGCTTCATCTCCTCCCATTCCACTGCTGTGCACCAGATCTCTGCATTAGGAAATGCTGGAACCGGGCCATCGGCCGTTTCTTTAACCAGTCCGCAGGCATGGTCAAAATGCATATGTGTCATCAGTACGACATCGATATCCCCGGGCGCGAGTCCAAGCTTCTGAAGACTCTCTTCCACGCGTGACTCTTCTGTTACACCGAAATTGCGCATCGCCTTTTCCGACAGCCTTCCTCTGCCGATGCCGGACTCAAGCAGTATCGTCCGCTCTTTTGTCTGAATCAGAACCGGATCCGAGCGCAGCTCAATCTGATGTTTTTCATTAGGCGGATATTTTTTCTCCCATAACGGTCTCGGTACGACCCCGAACATCGCCCCTCCATCCATATGAGTTACCCCGCCGTCCAGCCAGGTCAACACCATGTTTTCACCGGCCTGAAATTGTTCCATTGCCATACCGGACGCCTCCTCCACATACAGTCAGTGGAGCACTGCCTCAAGACGATAAATCCTCATCCCTCTGCGGGCGAATTTCGCTTCGTATTCCGTCATAATGTTCTGTCTCATGCCACTCTGATGAAGATCCAGGCTGACATTTTCAAAATAAAATCCAAAACGGCTCATTGATTCCAGCGAAAATTCGAACAGCCCCTGATTATCTGTCTTGAAGTGAATACCTGCTCCCTTTTTCATTACTTCGGTATACTTCGTTAAAAATCCTTCATGCGTGAGCCGTCGTTTCGCATGCCGGTTTTTCGGCCACGGGTCCGTAAAATTAATGTAGAGACGGTCCACTTCTCCGGGTGCAAAAAAGTCCGTCAGATCCGCGACATCCTGTTTCAGCAGAATCAGATTGTCTTTTGGTTTTTCCACGGCCCGCTCTACTGCTGTGACGATCACACTTTCATAAAGTTCAATCCCGATAACATTTACATCCGGGTTCTGTTCAGCAAGCTCATTGACAAAAGCACCTTTCCCGGTGCCGACCTCTACATAGAGCGGCTGGTCTTTTGAAAAACGGCTGGCCCACTTCCCGCGGTAGGAAGCCGGGTCCGGTTCCAGAATTTCCGGGTGGTCTGCCAGATATTCAGCTGCCCACGGTTTATGACGTAATCGCATGTAAATTCCTCCTGTGTTTCCTTACTTCTATTCGTGCATTTTTTACAGAAAAATTCCCACGACAACACAAGCGCATTATCGTGGGAGTATAGAATGATGACGATTTCTTCCTCCAGCGGATATTAATCCGGAGCAGAAGCCCAGGCTTTTTCAAGCTGATACTGCCACTCCAGTTCCTCTGCCTCCTGTCCGACACTTCGAAACCAGAGGATGTTTTCCAGGCATTGAATTAAACGATACCACCATATCCGGTGCCGGAGGCTATTCGAAGGCTCTGCGCCGTAACGGTCGAGCCAGTCCGCCCAGTGTTCTTTCGGCACATATCCGTAAAGAAGCGGGGCCAAATCGAGCGCAGGATCTGCTACCTGCGCTCCATCCCAGTCGATAAGAAATAAACTTCCCTGATCATCTTCAATCCAGTTGTTATGGTGAACGTCTGCATGACAGACCACGTACGTTTCTTCCTGAACGGACGGCATCAGCGTGCGTATGTGATCCAGATGCCTTTTTATATCTGTATCGCTGTCGTTCTGCCTTTCCAGCTTCTGTACAATTTCCTCCGGATAAAGCGGTGTGTTGCCCATCCGCTTAAACATCGCCAGCAGTTCATTGGAACGGTGGATTTTAGCAAGGAGTCCTGCGGTCCGGTCCTGATTCATTTCTTCCACCGTCAGTTCCCTGCCGCTGATCCACTGCTGTGCGGTAATCACATCTCCATTTTCCAGCCGCTTCGTCCACAGTAATTTGGGAACAATGCCTTCTGCAGACAAAACTGCAAGAAAAGGAGAAGAGTTGCGCTTTACAAATATTTTCTGTTTTCCCTGTTCGGCAACGTACGCTTCACCGGTAGCGCCGCCTGCAGGCCGGAGCCGCCAGCCTTCTCCCATAAAATGTTCCACATTATTCACCCTTATCTGTCAACGTTGCGGGTATGACAATCCTGCGCACAAAAAGCCTTTTATCATTGTAAAGAAGTTTGCAGGAATGTTCAACTACCGCCTTGATTTTTTTATCACGAGAAACTCGTACGGTTCAAGCATCGTGAACTCACTGTGAATAGTCACATCCCGGCTCTCCTTATTGGATACGAGCAGCTGCCACGGCCCCGGAGAAGGCAGTTCAATCTCCTGGCGCCGTTTAACAGGATTAGCGTAGACACAGAAATCCCGGTCGGTATCAAGAAGCATAAAGCCAAAGACCGGAGCCGGAGTCTGCAGCCGGTAAAGACGCTTCCGCACCGCCTCATTTGTGCGGAGCCGGAAAATATCAAAACGTCTCCGGAGGTCGATCAGGCTTCGGATAAACTGAATATCTTCTTCGTGTACCTCTCTCTGTCTCCAGTCGAGGCGGTTGATTTCATCCGGGGAGATGTAGCTGTTGCCATCTCCCGACTTGGTCCGGTAAAACTCCTGACCGGCGTGTAGAAACGGTACTCCTTGACTGACGAGCATCAGTCCGGAAGCCATTTGATGCAGTGCTCTGCGGTCTTCCTCCGATTCCCCTTTGTTGGAGCGTTCAAGCTTATCCCAGAGTGTATGATTATCGTGGCACTCAATATAATTTACGGTCTGGGTCACTTCAGACGTATGCGGCGGTGAACCCTTGTCAAATGGATCCGCAGACCCTTTTACAAGCTGAAACATCCGCTCAATTCCCAGTCCTTTTCCGTTCACGTAGCCAAGGCTTTCCACATCAAAAACCGGCCCTTTCAGCGAATCCCGGAACATATCATTAAAGAAACGGATCCCGGGAACGTCCCCGGCCTGTGTATTGACCGTTTTCTGATCCGGCGCCAGTGCGGTCGGCAGGTCCCATCCTTCCCCAAGCAGAAGAATCGGGGAATCTTCTTCCCTGCAGCGCAACTCAATCTGACGCATCGTCTCCTGATCAAGCGCCCCCATCAAGTCGAAGCGGAACCCGTCGACACGGAAATGGCAGAGCCAGTAATCAATGGTATCAAGAAAAAATTTCCGGACCATGTGCCGCTCTGTCGCCATATCGTTTCCGACCCCGGTGCCGTTACTGATTTCACCGCTCCAGTGACGGCGGAAATAATACCACGGCACAAGTTTTTCAAAAGGGGATTCCTCCATTACATAAACGTGATTGAAAACGACGTCCAGGACAACGTGAAGCCCTTCTTCATGAAACGTATCGATAAGATACTGCAGTTCGGTTATGCGTACTTCAGGAACATCCGGACGGGAGGCATAGCTCCCTTCCGGCACTTGAAAGAAAAGCGGATCGTATCCCCAGTTGTACTGCTTTTCCGGAGCGAGGTCATCGACGCGCGCAAAATCATTTACCGGCAGCAGTTCCACATGCGTGACGCCGAGTTCTTTAATATAGGAGAGACCTGTCGTGTACCCCTCCGGAGACACCGTTCCCTTTTCAGCAAGTCCGAGGTACGTGCCCTTATTCTCCGCACCACTGTCCGGGTGAATCGTTGCATCACGAACGTGTATTTCATAAATGACCGCATCCTGTGTGTGCTGAAGCGGCGGCCGCTCTGATACGGACTGACGCCCTTCCGGAAAATAAACGACGCTTTCTCTGCTGTTTACGGTCAGCGCTTTTGCGTATGGGTCGGGCGTGCGGATCGTCTCCCCATGTACTTCTGCCTCATACCAGTAAGGCGTGCCGTGCGGACAGTCATCCGTCCAGCGCTCCCAGGTTCCGTTATACTTCCGGTGCATCGGATATGTCTGGCTGTACGTACATATTCTCACAGACGACGCGGAAGGAGTCCAGACGCGGAAAACGGTTCCGCCGTCCTGTCTTGTGGCTCCAAGTATTTCCTTCTCTGCAGGGTAGGCCGCATCAAACGCAGGGTCTGTGACAACCCCGCGGAAATACACCGGATATGTTTTCTCTTCAATCCGGAAGCGGAGATCATCCTCCACCGGCATCGGTTCTTTTGACTGGTAAAGAAATGCTTCGGTTTTCTGCAGCTCCATCGGCCCGGCTTCTGTGACAAGCTCTGCCCAGTGGGTATCTATTTCTTCATTAATTTCAATTGTATAGCGGTCGTCCATCCAGACGTTCATTCTGTTTCCCCATTTCTATCCTTCTTAACGGATAAATTCCCTCTTTTCATCCGTTTCAAGCAGTTACGAAAGTCAAAATAATGTTCCTGCCTCTTTACACATTGAACTTCCTATTATACGTACTATTTCCCGTTTCTGCACGGAGTTGATGGGGAAAAGAAAAATGTATTCTCTGCACAGCTTCTTATCACCTGTAATTGCTGCCTGTTTCTGTCTGGCTGCGGGAGGAAGCCTCTTAATGAAACAAGAATTTTCTCACTTTTTTTACATCGGTACAGGAAAATCACTGCTGGACAGAGAATAATACAAATGCACAACATTTTCCCTTGAGAGGGGGGCTTTTTCATGACATACACTCTCCCTGAAGATGAGCTTTACTTATTTCATCAGGGAACCCACTTCGAATCCTACCGCCTGCTCGGCGCGCATATGCAGACAGTCGACGGCGAAGAAGGCTGCCGATTTGCTGTCTGGGCACCACATGCTTCTTCTGTCTGCGTTACCGGAGACTTTAACGAATGGAATGAAACCTCCCACCCGCTTACGAAACAGAACGAAGCCGGTGTATGGGCAGGTTTCTTCCCGGACCTCAAACCCGGCATGACGTACAAATACGCGATCACGCATCCCGACGGCTGGAGCGGATTGAAATCAGATCCGTATGCACGGGAATCGGAAGTGCGTCCGGCGACTGCTTCGGTCGTACCTGCCCCTTCAACGTATGAATGGTCAGATGCCGAATGGCAGAAAACGAAAGCCCGTGTCCCTTCCTACAACCAGCCGCTTTCTATCTACGAAGTTCATTTTGGAACATGGAAACAGAAAGAAGACGGTTCTCTCTACTCCTATACAGAAATGGCAGATATGCTCATTCCTTATGTGAAAGAAATGGGGTTTACCCATATAGAGCTTATGCCGCTTGCGGAACACCCGTTTGATCTATCCTGGGGGTATCAAATTACCGGTTATTATTCGGTCACGAGCCGCTACGGCTCGCCGGAGGAATTTAAATATTTCGTCGACCGCTGCCACCAGGAGGAAATCGGCGTCATTATGGACTGGGTTCCGGGGCATTTCTGCCGGGATGAGCATGGTCTCCGCCAGTTTGACGGGGAACCGCTGTTTGAATATGCCGATATCCGTAAAGCCGACAAACCTTCCTGGGGAACACTTACTTTTGATTTCGGCAGACCGGAAATCCAGAGCTTCCTCATATCGAACGCCGTTTTCTGGCTTAAGGAGATGCATGTTGACGGCATCCGCGCAGATGCTGTCGCCAGCATGATCTCTTTAAACTTCGACCTTCCGGATGGTGCAGGTAAATTGTTCAATACCTACGGCGGCGAAGAAAATCTAGAAGCACTCGCTTTCTTAAAAAAGCTGAATGAAACGGTCTTTCATTATGACCCCCATGTGCTGATGATGGCTGAAGACAGTTCCGACATCCCGCTTGTTACCGCACCGACCTATACCGGCGGCCTTGGATTTAACTACAAGTGGAACATGGGCTGGATGAACGACATGCTGGACTACATGGAGTATGATCCATTTTACCGGAAATGGCATCACAGCAATCTGACCTTTTCCTTTATGTATACGTTCAGTGAGAACTTTGTTCTGCCTCTTTCCCATGATGAGGTCGTTCACGGGAAAAAATCCCTTCTGAATAAAATGCCGGGGGATCAGTGGCAGCAGTTCGCCCAGCTGCGCCTTCTGCTCGGATATCAGACGGCCCACCCCGGAAAACAGCTTTTGTTCATGGGCGCGGAATTCGGTCAGTACGTGGAATGGCGGGACCAGGCTGGACTGGACTGGTTCCTGCTCGATTATCCGAGACACCATGCCATGCAGCGCTTTGTAAAAGAATTAAATGCGTTTTATCAGAACCACCCTGCCCTGTTTGAACTGGACCACGAAGCGGAAGGCTTTGAATGGATCGATCCGCATAACAATGAGCAGAGTATTGCCTGCTTCCTGCGGAAAAGCCGCTACGGAAATGAAACGCTCGCGGTCGTCTGCAACTTCACGCCGGAAGTGTATTACGATTACAAAGTCGGCGTTCCTCATCCAGGCACCTATACGGAAATTTTCTGTTCGGACAAAGCGGAATACGGCGGGTCCGGACAGGAGAATGACAGTCTCCATTTCACGATGCCGGAGCGGTGGCATGACCACCCTCAGCATATAAAAATCAAAGTTCCGCCGTTTGCTGTCTGTGTATTTAAGCGGAAAGAAGAATCAATTCCAAACCAGAAGGAGGCTTCCTCATGAAAAAGAGATGTGTAGGCATGCTGCTCGCCGGCGGTGAAGGGAAACGGCTCGGCCTGCTCACGAAAAACCTGGCCAAGCCGGCCGTGCCGTTTGGAGGAAAGTACCGCATTATCGATTTCACCCTCTCCAACTGCTCCAACTCGGGGATTCATACTGTCGGTGTACTGACACAGTATTCCCCGCTCGTATTAAACAAGCATATCGGTATCGGCAAGCCGTGGGATCTGGACCGCCAGGAGGACGGAGCGACGATTCTCTCCCCCTACACGGCGAAAAAAGGCGGGAGCTGGTATCAGGGGACAGCGGACGCCATTTACCAGAACATACACTATATCGATCAGTATGATCCTGAATATGTTCTCGTCATTTCCGGCGACCACATTTATCAGATGAATTACGAGGAACTGATCCAGCACCATGAAGAGAAGCAGTCGGATGCGACAATCTCTGTTATTGAAGTGCCATGGGAGGAAGCTTCACGCTTTGGTATTCTGAATACACATGACAACCTGGAAATTTACGAATTCGATGAAAAGCCTGCCAAACCGAAAAACAACCTGGCATCGATGGGCATTTACCTGTTCAACTGGAAAACGCTTCGGGAATACCTTGTCGCAGACGCAGAATCCGATACGTCCGACCACGATTTCGGAAAAGACGTCATACCGGCGATGCTGAACGACGAGAAGCGGATGTTCGCCTACCGCTTTGAAGGCTACTGGAAAGACGTCGGAACGATCCAGAGCTACTGGGAAGCGAATATGGATCTTCTGGAGGAGGACCTTTCGGTTTCACTCAACAATAAGGAATGGCGGACGTATTCACAGGATACAAACTATCCGCCGCAGTTTCTCGATGAGAATGCGGTCGTGGAAAATTCCCTTATCAACTCGGGCTCCTGGATCAGCGGCACGGTGAAAAACTCAATTTTGTTTGAATGTATCGATGTAGGCGCACAGTCCCTGGTCTCTGAATCGATTCTCCACCCAAATGTGAAAATCGGCAAAGGATGTACGGTGAAGCGGGCCATTGTTATGGAAAACGTCGACATTCCTGATAACACCGTGATCGATGGAACGACGGAAGAAGAACCTGTTGTTATTAACCGTGACTACGTAGAGCAGCTAACTTAAGGAGGGATGACCATGCGGAGACTAATGGGGTTAATTAATTTAGAGCACGAGCATGACTTTCTGGAAGAATTGACGTATTTCCGCTGCGGTGCTGCAACACCGTTTGCCGGCCGGTACAGACTGATCGATTTCACCCTGTCCAATATGGTAAAAACAGAAATTGAAGAAGTAGCCGTTTTTACGAACAAAAAGTACCGTTCGCTGATGGACCATGTCGGCACCGGATCTGACTGGGAGCTTGCACGCAGGCACGGCGGTTTGTTCATCCTCCCTCCTGACTGGAACGATCCTACCGATATTTCCAGAGGAGACCTGCGCCATTTTCACAACAACCGCGATTACTTCAATCGTTCCAAAGCGGATCATGTGCTGATCAGCGGAAGTCAGTTTCTGGCTAATACAAACTATGAAGAGATGTTTAATCATCATGTAAAATCCGGCGCCGATGTCACTCTCCTGACCGTCCACCTGGATGATGAGCTCCCGGAACACAAGTCCCAGCTCCGTGTAACTGCGGATAACGGAAGAGTAACGCAGCTTACAAATGATCAGAACAACAAAGAAGCGTTCACGAATGTCTATATCATTAAAAAAGATGTGCTGATGGACCTCGTTGATGAATGCATCGCGTTTCATAAAGATCATTTCTTCTTCCACGGCATTAAAGAAAATCTGGATAAACTGCATGTGGAATCCTATCAGTACAACGGCTATGCCATGTTCGTCAATTCCATCGAAAGCTTTTTCCGTCATAATATGAAACTGCTTTCCCCGGATGCGTACCGTCGCTTATTTTTCGATAATTCATATGTCCGCACGAAAATCAGTAACGAGCCACCGGTGAAATACCGTGAGACTGCCGATGTGAAAAATTCCCTTCTCGCGAACGGATGCGTCATCGATGGGGACGTCAGCGGAAGTGTCCTCTTCAGAGGAGTAAAAGTACAGAAAGGCGCTACCGTTAAAAATTCCATCATCATGCAGCGCTGTACGATCGAAGAAGGCGTTCATCTGGAAAACGTCATTTTGGACAAAGACGTAAAGATAAGCGGCGGTCAAACATTTATTGGTTCATCTGAGAAACCGTTCATCGTCGCAAAACGGAAAGTTATCTGACCTGTCACCTGCAGAACGTCAGCACAGGGGGCCGGAAATACCGGCTCCCCTACTTTGCAGGGGCACACCTATTGATATAGATACTATGGAAACGCCGGTTCATATCCGGACGCAAGGAGGAGCCTTACGTGACACATATTGTTTTCGCTGCATCGGAATGTACCCCTTTTGTTAAAACCGGAGGACTTGCTGATGTTATCGGCTCACTTCCTCAGGCACTGCGTGAGCAGACCGGTCATGAGATCAGCGTCATTCTGCCGCTCTATGACCAGATGGATGAAGCGTACCGCTCTCAGCTCATTCCAGCCGGCACACTTAACGTACCGGTAGGCTGGAGAAGTCAGGGAGCTGCCCTTCATAAACTGGTAAGGGACGGTATTACTTACTATTTCGTCGAAAATGAATTTTATTTCGGGCGCCACGGCGCCTATGGCTACTTTGATGACGGCGAACGTTTCGTCTTTTTCAGCAGGGCAGTCGTTGAAATTATTCAAGGCATGGAAGAACGACCGGATATTCTTCATGCGCACGACTGGCAGACCGGTATGGCGGTCGCCTTCGCCAACATCATGATGCCTGATTTAAAAAGTGTCTTTACGATTCACAACATTCAATATCAGGGCTGGATGACACACGAAGCGTTTTATGATCTGATGAATGTCGGACCGGAGCATTTCCCAGGCATGGAGTGGCACGGCATGATCAACTGCATGAAAGCGGCTATTTTCCACGCGGATAAAATTACGACAGTCAGCCCTTCCTATGCGGAAGAAATCAAACAGCCGTACTACGGCGAAGGCCTCGACCCGCTTTTGAACGAGCGTTCCATCGACCTTATGGGAATCGTCAACGGGATCGATACAGCTGATTATGATCCGATGAAAGATCCGAACCTCTATGTCCCCTACCGGACGTCGAGAGCAAAAAAGAAAGAAAACAAGCGCTGGCTGCAGCGCGAGCTGTGCCTTCCGGAAGACGGAGATATTCCAATGTATGCAGCCATATCCCGTTTTGTAGAGCAGAAAGGATTCCACCTGCTTGAACGGATTCTTGATGAATTTCTGCAGGAAAACGTTCAGGTTGTCATTCTCGGAACCGGTGATTATGCTTTTGAGCAGAGCTTCGCCCATTTTGCAGGAAAATATCCCGATAAAATGGTAACGCTCCTTAAATTCAGTGAAGCAACGGCCCGGCAGATTTATGCTGCAGCCGACTTTTTCCTGATGCCGTCCAAGTTTGAACCGTGCGGTCTCTCCCAGCTGATTTCTCTTCAGTACAAGACAATTCCAATCGTCCGGGAAACCGGCGGACTCCGGGACACTGTTCTTCCCTATGATGAAATCACCGGGGAAGGAAATGGGTTCAGCTTTGCGAACTATAATGCACACGAACTGCTGTATACGATGAGGTATTCCCTCCTCATTTACTCCCGTCCGGAACTATTAAAGCCGCTCCTGCAGAACGTCAACAAAAGCCGGTTCAGCTGGAAAGATTCTGCAAAACTTTACGATGGAATGTATAAAGAACTTCTGACCTTATGATGGAGAAATCCCTCCAGGAGGAACTGCCGCCACCCGTTTTCCCGCAGACTGCCCAGGTTTCAATGCCGGGCTGCTGCCCTTCACGTGCACTGCTATTTCTCGAGGGAGGTCACTTTTTTGTATACAACGACAGAATTTCAACAACTATTGGAAGATAAGCTCCGCCGCAAGCGGGGGAAGGAAATAAAAGAAGCCGATGATAAGGATGTCTACGAGGCTGTTGCCTCCATCGTCCAGGATTCAATTACAGAAGACTGGCTGGAAACCCGCCAGCGGTATGAAAAGCGTAATGAACGACAGATTTATTATATTTCCATGGAGTTTTTAATCGGACGTCTTATGGAGAGTAATCTTATGAACTGCGGTCTTCTGGATGTATGCAGTGATGCACTGCGCCAGCTCGGACGCGATCCCGAATCCGTATATAATCAGGAACACGATGCCGGACTCGGCAACGGTGGACTAGGAAGACTGGCTGCCTGTTTTCTGGACTCGATGGCATCGCTCAAATATGCTGGTCACGGCAGCGGGATCCGCTACCGGTATGGATTGTTTGAGCAGCGCATCATTCACGGCAACCAGGTGGAACTGCCGGATTACTGGCTGAAAGAAGCGTACGCCTGGGAAACCCGAAAAGCGAATGAATCCTTAAAGATCTACTTCGGCGGCGAGGTGCACAGCCACGCCCGTGCGGATGGTTCATTGGAATTCACTTACAAACATGCAGATGAGGTTTTGGCTGTCCCCTATGATGTTCCCATCGTCGGCTACCGCAACAATGTCGTAAATACACTCCGCCTCTGGAGTGCAGAACTGCCGGAACACGAAGCGGAAATCCCTGGCGATTCGGAAAGCAGATACTATCACCATCTGGATCACATGCATTCCGTGGAGCAGATTTCAGGGTTTCTCTACCCGGATGATTCCAGCCTGGAAGGACGGGAACTGCGCTTGAAGCAGCAGTATTTCCTCGTTTCTTCGACCATCCAGAATATTCTCCGCGAGTATAAAGCTAACGGCGGCAGCATCCGGGAGCTTCATAAGAAGACAGCGATTCAGATTAATGATACCCACCCTTCTCTTGCTGTTCCGGAATTGATGCGGCTTTTAATGGATGAAGAGCGCTTAAGCTGGGAGGAAGCGTGGAAGATTACAACAGCTGTGCTTGCTTATACGAACCATACGACGCTGAGCGAAGCACTGGAAAAATGGCCGGTTGATCTTGTCCAGCAGCTTCTGCCGCGTATCTTCATGATCATTAATGAAATTAATGAACGCTTCTGCCGCGGACTTTGGTTTGATCATCCGGACATGCGGCTCGATATTCCGCACCTTGCGATTATTGCTGACGACCAGGTGCACATGGCCCGCCTTGCGATCGTCGGCAGCCACAGCGTAAACGGTGTCGCGCATCTGCATACGGAAATACTGAAAAAACGGGAAATGAACCGCTTTTACCGCCTCTATCCGGAAAAATTCAATAACAAAACAAACGGAATTACGCACCGCCGCTGGCTGCTGCAGGTAAACCGCGGTCTGGCAGATGTCGTAACAGAAGCCATCGGACCGCAGTGGATCAGTCAGCCGCAGAAACTGAGCGGGCTCGTCCGCTACAGTAATGACGCAGCCTTCCTTGAAGCGGCCGGGCAGGTAAAGCAGGAAAACAAGAAAGTACTGGCGGAATTGATCCAAAAACGAACCGGTATCCACGTAAACGAAAATTCAATTTTCGATGTACAGATTAAGCGGCTTCATGAATATAAGCGGCAGCTGCTGAATATTTTTCATATCATCCACCTGTACAATGAATTAAAGGACAATCCGTCCCTGGACCTGACGCCCCGGACGTTTATATTTGGAGCGAAAGCAGCGCCCGGTTATTACATGGCGAAGGAGATTATCAAACTGGTCCACCACGTTGCTTCTATCGTAAACGAGGACCCTGTTATCGGCGACCGCCTGAAAGTTGTCTTTCTCGAAAACTACAATGTCAGCCTCGCTGAAAAAATCATTCCTGCAGCGGATCTGAGTGAGCAGATTTCCACTGCCAGTAAAGAGGCTTCCGGTACGGGCAACATGAAAATGATGATGAACGGAGCCTTAACGATCGGTACCCTCGATGGAGCCAACATTGAAATTAAAGATCTGGTCGGGCCATCCAACATCTTCATCTTCGGTCTGTCGAGTGAGGAAGTGCACCGCTATTATGCGGAGGGCGGCTACAATGCAAAAGATCTGTATCATACCGATGAACGGATCCGCCGCATTCTGGATCAGCTTCACGGCGGAGAGTTCGGCTCTCAGGAAATCGAATTTAAAGATCTGTTCTATCATATCCTTTACCACAACGATCCTTATTTCGTATTGAAAGACTTTGATTCCTACGTCGTTACACAGGAACTGGTAGAGCAGGCGTACCGGGATCCCCGTCACTGGCAGAAAATGAGCGTCGCAAACACGGCCTATTCCGGGAAATTTTCGAGTGACCGGACGATTCATGAGTATGCGTCCGACATTTGGAAGCTGACGCCGGTACGTTCCTGATCTCCCACAATGTTCTCCTAATAGGAAAAACCTCCCGGATACCAGCGTATCCGGGAGGTTTTTCCATTGCAGGAAATTATGCTTTTTCACGACTTTCCGCATCTGCCCATTCCAGCAGCATCCGGTCTATGTGCTCTGCTTCTTCCATACTCATCGGCGGCTGGATGCGCCACAGGCGTGAATCCTTTGTTCCACACAGGTTCTCCAGCTCTACTTTTGCCTGCTTCCATGTCGGTGCAAACACTTGATGCGATGACGTCATAAGTTCAATTCCCTGGGCACCGGCCCAGTCAAAGGTCCGCCGCACTTCCACCACGTCCTGTTTGTCTATCATCCAAATCCCTCCAGCATACAGCCTCATCTATACTACTCTACTTCAGAAGGATTTTCAACATCACTGCCGTCTTCCTGGCCGGGGCGCCTTCTCGATATCGTCGCTGCATGATCCAGAAGTGCTTCCGCTGCTTTTAACTGGCCGGACTTGATCGGTGCCTGCATTTTTTCGAAGTAGCCCATGAACGACTCCCGCTCTCTCCGGTCCACATACCGCACCTGCCTGCCGGAACGCGGCACGTCCAAAAAAGCATCAAGCGTCATCACCGCTGTTTTTACTGGATAGGTAATATCCTTTTCTTCCAGAATCGTCGTTACAACAGACGCCGTCCGCTTCAGTGAAAGCAGCGGACTCAGCATATTTTTCCGGCTTTCTCCCTCTCTCTTTTCCCAGTGCCGCTGATCGATCCGGCTGTAGATCGTATCTTCTGATCCTGACAGAGTATGAATAATCCATATCTCGTTCGGTGTGAGCAGGATGACGTCGCAGTCCACCGGCGCTTTCCGGGCATAAAGCGTCGGCTCGTAGAAAAGAAAGCAGGTGTCCGGCAGTGCCGAAACGAACAGCCGGAGAAGCGGGTCTTTCTGATAATGCTCGTCGACAGCAGAAATTTCTGATACCGTCGAGCTCGCCCAGCTGAGCTGAAAGGAAAACAGCTCATCCTGAAACTGTTTTTTTAATTCCGGAAGTGATTTGTTGCGGAGCTGCCAGTCATCAGGAAGTTCCACTTCCTCCTGCGTTTTTCTGCGGCTGAACAGGCTGCGTGCTTTTTCTTTCCAGCCTTCTCCCGGCTTCCGGTAATGCTGGGCCAGCTCTCCATCCCCGCGGCGCACGGCCTCCCAGTCCTGGTAAAGCCGGTCCCATCTTTCCCGCTTGAGCCGGACGAACCGGCTCGGGTAGCGGTGAATGTCTATTTCATATCGGGAAACATAGTCTGCCAGTTTTACGAGTTGTGCCATCTGTTCCCCTCTTTTCCTTCTGCTTCTTTTAACTCCAGTATATCCAATGTTTCATAAGAAGGTTTCTTTCCCGGATGTACGCGGAGAAGGTCGATTTCTTTCACAACCTGCTCTGATGCCGGTACATACTCCGGCAGAACCAGCTGCTGATTCCCTCCTGCCCATTTCTTTGCAAGTGTGACATGCGGTTTGAACGGCCTTTTTGGAAGGGGAAACCCCAGCTTCGCTGCTTCTTCTGTTATACATTGATAAAGTGCGGGAAGCGGTCCTTCCTCTTTCACATCCAAATAACAGACACCGGGCCTCTCTCTGCTGCCAAACCAACCGTATCCCTCCATCTTCACCTTTCCTCCCGCAGCCTCTGCGTTCTGGAGCGCTTTCCACAGCTGCTTCGTTTTTTCCATGTCCCATCCTCCGAGAAACAAAAGCGTGATGTGAAAATCCGCTGGATGCACGAGCGTTTTAAAATAGGTATCAAGCTCCGCTTCCGCCTGTGCTTTTTCCGCAGTGACGGCGGCGTCTCCCTTTGTACGTACGGCAATGAAGTGGTGTTCCATTATCACCGCCCCCTTTCCTGTGCTATACTATATAAAGCAATTACCCAATAAACCACCCGGAAAAAGCGACTTTCTATTCCGGGACAATAATAGGATGAAGAAAGGATGTCGATCGTGTCAAAAGTAGTGAACAGGATGGATGAACTGATTGGAGACACTCCGCTTGTGAAACTTCAGCGGACGGGGAAACCCGGACATGCGCAGGTGTATCTAAAACTGGAATTTATGAATCCGAGCGGAAGCGTAAAAGACCGTGCCGCTGCGAATATGATTGAACAGGCAGAAGAAGCAGGTCTCCTCCATGCGGATTCTGTTATCGTCGAGCCTACCTCCGGCAACACCGGGATCGGCCTGGCAATGAATGCTGCAGCAAAAGGATACAAAGCCATTCTGACGATGCCGGACACGATGTCCCAGGAGCGGATTAACCTTCTGAAAGCGTACGGCGCCGAAGTTGTACTTACTCCCGGTGATAAAAAAATGCCCGGTGCAATTGAGAAAGCAAGGCAGATAACAGAGGCCGATCCAAATGCGTTCATGCCGATGCAGTTTGAAAATGAAGCCAATCCGGATGCCCACCGACATACGACGGCCGAAGAAATTAAGACGTCGATGAAGCAGATCGGCCGCCCCCTTTCTGCTTTCGTCGCTACTTCCGGCACTGGCGGCACGATCACCGGCACCGGTGAAGAGCTGAAAAAAGCATATCCGGAGGCATCGATCCATGTCGTTGAACCGAAAGGCTCCCCTGTTTTATCCGGTGGAAAGCCTGGTCCGCACAAACTGGTCGGTACGTCCCCTGGATTTGTGCCACCAATATTAAACGAGAGCGTCTATGAAGAGATTTTTCAAATTACGGATGAAGATGCATACGAAACGGCCCGCCACCTGGCTCAAAAAGAAGGTATTCTTGTCGGCCCTTCCTCGGGTGCCGCCTGCTATGCAGCACTTCAGGTGGCAGAGAGGCTCGGCCCGGATGACGTGATTGTTGCGATTGCCTGCGACACCGGAGAACGCTATCTGTCCACGGATCTGTTTGATTTCGAATCCTGATCCTCCGTTAACATTGAACGAAAGCAGAAAGAAAGCATGGAAAGCACGGCTCTGTCTATTATATCGGCAGAATCCTGTGCTGTTTCCATGCTTTTTTGTTATTTTCTCAGTTTACTGCAACGTTCGTCATACCCTTCCGCTGCCAGGCAATATAAAGAAGCAGCACGGCACCGAGAAGCGTCATTACTCCATAAAAGAGATAGACTTCTGTAATAGAAAACCAGTCCAGAAGCAGACCGGCACTTAAACTGAAAAAGAAGGCACCGATTCCATTGCCGACAGCGGCATAAATCGATACGGCTGTCGCTTTCACCGGACCTGGAGCAATATCCGTTACGAACTGAAGTGCCGCAGGAACAAACAGGCCTATACTGAATCCCTGCATGATTGTCGTTATGTAGATCCATACCGGATCCGGACCACCTGCATAAAACAGCCAGCGAAGACCCGAAACCAGTGCAGCTGCTCCAAGAATGAATAAAATCCCCCGGCGGTGGATCCATGCCCCTGCCCACCTCATAAACGGAACTTCACTTCCTGCAGCCAGTAAAAAGGCAAACCCGACGCCCGCGAGACTTCCGCCGACAAATTGAATTAACACGCCGAAGTAGAAGTTGTTCGCCATAATCGGGCCGTAGACGAGAAATGTGACGAGCAGAAAGGCATTGAATGATCGTACGTGAATCAGCTGCTTCAGCCCGCCTTTTAAATCGACCTTTTCGGTACCGGATTCATTCGGCATCCCTGCAGCGTGCCAGGCACTGATCAGCAGTACGACAGCGAACCCGTAAAAAATAACCTGCAGACCGAACGTATCAGACAAGGTTCCCATAAGCCAGACCGATAGCGCAAAACCGACCGCTCCCCACATACGGATACGGCCGTAATCTCCGCCTTTCTTTTTAACATAATTCATCGCCATGCTGTCCGAAAGTGGAATCAGCGCACTCTGAAACAGCGCGATGCCGGCAGCCACTGCGGTATAAACGACATACGCTTCTGCGAACAAATAAGTAAGGCCGACCGCTCCGCATCCGATCGAGGCAATGACGAGCAGAAGGCGCGGCTTTTTCGTCACATCGCTGAGCATCCCCCAAAGCGGCTGAATGATAATCATAACAATCGGACCGATCGATGTAATCACACCAATCTGTGTACCGTTCAGTCCTGCTTCACTCTGCAGATAAACGGTAAGAAGCGGAAATAATCCACCGAATCCAAAATATACAAAGAAAAAATAACCTTTCATACGGTAAAAACGCTGCGCCTCGGTCATGTATACATCCCTGACTTTCTCTCAATAATCTTCTAATTTCCAGTATACGCCTGAAATCACAGGAATTAAAGGCAGATTCCGAACGTTTCCACGGCTCTTTACGTGCGATTTACGAATTTTACGATTATTTCACTTTACGAATGAGAGGCGAAACGTGTAAAATATCAGATAAAGGAGGGGAAATCTGTGAACCTAAGCTCAGCCATGCAGGCACAGACGCAGCAGCTCCAGCATACGCTTTCCATGAACCTCATGAAAAGCACACTGTCGACTCAGGCAGCACAGAGTATGAAAATGCTGGAAGAACTTCACACTGCTGATGCTGGAAATGAGGCGCCGAAAGCTCCCCATCCGGATGCCGGCAGCCGTGTTGATGTCCGTCTCTAAGTCACGATTACACCCTTTCTGCACTTGATGTGCCGGGATTTCTATTGGGTAACAAACATGAAGGAGTGGTTTTTTGAAACCGTCAACTGATCGTATGTTAACTCGTATTAAATCTATGTACCTCTACATCAAACAGAAAGGAACGGTCTCTACAAAGGAACTCAAAGACGAGTTCGGTACGACGGAACGTACAGTTCAGCGCGATCTGAATGTGCTCGAATACAACGGTCTCGTCTCTTCCTCAGAACGCGGCATCTGGTCGGTGACACAGCGCCGCACGAAAGTTTCCTGATTTCCCTGAAACGAAGCGTGAAACACCCCCTGCAGCTTCTTGGGGGCCACTGAAAAAGTCTCTATTAAAGAAACTCTCTACATGGAGAGTTTCTTTTTTATTGCACAATTTGATACACGAAAAGAAACTTTAACCTTTTCAATTAGTGAAATCAGACTGCACTACAGACGGAAGCTTGCCGCGGGCATGGCCTCAGCCTCCTCCAACATCCTTTGGATGTTCTGCGGGGTCTTCACCTCATGCTCTTTCCCCGTCTTTCGTTTCGTCTGATTGAGCCTTGGATAAAAAGCATGAAAGTGATCAAAAGAGTTCCATGAAAAAAAAAGACAACCAGATCCAAAAATTGGAAATTAGTCGTCTTTTTTCTGTGAGTTTACTTTCATTCAATTAAAAGCGTGAGATTTTCAGTGGCCCCGCTTCTTGCAGGGGGTGCTTTTTCGGCAGGTCTGCGCAGAAATCAGCTGCCGCGGGCAGCTGTCACGTTTCGTTTTTCAGTGCTTCAATCTCCTCTTCCAATAGCTCCCGGTATTCTCCTTCGGCAAGGGATTCATCCAGAACAAGTGGACCAATCCGTATCCGCTTCAACCCGGTTACATGATTGCGGCATGCGGCAATCATCCGCTTAACCTGATGATACTTCCCTTCATAAATTTCCATATGGATGACATGCGGATCCTCTGTTTCTGTAATATGAGCCGGCATTGTCTCCGTCCCGTCTTCAAGCAGTACGCCGGCTTCAAGAATATTTTTCATTTCTTCTGTAAAGGGGCGGTGCAGAGAGACGATATACTCTTTGCCGACTTTCCTCCGCGGAGAGGTCAGCTGATGGGCAAGCTTGCCGTCGTTTGTTAAAAAAACGAGACCGGTTGTATTTTTATCGAGCCTGCCCGCCGGGAAAGGTGCAAACTGCTGATCTTCCGGTTCCAGCAGATCAATGACCGTTTTTTCCTTCCCATCTTCTGTTGCGGAAATGACCCCTTTTGGTTTGTTCATCATGGCATACAAGTGGGTCCGGTACACGAGTTCTTCCCCGTACAGCAGTATCTCATCACGTTCCGGATCCACCTGCGTCTTTCCGAGTGTTACTGCCTCCCCCTCTTTTTTTAATACTCCTTTTTTCAAAAGCTCCTTCACTTCTTTCCGTGATCCATAGCCGAGATCGGACATCAATTTATCTGCGCGCATGCGGAGACACCCCTTTCACCTGGTATTTAATGCTGGTTTTTAACGCTTATTCGGAGAAAAATCCTGACCGGCGGCTGCCGGACAGGATGTTATACATCGTTTCATATTTGTATGAACAGTTAATCATCTTCACCAAACATATAATGTTTCGTACGTATATTTACATTCAGCACAAGCCCGACGGCCAGCATATTCGTCACCAGTGCACTTCCCCCATAACTGACAAATGGGAGCGCCAGACCGGTAATCGGCACAACACCGATAGTCATACCAATATTCTGGAAAATTTGAAAGACGAACAGTCCGATGACTCCGGCAACAATATACGTTCCGAATGTATTATTACATGTGAATGCAATAATAACCATGCGGTACAGGAGCAGAAAATAAACGATGATCAGTATCGTTGCTCCCAGGAAACCAAACTCTTCAGCGATTATTGTAAAAATAAAATCGGTATGAATCTCCGGGAGATCCCCACTCTGCGATTTCACACCTTCCATAAAGCCGCTTCCGTAAAGTCTTCCTGCTCCGATCCCCTGCATTGCCTGATACAGCTGGTAACCTTCACCAGCAATATTTTCCTGCGGATCCAGCCAGGCGTAAATCCGGTCGAGCTGGTGGGGTTTAATGATCTGAATAAAGACGTTATACGCATTATTGTGCATCCAGACGAGGAAAGTAACCGCAGAAACAGCGATCGTCGTCAGCAGACCGATCATCCGGAAAGTGACGCCGGCCATCAGAATCATAATAACCATAATGAAAAAGATAACAAGCGCGGTGCCCAAATCGGGCTGAATCAGAATCAGCGCGAACGGTGGAAGACCGACACCGAGTATTTTCGCTACAACAATGACATCCGATGTGAATGTTTTCGGTCTCGGGACTTTCGTGATTGTGTAGAGAAGATGGGCGAGTGTAATAATCATAAAGATCTTTACGAACTCTGAAGGCTGAAACGTAAATACATTCGGAAGGCCGATCCAGCGCTGTGCTCCGTTAACTTCGATTCCTGCAAAATGAACAGCAACAAGAAGTATCATGCTGACTCCATAAATCCATATAGAAAAATTTTTAAATACTTCATAATCAACGACCATCGCTCCAAGCATTATGATCGTTCCTACGGCGAACCAGATAATCTGCCTCTGCACAAAATAAGAGGGATCCGCACTGTACTGCGCGGAGTTCCCTGCACTGTAAATAGCCAGCAGACTGATACACATTAATACGAACAGAAAAAATAACAAACTTAAATCGAGCTGCTGTAATGCACTTTTTCGCTCCTGCATGACGTTCTTGTCACCTACTTATTCCTGCTTCCCTTCGCGGCGTCGACACACCTTCAGGGGAGTTATATTCTTGACTGCCTTTTTCACTCCGGTGGATCCTGTCTTTCTCCGTTCTTCTGGAAATGTTGGCCAGAATACCGAGCGCTGTAAGTGTGATGAGAAGGGAGGATCCCCCATAACTGAGAAATGGAAATGGAATTCCTGTAATTGGAAGCACACCACTTACCGCTCCTCCATTGAATACTACTTGAACAGCGAGCTGACAGGAAATACCAAATGCAAGAAGACTGCCGAAATCATCCTGGCAGCGGGCACCGATAACAATGCCCCGGCAGATGATAAATGCCATTACCCCGAGCGCTGCGAGAATACCGAGCACGCCGAGCTCCTCACTGACGATCGCTAAAATAAAATCCGTATGGGCCTCCGGAAGGTAGAATAATTTCTGCACACTTCTGCCAAATCCTGCCCCGGTCAGTCCGCCGTGCGCGATGGCAATATAGGACTGCACAAGCTGAAACCCTTCTGTCTGCTGCAGCTCAAAGGCATTCATAAAACCGGTAATACGGTTCATCCGGTATTCTTCCGTACTGGCATAAAACCACAGCCCCGCCCCGGCAAGGGAGCCGAGTGCAAATAAATGCCAGTATCTAGCTCCTGTAAAAAAGGCGAGAAGACCTGCAACCATGACAATTGCTGTCGCCGTACCTAAATCAGGCTGAAGCATAATTAACAAAAATACAAGAAAAACAATTACAAGCGGCGGTGCCAGCCCCTGCTTGAAGTCATTAATGTACGAACGTTTTTTTGAATAAATATAGGCAAGGTAAATAATCATACCAAGCTTTACAAATTCCGAAGGCTGAAGGGTGAAGCCTCCGATGGCAATCCACCTCGTTGCTCCATTTACAGTGTGTCCGACGCCGGGAATGACGACCAGAGTCAACAGAAGCAGACATGCTGCCAGAATGTACAAAATAAATTTTTTAAAATGACGGTACGGAAAAAACATCATGAAGAGGAATGCTGTACCGCCGAGGATCAGCCAGACGAGGTGCCGCTTCAAAAAGTGCATCGGGTCATCATACACTTGATAGCCTTCGACAAAGCTGGCGCTGTAGACCATAATCAGGCCGAATACCGACATGAATAAGACAGCGGAAATCAAATACCAGTCTATGTACCATCTTCTTTCAGACAACCCTGCACCCCCTCTGCCACAGTCCATTGATTGATTCATTATATCAGATGGGGAAACACCCTAAAAGTGCCTTTCGCTGGATTCCCGCCTGTTCAATGATTTAACACAATTGCCGGAGCTTGTCTGTTATGTGAAAAAGCTCCCTTTCCACTAAAACTTCATCAGCCGGATGATGGAGACATGGTCTGTCCATCATCACGTTTCAAAATAAACCAGGCAGAAACCGCCTGGTCTTAAAAGAAAAGAGAGGTCTATTGAAGAGGTTCCCGCTTTCTGCCTGCACCTGCAGCCGTACAACACTTTTATTACAAGTAGCATGGCTCCGCGCGGCCGCGCCGCATGGCAGAAGTTCGCTGCCCTGCGCCTTAAACCATAGGCCGGCTCCGCTCATGCTATACAGCCGTGCAAATAGCGCCCGGCTGGAAGACAAGCCCCACGGCAAGCTTCTGCCGAAAAGCGGAGAGACTCTACCAACAGAAGCAAATAGTTAATTTAACAAAGCTTTGAAATACCAAAACCCTTGGCATCCCTGCTCGGAAGAAGTTTCGAATTTTATACTTTCTTGTACTCTCAAAAAAAAGACCCCGGAAATCCGGAGTCTTCTGCATGTTCTTCTTATCCGTGGATGCTCTGTGCTACATGAGCGACGCGCTTTCCTAAGCGGCGGGCCATTGTAAGGTCACGCTCATCCGGCTGATTGCTGCCGTCCGGCCCTGCTACTGTCGATGCAGCGTATGGGGAACCGCCGATGCCGTCTGTCGTCATCTGTTCCGGGTTCTGGCCATAAGGCAGACCGACATAGATCATGCCGAAGTGGAGAAACGGAATAAGCGATGTGATAGCTGTCGTTTCCTGGCCGCCGTGGATCGAACCGGTGGACGTAACGATACCTGTTACTTTCCCTTCCAGTTCTCCGTTCGCCCATAGACCGCCGGCTGTATCCAGGAACTGTTTGATCTGTGCAGGCATCGTGCCGTAACGAGTCGGAATACCCCAGACGATGCCGTCCGCCCACTTCAGATCTTCGTGGGTTGCGACCGGGATGTCCTTCTGCATTTCCTGCGCCTGCACGTAGGCATCCTGACCGGACATAGCCTGTCGAGCTGCTTCAAACTCTTCGATGCGGACAATTTTCACTTCCACGCCGGGAACTTCCGCCGCTCCTTCCGCTGCTGCTTTCATCATGGTATAAATGTGTCCAAACGTGCTGTAATACGGTACAAGTACAGTAGTCATAAAATAATACACTCCTTCTGAATTGGTTGAATAGGACCTGTAGAAGCTTATACCTTGTTTTGTACAACATTAAACCTATATATAATCGTTTATTACTTTCGAAAAGTTATTTACATATAACCTTGATATTAACTACCTTCCCTGTGTTATACTATAGACATAGGAAATGTCGTTCTATTTTATTGGAGCGAAATGAGGTGAAAGGTATGGAATCATTCGAAATGTGTCCGAAGTTTGAGTCTGCGTTTCAGCTTCTCGGCAAGCGCTGGAACGGCTTGATTATCCGCGTACTGCTGAGCGGGCCATCCCGCTTTAAGGACATTTCTGCAAATATACCAAGCATGAGTGACAAAATGCTCGTGGACCGGCTGAAGCAGCTGGAAGAAATGGGCGTCGTAGAGCGCCATGTCTATCCGGAAACACCGGTCCGGATAGAGTATGAACTATCCAAAAAAGGCCGCGCGCTTGAGCCTGCACTGGATGAAATCCAGTCCTGGGCGGAGCAGTGGATGGACCAGCCCGAAACAGCTGATCCAGCGGCTGCGTCCACCGGCACCTGACCGCACAGAAGCTGAGCCGAAAAAACAGCCCGATGCATTCCGCATCCGGGCTGTTTTTTGTTGTGCCTTATTTAAGTATCGAGAAGCGGTGGCCGAGCACTTTGCCGGCGATACCGGTCTTGATCGTGAGCACACCGTATATGAGTATTCCAGCTGCTACCGATAACGATAATACAATAGCTGCGTTCGTGCGTGAATCCATCGGGAAAATCTGCATAAGTGCCCAGGCGAGATAGCCTGTTATAAGGAGCATCACGGCCGTAAAAGCGGTGATCTGCAGGAGGCGCCTGCGGATAACATGGTAATCAAACTGCGCAAAGCGTCCGACAGCCCAGACATTAATACTGACAGACAAAATATAGCCTCCCATCGTTGCGAAAACGCCTCCCTCCGGTCCGAACCAGAGGATAAAGAGACTGTTGGATGCCAGCTTGAACGCCACACCGGCAATAAGCGCCAGCACCGCATATTTCTGCTTGTTAATCCCCTGAAGGAGGGACGCGGTGACAGCAAATACCGCAAATAATACAGCTGTTGGAGCATAAACCCGGAGAATGTCACTGCCTGCCGCGACTTCTTCGAGACCGAATAACGTTCCGTACATCGGCTGGGCAACGACGGCCAGTCCGCCGGCTGCCGGAATCGTGAGAAACAGAATGATCTGGTACGTCTGTGTGATCGTCCGCTGCAGCCGGTCGTGCTCCTGATTCGTATAAGCAGAAGTGACCGTCGGCAGGATCGTCATCGACATTGCTGTCGCTATCGACACTGGAATCAGTATCAGTTTATGGGAAGACTGGCCGAAGGAAGCAAAATATGTTTCAGCCTGCTCCAGCGAAAAACCAGCTGCCTGCATCGCAGGATTGAACGTCCATAAGTCGATTGACTGATACATCGGAATAGCGAGACCGACGAACGAAAGCGGGACGGCATACCGGAATAATTCCTTATACATCGAGGTGAGCGGAATCTGGTGATCCACCGTACTATCCCGCACCTGTTGTTTTAACCCGGGTGCCCTCCGCTTCCAGTAGACAAGCAGAACCGCAAGTCCTCCCACCGCTCCGGCAAAAGCACCGAATGTGGCAAAGCCTACAGCAGTCCCGAGATTCCCTGTTGTCATATTCATGATCCAGTAGGTGACAATCAATATAAATGCAATACGTATAATCTGCTCGATCACCTGCGACACAGCCGTCGGCCCCATCGACTGATGCCCTTGAAAGAACCCACGGATGACTGCCATCACCGGAACGATCAGCAGTGCCACACTGACCATCCGGATTGTAAACACTGCGTCCTCCACCGTGTTGCCGTTAAGACTGTCCGGATCCAGCACACGGTTTGCGATCATTTCTGCTGCGGAAAACAGAATGAAAAAAGCAATCACTCCGGTGACTGACATAATGATCAATCCGGAACGCAGAAGCCGCTGCCCGGTGCGGTAGTCGCCGAGCGCGTTATATTTAGAGACGAACTTGGAAACGGCAAGCGGTACGCCGAGCGTTGCAAGACTTAACAGCACGGTATAAGGCGTATAACCGTACTGGTACAGCGCCAGCCCTTCGTGACCCACAATTGCTGTAAATGGAAAGATATAAATTAAACCGAGCATTTTTGTAATAAATATGCCTGCCGAAAGGATCATTGTCCCCCGGAGCAGCTGCGAATCTGACATTCCTCCATTACTCCCTTTTACGCGGGCAGAACCATCACGTGATATTTTCGTTCGCGCGGTCCATCGAACTCACAGAAATAAATCCCCTGCCATGTTCCAAGAACCAGCTTTCCCTTATCAATAACTACTGTCTGTGATACGCCGACAGTGCTTGTTTTCATATGGGCCGCCGTATTTCCTTCCATATGAAGATCCCGGCGGTCCTCCCATGGATATACCTCGCGGAAACGGCGGAGCATATCTGTTTTCACATCGGGGTCGGCATTTTCGTTTACGGTGATCCCTGCTGTTGTATGGGCACTCATGATCACAGCTGCACCGGACTGTACACCTGCTTCGTCCACTGCCTGCTGGACGTTTGATGTAATATCGATCATCTGGTCATGGGAGGTGGTTGAAACGGACATCGTAATCATGATTTTCCTCCTTGTGCAGCATGGCGGTTGACGGCATCGACCGCCTGCCGGATCATTTTATCCACTTCGTAGGTTTCAAGCACATGAAGTCCTTCCGCCGTCGAACCTCCAGGGGAAGCCACTTCCTCCATCAATGCTTCCGGACTTTTTCCTTCAGAGAGCATCCTGGCTGCTCCCTGCATCATCGTGGAAACAAGCCTGCGTGCCTGTTCGCCGGTTACATCATAGGATACTGCCGCTTCCTCCAGCGCCTGGGCCATATAATAGATAAAAGCCGGAGCGCTGCCGGTAATCGCTGTCATGTGATGAACCTGTTCTGCAGACATTTCCTCCGCTGGTCCAATTGCCTCCAATACCGCTTCTATGTAAGGCTTATGCTCCGGACGGATATGCGCTCCGTACGTATGCGTCGTCATGGACATGCCTACCTGCGCCGCTGTATTCGGCATGACCCAGCAGACCGGTGTGCCTTCCGGCAGACGGCCTTCCATATATGCAGGGTCGATGCCGGCAGCGACCGTAACGACAACCTGGTTCGTTAGAAAAGGGCGCACAGCTTTCAGAAGGGAGTCGTGTGCCTTGGGCGGCGCCGCCAGAATGATCATCTGCTGCTCTTTTACAGCCCGCAGCCAGTCTGTGGTCACTGTAATCCCGTACTTATCCTGGAGAAACTGCAGCCGTTCAAGATCCGAGCGGTTCGCTGCAGTGATCGTGCCGATCTCCTCCGGCTGTTTCTTCACGATACCGGAAATAACGGCTTCTGCCATCCTCCCGGCACCAATAAATAGGACGTTCCATTTTTCCATACCTTTTCACCTCTGCCCTCTACTTTACCACGTTGTGTTTTTTCCGCCTACACTCTCTTTCCCTATTACAAGGAGAAAGGCTGCAGTGTCTTCCTGAATCGTCGAAAAAAAAGTACCCTCCGCACTGTGGGAGGATACTTGCTTTTATTCGACAGCCGGCCATCGTGTGGTGTCCGCTGCACCTGAGAGCAGAATCAGCTCGTCTTCTGGAGACGGCGCTCAAGCTGCTTCAGCTTAAATTCCTGCTTGTGCGCTTTTTCATACTGCTTCAGTTTCCGCTTCATTTTGTTTTTCGTCCAAGTGAAGTCGGCGATTCCTTTTTGATTCAAGTACGTTGCAAAGAAGTCGAGATGACCGCTTTCGTACTTATCTTTTCTATCCACGGCGTCGATATACGCTTCAAACGCTCCGGCAATAGAAGCATTTTCCGGTACAAAATCTCCGTAAACGTCAGAAAGGTAGCGGTAGTTGTTTTCACGCAGCTTCGTCAGGAAGGTCTGCATGAACAATTCTTCGCGTCCTTCCATACGGAATCCGCGGCGCTCGAGAAGCGCAATAAAGATCTTCAGCTCGTTGTGATAGAACGAATACGCTTTGCGCATTTCTTTCGTCATGGACAGGTTCATATTGAACGTGCCTTCTGAACGGGAATATAACATGTTCAGTAGTGCACGATGTACATCCTGCTTAAGAAGGAATGTCGGGTGTACCGTCTTCAGGTACTTGCCGATCTCCTGATTCAAAATGGACTGCTGCGACTGGGAACGCTCCATCTCAATCAGGGACTGCTGACGTTCAAAACTGGCAAACTGCTCGATCCGATCCTGCGTCTGGCGGGATAAAAATGCTCTCTTTTCCTCAAATCTTGATTTTAGTCCTGTAAACATAACTAAATCCTCCTCTCAGGTGTCTGACAATAATGGTCGGCTTTTTAGCTCCACAGAGCAGTGTAGCACATACAAACCGGGAAGAAAATAGCGTTTAGGCAAATAATCGAAACAATTTTGCCGCTCACCTGCTCTCAGGACCTCTCAGTACGACTCATCTCATCACATCCCCGATTATAAGGGAAAATGACGCTTGATACGAACATTCTGCTCATGGGAGAGGACGCATATGTAATAGAAAGTACGAAAACTGTTATTCCCGCTCTCCCGCTTGCCTAAACACTGCCGCAGGCGTACAATCGGGAAAGATACCAACAAATACGGACAGAACGAGCCTATTTGACAAGGAAAGGACGAATACCAATGAACACGTATGATGTCATCGTCATCGGAGGCGGTCCGGCGGGACTGATGGCCGCAGCTGCAGCCGGAGAAAACGGTGCAAAGACAGCGATTCTGGATAAAGGAAGCAAACTGGGACGGAAGCTGGCTATTTCAGGCGGCGGCCGCTGCAATGTTACCAACCGGGTGGACAACGAAGAGCTGATCCGGCACATTCCCGGTAACGGCCGCTTCATGTACAGCCCGTTCTCTATCTTTAACAATGAAAACATTATTGCCTTCTTTGAATCTCTCGGTATTGAATTGAAAGAAGAAGATAACGGGCGGATGTTCCCTGTCACTGACAAAGCCCATGACGTCGTCCGGGCCCTGCTTCACAAGCTGCAGCAGCTCAAGGTCGACATCTATAAAAAAACAGAAGTGACGACGATCGATTTTGACGAAGAAAGCGGCCATCGTATTCACACCACAGATGCAGGGATATTTTCTGCACCGAGTGTCATCATTGCCTCCGGAGGCACTTCTGTCCCCCACACAGGGTCCACCGGTGACGGGTATCCCTGGGCGGAAAAAGCGGGGCATACGATTACCGACCTCTATCCGACGGAAGTGCCGATTACGCTGAAGGATCTTCTTATTAAAGAAAAGACCCTTCAGGGATTATCACTTCGAGGTGTTACGCTCAAGGTCATCGATCCGAAAAAGAACAAGCTGATCAAAGCACACACCGGCGATCTGCTGTTTACGCACTTTGGCTTGTCCGGTCCGATCGGACTCCGCTGCAGCCAGTACGTCGTCAAAGCAAGGAAAAAGCACGGATCCGTTCCGGTTCCGTTAGAAATTGACCTCTTTCCTGACGAAAATCAGGAACAGTTGTTTCAGCGTCTGAAAAAGGAAATCGACGCCGTTCCGAAAAAAGCGGTGAAGAACGCGCTCTCCGGATTTCTGCCTGAACGCCTGCTCCCGGTGAGTCTGGAGCGTGCGGAGATCGATCTCTTCATTACAGGAAATGAACTGTCGATCGAGAAAATCCGTGCACTCGCTGGCGTGCTCAAGCAGTTTACCCTATCTGCAGACGGCACCCTTCCGCTGGAAAAAGCGTTTGTTACAGGCGGCGGCGTCAGCGTAAAAGAAGTGTTTCCAAAGCGGATGGAATCCAAAAAAATGCCGGGGCTGTTTTTCAGCGGCGAAGTCATGGATCTGCACGGCTATACCGGCGGCTACAATATCACCGTGGCGTTTTCCACCGGTTACACCGCCGGCTCTGCCGCAGCAGAACACAGCCTTTCATCCAAAACACTGCAGAACTAAAACATCCGGCACTTCCCTTCTTTTCCTCTTCTTACAGCTGCCCGCGGCATCTTCCGCTGGCAGCTTTATTATATTCCTTCATTCCTCTCCATCATTGACCTGCTGAAACGAATTGCTTTTTTCTATTTCCTAGTGTACTATTTAAGTAGTACACTATAACAATTTAAAGGAGCGACCTTATGACTTCCGCTTTAACCGTGAAAAATGCAGCAAAATCGTTTGGAAATACAGCCGCCGTCCAGAACGTCAGTTTTTCTGTAGAATCGGGATCCGTTACCGGTCTTTTAGGTCCGAATGGAGCCGGAAAAACGACGCTGATCCGGATGATCACCGGCCTTGTCCGTCCGGACAGCGGTTCCATTTTTATTTATGATTCGAAAGTGACCGGCAGCAGCCCGGAAGGCAGAAAAAAGATCGGCGCTGTCGTCGAAAACCCGGAAATGTACAGTTACTTAAGCGGCTGGAAAAACCTGCTTCACTTCAGCCGGCTGCATTCAGGCGTTGATAAAAAACGAATACAGGAAGTGACAGAACTCGTCGGGCTTTCCGGACGGATTCATGAAAAAGCCGGCACATATTCACTCGGAATGCGCCAGCGCCTCGGCCTGGCACAGGCACTGCTGCACCGCCCTTCCCTTCTCATTCTGGATGAACCGACAAACGGTCTTGACCCGGCCGGAATACGGGAAATACGGACGTACCTGCGGAAGCTGGCCCATGAAGAAAATCTGGCTGTGCTCGTTTCCAGTCACCTGCTGTCTGAAATGGAACTGTTATGCGATGAACTTCTCGTGATCCAGCAGGGCTCTTTAACACACACCGGCAGCATGAGTCTTTTTCTCGAGCAGGAAGAAAACAGCATGTACCTGGAAACAGAGCCTTCACCGACCCTCCCTTCTGTCCTTGAGCACTATATGGAAACCGATGTAATAAAAAAAGAAAACGGCTGGGTATTTACCTGCCGAAAAGAGCAGGTTCCCGATCTGCTCCAGCATCTGGTTGATCATGGTGTCCGTGTTACCGAAATCCGTCCTTCCCGGTCGACAACACTTGAAGAGAAGTTTCTTACAGTTACAGAAGGAGGTGGACTGACATGATCAATTTAGTAAAGAACGAATGGATGAAGCTGATTCACCGCCGCTTTACGTGGATTGCTGTCGCTCTGGTTGTCCTTGCTGCTTTTGGAACGTCCTATATTTCCAATGCCGTTACAGAACCAGTGGCACCAGAAGAGGCACTATCAGCTCTGGAGCAGCAGGCAGAATCGAATGAAATGCCTCCTGAAAACAGGGAACGTGCGGAAGAACTCAGCTTCTATCATGAAAATACCGGTACGTATCCGCTTCTGGAGTCAACGCATGCGTTCACTTACGTACTGGAGGGCGCCGGCTCCCTCGCTTTCATTACAATGTTTACAGTCATTGCAGGCGCCGCAGTGACAGCATCCGAGCATACGACTGGAACGATAAAGCTTCTGGCAGCCTCTCCTGTTGCACGATGGAAGATTTTATTGTCAAAGCTTTCAGCCATCGCTGCCTATGGGCTTCTGCTGACAATCGTGTTTGCCCTCTCCCAGCTTGGTGCCGGCATTCTTTTCCACGGTTTCTCCATACCGTCGCCGGAAGTAATACAGTGGGTCGATGGAATGATCCGCGCTGTCTCACTCCCCGTCTACCTTGGGATCACGTACGGCCTTGCCTATGTGGAAATGATGATTTTTACCGTTATTGCTTTTACACTCGGAACACTGTTTAAAAGTCAGGCGCCGGCTGTTGCTTTTTCTCTTGTCCTTTTGTTTATGGGTCCGCAGCTCGTTTTCCTGGCATCTGCGTACGACTGGGCATTTTATGTATTATTTGCCCACACGAGTCTATTGACGCTGTTTCAGGGCCAGCCGATGATCGACGGCACAAGCTGGTGGCAGTCGGCAGGAATTCTGTTTCTATACGTCAGCATACTGCTTGGAACGACATTTGCCGTTTTTCATAAACGGGATATCACCGATTAAGAGAATCACCCGTTTCCCGTCGACACCTGCCGGAAGAAAGGAGGTCCTGCTATGACGCTGGCCTTTGACCACCAACGTCCCATTTATATTCAATTAATGGAATATCTTTATTATCAGATCTGCCAGGGGGAACGTCCCCCGGAAAGCCGTCTGCCTTCCGTACGCGACTTCGCCCTTGAAACCGGCGTTAACCCGAACACAGCCTCCCGCGCATACATGGAACTTGAACGGGAAGGCATCGTCGAGTCCAGAAGAGGCCAGGGAACGTTTGTCACCGGAAGCCGTGAAACGATCGCTTCGCTGAAACGGCGCCTTGCTGAAGAGCAGACCGCTGGCTACATCCAGCAGATGAAGCAGCTCGGGCTGGAACACGATGACTGCCGGCAGCTGATCGAAAACCTGCGAAAGGAGCTTTGTGATGAAAATTGAATGCAGCAGTGTCACGAAAAAATACGGCAGGCTCGCAGGAGTGAAAGAACTGGACCTGCATCTTGACCGCACCGGCATCTGCGGTGTCATCGGTGAAAACGGGAGCGGAAAATCCACACTTTTAAAACTCCTGACCGGACTTCTCCGGCCGACAGAAGGTACAGTAACGATCGACAACGCAGCCGCGGCCAGAAACGGCGCGGTGGATACCGCGTACTTGTCAGAGGAAGATGCCCTTTACCGCTATTTTTCCGTCGAGGAGACGATCGATTTCATGTCCCGGATCATTCCAGACTTCAATAAGGAAACGGCACTCGGGATGGCACGTGAAATGAACCTGCCTTTTCAGCAGAAGGTTAAAACGTTGTCACGTGGAAACCGTGCCCGGCTGAAAATCGCTGCCGCCGCTTCGAGAAGTGCGCCGCTGATCTGTATGGATGAGCCACTTTCCGGACTGGATCCTGTCGTACGGGAGGACATTCTGCAGATGATTATCCGCTATATTGACATGGATAAACAGCTCGTCCTTCTATCCACGCATGAAGTCCGCGAAGTCGAGCCGTACCTCGATCATGTCCTTTTTCTCCATGACGGAAAAATTGTCGTTGAAGGAGATACGGAAACGCTGAAAATGGAACGGCAGCAGTCGCTGACGGACATACTGAGGACGGTGATGAACGGATGTGGATGACTCTTTTCCGAAAAGAATGGCGGGAGACACGAACGGTCTTTTTTATCCTGCAGGGCGTTTTTACGTTCCTCTATTTGTTAATCTGGTTTTCTCTCACACAAAATTCAGGATGGGCGTTTTTACTCATGTTCGTCGTTGCCGCTGCGCACGTCCTTTACCTGTTTATCGCCTGGCTGTGGAGCCTTCAGGGGGAGTGGCGGAGCCGGACGCACTGGACATGGCTGAATTTGCCGGTTCCCGGATGGAAGCTTATTACGAGCAAACTTGCTGCGGTGTTCAGCCAGTATCTTCTATCCCTTGCCTATGCCATGGCAGCCGGCTGGTTCAGTCTGAGACTCTTTCTAGAACAGTTTCCGGCGGTTCTGCCTGTCGATGAGCTGGATCGGAGCCTTCTCTCCTTCTATGAGAGTGCCTCCCCATGGATTTATCTTTTGATGACACACCTTTCACTGCAGTTCGGTTTCGCGGTTGTGCTGCTGTACCTTCTGTTCAAAGCTTTCCGCTTTCTTGGTGCAGCGGCGGGTGTACTGCTGATTATCGGCTGGAACTACCTTACCTCGGCTGCAGAAGGGGTGTTTCAACTGCTCCAGTTCGGCGAAATCGTCAATTTGTCGGAGCTGTTTTACCGCACCTTTTCCCTTCCTCCTGGAAGAATGATGGCGGATGGAACAGAGAACCTTATTTTGTACGCGGGGGATACGCTCTTTTACCTCGTATTTTATGCAGTACTTCTTGCCGTCTTTCATTACCTGATTGACCGAAAAATTGAAGCATGATGAAAACGGCCTTCCCCTTTTAGACGGAAGGCCGTTTTTCATATCACGATTTGTCTTTCATCTGTATTGCAACACAGGGACACGAACGACGTTTCTTTACAATTAATGTATGACTATCCTCCTAATTCCTTCATTTTGTCAAAAAAGAGTCACTTTTTCGTTGAGTTGTATCTGAAAATTTGAAATAATCTACAAGTAAGCATTTACATAGGAAGTGCTGTTCTATAGCAGACTGCCGGGGAGGTTTTGTGATTATGTGGATACTCATTTTATTCTGGGTGCTTGCTGCTGCAGCTGTGTGGGCCACCTTTAAGTACCGGAAGCCGATCCTTTTAACGGTGCCGTTTTTTGCGATGTTTTTATTCGTTATTGTACAGATGGCGATGGTGCCGCTTCCTTTTATGGATACGGTCCGTTTTGTATTTAACTTACGATAAGGGTCAACGGAAATCGTTTAGAAGACGGTGCTTTTTTCCTCGATAACTGAAAGCGGTTTCAGTATTTAAAGGAGGTGACTCCGGTTACTTATTTTGTACAAAGGAGGGTTTTCTTATGAGGAAAGTCGAAAAAAAGACTGCAGAAAAGTATTTCAAAATCCGTACAATCCTCGTTGTGATCTGCCTGCTGATCGGATTCAGTGTATCTTACGGCGTCGCAGCATTTGCCGATGTCATTTATGAAACAGGTGCCACCATTCTCGGTATGCCTGCCCACTATTATATGGGAGCTCAGGGAGCCGTCGTTACCTTTGTTGTGCTCCTATTTGCAAATGCGATCATCAGTGACCGCGTGGATAAGGCATTCGGCATCGATGAAAAAGCGAACGTCCGTATCAGCGGAAATTCATCAGACCACTAATCGATTGGACAGGAGGGAACTCACTTGGACCAGCAGTCACTCGTATCACTCACGCTCATTTTATTAACCTTTGCATTATATATCGGAATTTCTGTGTACAACCGTGCCAAAGTAACCTCTGATTTTTACGTTGCAAGCCGCGGCATTCCACCTGTATGGAACGGGATGGCGATCGGCGGGGACTGGATGAGTGCCGCTTCGTTTATCGGGATGGCCGGTACGGTCATGATTCTCGGCTATGACGGCCTCGCCTACATAATGGGCTGGACAGGCGGCTACCTGCTGCTGACCTTTCTGCTCGCACCGCAGCTCAGAAAGTACGGCCGCTTTACCGTGCCGGAATTTATTGGAGACCGTTTTGACAGCAACGCAGCCCGCCTCGTGGCAGCTATCGCCACCATCATCATCAGCTTTACGTACATTATCGGTCAGCTGTCCGGCTCGGGTGTTGTTATCGGCCGGCTGTTGAACCTCCCCGCCTCCACCGGGGTGATGATCGGTGTTGTCGTCATCGCTATTTATGCTTCGCTCGGTGGAATGAAAGGTGTCACCTGGACGCAGGTTGCCCAGTACTTAATTTTAATTGTTGCTTATATTATCCCTATTGTCTTTATGTCGCTTCAGGTGACCGGAAATCCATTTCCGTGGCTGACATACGGAAATATTGTATCGGAGCTCGGTGCGATCGACAGGGAACTTGGTATTTCTGAGTATTTTGCGCCATTTTCCGAAAGTTCAAAAATGCAGTTTCTGGCGCTGTTGTTTACATTAATGTTTGGAACAGCTGCCCTTCCCCACGTTATCGTCCGTTTTTATACGGTTACGACAATGAAAGCGGCCCGCTGGAGTGGTGCGTGGGCACTGTTATTCATCGCCCTTCTCTACTTGTCTGCTCCTGCGTATGCGGCATTTTCCCGATTTATTATTATGACGCAGGTTGTCGGACAGCCGCTCGATGACCTTCCGGGCTGGACAGAATCGTGGATTAATACAGGTCTTCTCGAGATTACGGACAGTGGCGGCGATGGAACGCTCAACTGGCAGGACCTGGTAATCAATCCGGATATCGTCGTTATGGCAACACCGGAAATTGCCAACCTCGGCTTGTTCGTCGTCGGTCTCGTTGCAGCCGGTGCCATGGCAGCTGCACTTTCCACTGCCGGCGGACTTCTGATTACGATTTCCTCCTCGTTTGCACACGACATTTACTACCGTCTGCTTAAGCCGGATGCGACAGACAACAAGCGCCTTCAGGCTGGACGGATTGCGATCGTGCTGTCAACAATTGCTGCAGGTGTTATTGCCCTGGATCCTCCGGGAGTTATCACCCAAATTATCGCCTGGGCGTTTGCTCTTGCCGGTGGTACGTTCTTCCCGGTTCTCTTCCTCGGAGTGTGGTGGAGACGGATGAATGCGGCCGGAGCTCTTGCAGGCATGCTCGGTGGTCTCGGCGTGACGCTGACCTACATCTTCCTGTCGATGGCCGGTATTACCATTTTCGGCATTCAGGATACAGGCGCCGGACTCATCGGTGTAACTGCCAACCTTATACTCGTTATTGTCGTTTCTCTTATGACACCGCCGCCTGCACAGAAGCTGCAGGATGAAGTAACCGATCTGCGTTATCCGGAACAGATGACGTACCGGGATGGAGAGGTATGGATGAACGATGGAACCGACGACTAATCAAAAGGAGAAAGCGCTCGGCCATCCCCTGTTTCAAGGGGCGGCCTCCGCGCTTCTGGATGACTGTAACTTTCTTTTATATCGGAAAGGAGAGAAGATCCTTCACGCGGATACCGAGCGGGAGGGTCTCCTCCTGCTTTTGGAAGGAGCTGCAGAGGTCGGCGTAGAGGCAGCTGATGGTATGGAGGTGCTGGAGTTAGTGGATTCCGGAGAGATGATCGGGTTCTCCAGTCTAGCTGCTTTTCTGGGGGAACCAGAGCCGGAAACCCATACGGTCACCGTGGAAGTAGCCGCAGCGGAAGATGCTGTCTGCCTGTCTATTCCGTACCCTGTGATGGACGAGCTCTGGAAAAAAGAACAGGTCCGGGAATATATGATGAGGCAGGTAGCTGTCAGACTCCGCGAAATTTATGCGTCCCTTGCCGAGCAGATCCACCTCGCCCGATCCTGGGGTGAAAGCGATGCGTTTATCCGCCGGGCGCAGGATTTTATGAACGAGCCGCCGGCTGTTATTCATTCAGACGCCTCGATTCAGGAAACAGCGAAAAAAATGGTGGATGACGGTGTCAGCTCTCTCATGGTTCTGGAAGCGGATGGCACACTCGCCGGAATCCTTACGGAAAAAGATGTTGTCACGCGTGTCGTTGCCTCCGGCAGAACGGAAACGTCAGCAGGTTCTGTTATGACCCCTTCCCCCGTCGTCATCGACCGCGCTGCATACTATTACGATGCAATCTCTCTTTTCATTCTCCATGGCATCAAGCACCTGCCGGTCGTGGAAAACGGCCGGCCTGCAGGTATGCTGACCCTTTCGGATCTGCTTCGTAAAAAGAACCGTGGGGCGTTTGATATTCTGCAGGAAATTGAACGGGCGGATGAAGCCACTCTGCCTGAAGTAAAACATGCGATCTACGGAGTACTGGAGCGCCTGCTGGATGATGCCATTCCGGTACTTCATATACTTGATGTGATTACCGGCCTTTATGACCGGCTTATCCGTCACTGTGTCGAACTTGCGAGGCAAAAGCTTCAGGCGCAGGGGTACGGTGTCCCTCCTGCCGCCTATGGTTTTTTTCTTATGGGAAGCGGCGGACGGAGAGAACAGTTTCTGCTGACCGACCAGGATCACTTTTTTGTATATGAAGATCCTCCCGATCACCGAAAGGAAGAGACGGCTGCCTACTTCCGCCGTTTTGGAGAAGAAATAACAAACCTGATGGAGACTGCCGGCTACAAGCGGTGTGAAGGCGATATGATGGCGTCAAACGCGCAGTGGAGAGGGACACTCAGTCAATGGCGCGAGCGGATCCGTACGTGGGGTCTCCGTGCAACGAATGACAACATTCTGCTTGCGCAGAACTTTTTAGCCTTCCGCTTTCTCTGCGGCAGCGAAAAGCTGCACGGATCCTTTCATCGTATGGTGCAGGAGCAGTTTCAGGAATCACGGATTTTTATGTACCGGGCCGCACAGCTCGAAAAGCAGGCACCTGTCCCTGTCCTGGACTCGCCGATCCGCGCTCTTTTCCGGATGAGAAAAGAGAGTATCGACATGAAAAAGCAGGCGCTATTTCCGTTTTACCACAGCCTTCAGCTTCTCTGTGTGCATCACCAGATGGTAGAAGGCACGCCGCGCCAGCAGATGCAGCTGCTTCAGGAGCGGGGGATTATTTCAGAAGATGCAGCCGACGAAATGCTTCACGCCTATGAGACGCTTCTTTCCATCAGGATAAAGCAGTCCTGGCAGCAGTTCAGCCGCGGAGAAGATACGAGTTCGACCATTCATTTCTCCCACTTAAAAACCAGAGAAAAAGAAGAATTTATTACCGCACTGAAGACGGTGCGTATGGTACAGCAGAAAGCACTGCTTGCCTACGGGCTGACCTGATGGAGGTGGTTCTATAATGTTCTGGAAGCGAAAACAGCTCCCCCACCGCCTGATCGAAGAGATGCCGCTGAATACACCGATTAAAGACCTGCGGTTCACCGTGTTTGACACGGAGGCGACCGGATTTGCCGTCGGCGGCCAGGACCGCTTAATTGAAATCGGAGCGGTCCAGGTGGAAGGCCTTGAAGTGACAGACCATACCTTTCAAACCTACGTTAACCCCGGCCGTTCCATTCCTCCGGAAATTACAGAACTGACCGGAATCTCCGCGGCCGATACAGCCACGGCGCCGCTTTCCCTGGAAGCTGTAAATAATTTCTTTGCGTTTGCCGCGTCACATAAAAGCTGTGCCTGGGCCGGTCACTACCTTGCATTCGACATTACAGTACTGAAAAAAGAACTGCAGCGGGCAAAAGCATCGTTTCAGGATCCGATGTATATCGACACGCTGGATTTAATCGGTTTTCTTGCACCATCGAGAGATATGCGCGACCTGCAGCACTATGCGCTTGATTTCGGCACCCCAGTGTACGGCCGGCACAGTGCGCTTGGAGATGCTCTGACGACGGCACACCTTCTCGTAGAACTGCTCCGCTATATTGAAGACCGCGGCAGAACGACGCTCGGAGACCTCCGCGATATTACAACAACTGCCAACGGCTGGCCTTCCACGTAAAGAGCCCCGCTTCCGGAACGAGCTCGTTCCGGAAGCGGGGCTTTATTGGCCGTGCTGTTAACGGCGCAGCCAGGCCGGCAGATGAATCGGATATTTCCGCTGCAGGAACTCTCCGATTACCGTAGCCGGGACCATCATAATGCCGGCCATCATGACGACTGCAATCAGCCAGTGTGCATAACTCATACCAAGAACCGTGAAAATCATAATCAGGTGAAGCATGACCATCGATAAAGGAAGTGCCAGCAGTTTCACGGACATACTACGGAGCGTATAACCTCCGCCGATCCCGACAAGAAAGCTGAGAAGCGGCATCACAAACAGTACGAGAAACAAAGAAGTCATCTTCTGTCACTCCTTTCTATTTAAATGGCTGTTACACCGGTAGTAACGTAATCCCCCGTTTATACAAAAGTCAAACATTAATTATATAAAAGTGAAACAAAACGTATACAGCTGTCCATATCACTGTATGATAACAGGCCGGAAAGCAGAAACATACTGCGTACCCAACAGAGTTTTGAAATGCCAAGACTCTCAACATACCTGTGTAGAAGAAGTTTCGAATACTATACAAAACAAAAAACCGCCCGCAGTCATATAGAGACCGCAGACAGTTTGTGAGAAGTTATTTTTCTAATGCTTCATTATCCATTTCTAAAAAGCAGCTGTCCATCCTGCGTCCGCTGTCACGACAGATCCGTTGATAAACGAAGCATCATCTGAAGCGAGAAAAAGAACCACCCGGGCAATATCTTCCGGTTCCCCGGCCCTGGGAACGAGTCCATGCGTCTTTCCGGCTCTCGATTGGCCGAATTCGCTTACAGATGTCATGCTGGAGCCGATATTCGTCTGCACTGCACCAGGGGCGATGGCATTGCAGCGGATGCCTTTCTCTGCATACATAAAGCCCGTGTTTTTCGTTAAGCCGATCACCGCATGTTTGGATGCGGTGTAGGCTGCTCCGGCATGGGAGCCGTTCTCTCCTCCGGTGGAAGCGATGTTCACAATCACTCCGCTCTCTTTTTCTAAAAACACGTGTACCGCTTCCTTCATCGCCGTCATTACCCCGGTCGTATTCACTGCAAATACTTTCTCCCACCGCTCGAGTGAAATCTCGCCGACCGGCTCAAATCCGTCCATAATGCCGGCGTTATTTACGAGTATATCCAATGTGCCGAATTCATCAACGGCCCGGTCAATCATCGCCTTTACTTCTTCCGGACTACTCATATCTGTCTGCTGACCGACTGCTTTACCGCCCTGGCTGCGGATTTCCTCCGCCGTTTTCTCCGCTCCATCCTGCTGAATGTCTGCTGACACAACGTTCGCTCCTTCCGATGCCAGAAGCAGCGCAGTCGCCTTCCCCATACCTGATGCAGCACCTGTCACAACAGCTGTTTTTCCTTGAAGTTTCATGTCTGTCACTCCTTAAGAAAAGTATGGAACTCATTGTAGCTGTTTCCAGTATAACGGAGTATACTGAAAGAAAAGACAGCACACATAAGCTGCACTGCCGGTTAAGCAACAAGAGCGTGTGAAATGTCGAAAGGAGTGAGGTAGAAATGAACGAGGACCGCCGCGTACGAAAAACGAAGCTCGCTTTAAAGCAGGCGCTTCTGACACTGTTAAAGAAAAAAACGCTCGGGGCTGTAACCATCACTGAACTTGTCCAGCGCGCCGATCTGAACCGGAGTACGTTTTATCATCACTATAACAATGCAGCTGAACTGTTCGAAGAAATACGGAGCGGTGTTCTGGATGACCTGGCCAGGTGCTACCGGGAACCCTACCTCCATGTCCGCCGCCTGTTTCTCGATGAGCTGTCTGCTTCCTCCATTCAGATCTTTGAACACGTGTATGAAAACGGCGGTTTCTACACGGTTATCCTGGATTCCTCCACAGCGTATGACTTTCAGCTGGAGATCCAGTCGATGATCCAGAAAATCACTTTGGAAGAACTGCTGATCGATGCCCCTCCATCGTTGAACAAAGAACTGTACGCTTCCTATCATGCCCATGCGATCACCGGGATGATCATGGACTGGGTGCGGAGAGGCTTTCCGGAAACGCCGGAATACATGAACAATCAGCTTCTCGCTATTATCCGCCACCATCCCGAACATCCGGAAGTCTCCTACACCGCCTCACTGCACCGGCAGTAAAAAAACACCCTCTGGAGGGTGTTTTTTTACGAACTGCTTTAGTTTGCGACGATATTAACAAGTTTTCCGGGAACGGCGATCACTTTCCGGATCGTTTTCCCTTCCAGTTCCTGCTTGATTTTCTCGTCTTCCATGGCATGCTGCTCCATCTCTTCTTTGGATGCTTCTTTTGCGACGAGCAGTTTCGTTTTTACTTTTCCATTTACCTGAAGTACAATTTCCACTTCATCCTCCACGAGCCAGGATTCATCATGCACCGGCCACGTAGCATACGTGATCGTCTCGTTATGACCGAGCTTATTCCACAGCTCTTCACTGATATGCGGAGCCACTGGTGACAGCATTTTCAGGAAGCCTTCAATATGGCTCTTCGACAGTTTTTCCTGCTTGTAGGCTTCGTTGATAAACACCATCAGCTGGGAAATACCGGTGTTAAAGCGGAGGTTTTCATAGTTCTCCGTCACTTTCTTCACGGTCTGGTGATAGACACGCGTCATCTCATCGGAATCCTGACCGTCCATGACGATCGGCTTTAATGCACCGGATTCATCAACAAACAATCTCCAGACGCGGTCGAGAAAACGGCGCGCGCCATCCAGACCGTTCTCACTCCAGGCAACGGACGCATCAAGCGGCCCCATAAACATTTCATAGAGACGCAGTGTATCCGCTCCGTGGGAGACGATAATGTCGTCCGGATTCACGACGTTGCCTTTCGACTTACTCATTTTTTCGTTGTTTTCCCCGAGAATCATGCCTTGATTGTATAGTTTCTGGAACGGTTCTTTCGTATGCACAACGCCGATATCATAGAGCACCTTGTGCCAGAAACGGGCGTAGAGCAGGTGAAGAACCGCATGCTCGGCACCGCCGATATAAATGTCCACCGGAAGCCATTCGCGCAGTTTCTGCGGGTCGGCGAGCTGCTCGGTGTTATCCGGATCAATGTAGCGGAGGTAGTACCAGCAGCTTCCCGCCCACTGCGGCATCGTATTGGTTTCACGGCGGCCTTTCATGCCCGTTGCCGGATCCTCCACGTAGAGCCATTCTTCGTTGTTGGCGAGCGGAGATTCCCCGGTACCGGATGGCTTAAACTCGTCCATTTCCGGAAGCGTGAGCGGAAGCTCGTTCTCCGGAACTGGTGTCATGGAGCCGTTTTCCCAGTGGATGACCGGAATCGGCTCGCCCCAGTAGCGCTGACGGCTGAAGAGCCAGTCGCGCAGCCGGTAGGTGACCTCGCGCTTACCTTTTCCTTCTTCTTCGAGCCATGTGCACATTTTCGTAATGGCTTCTTCTGTCTCCAGACCGTTCAGAAAGCCGGAGTTCACGTGCTCCCCGTCCCCGGTGTAAGCTTCCACGGAAATATCTCCGCCTGAAACAACTTCCTGAATCGGCAGGTTAAATTCTGTGGCGAATTCGTAGTCACGCTCATCGTGGGCAGGGACGGCCATGATGGCGCCTGTACCGTACGTTGCCAGCACGTAGTCCGCAATCCAGACCGGCACGTTCTCTCCGGTCACAGGGTGAACAGCATACCCTCCGGTAAACACGCCGGTTTTCTCCTTCGAAAGCTCTGTGCGCTCCAGATCGCTCTTAAGCGCCACTTCTTTCTGGTAGTTCTCCACCGGCTTCTGCTGTTCCGGACTCGTCAGTTTCGCAACGAGCTCGTGTTCCGGAGCAAGCACCATGTAGGTCGCACCATAAAGCGTATCGGGGCGGGTCGTGAAAACACGGATTTCCTCGTCGGAATCTTTAACAGGGAAAGCAACCTCCGCCCCTTCCGAGCGTCCGATCCAGTTGCGCTGCATATCTTTGATGGATTCCGGCCAGTCGAGCTCCTCCAGATCTTCCAGGAGACGGTCGGCATATTCCGTAATCTTCAGCATCCACTGCTTCATCGGGCGGCGCTCGACAGGGTGGTCGCCGCGCTCACTTTTTCCATCGACAACTTCTTCATTAGCAAGTACGGTACCGAGTGCCGGACACCAGTTCACCGCTACTTCATCGACATAGGCAAGGCCCTTGTTGTAAAGCTGAATAAAGATCCACTGGGTCCATTTGTAGTAGTCTTCGTCCGTCGTGTTAATCTCCCGGTCCCAGTCATAGGAAAAGCCGAGCGCCTTGATCTGGCGGCGGAAGTTGTTAATGTTCTGTTCGGTAAATTCCCGCGGATGTCTGCCGGTATCCAGCGCATACTGCTCAGCCGGAAGTCCGAACGCATCCCATCCCATTGGATGAAGCACGTTGTAGCCCTGCATCCGCTTCATTCTCGAGAGAATGTCTGTTGCTGTATATCCTTCCGGATGACCGACATGAAGCCCCGCTCCGGATGGGTATGGAAACATGTCCAGCGCGTAAAATTTCTCTTTGGACGGCTCTTCCTTCGTTTTAAATACCTTATTGTCTTCCCAGTATTTCTGCCATTTGGACTCAATCTGCTGATGATAAAATGCCACGTTGGTTCCCTCCTGCATGGTTGTAAAATCGTGTGTATGTCCGGACGCGGAGCTGGGTTCAGGAACGCTCTGCTTATGTAAAGAGAACTTACCCGCGCTTGATCCGTTCATTCTGCCTTCAAAAAAAACCTCACACCCCAGCGTCTGCCGGGACGAGAGGTTTAAATACTTCCCGCGGTACCACCCACGATTAGTGCACAGCGGTGCACTCCCTTTTTTCCACTAACGCTGGAATCACGGCTGTATGCTCAGCTCCAAGGCGAGTTCACAGAACCCTGACGTTAACTTTCACCTGCCGTTAACTCTCTGAAGACGGGGAATGCTGTTACTGATCCTCTTCTCTGCTGGTTTTCTCCATATTATTGTATCGTTCTCATTGTATGCACCCCAAGCTTCTCTGTCAAGCGCTGCTCCCCGATTCCACCTGCCGTTTTCCTTCTGATTCCTGAAAAAAACGAACCGGAAATGATAGAATAGAAATGATTTACTACTGAAGGAGGCGTTACGATGATTGATCTGCGCAGTGATACGGTAACCAAACCCGATGATACGATGCGGCGGCTTATGGCCGAGGCCATCGTCGGGGATGATGTATATGAGGAAGACCCGACCGTCAATGAGCTGGAGCGCTATGCAGCGGAGCTTCTCGGCAAAGAGGCCGCGCTGTTTACGACGAGTGGGACGCAGGGGAACCAGGCCGCTGTTTTAACCCATACCCGCCCCGGCCAGGAGATTGTGATGGATAATGAAGCACATGTCTATATTTACGAAGGTGCGGCCATCTCCGCTTTCGCCGGCGTCCAGCCCCGTGTGCTCCCGCACGAAGCAGGCGTTGTGGATCTGGATGCCATGGAAGCAGCCATCCGTCCGGAAGATGTTCATTATCCGGAGACCGGACTGATCTGGCTGGAAAACACGCACAACCGCGGCGGCGGAAGTGTTCTTCCTTTTTCCTATCTGACCGGTGTCCGTGCACTGGCTGACGAATATGGCATTCCGGTGCATATGGACGGAGCCCGGCTGTTTAACGCAGCGGAAGCAACCGGCCGGCAGCCGGCAGCAATCGCCGCTTTTGCAGACAGTGTGCAGTTTTGTCTCTCGAAGGGACTCGGTGCACCGGTCGGTTCGATGCTCGCCGGAACAAAGGAATTCATTCAGACCGCACGCAAAAAGCGGAAAATGCTCGGCGGCGGCCTCCGCCAGGCCGGTGTTATTGCTGCACCCGGGCTCTATGCGCTGCAGGAGAGACGCGGCCGGTTAAAGGAAGATCACGACCACGCAAAGCGGCTGGCTCACGTCATTATGAACGACACCGATTTAACGATCCGCCATGATGTGGAAACGAATATTATCGTCGCAGACACAGACACCTCTTCCCGCTCTGCCGCTGAATGGGTGAAGGCGCTCCATGAAGAAGGCGCCGCCGTCATTCAGTACAAGCCGGAAGCGGTCCGCTTTACGACGAATGCGGATGTCTCGCCGGACGATATCGACACGGTTGTTTCCATCCTGCAGAAGCTGGGGGCAGACCGATGAAATCGGTACTGGAAGCGGCAAAAATGTTTGCCGGAGAAGTAATTCCAACAGGCGGCCACGTTCTCGATGCGACAGCCGGGAACGGTCATGATACCACGTTTCTCGCCTCATGTGCCGGACCGGAGGGCACTGTCACCAGCATGGATATCCAGCAGCAGGCACTGGATGAAACGAAAGAAAGAGCCCCGGACTGGGTCACCCTCGTCCGGGACTCGCATGCGAACGCCGGGAAGTATCTTTCCGGCGCACCGCTCGACTGCGTCATGTTTAACCTCGGCTATCTGCCGGGCGGCGATAAATCCGTCGTGACAACACCAGAAGAAACGCTTCAGGCACTCCGGACGCTGCTTCCGCAGTTGAAAGCAGGCGGACGGATCGTGATGGTCGTCTACCACGGCCATCCGGGCGGAGAAAACGAGCGCGATGCGCTGATGGCATTCGCCTCATCGCTTCCCCAGAAACAGGTACAGGCACTGATCTATCAGTATATCAACCAGCGCGGCGCAGCGCCCTTTTTAGTCGTATTGGAGCGGTTAACGACGGCGGAGCTGAAGCTGGACGTCTAAAAAGCCGATCAGGTGATCCGCTACCTGCCTGCGCTCCGGCTCATTCAGTACTTCATGGTAGGCGTCCGGCCATTCTTTATATGCTTTTTCTGAAACGCGGAGGGCGTCAAACCAGCGGCGCACTTCCTGTTTATCGACGATCCGGTCGTCGCCTCCCTGCGTAACATACACTGGAACGTCTGGAAGCGCCGGTGCTGTCTCGTGAGCCCGCTTCATCGCTTTTAACAGCTCCGTGTACCAGCGGGCACTTACTTTTTTCACGAGCAGGTCATCTGCCTCATCCCGCTGACGCATAGTTTCATCCCGCGTGCCGCTTCCCGGCTCCAGCCCGTTCGGAAACATTGTTTTCGGTGCCGTCCGGGAAAGCATTCCGGCAAGTGTTCTTCTCCACCGCGGCTGGCTCGTCGCAAGACCGAAGCAAGGCGAGGAGAGAAGCATGACTTCCGGCTGAAGATGATCCGGCAGGCTGTGCAGCGTCTCCTGGGCAGCCAGGCCTCCCATACTGTGACCCATGAGAATGACCGGCAGATCAAACTGAAATGCTTCCCGCATCCAGCTGGTTACTTCGCGGACGTACTGGGAAAAGGAGTCGATGTGCCCCCTGGGACCGGCCGTTGTTCCCTGTCCGGGAAGGTCCCCCATGATAATGTGATACCCGTGCTCATTGAGCAGCTGGTTCGTTTTTTCATAGCGCCCATGGTATTCTCCTGCTCCGTGCACGAGAACGATGACGCCTTTTGGTGATTGAACGGTGCTTCTCCACAGCCACATAGTCTGTTCCTCCCTGATGGTTTCGTCGTCTACCGTTATACTGCCTGTCTCTTTGGCACTGGTCAAGCAATTTCCATTCCTGTACGATGAAGAAAAAGGAGGCGTCTTATGATTCACTACCCATACAACGGGAAAGACCCGGAGATTGATATCACTGCCTATGTAGCGGAAAACGCCGTTATTACCGGCGACGTTACGGTAGGTGCCCGTGTAAGCATCTGGTATCATACGGTTATCCGCGGGGATGTGGAGCCGACGGTCATTGGAGACGACTCCAACATCCAGGACCAGTCGCTTCTCCACCAGAGCCCGAACCTTCCGCTTGTCATCGGACGCGGCGTCACGGTCGGTCATCAATGCATGCTTCACAGCTGCACGATTCATGACGGCGCCCTGATCGGCATGGGCAGTACAATTCTGGACGGGGCGGTCATCGGGGAAAACGCCTTTATCGGCGCAGGAAGCCTCGTTACACCGAATACCGAGATCCCACCGGGGAAACTGGCCCTCGGCAGACCGGCACGGGTCGTCCGCGATTTGACGGAGGATGATTACGCAGAACTTACACGCATCCGCCAGACGTATGTGGATAAAGGAAAAGTGTACAAACGAATGCAGGAAGAGCGCTGATACCTTTTAGGTGTCAGCGCTTCTCTTCGATAACGAACCCTTTGGAAAAGGCATGAAGAACGGTGATAAGCTGCTTTGTTACTTCTTCCGGCCCCGGCTGGTATCCCGCCTGAATCCAGTCCTGTATCAGCCCTGCGGTACCGTAGGCCATGTACCGTTTGTGTACCGGCGTATTGACGTCGATTCCGCTTTTGGGGGCAAGCAGGAACGCTTCCCGCAGCACTTCATAAATACCTTCCACCAGGTCCTTCTCCGCCCCGGGGAGGCTGTCCTGACGGATGAGCAGATCGAAATACCGCCGGTTTTCCTGAATGAAATACAGTAACTCAAACGACGCTTCATGCATATCCGCAAGCTCTACCGGAAATCCCGGACTGTAGCGGTTCATGCTCGTCCGTTTGATCTCCTCCTTCATTTCTCTGCGGAGGTCCTGTGCGATTTCATCGCGGCTGTGATAGTATTTGTAAAATGTCGTGCGGTGATACTGCGCCCGCTCCGCAATTTTATTGACGGTTACCCGGCTCCAGCCCCCATCGTGGATTTCTTCCATCAGTCCTTCTTTTAAATGATGCTTCGTCCTTGCCGCCTGATCCCCCATACGCCCCCGCCTTTCTACACATATTGAAAAGATGTCGATTCTTTCTACAGCAGGCCAATCCTGTTCTCTTCTATCTTTTTTTCTGCGTGCTACACTCAAATTGTACCATTCCAAATTACGTAAAGGAGGCAGATTTCGATGAAAAGACTGGAAAACAAAGTAATTCTGATTACCGGCGGTGCATCCGGGCTGGGGCTCGCTGCTGCAGAAAAAGCAGCGGAAGAGGGAGCGTCTCTGTTTTTAGTGGACATGAATGAGGAAAAACTTCAGGAGGCCGCTGAAAAATTGAAGCAGCACGGTACGCAGGTGGAAGCGGTAAAGGCCGACGTCACGAACGAAGAAGAAGTGAAACAGTTTGTCGAAACATGCGTCAGCACGTTTGGACGGATCGATGGATTTTTCAACAATGCAGGCATTGAAGGAAAACAGAACCTGACCGAAGACTACGGCACCGACGAGTTTGCCAAAGTCGTCGACGTCAATTTGAATGGTGTTTTCTACGGAATGAAATACGTATTAAAGGAAATGAAAAAGCAGGGAGCCGGTTCCATCGTCAACGCCGCCTCTGTCGGTGGCATCCGCGGTGTCGGCAGCCAGTCGGGCTATGCAGCAAGCAAACACGGCGTCGTCGGTCTCACACGAAACTCAGGTGTGGAGTACGGTGAATTCAACGTGCGTATTAATGCCATCGCGCCGGGAGCGATTATGACCGATATGGTCCGAGGCTCATTGAAGCAGATGGCCGGCGATGACTGGGAATCGTTCGGAGAGCAGTTTGTCCAGGCCAACCCATCCAAACGATTCGGAAAGCCGGAAGAAGTCGGCGCACTCGTCGTCTTTCTCCTGTCCGATGAATCGACGTTTATTAACGGCTCTGTCATTACCATCGACGGCGGCCAGTCGGCCAAATACTAACCTGTAGACAAAAAAGAAAGCACGAACCGCAGAAGCGGCCGTGCTTTCTTTTTATTTTCCAGCGAGCTCCAGCGCCTGATTTTCGATCGTTTCTGCTTTATCCGTCTGCTCCCAGGGCAGCGTGATGTCCGTACGCCCAAAGTGGCCGTAGGCAGCTGTCTGCTTATAAATCGGACGGCGCAGATCCAGCATCTTAATAATACCTGCCGGACGCAGGTCAAAGTTATCACGAACGACCTGAACGAGGACGTCTTCGGATACTTTTCCTGTATCAAATGTATCGATTGCAATGGAAACCGGCTGTGCTACGCCGATCGCATACGCCAGCTGTACTTCACAGCGGTCCGCGAGTCCGGAAGCGACGATATTTTTCGCCACGTAGCGTGCTGCATAAGCAGCGGAGCGGTCGACTTTCGTCGCATCCTTGCCGGAAAATGCACCGCCTCCGTGACGGGCATAGCCGCCGTACGTATCCACAATAATCTTCCTTCCGGTCAGTCCGGCATCCCCCTGCGGGCCGCCGATAACGAAACGGCCGGTCGGGTTGATGAAATATTTCGTCTGATCATCCAGAAGCGATGCATCGACGACAGGCTCAATAACGTGCGTCTTAATATCCTGCTTGATTCGATCGAGGTCAATTTCTGCATGATGCTGGGCGGAAACGACGATCGTGTCGACACGAAGCGGCTCCTGGTTTTCATCATACTCCACCGTCACCTGTACTTTTCCGTCCGGGCGGAGATACTCCACAATGCCTTCTTTACGCACTTGTGTCAGACGGCGGGCGAGCCGGTGGGACAGAGCGATCGGCAGCGGCATCAGTTCAGGTGTCTGGTTGTCGGCGTATCCGAACATCAGCCCCTGGTCCCCTGCACCGATCGATTCGATCTCATCGTCAGTCATCTGGCCTTCCCGTGCTTCCAGCGCCTGATCCACACCCTGCGCAATATCCGCCGACTGCTCATCAATCGATGTCAGTACGGCACAGGTTTCATAATCAAACCCGTATTTGGCACGTACATAGCCGATATCCTTCAGTGTTTCCCGCACAACTTTCGGAATGTCCACATACGTAGACGTTGAAATTTCCCCGGCTACAAGCACGAGTCCCGTATTTACTGAAGTCTCGCAGGCGACCCGTGCATTCGGGTCCTGCTTAATAATTTCATCCAGAATCGAGTCGGAAATCTGGTCACAGATTTTATCCGGGTGTCCTTCTGTAACTGATTCCGATGTAAATAAACGTGTTTTTCCTGCCATGAGCAAGTTCCTCCTCCATTCTTCATTACGGCACTCATTCTCCCATCGGTGTTCCCTCATTGATGGTGGTGATCGGCAGTCCGTGGACTGAATAAAAAAAACCTTCCCCTGCTGAGTGAGGAGAAGGCTGATACGATTCCTTTCACCTCTTATCGGTCAGAACAAACTTCGTTCTGCAGGTTGGCACCGTTCATCCTGAAAGATGATGGTTGCCGGGCTTCTTCGGGCCTGTCCCTCCGCCAGCTCGGGATAAGAGTATCCGCTTTTGAGAATAATAACGGACTTTCCTGTCTGTGTCAACTGCCGCGCATTTTTGCCGAGCCTTCCGGAAAACGCCTCGCTACCTCTGCAAGACTGAGCGGCAGCACATCATCTTTCATAATAAAACTGTACCCGCGGTGCCCGCGGATTCTTCCAGGCAGCTTCTGAACGAACCGGGGTCCACGTGTTTCATGATAATTATCTTTTTTCTCGACTTCCGGCACATCAGCAAAATACACATTTTTGATGACCGTTTCTTTCCGGCCTTCCACACGGTACTGGCCGATGTAATGAATATCCCGGACGATTCCGCCCGTCTCCTCATATACTTCTCTTACAGCTGCCTGCTCCGCTGTTTCCCCCGCTTCCACTTTTCCGCCTGGAAATTCCATGCCGCGGGAGCGGTGCTTCGTCAGCAGCCAGTCTCCTTTATGCCGGGTAATCACCCACACGTGGCGGGGGTCTGATCCGTACGGATGATCATCGGTGGAGAAATAGACCTGATTCTGATAAAAGTCCTGAAATGTTTTCTCTGTCATCCATGTCGCCTCCAAGCTACGTCATCCGGCTGATGATCCAGTCATATTCTTCCGGGCGGTTCATGTTATAAAACAACAGCGACAGCGCTTCTTTCGTCATCCCGCTCTCAAGAAAAAGCGGTTCCTGCGCTTCCGTTACGTGTATCGAGCGGAAGAGAGCTTTCATGGAACGCTCCTCCCGGTCGAGGCAGCGGCTGATCTCCGGAAGTACGCGGCGGCTGTAAACAGCGAACAGCGGCTGCTGCCTGCCGTCGATGACAGGTATCACTGCATCGGCTCCTGTTTTCTCCGCTTCGTTTATCAGGATGGAAGCAGCCTTCTCCTCTGCGAGCGGCATGTCGCATGCACAGACCAGATACCACTCCGCCTCCACAGCGCTCATTCCTGCTTCGATTCCTGCAAGCGGCCCTTCATACGGCCGGAGATCGTTCACCGAGACGTAAGAAAGGCTTTCTGCCGTTTCATCCGAGTTTGTAATGACCACGACGATATCACACACAGCGGATGCCATGTCCGCAGTGCGCGCTGCAGCGGTCTTTTCTCCGACCGGCAGAAGCGCTTTATCTCCGCCCATACGGCTTGACCTGCCTCCGGCCATGACGAGCCCGGCTGTCCCGTATCGCTTCATGATATCTCCGCCCTTTCCTGCTCTCATTCTACCTTTCATCACATGGTGGTGCAAATACACCGCTGTTTTGTATATACCCGGCCGTGGACGGCTGTAAGCGTTCAGAGTGCTTCTGCCGAACTGCGGAGAAGTCTGCCAACAAAAACAACGACGGTAAATGCAGCTGAACATTGAAATGCTTCAGCCCTTGGCACACCTGTTTGAATGAAGCTTCGTTTCTTATAATTTCTTCAACGGTAAAAAGGCTTCCCTGCACTTTTCGCAGAGAAGCCTGAATCATCATCCGGTCAGCCGATAATTAAAAGCCAGATCCACAGTCCGGCAAGTGTGATGAACAGTGTCGGCAGCGTGAGAATGATGCCTATTTTAAAGTAGTAGCCCCAGGAAATGCGGATACCTTTCTGCTGCAGGACGAACAGCCAGAGCAGCGTCGCAAGCGATCCGATCGGTGTGATTTTCGGACCGAGGTCGGAGCCGATAACATTGGCATAAATCAATGCATCCCGCATGACGCCGGTTACATCGGTGTCCTGAATCGCGAGTGCGTTGATCATCACGGTCGGCATGTTGTTCATGACAGAGGATAGAACCGCTGCTAAAAAGCCCATCACCATAACAGCTGCGAACAGCCCCCCTTCTGCCGCCTGCTCCAGAACGCCCGCCAGAATCGTAGTGAGTCCCGCGTTCCGCAGACCGAATACAACGACGTACATCCCAATAGAGAAAACGACGATCGCCCATGGTGCTTCTTTCATGACCCGTACCGTTTCCACAGCCGGTGAGCGGCGGGCCATCAGGAGGAAAAATACAGCAATCAGGCCGGCAACAAACGATACGGGAAGTGTGCCATCGCCAAATGCGATAAACTCACTTCCGAAATAGCCCGCTAATAAGAGCCCGAGAACAACCCAGGACAAACGGAACATCCTGTGGTCTTTAATTGCGGCTTCCGGGGTCTGCAGCATGTTCATATCATATGTAGAAGGGATATTCTTCCGAAAAACAACGTACAAAACAAGCATACTGGCAGCAAGGGAAAACAAATTAGGAACAATCATGTAATAGGCATATTCGATAAATCCAATACCGAACACATCTGCTGAAACGATATTCACCAGGTTACTGACGATCAGCGGAAGCGATGTCGAGTCTGCGATAAATCCACTTGCCATAACAAATGGAAGAATCATAGCTTCTTTGAATTGAAGCGCCCGTACCATCGCAAGGACGATCGGTGTTAAAATGAGTGCTGCACCGTCATTGGCGAAGAAAGCGGCAGTTACTGCCCCAAGCAGCGTAACCAGAATGAACATACGTACACCGCTTCCGCCTGCGATACGCGCCATATGAAGCGCGGCCCATTCAAAAAAGCCGATTTCATCGAGAATTAATGAAATAATAATGACTGCGATAAATGTGAATGTTGCATTCCAGACGATAGCCGTTACTTCACCAACATCCGTGAAGCTTACGACACCCGCAGCGAGTGCGAGGAGCGCCCCTCCGGAAGCCGACCACCCAATAGACAGCCCTTTCGGCTGCCAGATAACAAATACTAATGTGACTAGAAATATAGCTCCTGCAAGAAACGCCTCCATAAAAACATCCTTTCTTCTGACTGAATCATCGAACACCTCCTGCATTATATAATCATTTGATTATATAATCAATGGATAATATATTTTTCTTTCCGAAATCACGAAGAAAAAACCCTCCATCATTGCCGGAGGGTTTCTTCTTGTATGCCTGCTTGAATAATCAGTCGTCAGGAAGCGGCCTGATCCATCTCTTCTTCCGCTTCGTCCGCAGTTTCTTCCGTCTCTTCCAGCTCTTCCATATGAAATGCCTGGAGAGATACCTCCAGACTTTCTGCAGCCTGTGCCAGTCTCGCAGCAGAATCATGGATTTCCTGAACCGATGCCGTCTGCTCTTCGGCAGCTGCAGCAACGTTCTGTGCATGCTCGGAAGATTGTTCCGCAATCGCCGTATTTTCCTGGACGACGCCGGTGACTTCCTGCAGTTTTTCCTGCATCGTTTCCACCGAGGCTGCCGCTTCCCGCATCTTCCGGGACATGGCATCGACGGATCCGGTAACGTCAGCAAAGGTTCCGCCCGCCGAAGCCGCAAATTCTGCTCCGGAAGCAACCGCGCTGCGGCCGGACTGAGTCATTTCCACTGATTCCTGCACACTTTCCTGCATCTGGGCGACCAGATTCGTTATTTCTCCTGTGGAGGAGGAAGTCTGCTCGGCAAGCTTCCGGACTTCATCTGCAACGACCGCAAATCCACGGCCGTGCTCTCCGGCTCTTGCTGCCTCAATGGCGGCGTTCAGTGCCAGCAGGTTCGTCTGTTCTGCAATATCTGTAATAAGAGAAATGACACTCCCGATCCGGCTCGACTTCTCTTCGAGTGCAGTCATGCTTTTCTCGAGTGATGCTGTTACTTCTTCCACTTCTTTCATTTGTTTGACCGAGGCGTCGACCACCTCTTTTCCGGAGGCTGCCTCTTCCTTTGTCCGGCTGCTGGAGGCTTCTGCCTCCTGAATCATCGCGGAAACGTCCTGCATCGTCCGGCTGATACCGGCAAAGGCCGCTTCACTTTCCGCCGCTTTCTCCACCTGTTTTTCGGATCCTGACGCGACTTCCTGGATCGAATGCGTAATCTCTTCCGTTGCCCTGCCTGCTTCCTCTGCACCGGCAAGAAGCTGGGAAGAGCCGGCAGCTACCTGTTCTGCTGTTGTACTCGTGTGTCCGATCATTTTTTTCAGCTCATCGACCATCCGGTTGACGGCTTCGCCCATTCTCCCGGTTTCATCCCGGTTATGTTCGGGGAGTTTTTCCACATCCAACCTGCCTCTGCTGACGGCTTCAGCAGTATGAACGACCTGGGTTAATGAACTGGAGATGCGACCTGCCAGAACATAAAATAACACAGCACCCAGTAACAGTACGGCTCCGATTACAATGAGAAAAGTGACGATACTGCTCTGAATAATTGAACTGACACTGCTCTCAGACTGAGCTGCATTCTGCCGCAGCGTATCTGCTGCAGTAAGTGCCTGGTCCACAATAATTGAACGTTCTTCTGCCAGTTCATCGAGACGCTGATTCTGAAGCGGTCCGCTGTTTTCCGGAATACGTCCGACCGTTTCATTAAACGACGCGAGCCCGGACTGAATGGCCTCCACTTGTTCGAGAAGCTCTCCGCCGGATGCTTGTGAAGTCGTCTCTAGAATTCCCTCGATTTGGGCATTCGTTTCATTATAACTTTCCTGTGAAAACGCCTCTCCATTCGTCCGTGCAAAATCGGAAGCTGCGATGAACTGGGAGCGGATCAGCGCTGCTGCATCCGTCATTTCCAGCGCACGGGAGTTGTCCTGTGAAAACTGCTCCGATTCGGATTCTATTTGATTGAGCTGCCAGACTGTGACTGCTGCCCCGGCAATAAAGAGCAGCATCAATACCGCAAATGCTCCCATCATCTTCTGTTTCACTGACGATTTCCGCATACCATGACCCCCTGATGATTTGTATTTTTTGAGAATTATGTACCGATAGTCGTTTTCATTATCATACCATAGTTCTACGAAATGGTGTTTTATCTGGCAGAAAATCCAACAAAACATTCTGAAATAAGTCTTTTGTTGTGTGATAGTGGACGTGCATGATTCTCTTACCGAATCATGAATATTCTGTGGCTTTCTTTCATTCCCGAATCTGGTATACTTTTCTTGAGGTAAATGCTTAGAACGAGGTGACACAATGTCCAGACAAAAAATATACATACTCGCTGCAGGCTTCATCATTCTGATCGGCCTGTCCGCGCTTCTGGTGGTCATGGACCGGGAGCAGCAGGTAATCCAGACGGAGGATGTCAGCCCTGCAGAAGAAACGGAGCCCTCTACCGAGGAAGATCCGGGAAGTACAGCCGGCGCACAGAACAGTGGAGACATGGATATCGAAGGCGAAACGAACGAGGGTTCGTTTGATGCCGGTGACCCTTCAGAGCTGCGGGAACAGGCAGAGGAGACGCTGGCTGAGTTCACTCCGTCGGAAGAAGAGGCTTTCTCCCGCGCTTCCTTTGAAGAACATGCGTATGTCTATACGCTGTTCCAGCAGCAGGGGGAAGATTATGCTGTGGAAGAGGAGAATACGGTTTCCAGCGCAGAATGGATAGCAGCCGAACTGGATGCCTGGAGAACGTTCGCAGAAGAGGATTATGGTTTTTCCTACACACGGGAAAATTTTGAGGCCTATATGAACGAACAGGAAGAGCAGGTACTTCAGGAAGATACAGAGCTGCAGGTGCTTCTGGATGTGCTGGAATCCGAAAATCCGGAGCTTTCTGCACAGCAGCTGGAGTTTCAGTACGCCAAATCCTTCATCTGGCAGCAGATCCGGGAGGACGCAGCCGCAGATGCAGAAGTAAATCCTTCCTCTACGCAGGAATGGAATCAGCTGTACTTTGAAGTCGAACAGAACGTATTTGAGCAGCTTCAGGAAAACTATCCTGAGTTAAACTCGTCTGCGGACGGACCCGAATAGAAAGAAGACCGGCAGCGCTTTTTAAAGCACTGCCGGTCTTCTATTTATACGCGGAAAAATCCAGTATATAGCTGATGAAATAAGCGTCGTCTGACGAATCTTCCACTACAAGGGATGCCGTCTCATCAAATGGAAGGTCATTTTTGTGAAAGTAGTGGACCGCTTCCTCTCCGTTTCCGCGGATCACGGTTTCTTCCGGATACACCGTCGCTTCATTGGTTTCCAGCTGCGTATCATAGACATAAGCCCGGTTTTTATGAAAGCGCACGTGAATCGGGAAATATTCATCATTCAGTTTTTCTTTCATTTCCTGAACCCCCGGGATCCGTCCGTACGAGGAATACACTCTACCGGCTTCCAGCATGACACGGAGGGAAGGCGGGGAAGCATACGTAAACGCCACATCCGGCTTGTTCAATCCGTTGTATTCCACGGGAAGCTGGTAGCTGCCGATTCCTTCTGTAGACGTCACAGCCCGGTCGATCAAAGACTCGATTTCTTCATCCGGGAGGAAATAGTAATACGAAGCATCCGTAAACGACGCCTCCGGCTGGAACGATTCCTCATCCCCTCCGGCAAGGATCGAGCCCTGTGTCAGCTGCAGCCACAGGAGCACTCCCCCAAGTACAAATGTCGTGATCATAAACAGGCTTGCGGTCATTTTCAGCCACATGGTCATCCCTCTCTCTACTCTTTAGTATACTACAGCTGAAGAAGAGAGAATACATGGAGATGTTAATTTTTGTCGACTAAGGAAGCCGTACCTGATGGAATTTTCGCTTCCACATCCGGCGTGCCATGATGAATCACGCCTTTTGGCTGAAGCAGCCGGCAGGCAGTCTCTGTCAGACTGTCTGCCCCCTCCGGAGCATACACATAATCTACATGAACGCCATTCTGCTGCAGTTCACGGAGCGCCTCCTCAGAGCCTGCCGGCAGAACCCGGTAGCCAAGACGTTCCCACGCTTTCGTATATTCACTCGTCGACGTGAGTGCAGCGAGCACTCTCCGGCGCGGACCGTCTTCTGTGTGTTCGACCGCCGCCTGACGTGCCTGAGCGAGCGGATCCACCTCCGGAAGCGCTGCGTCGGTGCCGGTAGCTTCGGCAATCGCATCCGCAAGAGACGCGTACAGATCTTCAAACTGCTCCAGGCCGACAGACAGCCGGACGAGATCCGGTGTTACCCCGGAGCGGTCCTGATCCTCAGGGGACAGCTGCAGATGCGTCGTTGAAGCAGGGTGGATAATCAGGCTTTTTGCATCGCCGACATTGGCCACGTGCGACCAGAGCGTGATGGAGTCGATCAGCTTGCGTCCGGCCTCCACTCCACCTTCGATGCCGAAATTAACGATGGCACCGTATCCGCCGTCCAGGTATTTCGCTGCAAGCTCATGCGCAGGGTGTTCGGTAAGTCCCGGATACTTAACCCACGAAACGCCGGGATGACCGCTTAACGCTTCAGCCAGTTTCTTTGCATTCTGCTGGTGTCGCTCCATCCGCAGAGAAAGCGTCTCCAGTCCCTGGAGCAGCTGGAACGCATTCTGCGGGCTCAGGGAAGCTCCGATATCTCTTAAGAGCTGCACGCGCAACTTGAGAATAAACGCCATATCTCCGAGATCATTGTAAACAAGCCCGTTGTAGCTCGGGTCCGGTTCGTGGAAATGAGGGAATTTCTCTTTGTTCCACGTAAACCGTCCGCCGTCTACAACGACGCCGCCGATTGTTGTACCGTGCCCGCCGATCCATTTCGTCGCCGAGTGCACGACGATATCCGCTCCGTGCTGCAGCGGACGGCAGACAGCCGGTGTACCGAATGTATTATCCACGACGAGCGGAATTCCATGGCTGTGGGCAATGTCAGAAATCGTATGAAAATCCATGACATAAAGGCCCGGATTTCCGATCGTTTCCCCATACACCGCTTTCGTATTCTCCTGAATGGCACCTTCCACTTCGTCCGGATTGGAAATATCGACGAACGTTACATTAATCCCGTACCGCGGAAGTGTGACCGCAAATAGATTGTACGTCCCGCCGTATAGGTGGGAGGCAGCAACGATGTGGTCGCCGCTTGACGCCAGATTCAAAATCGTCATCGTAATGGCCGCCATTCCGGAGGATGTACCGAGTGCTCCGACGCCATCCTCAAGCACCGCCATCCGCTTTTCAAATGCGTCTACTGTCGGATTCATAATCCGGCTGTAAATGTTTCCGGGCTCTGCCAGCGAAAACAGACGCTCGGCATGACCGGTATCTTCAAAAACGTACGAGGTTGTCTGGTAAATCGGCACCGCTCTCGCCCCGGTTGCGGGGTCCGGTACCTGCCCTGCGTGCAGAAGCTGAGTGCTGCGTCCCATATGTTCCATATTCTTACCCATACATGAATCGACTCCTTCGTTTCGATTTTCGATACTGCAGAACGTTCACTTGATTTCTTTCGTGATGAAATCATCGATATCCTTCTTTTCCGAGATGTATTTACAGAAAATTCACGTTGCTTTAAACTGGTAAAGCAGAAAGGTGAAGGAGGAGAAAGCATGACATCTGTTTTTTTTGATTTAGACGATACGATTTTATGGGATGCCAAAAGCATTCAGACAGCGCTCAACCGGACCTGCAGCGATGCAGCCGGAACATATGGTCTGGATGCAGACGAACTGGAGAACGAAGTCCGCCGCACTGCCCGTAAACGATACAGTGAATACGAGGTGTACGACTTCACTCAGATGATCGGTATCAATCCGTTTGAAGGGCTGTGGGGAACGTTCGATGATCCGGCGTTTGACTTTCCGGAAATGAACCGGATGATCCGCGGCTATCAGCGGACCGTCTGGCAGGAAGCTCTTTCTTCATTTGGAACCATTCTTTCCGACGCGGAAGCGGAACAACTGGCACAGCAGTTTATCAAGTACCGCATCCAGTCACCGTTCGTGTTTGAAGACGCCTATCCGGTACTTTCTGAGCTGAAGCAGTCCTGCACACTCGTGCTGCTCACTAATGGAGCCCCGAGCCTGCAGAACCTGAAGCTCGACATTACGAAGGAAATCGCCCCCTATTTTGATCATGTCATTATTTCCGGCGATTTCGGCCGGGGCAAGCCGGATGTTTCGCTGTTTGAATATGCCCTCGAAAAAAGCGGCTCCCACCCTGAAGACACGTGGATGATCGGAGACAATCCGAAAACAGATATCCTCGGAGCAGGCCGGGCAGGAATCCGCAGCGTATGGCTCAACCGGTTCGACGATCCACCGCATGCGGACATAAAGGCTGACCATGAAATCCGCTCCCTTCATGAACTCCCTGAATTGATAAGGCAGGGGAAGTGACAAATCCCGGCGGAATCGAAAACGAAAGCGTATCTTCCCTGAAAAGGGAGCGTCCGCTTTTTTCGTCTGCAGTCCGTGTTACGTCTGATAGGAAGCGTGAACTTCTTTTCCCGCCTGCACCGTTACGCTTGTTTCAAAGTGATCGATAGAAAGGTCTTCACCATCCAGCAGCCGGTACGTGATCTGATCCTGCCCGAGTTCCACTTCGAGAAAACGTCCCTGGTACCGGATACGGAAAGCCATGGATTCCCATGCTTTGGGAAGCACCGGCCGGAAGCGGAGGCCGTTTTCATCCACCCGGAGGCCTGCAAAGCCGTAGACGAGAGCAAGCCACGTTCCGCCCATATTGGCGAGGTGCAGTCCGTCCTTCGTGTTTTTGTGCGTATTATCGATATCGAGACGGGCCGTTTTAATAAAGTAATCGTACGCTTTCTCCGTATCTCCGAGACGGGCAGCCATCATACTGAAAATACAGTAGGAAAGCGACGAATCATGGGTCGTCACTTTTTCATAGTAATCGTAGGAGCGGCGCATCACCTCTTCATCGACCCCTTCCTCCAGCAGGAAGTGACCGAGGACCGTGTCCGCCTGCTTGCATACCTGGTACCGGTACAGCGTGAGCGGATGATAGTTTAACAGCAGAGGAAACTTCTCGTCCGGTGTATTCTCCAGATCCCATACTTTTTTCTGGAGGAATGTATCATCCTGCGCATGAATGCCGTGTTCTTCATTATACGGCAGGTACATGCGGTCTGCCGCTTCCTGCCATGCTGCAAGCTCTCCTTCTTCCAGCTGAAGCTTTTCTTTCCACGCGGTTGCTGCATCCCCACCGATCAGCTCCCATGATTTCACCGCCCACTGGAGGCTGTGTCGCGCCATTACGTTCGTATAATAGTTATTGTTGACGATGCACGTATATTCATCCGGCCCTGTTACATCGTCGATCCGGAACGTGCCGCCTTTGTAGTGTCCCATATCCATCCAGAGCCGGGACACTTCCGTCAGCACTTCCAGCATATACTCGTCTACAAATGAAATGTCGCCGGTGACGAGGTAGTATTGAATAAAGCTGTAAGCAATATCTGCACTGATGTGGTACTGTGCTGTACCTGCCGGGAAAAAGGCGGAGCATTCGCCGCCGGTGATCGTCCGCCACGGGAAAAGTGCCCCTTTCTCATGCCCGACCTCCCGGGCACGGTCTTTCGCTGCACCGAGAAGAGAGTAACGGTATTTTATCAACTGCAGGGCGATCTCCGGCTGCGTCATCTGGAAAAATGGCAGCATGTAAATTTCCGTATCCCAGAAATAATGCCCTTCATAGCCCTCGCCGGAAAGCCCTTTTGCCGGAATGTTGCTGACTCCGTCTTTTCCTGCCGACTGCAGCAGATGGTACAAATGAAAACGGAGCCCCTGCTGAAGGGAATCATCCCCTTCAATTTTCAGACCGGCCTCCTCCCAGAAACGTGTCAAGTACGCCTGCTGCTTTGCCGCCTCCTCGTCGAAAGAGCCGCATTTCCGAATGATATTTTCTGCCCGCTCCTGAAGGCTTTCCCCGTGCCGGTACGTATCTGTGAACACATTCCAGCGGGTGAAGACGATCCGTTCTCCTGTCTTCAGCGAGTAATGTTCTGCCGCGCGCCCGTCCTTTATTTCCGTCGTCCGGTCAGCAGGCGCGGATACTTCCGACATAGAGTGAACATGCATTTCCAGTTTTGTTTCATACGTTTCGTCTGTGACGAGCAGGCTCCGCCCTTCTGCACGGCAGTCGGTAACGTGGAGTCTTTCTGCATGCCCGCTTGCCACCCGCGGATCGCCGGGGTCGGAAAAGTTTGTGACACTGCCATTAACTTCTGCCGTAATAACGATATCCGCTTCTTCCTCCGGTTCAATCTCCACCTGCTGCATAAACAGTTCTTTCGTCGTCATGGAAACGAACCGGGAAAACATCAGCTTCATCCGGATACCGGACGGGGACTCCCAGTCCACGTTTCGAATGAGCTGTCCCTTATCCATGTGAAGAGTCCGCTCGAAGCTGTGGATGGTGCCTGCAGACATGGAAAAACGCTCTCCATTAACGGAAATGTATATCGTCTGCGCATCAATGCCGTTAACGAGCTTCTGCTGGGTCTCCGGAAAAGCATGAAGCTTCTCCCCGTATTCGATGGGCGTTTCGTCGTGATAGGCATTAATATACGTCCCCCGGATGGAAATCATGCCCTCTCCATACCCTTCCTCCACATTTCCCCTCACTCCGAGGAAACCGTTTCCAAGAGCAAACAGACTTTCATTTACGAGCAGCTGATCCTGGGAGCGTTCATTGTTTGTCACCTTCCAGCTCATCTTGCATCCTCCTCCTTGTCCACACGTATGAAATCCTTTTCATATGAATTATTGTATCAGAGTCTGCCCCTTTTCCGCTATCGGAAATCCAGCGTCGTCTGCCGAGAATCTCTAAATTCCTGAAAATAGCGGAATTGCTTTGTAACTGCTTACGTAAAAACGTATAATGAAAATATTATGGGATGCAGAATAGTAGGTGAAGGCAATTGAAACAAGTACGAGTAGTAGTGACCGGAATCGGCGGTCCGACAGCGCAGGGGGTTATGCGCGGACTGAGGGAGATCGATGGGGTAACGATCATCGGCTGTGACCGGCGGCAGGTAAATGCAGGCAGACCTTTCTGCGACCGGTTTTATCAAATTTCGAGTGTGCACGATGAGGATCAGTATATACTGGACATCCAGCGGATCGTGCAGGAGGAGAACGTGGATTTAGTATTCCCGTCCCTTCACGAGGAAATCGATATTTACCACCGGCGCCGTGGAGAGATTCCGTCCCGCTCTATCGCACCGGTTACACAATCGGTAAACCGAATGACGGATAAAGGCGAAGCCTACGCGTTTATGGAAGCTCATGGCATGAAAAAGCACATACCGCGGTATACGCTTTTTCATACCAACGAGGAACTCCGGAAAGCGCTGATGCGTTTTTCAGACACCAGATACACCGTTGCAAAAGATACAAACGCCCACGGAGCACTCGGTTTTGCTCTTCTTACAGATAAAGAAGGATACCTCCAGGCGCTTTCCGAGGGAAAGAAAAGTGTCGTCTGGGAAGAGGACTACGCGGCCATCCCGCACCACGGCAGAAAAATGCTGATGGAGTACCTCGCCGGTCAGGAATACAGCGTCGATATGTATCTGCACCGCGGAAAAGCGTGCGCGGTGATTCCGAGGCGCCGGAGCGGCGTCGCAAGCGGTATCGTGCTGGATGGAGTCGTTGTGGAGGATCAGCAGCTGATGAAACTAGCTGAAGAAGTCGGTACGCTTTTCATGACGGACGGCTTTTTAAATCTGCAGTTCATGGAGCAGGACGGAGAGTATCTGCTTACAGATTTGAATCCGCGCTTCTGCGGCAGTCAGATTATGAGTCTCGGAGCCGGCGTGAATTTTCCTGAAATCGCGCTCCGCTGCAGCCTGGACGGAGAATGTCCGGAGATATCTCCTAAATGGAACACGCGGATGGTGCGCTACCGGGATCAGTTTTTTATGGAGGAGAACGGCAAAGACCCTTTCCCGGAGCAGCTGGCGGAAAATCTGTCCATACCGGGATCGAAAGAATAGAAGTACACGGAGATCGGAACAGGATGATCCCCCCTGACCATACGATATCCGGGATATTTCAAAAACAAAGAAGCCGGACGATGTTGAAACGCTGCAATGCGCTTCAGGATCGTCCGGCTTTTTCATATGATGCAGTTCATCCGCTTTTTTGCTTCAGGCAGGATCAGATCATGTCCTTCTGCATAAGTATGCTGATGATTTGCTCCACCTGTTCTTCGAGCGTCCCTGTAGAAGTATCCACTGTCAGCTCCGGCGCTTCCGGCGTTTCATACGGACTCGAAATGCCGGTAAAGCTGCTGATTTCACCACTGCGTGCTTTGGCGTACAAGCCTTTTGTGTCCCGTTGTTCACATACATCCAGCGGCGTACTGACGTATACTTCCAGGAATGCTCCGCCAATAATTTCCCGGGCACGGCGCCGGTCTTTTTTAAATGGTGAAATAAAGGAAGCCAGAACGATCAGGCCGGCATCATTCATCAGCTTTGCTGTTTCTGCCGCCCGGCGGATGTTTTCTACACGGTCCCCCTCAGAAAAACCGAGGTTGCTGTTCAGACCATGACGGAGGTTATCTCCATCAAGAAGCATCGTATGCTTCCCCATCGCTGCAAGGCGCTTTTCCAGTTCATCCGCAAGCGTGGATTTCCCCGATCCGGAGAGTCCGGTAAACCAGATGGCAGCCGGCTGCTGCGCTTTCTGCTCCGCCCGGTACGCTCTCCCGATTTCTGTTTCCTGCCACTGAATATTTTCTTTCCGCGATGCCGTTTTCTCCACAACGCCGCAGGCGGAAGTCATGTTGCTCAGACGGTCCATTAATATGAAGGACCCGAGTACAGGATGTTCATCAAACCGCTCTGCCGGCGAGGGCTCATTCAGCTGGAGGGTGACGAGAGCAAGCTCATTTTTATAAAGTTTGGAAGCCGGCACAGGCTCGCCGGAATGAATATCAATTTGATGCTTGATCTCTGAAACCTGGGCTGGAACAGTTCTCGTACCGAGTTTCAGCAGGTACGACCTTCCCGTAACCAGCGGCGTATCATCCATCCAGAGAATATCCGCCTCCAGCTCATCCGCATTGATAAGCGGGCGTTCACTCAGCACGCATCCACGGGAGACATCCACTTCCCGGTCGAGCTGAATCGTGACCGGATCGCCCGCGGTCACTTCCTGCACTTTCTCATCCCCGCGGAGAATATTCTCCACCGAAGCCTGTTCTCCGCTCGGAAACGAATAAATCGTACTTCCTGTATGGATCGTGCCGGACTCCACCTGCCCCTGGAAACCGCGGAAGCCGCTGTCCGGTCTGGACACGCGCTGTACCGGAAGGACAAACGGCCGATCCGTCATTTCCCTTTCTGTCTGCAGCGTTTCCAGCGTCTGCAGCAAAGGCGCTCCTTTATACCACGGCATTCGCGAGGACGCTTTCGTCACGTTGTCCCCATCTGTTGCAGAAACCGGAATCACCTGAATCGACTGAATGGAAAACGACGCTGTATACCGGCGGAAATCCTGCTCAATCTGTGCAAATCGTTCTGCATCAAAATCAATTAAATCCATTTTATTCACTGCGAGGATAAAATGACGAATTCCCATCAGCGAACAGATGCGTGCATGGCGCCTCGTCTGAGTACTGATCCCTTTGGACGCATCGACGAGCAGTACCGCCGCATCTGCAGTGGAGGCCCCAACAGCCATATTCCGCGTATATTCTTCGTGACCGGGCGTATCTGCCACAATGAACGAGCGCTTATCTGTCGTGAAATAGCGGTAGGCGGCATCGATGGTAATTCCCTGCTCCCGCTCCGCTGTCAGGCCGTCCAGAAGCAGCGAATAGTCGATCTCTCCACCACGGCTTCCGACCCGGCTGTCGAGTTCGAGCGCCCGCTCCTGATCTGCATATAATAGTTTGGCATCGTATAAAAGATGACCGATCAATGTCGATTTTCCGTCGTCGACACTTCCACACGTAATAAATCGAAGAAGCTGCTCCATTAAAAGTATCCCTCCCGTTTCCGCCGCTCCATACTGCCGCTTCCTTCGTGGTCAATCACACGGCTCGTCCGTTCAGAGCTGACGGCTCCAAGCGTTTCGTCAATAACCGCATCCAGTGTATCCGCATTGGACTCCACGCCTCCGGTGAGCGGATAGCAGCCGAGCGTCCGGAAACGGACTTTTTTATATTCGACTTCCTCCCCTTCTCCGATCGGCATACGGTCGTCATCCACCATAACAATGTTGCCGCTCCGCTCCACCACCGGCCGTTCTTTGGCAAAGTAGAGAGGCACAATATCAATGTTTTCCCGGCGGATATACTGCCAGATATCTTTTTCCGTCCAGTTGGAAAGAGGAAAGACACGCATACTTTCCCCTTTATGAATGCGTGTGTTGTACAATTTCCACATTTCGGGCTTCTGATTTTTTGGATCCCAGGCGTGATGTTCATTGCGGAACGAAAAAATACGTTCCTTCGCACGGGACTTCTCTTCATCTCTTCTGCCGCCGCCGAACGCTGCATCAAAGCCGTATTGATCCAGCCCCTGTTTCAACGCTTCTGTTTTCATAATGTCGGTGTAGGCCGCGCCGTGATCAAATGGGTTCACGCCTTCCCGGATCCCCTCTTCATTGGAATGAACAAGCATCTCTATCCCAAGTTCTTCCGCCTTTCTGTCGCGGAACGCTGTCATCTCTTTAAACTTCCATGTTGTATCGATATGCATAAATGGAAACGGAGGCTTCTCCGGATAAAAAGCTTTTAATGCAAGATGAAGCATAACCGAGCTGTCTTTTCCAATCGAATAGAGCATGACAGGATTTTCGCATTCCGCAGCTACTTCACGAATGATGTAAACTGCCTCGGCTTCCAGTGCGTCGAGATGGCTCCGCAGCTTATCGGTCATTGTGAAAAACTCCTTTCGGAAGAGAAATCGTTTTTCTTTTTGCTGTAAAGTACGGGTTCTTCAGATCTTCTTTGTTGTACATCAGCTTCTCTCCGGACGGATAAACGAGCACTTCCCCTCCGGCTGCCTCCACGATTGCCTGGCCGGCTGCTGTATCCCATTCCATTGTCGGTACCATACGCGGATAAATATCCGCTTTTCCTTCGGCGATATAGCAGAGCTTCAGCGAACTGCCGACATTCGCTTTTTGAAGTGAGCCGTAGGCTTCCTCCAGCTTCGCAAGCATCTGCTGGGTTTCCTCCGACGGATGGGAACGGCTGACAAGCGCTGTCAGTTCATTCGTCGTCTCCAGCGGAAGCGGATAGCCGAGGCGGAAAACAGCGTCACTGGACCAGCTTTTTAACGACGCCTGTTCCGCCTTGAAGCTTCCTTCGTTTATGTCAGCAAAATAAAGCAGGTCGAGCGCCGGCGCATAAATGACGCCGAGTACCGGCACTCCGTTCTCCACAAGCGCCGTGTTTACCGTAAATTCCCCGTTCCGCTTCAAAAATTCTTTCGTTCCGTCTAACGGGTCGACGACGAAGCAGCGATCCCACGAGCGCCGTGTGGTGTAAGCAGGATGATCCCCTTCTTCACTCAGTACCGGAATGTCCGGTGCAAACATACGAAGACCTTGGAACAGCAGTTCATGTGCCTGTTTATCGGCTTTCGTGAGCGGCGAGTCATCCTGCTTCCGCTCCACCTCCATGTCTTCTTCATCATAAATTTCCATAATCGCCTGGCCTGCAGCAATCGAGAGTTCAATCATTTCCGTTAATGTTTCCTTCACGGGTCCTGCCTCCTGTTCGCCACTCTCCGGCGGATTCCGTCCACAGCCCGGAGGAGCGTTTCAAATTTGCATACATATAAAATCAAAAAGTAAAGGACCGCTCCGACTGCAGCTGCAGCGGAAAGCGCGCCAATTTCAGTAAGCGGTGCCAGCGTGGTATACAAACTGCCCGCAGCGAAAGCCATGACAGCGGAAGCTGCAGTAATTAACACAAGCGACCGGACCAGCCTGCCGAGCCGCAGATCCACCTGTTTCTGCAGCTGCATGTACAACAGCACCGCACAAAAAACAGCGGAAATACTCGTTGCCAGTGCCAGTCCGCTGATTCCCATCACAGGCGCCAGCAGAAAATTCAGCACGATATTAACTCCCATCGCAATCGCCGCGTTTATCATCGGTGTGCGTGTATCCTGCAGCGCATAAAACGATTGGGATAAAACGACCCGGAGGCCGGTGCCTGTCATTCCAAGCGCGTAGAAGAAAAAGGCCCCGGACGTGAGAGTGACTGCCTCGGCGTCAAATGCACCCCGGTCAAACAGCAGCCGGACAATCGGCTCTGCAAGAACGAGAACAGCGGCAGAAGCCGGAATGGTCAGCATCGCCGTTCCGAGAAATCCCTGCTCAATCGTAGAGCGGAAAGATTTCTTTTTCCCGCCCGCTGCCTGCTTCGAAATACTTGGAAACATAACCGTCGTAATCGAGATCACAAATACGCCGTGAACAAAGTTCGTGAGCGTATGGGCATAGTTTAACGCAGATATACCGCCGACGGTTACTTGAGAAGCCAGTGTCCGGTCGACGAGCTTATTAATCTGCTGCACAGACGAACCGAGGATGACCGGAAGCGCCAGCACTGCCATTTTCCGAAGCTCCGGATCTTTCGGATCCAGCACCAGCTTCCATTTGAATTTTTTCGCAAAGGAAAAGCCGAGCAGGATGAGCCACTGCACAAAAAGAGCAGCGACAAACCCGTACGCCAGCAGTTCCGGCATGTCGAATTCTGCACTGAGTACGATGGACGTAATCACGATAAGACTCATCGGAATACCAAGCAGATTCGGCACGGCGAAGAGCTGCTGGTAGTTTAAGTACGCACTCAGAATCCGGATAAAAATCGTGAAGTAAATGCCAACGAGCGTCACGCGCGTAAAGTAGACAGCCAATTCGAGCGTCTCCCCGGTGAACCCGCTCGCGAAAACGAGCACGAGTGGTTCAGCAAATATCCACGCAGCGCCGATCAGCACCGTACTGCCGAGAAGCAGCATCCAGATTAGGTTGTTTGTAAATCGGACAACCGCCTGCGGTCCTTTTTCCGTCTCCAGACGGCTGATCATCGGAATATAGCCGGTGGAAACTCCTTTCGCCACCATGCCGAATAAAACGACAGGGACAGTCAATGAAATTAAGTACGCATCACTGACTCCGGACGTACCGTAAAAATAGGCGAGCGTCACATCGCGGAGAAATCCGATCACTTTCGAAACAATCGTTAACAGCATCATAAGGACAACGGTTTTTTTCATTATGTCATTCCTGCTTTCCCATCCCGGCGGCGGCAGCCGGCTTTCCTGCTTTCGTCATCAGCTCCGGAGAAACCGGTTCCGCCCCTTCTCCTGATCTTCTTTTGAATAAAAGTGGTTCATATACTTCGTATCATAGAGCTGGTCCACATATTCTTTACTTGGATCCGCCTTCTGCTTAAATTCTTTATATACTGCATGATACCATTTTTTGGAGCCGCTGTTTGCCTGGGTGAGCGTGAGATCTTCTTCCCCTAGAAAATCCGCCAGCACTTGTTCCAGGTCATTTAATTTTTCCATCTGCACGAGCAGAATATCTTTATTGCCGGACTGGATCCGCGTATATCCTTTTTCCTGATCGAAAGGATAGGCATACACGTTCACGTCCCAGATACGGGCAAACTCCTGATCAAACCAGCGGTTCCCGTAAAGATGATTGAAGCGCTTATAGAAGTCTCTGCGGAAGGCTTCTATATTCACGGCATCTTCCTGCCGGTTATCCTGATATTTATTCATCCCCATGAGAGGCACATGAAACGCGTGGAAATACATCGACTGGTTCCGGGAAACCGGCTCACGGACAAGGGAGATAATTTTTACTTTTTTACGCTGCTTTAACAACATTTCAACGAGGCGGTGGCGGAGAAAATAGCGCAGACGGTATAAAGGTGTGCGGTAATACCGCGTGGAGCGGTACTGTTCATACATCGAGGTGGAGAGAGGCGTGCGGAAGCTGTGGACATGAAACGGCTGCCAGTTTTTTTCTTTCAGCGTTTCGACCAGAGTCGTCGAACCGACTTTGCCCATTTGATGAATGACGACGAGCTTCGGGTTATCTATGTACATCTTTTTAAAATAGCGTACTTTATTCAGCATACGTATCTTCTCCTTTATTTATTTAATAGGACAAAACGCCACGATGACGGTTTCTGGTCATCATGGCGTTTTGACGAACGTTCCCTATGAGATCAGGACTGCTTGGATCCTTTGCTTCCTTTCGCGCCGCCGTTCTGCATCGAGAACAAGTTGGAGTCGATCGAAAACATCAGCTGGCCGCGCTCGCGCTCGCGCTTTAATGCCAGCTGAATCAGCCGGTCGATCAGCTCTGGATACGGACGGCCTGCAGGTTCCCAGAGGTAGAAAGACAGCGATCCCGGAATGGTATTAATTTCATTAATATAAACGGTGCCTGAATTTTCATCGATAATAAAATCAATCCGGGCAACACCGCTTGCGCCGAGTGTTTGAAAGGCTGCTTTCGCAAGGCGCTGCACTTCCGCGGTTTTTCCTTCGCCGATTTCTGCAGGAATAACCCGGTTGGTCGATTCCATGCCTTTACTTGAACCGCCGTCTTTGCCGCCGCCGGTGTATTTATCCTCGTAGGATAAAAATTCATCGGTTCCTAGCACCTGCTCACAGACGGACGCTTCCACTTCCGACGGATCGCCGACGACCGAACAGTTCACTTCGGTCATGTTGGAGACCATCGGCTCCACGACCAGTTTCTGTGCAAAGCGCTGCGCGAGGTCAATCGCTTCTTCGAGTTCTTCCCGGTTTTCCGCTTTACTGATGCCGACACTCGATCCGAGGTTTGCTGGTTTTACGATGACGGGATAACCGATACTCTCTTCAATCTGATTCAGCCAGCCGGTGTTATCGTCATTCCACTGGGAGGAGTAAAACGTCACGAAGTCGAGGATCGGCAGCTGGGCATCGCGGTAAATCCGCTTCATCAGCACTTTATCCATGCCGGCACCGGAAGAAATTACATCACAGCCGACGTACGGAAGACCGAGCAGCTCCAGGTATCCCTGAAGGACACCATCTTCCCCAAACGTTCCGTGAATGACTGGAAACGCCACGTCCACTTCCGCAAGTTCTGCTTTCCCGAAGCGCGGGCGCGGATCTTTCTCCACGATCACCCGGCTGTCCGCCGTACGCTGCATGCGGACCGGCTGTGCTTCCTGCATCAGTTTTTTCAGATCTTTGTAGTTTTCAATATCCAAAAGCACGTCCCCGGTATACCATTTGCGGTCTTTGGAAATGTAAATCGGGGTGATCTCATATTTTTCGCTGTTCATGTTCTGCACTGCCTGCAGTGCGGAGATTACCGATACTTCATGCTCGACGGAAATACCGCCGAAAATTACTGCTACGCGCGTTTTCATTCCTCCACCATCCTCTGTCAGTTGGTACGTTCCCTGGTTGTTTTTCTTGTTTTCTACTCTAAAAAGGTGTCCGGCAGGTCGTTTTCCAGCAGGACAATCGTTTTATCGACAGCCACCTGATGCATATGCTGAATGGCGTCGTTTAAGTCTTTGGCAATGTAGAACTGCTCCTCCGGATACCCCGCTTCGGCAAGACCGTCCTGAAGCGGCTTCGTCTGCTTCGGTCCGACTAAAATAATATAATCGCACTTCCCGGCAGCGTATCTGGCCCATTCCCGATTCAGCTCATATTCTTTATCTCCGAGCTCAATCATCCCCGGTGTGACAAGCATTCTGCGCCCGTCCATCTGTCCGAGCACATCGACGGCCATTTTCGAGCCGACGGGGTTGGAATTGAAGCTGTCATCGATAATCGTAATGTTGCCGTTTGTCGGCTTCAGTTCCAGACGATGCGGCACTGGAGCGATATTTTTCACGGGCGCTGCCATCTGGGAAAGCGTCATGCCCATTTCCAGACCGACAGCGACAGCCGCCATGACATTGTAGATATTATGTTTTCCGAGCAGGCGGGTGCGGAATGTTTCCGTCGTCCCGTCCTTCAGCGTAATCGTAAACGACATCCCCCGCGCACTGTAGGAAATATCCGACGCGCGGATGTCCGCATCCTCCCGGTCAATGCCGTAGTACACTCGCCGCGCCGGATTCTCTGCTTTATGGGACATGATATTTTCATCATCCATGTTTAAAATGCCGACGCCGTACTCCGGAAGTGTTTCAATGATTTCATGCTTCGTCTTTTTAATGTTGTCCAACGTCTTAAACGTCTCCAGATGCTGCTCGCCGACAGCCGTCAGAATACCGTATTCCTGACCGACGATGTCGCAGATCTCCTGGATATCCCCTTCCTGTTTCGCTCCCATTTCCGCGATAAACACTTCATGGTAGGGCTTCAGCTGTTCATTGATCGTTCTCGTCACACCGAGACGCGTGTTGTAGCTTTCCGGCGTCATCAGCACATTGTACTTGGCTGACAAAACGGCGTGCACAAAGTGTTTGACACTCGTTTTCCCGAAGCTGCCTGTAATACCGATTACTTTCAGGTCCGGGGACGCTTTCAGCAGCCGTTTGGCGTCATTGACAAATCCTTCGTTAATGCGTCCTTCGATCGGCGTATTGATCGTGTTCACGAGCTTCATGACCGTAAATGGCAGCATCGCCGACAGTGCGAGCAGCGCGTAGGCTGCCATGACGTGGATGAATGCCGAAAGGACGATCGCAATGGATGCAATGAGAAGGTATACCGCATAGGTTACCCCAAGAAGCCGCTGCACCCGCTTCGTGTACACGAGCTTCTTTTTCTCCTCCGGTCTCGTGCTGTAGATCACCGCGAAAACGATGAGAAAGACCCCGGCGGAAAAGGCGAGAAGCAGCACATCCGAACGGGTGAAAACGAGCAGCAGAAACGGCGCGGCATAAAGCACCTCCACCGGCTGGATGACTTTCGACGTGTTTTCAGAAATCCATTTGCTGAACCGCTCATTACGGTAGGAGTTCTGCTGGAGCATGTGAACGCTCCGTTTTACTTTCAGAGTGACTGGAAGAATCCAGCCGACCAGCATTATGATGAGAAAAATATACAATTGAATCATGTCCGGCTCCTTTTATCTTTTTCAAGAAATGAATGTATAACCGCCTGAAACTGCTGCGGCTGATCCAGGTAGGCGTAGTGCCCGGCCTGGTTTAACACGACGAGTCCGGCATCGGGAATAAGCTCTTCCATCCGCTTTCCGTCTGAAACCGGCGTCGCGGTATCCTGCTCCCCGAAAATGAGTAGAACAGGACATTTCATATCCGGCATCAGATGCTGCAGGTCCTCGTTGACGACTTTCACCATCGTCTGCTGCATGATGCCGCTGGTTCCTTTGTAATCCGCTGAACCGAACTTCCCTTTCAGCTTCTGCAGAAGTTCCTCCTCCCGGTGTTTTAACCCGGGCAGCTTCAGCATTTTTTTCGCCGCTTTATACGTGGAGACTTTCACGTGGTAGGAAAATTTCCGCTTCGGTTTGATGCCGGCGCTGTCAACGAGAATCACCTTGTGCACGCCGCCGTAAGTTGCCGTATAGTAAATCGACATTCTGCCGCCGAACGAATGTCCGATAAGAATCGGATTTTCAATCGATAGTTTGTCGATAAAGTCGCGCAGAACGTCACAGTAATCGGCAATTCCCCACTGCTCCGGAGGCTCTTCGCTGTCTCCAAAACCGGGTAGATCCAGTGAATACACGGTAAAATCGCCCTCCAGCCCCCGCTGGATCGGTGACATCGCGCCGATATTCGCCCCCCAGCCATGAAGCAGAATAACCGGTGGGCCGGATCCGCTTTTTTCATAATTCAGTTTTCCATATTCCAATTCTATGTACATAGCATGAACTTCCTCTCTCTTCCATTCCTTCATGCGCCCCCTGGAAAACGACGCTTGATACAGACTGATTCAGACCTTCACAGCAGGCCCCGTTCCAATGTTCCATTTTATCATATTCTTTGCGTTCACAGAAGCAGTACTCTGGAACTGAGTGCAAGGACTCAGGCCCTTTTTTTCCAAATCATTCCGTATTACAATGAGTAAGGACATATGAAGTGACAAAGCAGGAGGTAGAGGCACGTGACGACAAAAACCGCCTATTTATCCGTCATCCTCGGCGCAGCGCTCTGGGGCACAACGGGATTGTTTGTAAATGAACTGAACAGCGCCGGTTTCACTCCATGGGAAGTAGTCGGGATCCGGCTGATTTTTTCCGCCGTTATTCTGACGCTGTTTCTCGCAGGGAAAAACCCGCAGATGCTGCGCATCCAGGCCCGTGATATACCCTTTTTTATCGGCACCGGCATCATCAGCATCGCTTTTTTTAATTATTTTTTCTTTACCGTGATACAGGACGCCTCGATTTCCCTGGCGGTTGTCCTTTTATACACCGGACCCGTCTTCGTCGCGCTGATTTCCCGGTTTACATTCGGAGAACCGGTGACGCTCCGGAAGATCGGAGCACTGATCCTGATGCTCGCCGGGTGTGCGTTCACCGTCGGCTTTCTGCCGGCTGGTTCGCTCAGCATCTCCGGAATGACCATTCTGTACGGCGTTCTCTCAGGCTTCTTTTACGCACTTTATTCCATTTTCGGAAAATATGTAAGCGGCCGGTATCATTCCCTGACAATCACCGTCTACTCTATGCTTTTCGGCTCTCTGTTTCTACTGCCGACGAGCAGGCTCTGGGAGAAAGCGGACCTGTTTACCGGCACCGTCTTTTTCTATGGCGCCGGTCTCGCCGTTTTTGCGACCGTTCTCGCCTACATTTTCTATACCGCCGGCCTGAAATGGATTGAATCCGGACGGGCGGCTATTCTTTCCACTGTCGAACCGGTGGTGGCGATCATTATCGGCGTCCTGCTGTACCGCGATGCGGTGACACTCTGGCAGGCGCTCGGTATGATTCTCGTCCTCGCTTCTGTTCTGTTGACCGTTCAGATCCGCCGTCGCCGCCGGGATCCCGGACCGCAGGAAATACATGCGGCCGGCGCACACGATCAGGAAACACACAGACAGCATATGTAGAAAAAAGCCGGCTGTACGTCTATGGGGCCACTGAAAAAGTCCTTGATGAAGACTAGAAACGTCCTTGTGGACGTTTCTAGTCTTCTTTGTCTTTTTTTCTCCCTTTTTCCCGGATGATCGTCTATACTTAGTTTACTACTTGGAAAGCGG
>NZ_PVNS01000007.1 GCF_002993335.1 Alkalicoccus urumqiensis | reverse complement strand
AACACATGGAACAACACCTCGAGAAGAAAATAAAAGAGATGACGGATCAAATGGACGCCTCGAAAGACACAACAGTACGGAAACAGCTTCGATCCGATCGGAAAGAACCGAAACAAGCATTGAAAAACGTACGCGATTTTATCGAACGAAAGCAGAAATATGCGCGTGATCTTGCGATCATGCAACAACGCAACAGTTACTCGAAAACAGATCATGATGCCACTTTTATGCGTATGAAAGATGACTATATGAAGAATGGCCAGTTGAAGGCTGGATACAATATTCAACTCGCAACAGAAGGGCAATATGCGCTTGCTTACGATGTGTTTCCTAATCCGACAGATGTCCGCACACTAGCGCCGTTTCTTTCAACGATTGAAGAAAAGTTCTTTTCCCTCCCTACATATCTTGTTGGAGATGCAGGGTATGGGAGTGAAGAAAACTATAAAACGATCCGATCTGCGTACGATTCGATTCCATTAGTCACGTATTCCATGTTCCGAAATGAGAAGTCGAGAGCCTTTAAGAAAAATGCCTATCACGTTCAAAATTGGCCTTATGATGAAAAAACGGATCAATTTACGTGTCCAACTAATAAACAAGTAACCTTTCAATATGTCAGTAAACGCAAAGACAAGGCAGGATTTGAACGGAGTTTCCGCGTTTACGAATGTGAGAGCTGCCAGGAGTGCCCTGTCCGAAGTTACTGTACCAAAGCAGCAGAAGGTCGGAACCGACAGGTTCGGATCAACACAGAATGGGAAAGTCACAAACAAATGATTCGTGACCTGCTTTCAAATGAAAAAGCTAGTTCTGTCTACGCGAAACGCAAAGTAGACGTGGAACCAGTTTTTGGATTTTTGAAGGCTAATTTGCGTTTCACTCGCTTCTCTGTTCGTGGAACAGAGAAGGTGAAAAACGAAATTGGATTTGCCTTCATGGCCGTTAACCTGAGGAAGTACCAGGCTTCCTCAGGTTATTTTGGTCCCTATGATAAGAAAAGGAGAATCGATTCGCGCATCGATTCTCCTTTTTACATGTTTAGAAGGCTTTTGTCTCAGCCTCTAAATAGAGACTTTTTCAGCGGCCCCCTTGTCGGCGTGCGCGTTATTCCCACTTATCCGTTCGTTTTCTGCCGGTTCGGCGGGTAGGCCTTCCAGCGGGAGAGATCCGGGTTGTCCTTCAACAGCATGGCCTGCGGGAAAACGAAGTTCCACGGCGTGCTCGTGTTCGCCTTTACGTGAAGCTTCGGATCCATCTTGAATCCGCCTTTGGCGATAATGTCCCCTTCCGCGTCCTCAACCTGCAGCGGCAGCTGTTCCAGGTTGATGTTTTTCTCGCCGCCGTTCCGGACGAGAAGCGTGACGTGCAGCTCCTGCTGCTCATCGAGAAGCGTCGCTTTCAGCCCGAGGAAGTTTACCTCACCGTGCTTCGGCGGCTCCATGTTATCGACGACGTTCTCCAGCTTTTTCTGCTCCTCTACAGCGAGGGACCGTTTCCAGGAGTCCGTCAGCTCGAGCGAGTGTTTCCGGGAGGACGGCTTCAGCTGAAACGCAAGCTTCCATCCTTTCTGCGGCACCGAATCGGCAAACAGATCCTTTGCTGTGAACGGAAACGTCCACGGACGGCTGCTGTTCGGCGGCATCTCGCCGAGTTTACTCAGATCGAATTCTTTTCTGCCGAGGATGGAATCATCGGTATCAAGCAGGACGATGACGGCGTTTTCCAGCTTGATCTTTTTGTTGATGCTGTGGCGGACGAACGCGTTGAAGTTGAACGTGCCGTCCTCCTGCTTGTCCACGTTAATGCCGTACAGGGAGAGCTGATTCGGCTTCAGCGGCTCGCATTCCATATTTAAAAAGCGGAACGCGTAGATATCCTCTTCCGGCAGGTTCCAGGAAGGGTGGATCGACAGCTCTGTTTCCACACTCTCTTCGCTGCTTTCCCCGCTCTCCTGAAGCATCTCCTCGGATGAAACCGAGGATTCGGATCCTTCCAGTTCCAATTCGTCCTTGTTCTTTTTATTAAAAAATGGCAGCATGCTGTTTCCTCCTTCAGGCTTTGTTCGTTTTCTCTTCCGGATGAAGCATTGGGCGAAGCGGACGCTGAATGTTCATCGCGACATCGCGCTGGATCATATCGAACGTTTTCTGGAAAATCTCGTATCCTTCCCGGAGGTAGATACGGAGCGGGTCTTCCTGCTGGTAGCTCCGCAGGCCGATGCCTTCTTTCAGGCGGGCCATGTCATCCAGGTGGCCGAGCCAGCGGATATCGATCGTCATAAGAAGCACCTGCTTCGCTTCCTGCTGCAGACGCAGGTTCGACGCGTGCGTTTCAATAAACGCAATATACTTCTCACACGCCTCGGACACCATGTCGTGAACATCCTGGGCGCTTTCCGCATCTTCCGGCCGGATATCGATCCGCTCATACGGCAGAAGGTGGTTCAGCCGGCTGTTCAATCCTTCGAGATCCCACTCCTCCGGCAGCTGAAAGTCCGGGCAGTACGTTTCCGTTACAGACTGGGACGCTTTCCGGATCATCTCCAGTGCGTACGGCAGCGGACGACGGTCTTCCATAATATTGTTTCTGAGCTTATAGATCACATCGCGCTGTTCGTTAATAACGTCATCCAGCTTCAGCGTATATTCCCGCTGCGCGTAGTTCGCATCTTCACACATGCGCTGAACCTTCTCAATAAACTGCGCCGCTTCTTTATCATGAATCAGGCCGTCCGGATCCGCGGTCAGCGATGCCTGCCACTGCTCCAGCTCCTCCCGGGCGAACCGCTTCATCATGTCATCTTCAATCGAAATGAAAAACTTCGTCGTTCCCGGATCGCCCTGACGCCCGGAGCGTCCGCGGAGCTGATTGTCAATGCGGCGGCTCTCGTGCTTTTCCGTCCCGAGCACATACAGACCGCCGAGTTCCGCAGCTCCTTCACCGAGCATAATGTCGGTACCTCGGCCCGCCATGTTCGTCGCGATCGTCACCTGCCCTTTCTGGCCGGCAAGCGAAATCAACTTTACCTCCTGGTCCACACTCTTCGCGTTCAGGATTTCGTAGGGAATCTCTTTTTCATCCAGATAGGAAGCGATCGTTTCCGATTGGATGATGGACGTCGTTCCGACGAGCACCGGCTGCTGCCGGTCGTATAGTTCGCGTACTTTGCGGCCTACTGCCTGGTACTTCTGCTCGACAGTAAAGTAAATGCTGTCTTCGAGATCCTCGCGCTGCCGCGGCTTGTTCGACGGAATATCGATGACGGCCATGCCGTACAGCTGCTGAAATTCCTGCTTTTCCGTTTTCGCCGTTCCGGTCATCCCGGAGATGGATGGGTACAGCCGGAAATAGTTTTGGATCGTGACAGACGCCTGGGTTTTGTTTTCTTCTGTAATCTCCAGGCCTTCCTTCGCTTCAATCGCCTGGTGCAGCCCGTCACTCAGCGTCCGGCCTTCCATGACGCGTCCGGTAAACATGTCGACGAGTTTCACTTCACTGTCATCAATAATATACTCCACGTCCCGGTGGAACATAACGCGGGCCCGGAGTGCCTGGATGACGTAGTGGTACAGCGTCTGATGCTCCAGATCATACAGGTTGTCGACACCGAAGGCGCGCTCCACTTTTGTAATGCCCGTATCCGTAAACGTTACCGAACGTGCTTCGCGGTCGTAAATGTAGTCTTTCTCTTCTGTGAAACTTTTCGACAGGCGGGCACAGATATGATACAGGTTCGGCCGCACGCTCGTTTTGCCGGCGATGATAAGCGGCGTTTTCGCCTCGTCGATTAAGATACTGTCGATTTCATCGATGATCGCATAGTGGTACGGCCGCTGGCGCACGCGTTGATGCACGGCGAACACCATGTTGTCGCGCAGGTAGTCAAACCCGAACTCTGCCCCGACACCGTACGTGATATCCGCCGCATAGGCAGCCTGCTTCTCGACCGGAGAAAGGCCGTTGATATTCAGCCCGACCTCCAGCCCGAGAAATTCGTGCAGCTGACCGATCATTTCCCGGTCGCGGCGCGCTAAGTATTCGTTAACGGTAATAACATGGACACCTTTTCCTTCGAGCGCTTTCACGTAGCTTGGCAGGGAAGCGACGAGCGTTTTACCTTCGCCGGTGGCCATTTCCGCAATGTCGTTATCGAGAAGCGTGAATCCGCCCATCAGCTGCACATCGTAGTGGCGCTGACCGAGAACGCGCTTCGCTGCTTCGCGGACGACAGCAAACCCTTCGACCCGGAGATCGCTTACCGTTTCGCCTTCTTCCACGCGCTCTTTAAAGGTTTCTGTCTTCTGCTTCAGTTCCTCATCACTCAGTTTTTCCAGTTCCGGTTCCAGCTGATTGACCGCTTCTACTAATTTTTCATATTTTTTTAGACGGCGCTCTTGTTCGTCGCCGATCACTTTTTTCACAAAATTCAACATCAGGCTCTCTCCTTCATCCAGTCAGGATGGGTATATTCCGGATTGTTCCGCACCGTCCAGTATAGCACGAACGGCGTTCCTTTTGGTTTTCCGATTGGAAAATGAATCAATCGAAGGAGCGGCGGGAAGCGCCGTGGAAAAACGGGATCCTGCCTGCCCGGGGAGGGGGAGGAGGCTTAAACCAGTGCGGCTCTCCCATTCCCATAGGTGGGATATTTTGATATGATGCAAAGGAGTAAATTTCAGAGAAGTTGGTGAACCTTTTCATGGACCGTATTAATATAGTGAACATCCCCTTTGTGAAAACGACGCTCGATGACATGGCGAAGACGCTCGTTCTGCATGCCCAGCGGCAGGAGAAGGCGTTCGTCGTCACGGCGAACCCTGAAATCGTCATGAAAGCAGATCAGGATCCGAAATACAAAGAAGCGGTACTGACAGCAGATTACATAACGGCCGACGGCATCGGCATCGTCAAAGGCGCGCAGCTGCTCGGAGAGAATCTTCCGGAGCGGGTGGCAGGCTTTGACCTGTTCATGCGCCTTCTGGCAACGGCCAATGAGATGGAGCAGTCGGTCTACTTTCTCGGCGCGTCCGACGACGTGCTGCAGAAAACGCTGGCCGTTGTCGAAACGGAATTTCCAAACATCCGCATCGCCGGCAGCCACCACGGCTTTTTCGACTGGGAGGATTCCCAAATTCCAGATGAGATTAAGCGGGAGAAGCCGGACTATGTGTTCGTGGCGCTCGGCCTTCCGCGCCAGGAGCAGTGGATTGCGTCCCACATCGATCAGTTCGACCACGGCGTCTTTATGGGCATAGGCGGAAGCTTCGACGTCCTTGCAGGTGAAGTGAAGCGCGCGCCCGCGTTCTGGCAGAAGCTGAACCTGGAATGGTTTTACCGTCTCGCGATGCAGCCGTCGCGCGTCAAGCGCATGGGCGCACTGCCGCAGTTCGGGCTCCGCGTCCTTCGGGAACGAATGAAGCGATGAGCTCCAACTTTATGAAAGGAGCGCTGATCATCACGGCAGCATCGCTCCTTTCCAAGCTTCTCGGCAGTCTGTTCCGCATTCCCCTGCAGAATATTGCAGGGGATGATGTTTTCGGTATTTTCTCCATCGTCTATCCGGTATATATGGCGGTGCTCATTTTATCGGTGGCGGGCATTCCGCTCGCCATTTCCAAACTGATTGCCGAAGCGCGGGCAGCCGGCGATGATACCGGGATCCGCCACATTTTTGTGACGGCCTCGATTCTCGCCGCATCGATAGGGACGGGAATGTTTCTTCTGCTCGCAGCCGTTTCGGTGCCGCTGTCGGTACAGCTCGGCGGCGCGTTTACGCTGCCGGCGCTTCTCGTCGTCTCGGCAACGCTTCTCGTCGCCCCGTACATGGCCGTCTACCGCGGTTTTTTCCAGGGATACGATGATATGCGGCCGACGGCGCTGTCACAGGTGCTCGAGCAGTTTGTCCGTGTCTTTTTCATTCTCTTATTCGCTTTTATTCTAACCGTCCAGGGGTACGGAGCTCCGGCCGTTGCCGGCGGCGTCATGACCGGCTCCATTCTCGGGGCGCTCGCCTCGCTCGTCTACCTGAGGCGGTTCTATCAAAAAAGTCCGGTCCGCCCGAAAAAAGCGGAACGGTATACCGGAAAGGACTTCCGGAAGTGGAGTAAGACGATTCTTGCCGTGGCGCTTCCGATCTGTGTCGGGGCGCTCGCGCTTGCGATCGTCAATTTCATTGATTCGATGTCGGTGCCGCAGCAGCTGCGTGCGATCGGCGTGCCGGATCTGGAAGTGGCGGCGCAGTACGGTTACTACGGGCGCGGGATTGCGCTCGTGCAGATTGCGGTTGTGTTTGCGCAGGCGCTCATTCTTCCCCTCATTCCGCTGATTACGGCGGCGATGGCGGAGGGGAAGGCAGAGCGTACGGCGCTTATTACCGAGCAGGCGCTCAAGTTTATGCACGTCACGTCGTGGCCGGCGGCGGTCGGACTGTTTGTGCTGACGGTACCGCTGAACTATGCGCTGTTCGGTGATACGATGGCGAGTGACGTGCTTGCGGTCGTGCATTTGAGTGCGGCGGCGACGGCGTTTGCGATTTTGACGACCGGGATTCTGCAGGGGATGAACCGCCAGCTGTATTCGGCGGGGATCGTTGCGGCGGTGTCGGTCGTGAAAGTCGGCTTGAACATCGTGCTGATTCAGTATTTCGGTTTGATCGGGGTCGCATGGTCGACGCTTGCGGCGTACGTGCTGCTTACGGTCTGGAACGTGTGGCTGATGAAGAAAACGGCAGCGTTCAAGCTGTGGGGGAACAGAGAAGGCCGGATTATGCTGGCGGCTGTTCTCATGGGGGCGCTTGTGTATGCGCCGTCCTTCTGGATCGATGCAGCGTCGCTTTCCCGGCCGATGGCGCTCCTGTATGTGCTCGTATTAATGGGGGCGGGCGGTGTCGTCTACGGCGTGCTGCTGTTGGTATTCAGGGCAATGAAAGAAGAAGAGCTTCGCAGAATTCCAGTGATCGGCGGGAGACTTGCCCGGCTGACGCGGACATCATAAGGAGAGGTATTTGTGATTAAAAAGAGTTTATGGGGCATTATTTTCGTCGTCATGCTCATCTCCATCCCGTTTCTCTGGGAGCGTATTTCGGTGGAGGAAGCAAATGATCAGTACGAAGTAACGGTGCCGTTTCAGGATATTGATGCGATGGTCCGCGATACCGGGCTGGATGAAGGCCAGGTGTACAGCTCGCTCACCGAGGGAGAGGGGATTCAGTCGGTGGCCGTGGAGCCGTTGACGCTCGGTGATCTCCGCCAGATGGATTTAATCGAATACGTGTCCACAGGTCAGCTGATTCAGCTGTACGACGTGGAGCGGGAGGATGTGCCTCAGGAAACCGGGATTTACCTGGAGCTGATTGAGCCGGAGCACCGCCTCGTCGAACCGATTGAGGAAGTCTTGAACTACGGCCGGGAAGAATACGGCATTGAAGTGGAGCGCATGGAGATTGAAGGCGATGAGTTTCTGTACGTGCCGTTCGGCTCGGGCAGAACGTTAAACGAGCCGATCACCTTTGATCTGGATGCGATCGAAGAGATCCGCTCCTACGACCTCGGGATCGTGCCGCGCTTAGCGGACAATTTCTACACCGAGGAAGAAAACCACGTTCTGTTTGAGCAGCTGGAGGAGTTTTCGTCAGATGCCGACTACATGCTGTTTGAAGGCGTTGAAGTCGTCGGCGTCGGCGAGCCGGACATCACCGAAGCGGTGGCGGAACGGTTTAACAGCCTGGACCTCGGTATCGTCATGATCGAAGCGGGGGAGCAGGCCGGCTTCGGTACATTAAACGAAAAACTCGACCGGGAAACGGTCCGCCTGCACAGCATGACGCTCGGAAAGGCGTTTGATCCGACGGAATACACCGAGGTGTACCGCGGGGCGCGTGCCGTGCAGGAGCGGAACATTCAGATGCTCTACGTCAACATACTGAATCACGCAGCCGGCGAATTTTATTACTCGCCGCAGGAGGCGCTTGATTCGCTTGAGACAACGCAGTCGTTTCTGGATGACCTGCACCGCCGCACGGCCGGCGAACCTGGGCAGGCAGAGCCGTATGAGACGTTTTCGTCCCCGCTCTGGTTTGAGCTGCTCGTGCTTCTAGCCGCAGCCGCTTTCACCGGACTCGCTGCCTGCTGGGCCCACCGAAAACTGGCACTTCCTGCCGCCGGTGCAGCACTCGTCATTTTCTGGGCTGTGGCTGTGCTGCAGATCGATATGCTCATGAAAGGGATCGTGCTGGCGCTTGCCGTCATCGCGCCTGCCTACGCGATTCTGTCGCTCCAGCAGCCGGCAGGTAGAAAAATGGCGTTTGTCAGCTATTTGAAAGGCGCGGGCATCGCGTTAACGGGTGCCTGGTTCGTCATTACGCTCTTATACGGATCCGATTACGTCATGCATCTCGACATGTTCCGCGGCGTGAAAATTCTGTCCGTGGCACCGCTTCTTATTACGGCCGTCATTTTTGTCGGCTACCGCTGGCTGAAAGAACCGGTAAAGTTCTGGCATCTCGTCGTCTTAGGCGGTGCCGGCGGTCTCGCACTGTTCTACGTGTCGCGGACCGGAAATGCCGGAACAGCGCTGCCATTTGAACTCGAAGCGCGGCAGGCACTCGAGAATCTGTTCGGCGTCCGCCCGCGGACGACCGAGTTCCTGATCGGACTGCCCGTTTTCCTTCTCGGCCTGTACATGTGGGCCGACAAAATTAAGTATTCGTGGTTCCTGCTGCTCGGCGGGGCGCTCGCCTTCAGCTCCATGGTCGGCACGTTCACGCACCTGCACACACCGCTGCTCGTCTCGCTCACACGCACCGGGCTCAGCCTCGTGCTCGGCGCCATCATCGGCCTCGTGCTCATCGGCCTGTATGAACTTGCGAAACGATTCATCTATCCAGCTGTAAAGGAGAGATTCCTGCCATGAAAATCGTCCTGTCCGGATACTTCGGCTTCGACAACGCCGGAGACGAAGCCATCCTGCACTCCATGATCCACGCTTTCCGCGACGAACGTCCGGATGTCGTTATTACCGTCCTCTCCAACCAGCCGGAGAAAACGAAGCAGTCTTACGGGGTCGATGCCGTGAACCGCTGGAACCTGAAGGAAGTCATCGGAGCTGTCCGATCGGCCGACCGCCTGATAAGCGGCGGCGGCAGTCTGCTGCAGGATAAAACGGGACCGAAGAGTGTTCTGTACTACTGCGGAGTCATGGCGATTGCGCACGTGCTGCGGACGCCGGTAACGGTCTACGCCCAGGGGATCGGGCCGCTCGCTTCCCGGGCTTCCCGTCTGCTGACACGGCAGACCATGAAAAAAGTCGATCAGCTGACCGTCCGTGACGAAGCATCCCGCGCGCTGCTCCGTGAGATCGGCGTGGAAAACGACATCGATGTCGTTCCGGATCCGGTGCTCGGCATGAATCCGGAAGTGATCCGTGCTGCGCCGGATGCGGACTACATCGCCGTTTCGGTACGCAGCTGGCCGTCCGGACGAGCCCACCTCCGTAAAATCGCAGGCACGCTCGATAGGCTTCTGGAAGAAGGGGAGCGGATTGTGTTTCTGCCGATGCACGGGGAGGAGGATGCGCGTGCTGCATCCCAGGTGCTTGCGTCGATGAAGCATTCCGGGCATGAGAACGTACGCGTACTCGATGCCGATGCACCGCTTGAAGAGAAGCAGCGGACCGCTGCGGAGGCGAAGCTCGTCGTCGGCATGCGGCTTCATGCGCTCATCTTTGCCGCGGCCGGCTACACGCCGTTTACACCGATTTCCTACGATCCGAAAATCGATGCGTTCGCCTCCCTCTGCGGGCAGCCCGTACCGGTGCACGTGGAGGAGGACAACTGGGAAAGCAGTGATTTAACAGCCGCCGTTCATGAAGCGCTGGACCAGCGGGACACGCGTCAGCGCGCGCTGGCAGCGTACGTAACGCCGGCGAAAGAAGCCGTGCAGAAGCTTGCAGCAGCCGTCGTTTCATAATCTTTGACAGTTCAGGGCCGGGAAGATAAGACTTCCGGCCCTGTTTTTTACTGCCTGAAATGGGTAATCTTCTAAAGGGAAGTAAAAAACTGGGCGGAGCATCCTTTGGTGCAGCCTGGATTCGTGTTATACTCGCAGTTGGATTAAAAAACGATGTAACGTTTCTGCCCGATTAACGTCAAATGATACGGAACACTGGACGCGGCCGGACCGCCGTGAACGAAGGAGTGACACACTTGGAATATATCTACATGTTTCTTGGATGCTTTATTGCAGCCATTCTGCTCACACCTGTCGTCAAAAAACTGGCAGTAAACATCGGAGCAGTCGACAAACCAAATCAGCGTAAAGTACATCAAAAAATTATGCCCCGCCTCGGCGGCCTTGCCATTTACATGGCGTTTCTGATCGGCATGCTTGTCTCGATGCCGGACAGTCCGTATTTCTGGCCGATTCTGACGGGTGCCACGATCATTATCATTACAGGTGTCCTCGATGACATGTATGAACTCTCCGCCAAGGTGAAGCTGCTCGGCCAGATCGCCGCGGCATCGGTCGTCATTTCCGGCGGCGTCTACGTGGAATTCATCAACCTGCCGTGGGACGGCGTCCTGCAGCTCGGTCTGCTCGGCGTGCCGCTAACGCTTCTGTGGATTGTCGGTATTACGAACGCCATCAACCTGATCGACGGCCTCGACGGCCTAGCAGCCGGCGTCTCGTCGATCGTCCTCGCGACGATCACGGCGATCGCCATTATCGACGGAAACATGTTCATTATCGCGCTGGCTTCCATGCTTCTTGCCAGCACGCTCGGATTTCTGTTCTACAACTTTAACCCGGCGTCGATCTTTATGGGTGACACCGGCGCACTGTTTCTCGGCTACATGATCTCGGTCGTATCGCTTCTCGGATTTAAGAGTGTCACGCTGTTTTCACTCCTTATCCCGATCGTGATTCTCGCGGTACCGATCTCGGATACGTTCTTTGCCATCATCCGCCGCCTCGTGCACAAGCAGCCGCTGTCGGCGCCTGACAAGTCGCACATGCACCACTGCTTCCTGCGGATGGGCTACTCGCACAAAAAGTCCGTGCTCGTCATTTACGGCATCAGCGCCTTCTTCGGACTGGCCGCCGTCGTACTGACGCAGTCAACGCTGTGGGGAACGGTCATCATCACGCTCGTCGTGCTGTTTGCGATCGAACTGATCGCCGAGCTCGTCGGCCTGATCCACGCCGAATACCGGCCGGTGCTTAACATCATCGACCGCATCACCGGCGTCCGCCGCACCACACCATAAGCAAAATGAACCGCCTCCCGGCTGAACGGGAGGCGGTTTTTCTTTGGGCGGATGGCTGCGGCGGGGAGCGGCCGCAGCGGTTGTATGGGGGTTTGGTTTTGCGCGGAGTCCCACTACGGCAGGGGCCAGTCCCATAGCGGCGGCTGCGAGTCCCATAAGTCAGGGGGGCATTCCTATAACAGGAGTGTCCATTCTCACAGCCGCCGGAAAGTCCCACTTCCAGTACTCAGATTCCCATTTCTCCCGCACGGATTCCCACAACGCACCGGCAGAGTCCAACTTCCCTCCATCCACCGGCCGCCACACCCCGGCGGCCCCGCTGATCCAAGCCGTATGCTGTTCGAAGGCAGATGACTGCGGCGGGGAGCGGCCGCAGCGGTTGTATGGGGGTCGGAGTCCCACTACGGCAGGGGCCAGTCCCATAGCGGCGGCTGCGAGTCCCATAAGTCAGGGGGGCATTCCTATAACAGGAGTGTCCATTCCCACAGCCGCCGGAAAGTCCCACTTCCAGTACTCAGATTCCCATTTCACCCGCACGGATTCCCACAACGCACCGCCAGAGTCCAACTTCCTCTCATCCACCGGCAGCGGCAGAAACCCCGCTGCCCCTATGTCCAAAACCGCCCACCGCACGAAGGTGGAGGCGGGCGCCTCCCAGCACGTGCTCACTTCCGCCTCCACACAAAAAAGCCCTTCCGCTGCGCGCAGAAGGGCTATCCTTAATTGTTATTCGGTTTCTTCGTTATCGTTTTCCTCATCGTCCGACTCGTCTTCATCCGGGCCGTCTTCCAGCTCCAGGTGACGTCGGAGCTCTGTGGAGATCTCCTCCACCGACGCATCCGTCAGCTCGTAGTAATAAATGTTGTTGTACGTCGCGTGGTTTCCTTCAAAATTAATCGATTCAATGCTGTCCATGCTCGTCGCGTAGCTGTGCATGCCGACGATGTCATTGAACGACAGGTTCGTCTTCAAGTGCTCCTCGAGGCTGCCCATCACATCATCAAAGCGCGTAATCGAACGGAACGAAGCACCTTTACGCATCAATGCTTCCAGCACCTGCTGCTGACGCTCGCCGCGGCCGATGTCGCCTTCCGGATCCATCTTCCGCATCCGTGCGTAAGCGAGTGCTTCTTCGCCGTCCAGTGTCTGCTCGCCTTCTTCGATCTCAATCGCACCCGGATTGTCATCGCTGTCCATTTCCGTAAACGCCATCGGCGAATCAACCGTTACACCATCGAAAATATCGACGATTTCCACAAACGACACGAAGTTCAGCGTTACGAAATAATCCACCGGAATATCAAGCAGGCCTTCAATTGTATCAATCGTCAAATCCACACCATCATACGCGTGGGCATGATTGATCTTATCCTCGCCGCGCCCCGGAATATCCACGAGCGTATCCCGCGGAATGCTCAGTACCTTGACCGAACCTTCCTCCTGATTGAACGTCGCCAATAAAAGCGCATCCGAACGCCCGCTTAAATCGCCGTCACGGTCATCCACACCGAGGAACAAAATCGACACATTGTCACTCGACGGCGTCACCGCCTCCTCGCGCATTTCCGAACGCTCCCCGCGCTCCAATTCCTGACTCGCACTCGTCGTCACATTATTCAGCTGTGTCGCCATATAAGCCGCCGCGCCCCCTGCCGTCACAAGCAGCAGCACAAACACAATCATCATTATCTTCACAAACCGGCGGAACGGCGAACGCTTCTTCCGTCCCCGCTTCATATCTACTCTCGATTGAACCATTACCCAATCTCCTTTACCGTTAGCTTCCTCTACTGCATCAACAGACGCCAATTCAGAAGAAACGTTACAAAACTTCTTTCATCATAGCGGATAATTCCAAAACTGTAAATCAGGAAAACGACGCATTTTCCATTAAATCCCCGTTTTTGGCACGACAAAACGGCCGGGTCTGTGCACAACGCACAGGCCGGCCGGCAGAGACAGCGTATTACTCGGCGTTCTTCCGCTCTTTCCGGTATACCTCCAGCATCTCGGCAACGAGCGTTTTCTCCGCTTCCGTCTGCGGAAGGAGGCGGCTTTCGCCGCGTTCGATCCCGAACAGCTCATCCAGCGTCACATCGAACAAGCGGCTCAAAGCGACGAGCGTTTCCGCATTCGGCTCCCTGATGCCCTTTTCATAATTGCTGATCGTACTTTTGCTGAGCTGCAGCTTTTCAGCAAGCTCCTGCTGCGTCCATTCCTGCTTCCGGCGGAAGGAGCGGATGCGTTCTCCAATCATTTGCATGGGCGATCACCTGAACTGAAAATAGCATACAATAAGCGAAATCAGGCGGAAGTTGACAATAGGTGTTTAAAGTCCACAAAACGTGAACTATACTAAAGAAAACAGAAACAGAAAGGAAACGTCGCATGAAGCCTTCAATGTACCAGCTTTATAAAGGAAAGAATGTGATCGCTTCAGGGAAATGGAGCAGCGTTCCGCGCGGGGGAAGAGCGGCGCTTTCACAGTATGAGAAAACCGGAGCCAGCGGGGATATCTCCTGGAACGTCCAGGAGACAGTTATAGACGACATCCGCCTCGTCACACTCCACTGGGCAGAGGTCCCGGCGGTGAAGCCGGTTCTGTTTCCGGCATTGCTCGCTGTATGGGAGCGGCTTCTCGCCGGGGAAAAGGAGCTGTCTGTTGAAGGGAACGTGCCGGGAGTCTTCGTGTTTGCGGACAGCGTCGATGCCCGGCGGCTGTTTCTGCTTCTGGCAGATTCGTTTCAGCGGAAAACAGAGGTTCAGTGCCGACAGAAGGAAACGGGGATCCGCATTCTTCTGCAGGGCGCTTTTCTGCCGGCGGACGTGCTCGCCCAGGCAGAGGAGGAAGCCGTGCGCTGCGGGTGGAAGCTGTATGGAGGACTGCATGGCCTCGAGCTGACGCTTCCGGTGATGGAGCATACAAAAACCGCCGGAAGCATTTCCTCCGGCGGTCAACGTCTATAAGCGCTTGTCCCGTTTAAACGGAACCGGCGTTTCCAGGTATTCCACGCCGTCACGCGAAAAGGACGCCCGGCCGCTCGTCAGATCCTGAATCCATCCTTCAAACGTGTCCTCTTCGCCTGCAGGCACCCAACAGGTGAGGCGGACGTTTTCTTCGTAGGCGATTTCCTTTAACGGATAGCTGCTCGACGAGCGGACTTCGTTTTCCACTTTGCCGAGCATGCTGTAATCAAACGTGGCGGAGAGGACGGTCGACAAATCGCGGCGTACGAGGCCGGTTTCTTCAAGCCCCGCGCTCACAGCAGATCCGTAGGCGCGGATCAGTCCGCCTCCGCCGAGCTTGATGCCGCCGAAGTAGCGTGTGACGAGGACGCACGTATCTTTTAAGCCGCGCTTTTTCAACACTTCCAGCATCGGCACGCCGGCTGTTCCGGACGGCTCGCCGTCATCGTCGGCTTTCTGGATTAGATCGTGTTCTCCGATCATATAGGCCGAACAGTTATGGTTGGCACCCGGATGGGCAGCCTTGATTTCGGCAATGAACGCCTGGGCGTCTTCGGCGGTTTCCGTGCGTTTGACAAAGGCAAGAAAGCGTGACTTTTGAATGACTATTTCCGCTTCCCCGTAGGGTTGGACGGTTTCATAGGTGGTCAGCATGGGTCGGCTCCTTTAATGAAAATAGCGCCCGATTTGACTAGCGCTTAAGTCGGATTGTAAAAAAATATAGAAAAGTAGGGTAAAGGCGAGGAAAATGGCTCTTATTAGGGTATGATGGAATATGAGATACTGTCAAGCAGAGTATCTCCTCACGCTTGACCAAACGCCTTGAATAGGAGAAAATAGGTACAAGGCTAGATATTTCAGGAAGTAGTTTTCAACATTTCGACACGTTCCTGGAAAATGAATTTTCATTCATGAAGCCTGTGGATGAATCTTTTGTACAAACGGGTGTGACTATACCCCCATAAACGGTGTCTGCCGCACGAGTCATATGGATGCAGGCAGAACTGCAGCAGAAAGAGAGGGGTCATTATGAGCTCTCTGGAAGCCATGGAGACCGTCCTGAGCCACATGATGGACACAGTGGCCACTAGCAAAGAGCAGATCTTTGACATCGGGGAGGACTCCCGTCAGGAATATGACTCGTTGAAAAAAGAACTGGAAATCATCAAAGCGCAGGTCATTGAAGTGATAGAGGAAGGCGAGAAGGCAGAAATCCGGTCCCGCCGGGCGAGAAACCGGCTTGCTGAAGTCAGTAAAAACTTTGAGGACTATGCCGATGAGGAAGTGCGCGAGGCGTACGAACAGGCGAATGATTATCAGGTGAAGCTCGCGGTCATGCAGCAGGAGGAAAAACAGCTGCGCCAGCGCCGCGACCAGATCGAACGCCGCCTCCTGAAGCTTCAGGAGACGATTGAGCGTGCCGATCAGCTGATCAATCAGATCAACGTAGTAATCAATTATTTGACGGGGGACCTGCAGCAGGTGTCCGATATGATTGCAGATGCCGAGCAGATGCAGAAGTTCGGCCTGCAGATTATTCAGGCACAGGAAGAAGAGCGGAAGCGGCTGTCGCGGGAGATTCATGATGGTCCGGCGCAGATGATGGCAAACGTCGCACTGCGTTCGGAAATCGTCGACCGCGTCATGGACAAGCAGGGAGTGGAGCAGGCGAGAGTCGAAATCCGCGACCTGAAGAAAATGGTGAAGGATTCCCTCGCTGAAGTCCGGCGGATCATTTACGATCTGCGGCCGATGACGCTCGATGACCTCGGCCTGCTGCCGACCCTGGTGAAATATTTAAAGAATGTCGAAGAGCGGAGCGGAATACACGTGGAGCTGACGAATCTCGGTAAAGAGATCCGGTATCCGCCGGAAATGGAAGTTGCCATTTTCCGCTTCGTGCAGGAAGCCGTGCAGAATGCAGTAAAGCATTCCGGAGCCGATGCCATCCGGGTCAAACTGGATGTAAAAGACAATTTAGTCACCGCGGTGATTAAAGACAACGGCAGAGGCTTCGACCTCGACCAGAAAAAAGAAGGCAGCTTCGGTCTGGTCGGCATGAAAGAGCGCATCAACATGCTCGACGGCAAAATCAGTATTGAGTCCAGTCCCGGAAAAGGGACGCTCATCATTGTGCAGATTCCCATCGATTCCGAAGAATAACGAAGCCAACTACGCAGGAGGAATGGAATTATGGAAAATAAACTACGCATTGTCCTAATAGATGACCACCAGCTTTTCCGTGAAGGGGTCAAGCGGATCCTTTCCATGGAAGACAGCTTTGAAGTTGTCGCCGAAGGAAACGACGGCAACGAAGTACTCGACCTCGTCCGCCAGAACCAGCCGGACGTCGTGCTCATGGATATTAACATGCCGGCAGTCAACGGCATGGAAGCAACAAAAACGCTCGTCGAAACGTTCCCGAATGTGAAAGTACTCATTCTTTCCATCCACGACGACGAAACGTACGTCACCCACGTGCTCAAGACAGGCGCCTCCGGCTACCTTCTTAAAGAGATGGACACCGAAGCACTCATCGAAGCCGTGAAAGTCGTCGGCGAGGGCGGTGCGTATATCCACCCGAAAGTCACGTACAACCTCATTAAAGAATACCGCCGTCTGGCAAGCGACGGCGGAGGCGAAACCGAAGTCGGCTTCCGCGAAGTCGAATACCGCCGCCCGCTGCACCTTCTGACGCGCCGCGAGTGCGAAGTACTGCAGCTCATGACCGACGGCAAGAGCAACCGCGCCATCGGCGAAGCGCTCTATATCAGCGAAAAAACCGTCAAAAACCACGTCAGCAACATCCTGCAGAAGATGAACATGAACGACCGTACGCAGGCTGTCGTAGACGCCATCAAAAACGGCTGGGTCAAAGTAAACTGATCCATCCCAGAAAGCGCGCCGGATATCCGGTGCGTTTTTTGTTTTGAGCAGATGGCTGCGGCGGGTTGGGCCGCAGTGGTTGTTCGGGGTGTGGTTTCCGGCGGAGTCTCACTACGGCAGGGTGCAGTCCCATAACGGCGGCTCCCATTCCCATAACTCCTGCTGCGATTCCGATAACTCGGGTACCGATTCCCAAATGAGACGAAAAGTCCAGCTTCCGGTACTCACATTCCCACTTCTCCTGCACGGATTCCCACAACGGCACGGCAAAGTCCCACTTCCCTCCATCCACTGCCGCCACACACCGGCGGCCCCTCTGCCTCGAACGTGCCACAGGGAGGAAACAAAATAGACGCCGTCCCGCCGGCAAAAAACCACATTGTCCGTATAGACACGGCTGGCAGGGATTGGTACTATGAACAAACAGGATATTTTACGAAACGGGGATTACGCTATGAGCAGAGTTGCGATTGTGACAGACAGCACGGCCTATATACCGAAAGACGTGCGCGAGAAACACCACATCACGATGGTGCCGCTGAATGTCGTTTTCGGCGAAGAAACATACCAGGAAGAATGGGACATTACGACCGAAGACTTCTATTATAAAATGAAAACGACGGAGCAGCTGCCGACGACATCGCAGCCGAGCATCGGCCTGTTCGAGGAAACGTTCCGCGAACTCGGCGCCGAGCATGACGAAATCATCGTCATCACGCTGTCGAGCGGCATCAGCGGCACGTACCAGACCGCAACAGCTGCCGCAGAAATGTACGACGACCTGCCGATTCACATTTTCGACTCCGAAATCAGCTGCATGATCCAGGGCTTCTTCGCCCTCGAAGCCGCGCGTCTTGCGGAAGAAGGCCGGTCCGCTGCCGAGATCATGACGGAACTCCACAGCCGCCGGGAGAAAACACGCGCCTACTTCATGGCCGACGACTTAAGCCACCTGCACCGCGGCGGCCGGTTGAACGGCGCGCAGCTCTTTATCGGCAGCATGCTGAAAATCAAGCCGGTGCTCCATTTCGAAGACAAAAAGATCGTGCCGTTTGAAAAAGTGCGCACCGAGAAAAAAGCCGTCGCCCGCATGCGCCAGCTTCTCGACGAAGACGTGGACGAAAACGACCGCGTCCTCATCGCCGTCATTCACGGCAACTGCCCGGAAAAAGCCGAACCGATCGCAGACGATCTGCGGAGCCGCTACCCGAACGCGACCGTCTACATCAGCTACTTCGGCCCGGTCATCGGCACCCATCTCGGGCCGGGAAGCCTCGGCATCGGCTGGATGCACCAGAACTGATCGACATACCGGCGGCACCGGGGTCCGTCCCGCCGCCGGAAACTTTCCACTGAACGCCGACAAGCCCCATTACCCAAGGACCCTCCACTATAACGTATAGGGAGGTTTTTTCATGTTTCCACACCGACAGATCACCGCCGAAGAAGCAGCGCCCCACCTGGAGGCAGCCACCATCCGCCATGCCGAACAGCTGTTAAACGAAAACGACGCCATCACCCGCATCCCCGCGCAGAAAACAATCTGCATCCGCTGCGGCAATACCGACGCGGCGCTATTCGGCACGGTAAAAAACTGCGCGCGCTGCCATAAAGAATGCACGTACTGCCGCGCCTGCGTCGACATGGGCGCCATCCGCAGCTGCGCTTCGCTCTACACGCTCACCGATGCCCCGCACCGCCCCGAAGCCGGAAGCACGACGTGGGACGGGACCCTCACCCCGATGCAGCAGAACGCCGCCGATACACTCGTCCGCGGCTACGAAAAACGCCTGCCCGAACAGCTCCTCTGGGCGGTCTGCGGCGCCGGCAAAACTGAAATGCTCTTTCCCGTCATCACCCGCGCGCTCCAGGACGGCCCCGTTGCTCTCGCAGCCCCGCGCCGCGACGTCGTCCAGGAGCTCGCCCCGCGCCTCGCGTCCGCCTTTCCGAACGCGCGCGTGCACGCCCTTCACGGCGATATCCCTGCCGAAACGCGCTACACGACCGCCGACATCTACGTCGCGACGACCCACCAGCTCTTCCGGCTCGCACCCGTTTTCCCGCTCGTCATCATCGACGAAGTCGACGCCTTCCCCTACACCCTCGACGCCCGTCTGAAGAAAGCCGCCGCCCGCATCACCGCCCCCGGAGGCAGCCGGATCGACGTCACTGCCACCCCGTCACGAAACCAACGCCGCCTACAGAAAAGCGGAAAGCTTCCTGCAGCCGTCGTACCGAGACGGTTTCACGGCGCCGATCTCCCCGTTCCGCGTTTATCGTGGTGCCGCTGGCAGAAAGAAGCCGCCGCCGGAAGAGTCAGCGGGCCACTCCGTATCTTTCTGGAACGCCACGCAGACAGACCGGTGATGCTGTTCGTGGCGCACGTGGATGATCTGGAAACGGTGGCCTGTGCCGTCAACATTCTCCCGCGTACCGTCACGACAGTCCATGCCGGAGAGCCGGAGCGGTCTTCCAGAATCCATGCGTTCCGAAATGGGGACGTGGACGTGCTGGTGACGACGACGATTCTGGAGCGGGGCGTGACGATCCCTCGTGTACAGGTCGCCGTTTTATCCGCCGAGGCGGAGATCTTCACGGAGACGGCGCTCATTCAGATCGCGGGCCGGGCGGGGAGGAGCGCGTCGGAACCGTCGGGGGACGTGGCGTTTTTCCATGAAGGGGCCACGGTCGCGATGTGGCGCGCGGTGCGGACGATCCGGGAGCTGAACCGGTGAGCTGCCTCGTGTGCGGAAACCGTGTCGTCCCGCCGGCGGACTGGGTGACGGTGTTTCAGAAGCGGCCGCGGCTGTGTGCTTCGTGTACCTCGGGGCTGGAGCGGCTTCCGGTCGGATGTGACGTGTGCGGGCATCCGGGGGAGCGGTGTCCGGACTGCGCGGCGCGCGGGGAGGAGGCGGTGCGGCAGCGGTCGCTGTATGCGTATTCGGACGCGGTGCAGGAGGTGATGGCGCGGTTTAAGTACCGAGGGGATGCAGTGCTTGCGGAGGTGTTTGCGGCGAATCTCGCGCTGCTCTCTCGAAGGACGTTTGGGGCGGCGGTTGCTGTGCCGGTGCCACTTCACCCGGACCGGGAGTGGGAGCGCGGGTTCAATCAGGCGGCGCTTGTTGCTGCTGCTTTTCCGGACGTGCAGAAGTTATTGGTGCGGACGACGTTTTCCGAGAAGCAGAGCAAGTCATCGCGGGAAGGGCGGGAGGAGAATCTGGCGCTGGCGTTTGCGAAAGCTCCGGGGGCGGAACCGGGCAGGCGGCCAGTCGTTCTGGTCGATGATATTTATACGAGCGGTGCGACGATTCAGGCGGCGGCCGCAGTATTAAGGGAAGCAGGTTTTCGTGTCGCCGGGGCGGTGACGGCGGCGCGGGCGGTCAGGAAAATGGGATAAAAGGCTTCACATTTCGTCGGTTTCTGTCGATAGAAAGGATAGAGACCTGCGTGAAGGAGGAGACCCCATGCCCGAATTATCCAACTGCCCGAAGTGCGGCGGCGTGTTTGTCAAAGCGCTCCGCTCGGTATGTGAGAAGTGCCACCGTGAAGTCGAAGAGGATTTTGAGAAAGTATACAGCTTCATCCGCAGGCGGGAAAACCGCCGCGCGACGATGGAGGAAGTAAATGAAGCAACGGGCGTGTCGAAAGAGCAGATTGCGACGTTCGTACGCGAAGGCAGGATTCTTGCTTCGCAGTTCCCGGGACTGTCGTATCCGTGTGAATCGTGCGAGACGCCGATCCGCGAAGGCCGCCTCTGTGACGACTGCCGTAAAGGCATCACCGACGGACTCAAGACTCAGGAGCGCGAGCGATCGTTCCAGAACCGCAAAGACGAAACCGAAAAAAAGAAAAACGTCACCTACCACTCCCTCGGCGACCGCGTGAACCGCGACCGCTAGAAGGACAGAGCCCCCGGAAGGCACACAGCCTCCCGGGGGTGTTTTTCGTCTGCGGCAGAAATGGGAGACCGCAGGCTGGAGAGCGCCTGCCATCTGCTTCCGAACAGTGTGCTGTTTTCGGCAGAGGGCCGCCGGGGTGTGGCGGCTGGTGGATGGGGGCTTTGGGAGTGGACGTTTTTCGGAAGCAGCGGACCTTCTGCTGGAGATACGGACGTTTTGCATGGAGAAGTGGTACGTTTTTCACGAAGTGGACGTCCGTGCCTTCGTTACGGACGTCGAACGCCGCTTAACGAACGTCCGGCGGGGAGTTGTGATACATTCCACTATGAGAAGCGGACGTTTTTTCGAACGCCGATGGACTAGGAACCGCTGCGGCCAAACCTGCCGCAGCCCTCTGCTTCCAAACGGTGAACGGTTCGAAAGCAGAAGGGCCGACGGTGTGTGGCGGCCGGTTATTTTGGTTATTGTACGGAATTGGAAGACTGCGGGCTGGAAGGCGCCCGCCCCGGACTGAATCGGTGGACGGTTCGGGCAGAGGGGCAGCGCGGGGTGTGCTGCCGGTGGATGGGGAAGTGGACGTTTTTCGGAAGCAGCGGACTTTCTGCTGGAGATACGGACGTTTCGGATGGAGAAGTGGTACGTTTTTCACGAAGTGGACGTCCGTGCCCTCGTTACGGACGTCGAACGCCGCTTTACGAACGTTCAGCGGGGCGTTACGCTACATTCACCCATTAGAAGTGGACGTTTTTTCGAACGACGCCGGAAAGGACCGCTGCGGCCGACCCCGCCGCAGCCATCGACCAAACAATAAGTGGATTTCTTTTCCAGATAAACGTATAATAAAGTATCTTATATAAAAAGGGGTTTTCCAATGCAGCCATCTACCTACTCCCGCCCTTTTGTGTTAAAACAGTACGAAGCACTGCTCCGGCGCCTGCCTTTCTCCCACAGCAGCAGGCCGCAGATCGACTCCGATTATCAGAAATTCAAAGCCGGTTTCGCCGGTGAGCATTCCCTCAGCTATTATCTTCCCTACCTTCAGGAGAAAGCGGCCATTATCCAGGGGCTCCGCCTGCCTTCGACCTTTTCCGACCACTATTTTCAAATCGACCTTCTTTTGCTGTTTCCTTCATTTATATACATCGGTGAAGTGAAGCATATGAATGGTACGCTGGATTTTGATGTGAAAAACGGCCAGCTTCTCCGCACGAACAGTGAAGGGCAGAGTGGATTTTCCTGTCCGGTCGCGCAGGTGGACAGGCAGAAACGGGAGCTTGCGAAATGGCTGGAGGCGCACGGCTATCCGCGGATACCAATCGAAGCGGATGTGATTGTGTCGCATGAAAAAGCCGTTATCCGCGACGAACAGTGCCCGGAAAAGGTGTACCATTCGGCGAGAATGCTGTATCAGCTGGAAGAGTATATGAGGCACCACACGAAGCGGATGATGACTAAAGACAAGCAGCGGAAATTGATCGACACGCTTCAGAAAATGACGACGGAAAAGCGGCTTGATCTGTTGAGCAGGTATCAGATCAGCGTACAGGAAATACTGCGTCCGTTTCCATGCGCAGCGTGCGGAGCGAGAGACATGACCCGCAGGCGCGGTCGATGGCAGTGCCGCAGCTGCCGGAACATGACGAAAACAGCGCATCTCTACTATCTGCAGGATTTGTCCTGTCTGCTGGAGTCACCGATAAAGAAAAAGGAGCTGATGTCTCTTCTTTATATCAGTTCGCGAGCCACCTTGAACCGCACGGTGAATGACTTTTGGGAAAGAAGCAACGATCCATCTGCATTAAAGAGCGATGACATAGAAAGGCATATTGCGCACATAGAAAAACAGGACAGGAGAAAACGGTGAAAATCGATATGCACCGAAACAAAAAAAGCGGAGTCCAAAGAGGCTGCCGCTTCTTTTGTTTGGTCATAGGGGCAGCGGTCTTCGCTGCCGGTGGATGGGGAAGTGGACGTTTTCCGGAAGCAGCGGACTTTCTGCTGGAGATACGGACGTTTTGCATGGAGAAGTGGTACGTTTTTCACGAAGTGGACGTCCGTGCCTTCGTTACGGACGTCGAACGCCGCTTAACGAACGTCCGGCGGGGAGTTGTGATACATTCCACTATGAGAAGCGGACGTTTTTTCGAACGCCGATGGACTAGGAACCGTTGCGGCCAAACCTGCCGCAGCCCTCTGCTTCCAAACGGTGAACGGTTCGAACGCAGAGGGGCCGACGGTGTGTGGCGGCCGGTTATTTTGGTTATTGTACGGAATTGGGAGACCGCGGGCTGAGAGGCGCCCGCCCCCCGACCGAATCGGTGGACGGTTCGGGCAGAGGGGGCAGCGTGGGGTGCGCTGCCGGTGGATGGGGGCTTTGGGAGTGGACGTTTTTCGGAAGCAGCGGACTTTCTGCTGGAGATACGGACGTTTTGCATGGAGAAGTGGTACGTTTTTCACGAAGTGGACGTCCGTGCCCTCGTTACGGACGTCGAACGCCGCTTTACGAACGTCCGGCGGGGAGTTGTGATACATTCTACTATGAGAAGCGGACGTTTTTTCGAACACCGCCGAAAAGCCCCGAACCCCACCGCACCCCTCCATCCAAAAGAATCGGCGAAAAACTTAACATTTTGTCCCGGCCACCCGATACTAAAGGCAGAAGCATGGATGCGGATGATTTGCTATCATGGAAGAAATAGAAGAACCAGAGGAGGTGCGGAGCTGTGAAGATTAACCCGATGCAGTCGGTGAACGCCTACAAGAAGCTGCAGGAAGTGCAGCAGAAGCAGGAAAATAAGGCGCAGCAGAAATCGGACAAGCTCGAGATTTCCAGCGAAGCGATGAATATGGCGAAGACGAGTGAGTTTCAGGCCGCACGGCAGGAGCGCGTGGAAGCGCTGAAGCAGCAGGTGCAGGACGGTACGTACAAGCCGGACCCGATGCAGACGGCCCGGAACATGTACGACTTTTGGAATAAGTAAGCAGGAAAGGGGCCCGGCATGACTGAGGATCTGAAAAAAATCTTCCGTGCGCTGATTCAGACGCACGAACAGTTGAATGAGCTGGCACGCAGGAAGCAGAAGGCGGTAACGAAAGGCGATATCGACGGACTCGATCAGACGCTGAAGCAGGAGACGCCTTTGATTGCGCGGCTGAACCAGCTGGAGAAGGCGCGGCAGACGATCGTGCACCAGTGGCTCCGTGAAAACGGCATTGCCGCACAGGATGCGACGATGGAACAGCTGATGCCCGCGTTTTCACGCGATGATCAGGAGGAGTTCCGTGCGCTTTACGAAACGCTCGCCGGAGAGATTACAGCACTTCAGGAGCAGAACGACCTGAACCGGCAGCTGATTGAGGATTCGCTGAAGTTTGTGCATCTGACGATGGATGCGGTGCAGCCCGGACAGATGCTTTCAGATAACTACTCGGGCCGGGGCGGCGATGATTCCGATGATAAAGGGCGGTCTTTGTTTGATTCGAAAGCCTAGACCGCTCTTTTTTGAGTGTGAGATAACGAAGAAGGGACGAAACGTATATGCTCTCAACGTTTAGTGGACTGGAGACGATGCGCCGGGCGCTCAGCACGAATCAGGCGGCGCTGAAAACGGTCGGACATAACATCTCCAACGCCAATACAGAAGGATATTCACGCCAGCGCGTCAACATTCAGCAGTCGCTCGCATTCCCGCAGGCGGCGTTTAACAAACCGGCAATTCCGGGACAGATGGGAACCGGCTCGGAAGCAGAAAGCGTGCAGCGCGTGCGCGAGGCGTTTTTAGACGTTCAGTACCGCGAAGAGAACCAGAAAAACGGCTACTGGGGCGCGCGCGTGGATGCACTGACGAAAATGGAAGACATTATGAACGAACCGTCGGATGACGGCATCGCACAGACGATGGACCGGTTCTGGGAATCGCTTCAGGACTTGTCGGTCAACCCGGAGGACTCCGGTGCGCGCTCAGTCGTGCGCCAGCGCGGGATTGCGCTTGCCGAAACGATCGGCTCGTCCTATCAGTCGCTTGAATCCATTCAGCGCGACTACAAATCGGAGATCGGCGTGCAGGAAAACAGCCTGAACTCCAAACTGCGTCAGTTAAATGACTTAAACCGGCAGATTGCATCAGTGGAGCCGCACGGCCAGCTGCCAAACGACCTGTATGACCAGCGCGACGTCCTCGTCGATGAGCTCTCCAGCCAGATGAACATTAAAGTCGAGCGGATCGCAAACGGCGGGCAGTCGAAGGACCAGGCCGACGGCAGCTACCATATCACGGCCATTGACGACAACGGCAAACCGATCAAAATGACCGATGCCGACGGCAATGAACAGGACATGGTACTCGTCAACGGACGCAACCTCACACATAACCAGGTGAAAATAAACTACGCATCGTTTCCGGACGGCAGTCCCGCGGGGGAACAGCTCCAGGATCCGGTCCGGAGCATTTCCCTACTGAGCGGCGGCGAGGAAATGGAGATGGACTTCTCTTCGTTCGGTGCCGGCGGATCGCTCCGCGGCATCGTGGAGGCGTACGGGTATACGGATGCGGACGAGAACGGTGAAGTAACCGACGTCAGCAGTATTGAGGGCATCTTCCCCAATATGCTGAGCGAGCTGGACACGTTAGTCACGTCGTTTGCCAAAGAGTTTAATGCCGTTCACCAGGGCAACTGGAACATGATGGATATTAAAAGCGGTGAACATAACGGTCTGGATTTCTTTTCGACGGGGCTTGCAGGCCGGTTTGCGGATGCGGCGGATAATGAGGCGATCGTCGGTGTGGCGAAGAATTTTGATGTGTCGCAGGAAATTAAGGACAGTCTGGATAATATTGCGGCAGCGTCCGAGGATGACGGGACAGCGTTTGCCGGAGATGGTTCGGGGGCGCTTGCGCTTGCGAATGTGAAGGATGAGGAGCTGACGTTTGCGGGGAATACGGCGAATGTGCAGAGCTACTACCAGTCGGTGATCGGGGAGATGGCGGTCGATACGAATGAGGCCGGGCGTCTGGAGAAAAATACGGCGGGACTCCGCAATGCGGTGGAGGAGCGGCGCATGTCGACGAGCAGCGTGTCGCTCGATGAGGAAATGTCGATGATGATTCAGTTCCAGCATGCGTACAACGCGGCGGCGCGGAATCTGACGGCGATGGATGAAATTCTGGACCGCGTCATTAACGGCATGGGACGTGTCGGGATCTAATGAACAGGGGGTATGAACGATGCGCGTGACGCAGTCGATGATTCAGCAGAGCTCGCTTTCGAATTTGAGTACGAGCTATGAAAAACTGCGGGGGTTTCAGGATCAGCTGTCCTCCGGGAAGAAAATAACGCGTGCCTCCCAGGATCCGGTCGTGGCCATGAACGGGGTGCGCTACCGCACGCAGGTGACGGAAACCGGCCAGTTTCAGCGGAATCTGTCCGAGGCGTACAACTGGATGGAGACGTCCGATGCGACGCTCGATAAGGCGACGAACTCGCTGCAGCGGGTGCGTGAGCTTGGCGTACAGGCATCGAATGACAGCTACGAATCCGGGCAGCGCGCCAATATCGCTAAAGAAGTGGCGCAGCTGAGAGAGCACTTGATGTCACTGGGGAACACGAAAAATAACAACAAATACATTTTTAACGGCACGAATACGACGAACGATCCGATTGATTTAAGCCGCATGGATATCGGTACGACCGGCATGCTCGAGTCCCTCGCTGCCGACGGGGCGGATGATTTCTCCGTCGATACGACGTACCGCGGCAATGCGTATACGCTTGACAGTGATAATACAGACGTTACCGATGGAACAGGCACGATGACATTTAGAAGCGGCGAGCATACGCTGGAGATGACGGTGGAAAACGGCAGTGCGCAGAACATTACGTACCGCGGACCGGACGGTGACCGGCCTGTCCGGGAAAGTGAAGTCATTTTCTCCGACCAGGATGCCGTGTCAACAAACGGGCGTGACGTGAACATTGAGCTGTTAAAAGGCGTCAACGTGAACGTGAACGTCAATCCGCAGAACGTGTTTTCCAACCAGCTGTTCGGCGACTTGAAGGCGCTCGAGAACATGCTGGAGGATCCGGATACAGAAACGAAGGATCTGCAGGCGATGCTCGACGTCGTGGACGTGCACATTAATAACTCCGTCAACGAACGCGCCGAACTCGGTGCCCGCGTGAACCGCGTCGAGATGATCGACAGCCGCGTGCAGGAGCAGGAAGTGATCGCCAAGCGGATCATGTCGGATAACGAAGACGCGGAGATGGAAAAAGTCATTACCGACATGATGTCGCAGGAAAACGTCCACCGGGCGGCGCTCGCCTCCGGCTCCCGGATCATTCAGCCGACACTCGTCGATTTCTTACGCTAGAAATTCTGGTAAACTAGGAAGGGAGCGGGGCGCATGAGTATGGTGCAGGTGCACATTCACCAGCAGCCGGCGAAAATCGGCATGACGCACGAGCGGCCGCCGATGCAGATTACGCAGCGGCCGGCGGATCTCGATATTCAGCAGGAACTGCAGGGAACGCTTGAAATGAGCACGACCGATCCCGTGCTCCGCATCGACCAGTCGGCGGCGTTTGCCGACGCGGATGTAAAAAGCATCCTCGTTCGAAACGAAGAGCATGCCAACCGTGCGAATCAAAACGTCCTTTCCTACATTGCCAAAGTTGTGCAGGACGGTGATGCGCTCCGGAGCATCGAGAACGGCGGCAATCCGATTGCTGCACTCGCTGAAGGACGCGGATTGATCGAACCGAGACAGGTGACGTACGCGGCGGTGCCGAGCGGAACGGAGAAAGTCCGCATCGATTTCACACCGTCGGAGCTGACGATACGCTCCGACTGGCCGGACCCGCAGATCAACGTCCAGGTGAACGAACCGGAGATTACCATCCCGCGCTGGGAGCTGTCGATCTACCAGCAGCAGAAGAACCAGATTTCATTTGAAGCTGTCGGCGGGAGTGTGGATCGGGGACTCTAAGATTAACCTGACGGTTAAGAACGTTTATTAGTGCGCTTCTGCGCTTAGCGGCAGAGGCTTGCCGTGGGGCTTGTCTTCAGCTAATTCTGCCGAAGCGGGGCTTCGTCAGAATGGATCTTCAGACTGCGCTGATCCCACAGGCGTCCCTGCCGACGCTTCGAAGCGCGGAATTCTCTTTTTTTATTTAAGATCTAAAGTCTTTCTTTAGAAACTTCCTCTGAACCAAGCTATACTGCTGTGGTTTTAGAAAAGAACCATTGATTCACTTTAGGTAAGGAGAGTCCTTTTGCATTCTCTTTTTTCGGGAGTTTGTTGCGACAGGTACATAATTTTTATCAGTTAGGTTATTATTCACCAGCCAGGGGAGTCGGTTGTCCGGCTCCTTGTCTGCATTATTCAGGAGGGACGACGTATGCGTATCGAGACGAAGTACAGCGGCACGGTGGAGATTAATGAGGAACATGTGACGCGGTTTCCTGCGGGGATTCCGAGTTTTGAGGAGGAGAAGGAGTTTATTCTGCTTCCGTTCGGCGAGGGGCCGAGTCCGTTTTATATTCTGCAGTCGATTCAGACGGCGGGGTTGGCGTTTATTGTGATGGAGCCGTTTGCGACGTTTCCGGACTATGAAGTGGCGCTGTCAGATCAGACGCTGGAGATGCTGGAGATTGAAGCGGAGACGGATGTGTCGCTGTTTGTGATCCTGACGCTGAAAGACAGCTTCGAGACGTCGACGGCAAATCTGCGGGGGCCGGTGGTTATTAACCACGTAAAGCACCTCGGACGCCAGGTGGCGCTGCAGCAGTACGAGACGCGCACGCCGATTCCTGTGACCGCAAAGGAGGAGAGGTAAATGCTCGTTCTCTCCCGGAAACAGAACCAGTCGATTCAAATCGGCGATGATATTGAGATCCGCGTCATCAGTGTAGACGGTGACCAGGTGAAAATCGGCATCGAGGCACCGAGAAATGTCGACATCCACCGGAAAGAAATTTATTTAGCGATTCAGGAAGAAAATGCGGAGGCCGCAGGGTCGGACCTGTCTATTTTAGAAAAATGGACTACGGAAAACCCAAAAAATGAAAAATAGTGCTTCGGTCCTCTATTGTTCGGAGTCTATAGACGGATTTTCCCGGTGTGATGCACCAGGAACGGCCATTTTTTGAACTGTTTTTGGGAGCGTTTTCCTCCGTTATCCGAAAAATCGTGAATATCGAATCTTGTCGTTTTTTTTCTTAAGGTGTATTCTTATGGGTAGACTACAAGCAGGGAGGATCCGTTTTCATGCTCGAATCATCTCGTACACCGAATCATCAGGTCCTCGTCCTCGATTATCACCAGTACGTGTCGGATACTGCCGACCGCCGGATCAAGCAGGCATTCGCCTCCCGGAAGGTGACGATTGAGCACGGAGATCAGGCAGGCACGCAGAACGCTGATTACATATTGCTGCTCATTGAGTCAACCACGATGGACGTGCTGCACTGGGTGGAACATATGATCCAGCAGCATCCAGACAAAAAGCTCGTCGCCGTCACCGTCGGCCGTCCCGGTCAGGGACTTATTCCATACTTATCCGATGGGCTTGCCGGCATCTTGTCCTTACACACGCTCTATACTTCCGGAGAAGCCGTTCTAGAGACGATTGAATCCTACGGCGTCTACCTCGAGCAGTCGCTTCACAGTGACCTCGTCCGCGAGCTGCATGAGCAGAAAATGCGCGACCGTCCGATCAAGCGGCTCGTGCTCCGCGAAGAAGACGTGCAGTACCGGCTCACGAAAAACGAGCGCTCGGTGCTCCAGCACATTCTCGACGGCCACAACAACCGCAAAATCGCAGAGCTCATGTATCTCGCCCCATCCACTGTCAGCACCGTCATCAGTCACTTACTAAAAAAACTCGGCGCAAACGACCGGACCGACGCGATGGTAACGATTATCCGCAACGGCTGGGTCGACGCCGTCAGGTAAACCGAAAAAACCGGAGGAAGCGGGCGAACCGTTTTCTCCGGTTTTTTGTCTGCACAAAATTCTTTTGAAAAAAGTTCTTCTATAGCCTAAACAATTCTTCCTATGCTCCGATACTAGGAACATCAGGCGATGAGCCCGGCGGCCGACGGGAACATCGTTACTGAAAAAAGATCCTTCCGAACTCAAGGACGAGAGCGGAAGCAACTATCAAGGAGGATATTACTTATGATTATTAACACGAACGTTTCAGCAATGAATGCACACCGTCAGATGGGTGCCAACCAGAATGCACAGCAGAGCTCCATGGAGAAGCTTTCTTCCGGACTGCGTATTAACCGCGCCGGTGACGATGCAGCAGGACTTGCGATCTCCGAGAAGATGCGCGCACAGATCAATGGTCTGGACCAGGCGAGCCGTAACGCACAGGACGGTATTTCCATGATTCAGACAGCAGAAGGTGCACTTGACGAGTCCCACTCCATTCTGCAGCGTATGCGTGAACTTTCCGTTCAGTCTGCCAACGATACAAACGTAGAAGTGGACCGTGAAGAGCTTCAGAAAGAAGTTGACCAGCTTTCTGAAGAATTGGATCGTATTTCCGAAACTACTCAATTTAATACTCAAGAATTATTAGATGGCACACTAGAATCTACTTTCCAGATTGGTGCTAATGAAGGGCAAAACATGGAAATTGCAATTGATGATATGAGCTCATCTGCGCTTGGCGTGGGTGGAAATGAAGCTGCTTCTTTCTCCGAGGACGGCACTGTCACAACAGATACAGATCAAACAGAGTTTACAGATGGGACGTATTCTGTTGTTGAAATGGAAGACTATGAAGGAACTGATCTAGCAGGCGATGCTGAAGTTGGGAGTGGAGCTGCTGCTGACGTATCGCATCTCATGGTGGATTCTGAAGGGGAAGCCATTGCTGTAAGTGATGGCGGGACTCAATTTTACGCTTATGATGGTACTGATAACAATACCAATGGATATAACGATATTGAATTTAACAATGTTCCAGCAGAAGTAACTGTCACTGAAGGTGGTACTGAAGCTGTTGGCGATATCGAAATTACTGATAGTGACCTTTCAGCGGGCACTTACTCTATTGCGGATATTAGTAATGACGGTACATTTGGTGATAACTGGGATGTCGGCCTTAAAGATGCAAATGGAGAAATTGTAGCATTGGGTGCTACTGATCCAGCCGGAGGTTCGGGAAACTCAGCAACAAGTGCTGACCTAGTAACTAACTGGGTTGATACAGCAGATACTACATCTACCGTACTAGAGCACAATGCAAACGATCAGTTTGGTTTTGGGGACACTATTGAAGTTTCTGGTAATGGTATTGATATATCGTCTCAGGCTTCTGCTGACTCAGCGATCACTGACATCAACGATGCTATTGAGACAGTCTCTGCTCAGCGTTCAGAGCTCGGTTCATTCCAGAATCGTCTCGAGCACACAATTTCCAACCTGGATAACTCTTCTGAGAACCTGTCTGCTGCGGAATCTCGTATCCGTGATGTAGACATGGCTGCAGAAATGATGGAGCAGACTCGTGCGAACATCCTTTCTCAGGCTTCTCAGTCGATGCTTGCGCAGGCGAACCAGCAGCCGCAGTCCGTACTGCAGCTACTTGGATAATTCGATTGGTATTTTTACAAAGGCTTCAGCTTCGGCTGAGGTCTTTTCTTTATTTTGCGCTCTTGTATTGTAAGCAGATTAATACTATATTATACTAGGACGTTTTCAGAAATTAATCATGTAGGTAAGCGAATGTCTTATGGGGAAGATGGGATTGTTCTGGATTCTAAAATGATAGTAAATTTAAATATTCATTATATTTTTATATTATTCTAAATAATTAGTGCCCTTACATATGACCGTCAAAAGAAAATTACAATTAATTTCTATGAATAAACTTAGGGGGTAAATGATAATGTTTTGCACAAAATGTGGAGAGTATGTTTACCTATCGTTGGAAGGTGTAATTGGGGCTAAATCAATTATGTCAGGTAAATGTGATAATTGTGGTGAAGTGATGAGAAAAGAAGAATAAGAAACATTTTCTATTAATTTAAGAGCAAATTTATATAGCTTGTGCATTAGGGGAGCCAAATATTTTTGGGGATGAAACCCATTTTAGTAAAAAACGTGTTACTTAATGGCTTTCCCTAATTTTGATAAAAATAATTGAAAAGAAAGCTTCAGCATTTCGTTAGGCAACATGTTCACGGGATATAGTTAGAAAAGACCAGCAGATCAGTACGTATACGAAGCGCTTGTCTAGTTAACTTTTTGTTTCCTATTTTCACTTACAGATCCAACTGGGATTTTTTGGTAATGATATCATAGAATAGCCTGCATAAGTTAAAAATGAAAAGAGATAAATGCTGTCTCTCTGATTTATGTTCAAAAAGAGGCATTAAGAAATTGATTCAATTAACTTAATATTTTTTCGTGAAAGTGCTAAACAACTCTAAAACCCTGCCGATAATAGGTACAGACACAGGAAAGCGCCCAAAACAAAAATGCGTTTCCTTTCAGGACGAAGGGGACAGACGCGTTGTCATAACAGGGATCATTCAAGGATGAGTGAGCCGGTTTATGTACTTATGGATGCACGACGATGTTCATTTGGTATTAGCCTGTTTACTCATCTTTTTTGTGTCTCATTTTCATTACTCAGGAGGAGTGATACGCATGTTAGTACTGGGAAGAGAACCGGGAGAGTATGTGGTAATTAACAATGAGATTCAGGTGAAGGTCCTGAAGAACAAAAAAGGACAGCTGCGTCTGGCCATCGACGCCCCGCCGCACGTACCGATTGTCCGCGGGGAAGTCTTGGAGGAGCAAAAGCTTGTGACGCCAAGCAATATGGGTAAAACCGGCGTTGAAGCAATGAAAGCCGGTAAAGGGAAATCAGAACCAACTGCATAATAGTTAATCACCATTCAAGGACGAGTGGAGAATAGGAAGACAGCGTGACTGTCTCTTATTTTCTGCTCGTCCTTTTTTATTCCATACAGGAGGTGATGCCTGTATCGAGCAGTACACGTCCACCGTCCCTTTGTTTTTGCGAAACTAAATTACGAGCGCACACGGATGTGCCTCAACCAACATGGAGGTTTTACTTATGATTATCAACAACAACATTCCAGCACTGAACACGCACCGTCAGATGGGAATCAACCAGAACGCGATGCAGAACTCGATGGAAAAGCTCTCTTCCGGACTGCGTATTAACCGCGCGGGCGACGACGCAGCAGGCCTTGCAATTTCCGAGAAGATGCGCGCGCAGATCAATGGTCTTGACCAGGCAAGCCGTAACGCGCAGGATGGTATTTCCCTTATTCAAACAGCAGAAGGCGCGCTGGATGAGACTCATTCGATCCTTCAGCGTATGCGTGAACTTTCCGTTCAGTCTGCTAACGATACCAACGTCGAAGTGGATCGTGAAGAGCTTCAGAAGGAAGTGGATCAGCTTTCTGCAGAAATTACAAGAATTGCAGAAACAACGGAATTTAACACTCAAAATTTATTAACAGGTGACTTCGAAGGAAAATTCCATATTGGGGCTAATGGCAACCAGAATATTAAATTATCCATAGCTGATATGAGTGCTGATGCTTTAGGGGTAGCTGGCGCAGATGGAGCTACGTTTACTCAAGAAGTTACTATAACGCAGGATACTTCAGCATCGCTTACAGATGGAACGTATACTGTAGGAGATGTGAGCAATTATTCTGGAGCACCGTTGGATTCTGCCAATATTGAGAATGATGCGGCTGATGTCACACATGTTATGTATGATTCGGATGGTAATGTGGCTGCTACTAGTGAAGATGGCGGTGAGTCATGGTACGCTTATGCCGCGACTGAACAAGATAGCTTTTCTTTTGATGGGAAAGTAAAGCCTGGAGATGAAATTGAAATTTCATCAAGTGGAACAGTAGCAACTGCTAAAGTATCCGTAGAAACTGAACTGGCCTCTGGAACGTACACTGTTTCGGATATCTCCGATAACGCCACTTATGGTGGTGACTGGGAGCTTGGACTTACAGATTCAAACGGGAATATTGTTGCCTTAGGAGCGACTGCACTTACTGGGGCTGGTGCCTCTACTGCTGATCCAACAGCAGTGACTAACTGGGTAGATGTAAATGATACATCCTCTTCATTGTTAACAGTATCTGCAAACGATGCTTTATCATTAAATGACGAAATAGTAATTTCGGGAGAGGGTATTGATATTTCTTCACAAGCATCTGCCGACAAAGCAATCACCACTATTAACGATGCGATCGAAAGAGTTTCAGCGGAGCGTTCGATGCTTGGTGCAAACCAAAACCGCCTCGAGCACACGATCTCGAACCTGGACAACTCTTCCGAAAACCTCTCTGCTGCGGAGTCCCGTATCCGTGACGTAGACATGGCGAAGGAAATGATGGAGATGACGCGTGCGAACATTCTGTCACAGGCGTCCCAGTCGATGCTTGCGCAGGCGAACCAGCAGCCACAGTCGGTTCTTCAGCTTCTTGGTTAATATTCTTACCTTTTCAGGCTCCAGCTTCGGCTGGGGTCTTTTTTCTTTGTGTTTTAGTTGTTGTTTTACCCGCTTTTTTGGAAGGGATCTGATTTATTTTGAATTATTTTCTAGAAGAGGTTAAAGTCCCGGGGGATAGTCCCGATATAGAGAATAGGATCAGATTACATAGGATGCGTGGTGGGTTATTCGATGATTATTTCACAGTTGGCTCCGTTTGGGGTTTTGCAGAATCAGAAGAAGCAGCAGGGAGCGGTGCAGGAGGCGTCGCGTGCGCTTGGGTCGGGGCTTCGGATCAGCCGGGCGGCGGATGATGCAGCAGGGCTTGCGATCAGTGAAAAGATGCGGGCGCAGATCCGCGGGGCGGAGCAGGCGTCTCGGAATATTCAGGATGGGATGGCGATGATTCAGACCGCGGAGGGCGGCATGGATGAGGTGACGGAATATCTGCAGCGGATGCGGGAGCTGTCGACGCAGGCGGCGAACGACACGCTGAATTCGTTTGACCGGTCGCAGATTCAGAATGAAATCGAAGAATTGAACCGCGGCATGCGGGAGACGATTAACAATACGGAGTTCAATACGCAGCAGCTGATTGGAAACACGGAGCCTGCGGGATACGTGTACGATGAGCGTACGGCGTCGAAAACGGTGTCCGTTGAGACGAGAACGACGGAAGAGGACGTGGTCAGGCAGCTGAACTCCGTGCAGACGATGAGCTATCAGGCCGGGGTGGAAGGCTACAGTACGATTTCCACGCATCAGACACGCAGTGATTTGAACTACCAGGCGACGTCAGCAGCCGAAGAGAGCGTGGAGCCGGTTGTTTATCAAACCCCGAAGTGGCAGGCGGACGGGGAAACGATCATGTTTGAAAGTAGTGCGGACACGGGCGCGTTTCAGGTCGCTGCTTCAGGCGGCGATGCGGAGGCTGGTACAGATCCCGCGGCGTTTGGTGCCTTCAGCGAGGACGGGAACATGCGGCTTACGACTGACGCCGGGACGCTGACGCTGGAGCAGAAGCAGGCCGATGATTCGTGGAACGTTGTGGAGACGTACGCCGTACCGGACGCGTCGATCGAGCAGTTGGCTTCTTTCTCCCCGGTGACGACCGGCGAGCACGATACAGCGTTTGCCTTCGTGGATGAAAGCGGCGCGCTGAACCGTGTGGATGTGAATACCGATACGGGAGTGATAAGCGCACCGGAAGCAGTGGTCGAAGGAACAGCGGCCGACGGACCGTCTTCCCGCTACGAGCTGACATTGGACCGCTCCCCGGATCTGTACCGGATGAATGAAGACGATGCGTCTCTCGTTCTAACGAAGACCGTTGGGGACGACACGACGGTATTACCCTACGGCGACACGACTGATGGCTATACCGTGGACGGAAAAACGGTGACCCTCTATGGAGAGGCTTCTGCGGACGGCGGTGCTGCGGAGGACGTAACGTATGCTGCTTCCTATATGACGAGTGATGGAGCAGAGGACGTTTTCACACAGGCTCTGCCTCAGAAAGCGGCGGTGTACAATGTCGACGGGTCGGATGGACCGAGCATGGAGGTGACGGTGGACGGTGTGGTGCAGCCGCTGCTTGCGGATGTTCCGTCGGACGGGGAGAGCGGGGTGTATGTGGATGCGGATTCGCGGATGATGACGTTCTACGGGGATGCGCGTCCGGGGGCGTCGCAGGAGGTGGATGTGGCGTATTTTGAGGATGCGAAGCGTGACGATGAGGCGTTCTCGTATGTGCTGCCGAATGCGGATGATGTGTATGCGTATAATCTCGGGGAGGACGGACCGCAGAGCATGGAGGTCCGCTACCTCGGGGAGGAGCCGCTTGCGTACGATGCAGAAAACGGCTTTACGTATGATGCCGGTACGGGCGAGGTGCTCCTGCACGGGGATGCGCGTCCGGATGCGTCGGAGGAGCGGATACTGGAAGTGACGTATCATATGCAGAAAGCAAGTGACCCGGAGCCGGAGCTTGTGTACGGCATTCCGCTGGGGGAGGCGCCGACGCAGTATAAGCTGGAGGAGGATACGGATCCGTCATCGATCGCTGTGTATAAATTGTCCGGCGGGGAGCGCGAACGTGTGGCCTACGATGAGGTGAACGGCTTTCAGTATAATGAAGAAACGAACCGGATTGATCTGTTCGGGGATGCGCGTCCGGATGTGGATGAAACGTATGAAGTTCATTATATAGAAGAGCTCCGGACGGGCAGCATGGGGGACGTCGTGTATGCGAATCTTCCGAGGACACCGGAAACATACGGGGACGAGGAGCCGGAGACGTTCCGCGTGCTCGTCGACGGGCAGGAAGTGAATTACGACGCGTCGGAGGAAAACGGCTATACATATAACCAGCCGGCCAACCGGATCGAGCTTTACGGCGATGCGCGTCCGGATGCCGGTCAGGATGGCAGTGTGCGGGTGAAGTACGTCTATCAGGACCGCACCGCAGAGCGGCAGGATGACTTTTACCATTTCGCTGTACCGGAAGAGACGCTCGATTACGGGTTCGGTGGAGACGGGCCGTCGTCTGCGCAGGTGCTGTATAAAGGGGAGGAAGTGCCCTACAGTGCGGAACATGGCTTTACGCTCGATCCGGAAAACGGGCGCCTGACACTCCACGGCGACTACCGTCCGACGGCTGAGGATCTTTACGGTCACTTTGAAGTGTTCACGCTGGAGGAGAAAGCGATCCAGACGAGCGTGCCGCCGGGGGCGACCGTGTACCGCGTGGAATGGAACGGGGAGGCGGTCGCGGAGGACGGCTACTCCGTCGATGAAGACGGGCTCGTGACACTCACTGGTGACAGCCGGCCGGACGTGACGAAGGCGCTCCACGAACAGGGCACGTCGATCGAAGCGTTCTACCACCAGTCCACCGACGTGCCGCTCGATGTCACGCCGATCCCGATGGAAATGCGCATTGACTGCGAGGAAAACGACATTTCTGCATTGTATTCGGAAGTGGACCCCGATGCCATCGCTGTCCGGATTGACGGCGAACCGCTCGCATGGGAGGAATTCGAACTCAGCGGCGATAAAATTGCGCTTCATGACCGGGATCTGCTGCTGGAGGAACGAAGCTATGAGATCGAAGTGGATTACCGGATCCGTCACGTTCCCGGTTTTGAAAGTAACGACTTCACGTATCAGGTCGGAGGTTCCTCCGGTCAGTCGGTCGACCTGGAAATCCCGTCGTTTAACGACCTGCTCCGCCTGTCGAACCAGTTCTGCGTAGACTGCCACGAATCCGCCGGGCAGACGCTTACCGTTATCGATGAAGTGCTGCAGGAAGTAAGCGGCCACCGCTCCACGCTCGGCGCGATGCAGAACCGGATGGAGGCGATGCAGGAAGTGGCGGAAACAACAGCAGAAACGACCGCCGCAGCCGAATCCCGCATCCGCGATGCCGACATCGCCGAACAGATGATGAACCAGGTCAAAGCCTCCGTCATCCAGCAGGCCGGCCAGTCCATCATCGCCCAGTCCAACCAGAGCGCCGGGAGGATATTGAGTTTGTTGGAGAACTAGAAAAACACTCTCTTAATGGAGGCAGGTAGTAAAGTGTACCTGTCTTCAGAAGGAGAGTGTTTTTTATGTTAAGTGAACCTTACTAAAAGCCGATTAAGAAATTCAGCATTCCTCCAAGCTCAGTGACTAGAAATATTCGGAGCCGCGGGGAAGAATCTGATAGAATGAAAGTAGGGACACATATCCTTTCGAAAACAGCAGTAAAGCTGTTTTTCGTTAAATGAATAGAAGTAACAGGAGTGGAATAGACATGGGAGCAGAATTGAATCAAAAATTATTCAGCGCCGCGGACAACCTCCGCAGTAAGATGGATGCCTCGGAGTATAAAAACTACCTGCTGGGGTTAATCTTCTATAAATATTTGTCCGACAAGCTTCTTCTTAAAGTAGTGGAACTGGCGGACGAAGATATGGATACATACGGCACACCGGAGAAACAGACGAAATTATATGAGGATCTGCTTGCGGACGACGATACGAAAGAAGATTTGATTGCCACGGTCGTTGACACACTAGGGTATGATATCGAGCCACGATATTTGTTTAACGTACTTGCCGAGCAGGCGAAGCAGAATATTTTTCAGCTGAATGATTTGAACAAAGCATTTATTCAGCTTTCCACCAAGTATGATGCATTTAATGGCTTATTTGATGATGTGGACCTGCAGTCGAAAAAGCTCGGTTCTGATGATCAGCAGCGCAATGTGACCGTAACGGATGTATTAAAGAAGCTGAATGATGTTGACCTCATTGGCTATGAAGGAGATGTCATTGGAGACGCGTACGAGTACCTAATCGGCGAGTTTGCCTCGGAAGCCGGAAAAAAGGCGGGGGAATTCTACACGCCGCACATGGTATCCGACATGATGTCGCAGATCGTGGCGATTGGTCAGGAAGACAAGAAGTGGTTCAGTGTGTTTGACCCGACAATGGGATCCGGGTCCTTGATGCTGAATGTGAGGAACTATCTTCATCACCCGGACAAGGTAAAGTACCACGGCCAGGAGCTGAATACAACGACGTTTAACCTCGCGAAAATGAACCTGATCCTGCACGGTGTGGATCCGGAAGAAATGCGTGTGCGTAACGGAGATACATTGAACAAAGACTGGCCAACGGATGAGCCGTATACGTTTGATTCTGTCGTTATGAATCCGCCTTACTCCGCGAAATGGTCGGCGGACGATACGTTCCTCGATGACTCACGGTTTAACCGCTACGGGAAACTGGCTCCAAAGTCGAAAGCAGACTTTGCCTTTGTGCTTCACGGCTATTATCATTTAAAAGAAACCGGCACGATGGCCATTGTTCTGCCGCACGGGATTCTGTTCAGAGGAGCCGCAGAAGGCGTAATCCGTAAAAAGCTATTGGAAGATGGTAGCATTTATGCAGTCATAGGCATGCCACCAAACCTATTCTTTGGGACATCAATTCCAACCACTGTTTTGATTTTGAAGAAGAACCGAAGCACACGTGATGTCCTGTTTATCGATGCCAGTCGGGAATTTATCAAGGGGAAGAACCAGAATAAGTTATCGAAAGAGAATATAAAGAAAATCGTCGCTACGTACAATAAACGTGAAAATGTCGATAAGTACGCGCATCTTGCGATGTTTGAGGAAATCAAGGAGAACGACTATAACTTAAATATTCCAAGATACGTGGATACGTTTGAGGAAGAAGAACCTGTGGATATGAAGGCAGTTGGCAAAGAAATGAAAGAAATTCAACAGAGTAAACAAGCACTGGAAAAAAGCTTGTTTGAGGATATTTCTTCCCTCCAATACAGTGAGGAAGATGCGGAATGGATTCAGGGAGCGTTAGAGGTGTTTAATCGTGGGAAGTAAGCGAGTGCCAGAAGTTAGGTTTGATAATTATAGTGATGAGTGGGAAGAGCAGAAGTTGAAACATGTAGCTAATTTTATTAGAGGTTCTTTCCCACAACCCTATACAAATCCGGATTGGTATGATGAAGAAAATGGGCAACCTTTTGTACAAGTTGCTGATATTGGCTTTGATTTAAAATTAAATAAGGATACTAAGTTGCATATAAGTAAAATTGCAGAGCATAAAAGTAGGTTCGTTGAAAAAGGGAAAGTTGTTGTAGCGCTGCAAGGAAGTATAGAAAAAAGTATAGGAAGAGTAGCGGTAACACAATATCCCGCTTTCTTTGATAGAACAATATTAATTTTCGAGAGCTATAAAGTAGATATTGATAATTATTATTTTGCCCAGGTTATTCAAAAGCTATTTCATAGAGAAAAAGAAAGAGCTTGGGGGGCTACAATTAGTACAATAAATAAAGAGGCTCTAAGTGATTTTTATATCGGTTTACCTGATATTAATGAGCAGAGAAAAATTGGTCAATTTCTAAAGAATCTAGACGAAACCATTGCTCTTCATCAGCAAGAATTAACCACACTTAAACAAACAAAACAAGGCTTTTTGCAGAAAATGTTTCCGAAGGATGTCGAACGCGTGCCGGAGGTTCGGTTTGATGGGTTTAGTGGGGAGTGGGAGGAAATTAAAGCGGATTCTATCTTTAAGAGTGTTTCTGATAAAAATCACATTGGTCTCCCAGTACTTTCTGCTTCACAGAAAGAAGGTATGATTTTGCGAGATGATATAGGCATCGATATAAAGTATGAAGAAAAATCTATTAAAACTTATAAACGTGTTCAACCGGGTCAATTTGTTATCCATTTAAGATCTTTTCAGGGCGGATTTGCATATTCTAATATAGAAGGTATAACTTCACCAGCTTATACAATATTGGGTTTTCAAAATGAAGATTCACATGCATATTTATTTTGGAAATTTGTGTTTACTAGCAATTCCTTTATAAAAAGGTTAGAAACAGTAACTTATGGTATACGAGATGGAAAAAGTATTAGTTTTAGTGATTTTTCAACACTGAAATTTAGAGTTCCTATTGTTGAAGAACAACAAAAAATCGGCGAGTTCTTCAAAAAACTTGATGATTCTATTGCTGCTCACGAGAAAGAACTCGAACTGTTACAGGAAACGAAAAGAGGATTCTTACAGAAAATGTTCGTTTAGGAGGTACCTATGTTACAGAGCCGATCGCACCGTTCGGAAGCGGAAATTGAATCCCATTTGATCGAGGTGCTGGGGGAGGGCCACAACCAGTGGACTTTCCGTGCTGATCTGAAATCTGAAGCCGACCTCTGGCAGAACCTTCGACAAAAAATTACGCAAAACAACCTGTCCGAACTCGGCGACACGCTGCTGACGGATAAAGAGTTTGAAGCTATTAAAACAGAGCTTCTTTTCCGCACACAGACGCCGTTTGATGCGGCGAAATGGTTAAAAGGCGAGAACGGCATCGCCCGAATCACGATCGAACGGGAAGACAGCAGCCTGGGGTCGGTTTCTCTCGTATTGTATTCCAACCAGGACATTGGCGGTGGGATTTCGAGCTATGAGGTAGTCAACCAGATTGCAAAAAAGAGCGACCGGAGCGAAGGACGGGACCGGCGGTTTGATGTTACGCTGCTTATTAATGGCCTCCCGATCGTGCAGATTGAGCTGAAAAAAGTAACAGCGAAAGACGGTGTGTATCAGGCGTTTCATCAAGTGAAAAAATATGCAGAAGAAGGCATGTTTCGAAACAACATTTTCTCGACACTTCAGCTTTTTGTCGTTTCCAACGAATCGACAACGCGCTATTTTGCAAATGCGATGCCAAAAAACATGCACCGGAAATTGATGTTCAGCTGGCGCACGAAAGACAACAAAAAGGTGGAAAACCTGTACGAATTCTGCAAGCAGGCGCTGAATATTCCCGACGCCCACCGGCTGATCGCCAATTACACGATCGTCAGTGAGGATCAGGATAACAAAGCGTTAATGGTACTGCAGCCGTATCAGATCCACGCCATTGAAGCGTTGTTTACTTCAGCGAATAAACATCAATCCGGCTACGTCTGGCATGCGACCGGCTCAGGAAAAACGCTGACGAGCTTTGTGTCCACCAAGCTGCTGGCCAAAAAATCCGGTATCGACCGAACGATCATGCTCGTTGACCGGAAAGATTTAGACAACCAGACGACGAGTGAATTTACGAAGTTTGCGTCTGAGTTTAACACGGGCATTTCATCTGGAAATACGCCTGCAAACAGTTTGATCGTCGGTACAGGAAGCTCCAAAGAATTAAGTAAGACACTGCTCGCGGATGCTAATTCGAATGTCGTTATTATTACCACGCGGCAGAAGCTTGACTCCGCGCTGAAATATGCAAAGCAGAGCGAAGAGAAAAAAGGAACAAACCGCTACGAGAAGCTGATGGGGCAGCATATCGTTTTTATCGTCGATGAATGTCACCGTGCGCTTGGTGCAGAGAATATGGAAGAGATTAAATCGTTCTTTCCTAATTCGACGTGGTTTGGCTTTACCGGAACACCTATTTTTGAAGAAAACAAAAAGCAGGCGAAGGGCCAGCTTGCGCGGACGACGTTTGATCAATACGGGGACGTACTGCATACGTATACAATAAAAAATGCGCTGGAAGACGGCTCGGTGCTTGGATTTCAGGTGGAGCATGAAACGACGATCGATCCGACGTCACTGGACAACATGATTTACCATAAGCTGCAGCAGACCGAAGGAAAATCGTCTCCTGCGGCCATCAATAAGCGGATTGACAACATGACCGGCGTAGAGAAAGAGAAGTATATTGAGAGCAGTATGTATGAAGAGGACGAGCACATTGATAAGGTGATTAGAAAAATACTGCAGCCGGACAATGCCTATACAAAATTTGATTTTAAAAACGGGAAACCGACAAAGTCCGCAATTTTAACAACGAGCTCTATCGATATGGCTAAACGCTATTACAAAGCCATGAAAAGGATGACCGGGCAGGATAGTTGGATGGAGAGGGAGTTTTCGGACCGGCCGATCCGTGAAGGGCGCACAATTGATGATCCTGACTTCCCAAGAATCGCGATCACGTATTCCCTGGATGAGAATACAGAAGATGCGAAAGATCAGCAGGAGGAAATGCAGGGCATTATTGATGAGTACAACGATTATTATCATACATCCTGGTCGCTTCGGGATATGGAGCGCTACAACGGAGATATTAACAACCGCCTGGCGAGAAAGCGGGCAGAATTTCAGCAGCACGGGCGTCAGATTGACCTTGTCATCGTCGTCGACCGCTTGTTGACCGGATTTGATGCACCGACGATCCAAACGTTGTTTGTCGACCGGAATCTTGAATACGCGGGGCTCATTCAAGCGTTCTCCCGTACAAACCGGACGTATCCGGAGAAAACGAAAGGGTTGATCGTTACGTACCGTAAGCCATATACGATGGAGCAGCATGTGGCAGACGCAACGAAGCTGTATTCGGAAGTGAAAGAAGAATCCGGGTTGATTTACCCGAGTTATGATGAAGCAAAAAAACGGTTCAAAAAAGCGCATCAACAGTTCGCTGCGATTTTGGAAGAAAAAGGGGATGTAAGTGACCAGTCCCCGGTGGAAACCCGCGTTGATTACGTTAAGGCATTTCAGGAGTTAAACAATTCGTATGAAGCACTCGTCACGTATGACAATTACAATACTGACATTTACGATTCCGGGGACCTGCAGGGACAGGTGGATATCTTAAAAGAAGAGGTCGGTGTCTATGAAACGGTGAAAGGATCGCTGATTGATCTCGACAGCGGGGAAAATGACGGTGAAGAGCCGGAATTTACCGGATTGTCCTTTTACAGCGATGCCAACACGAAGCTGTATGACATTGATTCAAAATATATCGATCAGCTGTTAGGCACCTACGAAGCCAATAATCCCGACGTACGGGAAGAAATAGAACAAGCGCTGCAGAAATTAAACAAAGCCGATCTCGTCAAAGAGGTGTACCGGAGTATCTTAAATGCGATTGATGCGGATGAGATCGATGCAGCGGAGGACATTTTTGCAGTGAAACGTCGTTTTTTCACTGAGAAAAAAGAAGCGATCATCCACGCCTTCAGCACGTATTGGCATGTCTCTATTAATGAACTCCATGCGTCGGCGATTCAATACGTAATCGGCACGGACAGCATACCGAATATGAAAAGCATTATTGAAAGTAAGGATTACGATGCCTTCAAGGCGGAACACCCGGAAATCAAGCCATTTTCCTACCCGCAGAAAATGAAGCGGGAGTGGCAGCACGTGCTGGATGAGCAGATCGTGCCGCTGGACGATGAGTTGAGGTAAAGGCGTTATCCATGTGAGGCCTGCGGTGAGTGGCCGGCTGCGTATAAGACTGTGATTCAGCCTTTCTCTTTTGAGGAAGGTTTTTTTCATTTGAATAGAAATATAAGCATCGAAACAGATATTATCTACGTAAATAAATATATTTCACGTAGTTATAACCATAAATATTGTTTATAACTACATAAATTGATATGATGAGGTCAGAGGGAGGTGCGGTCATGAAACTGTTACGCATCCAGGTGGACGGCCACACATTTTTCAAAGATCACCTGGTGGATATGGATTTTATCGCCCGGGACCGGGTGACGGAGGAGTATGAAGTAAACCATTTATTCGGATCGATCTATACGAAAACAGCGATGGCTGTATGCGGTGTGAATGCTTCCGGGAAAACGACGCTGCTTGAAGTGCTCCGGACCGTAACGAACATTTTTGTAAACGGCAGATCCGTACGGGAGTTCATCCAGGCAGACCGGTATCTTGCCAACACGGTTTTTACGATCTGGTTTTATCAGGATAACGCCATTTACGAGCTTCGTTCCCAATTGAAAAAGGTGGATAAAAAGTGGTTGTTCGAGGAGGAAGAGCTGCGTAAGAAGCCCGTTTCCCGTGGAAATACGCGCAAAAAATTGTTTGTGTTCACAGACAAAGACCTTCTCATGAAGCGCTCAAAAGAAGATACGCGCTTTCTTCCGGACGACGTGACGATGCTCACGTCCTTGTTAAAACATTCGAAAACAGAAGCGATCGATCATATGCATTATACGGAGCATAATGAGCTCGGTATTTCTGGAGATATCCCAACCAAGTTTACGCAGCTTCTGGATCCATCGATTGAGTATATCCGTAGAGATCCAAAGCAGGAAGGGAATGTCTGCATGAAGTTTCACGGCCGTCCGGAAATTACCGTTCCGGAAGAAGATCAGCAGCTGTACTTATCTTCAGGTACAGTGAAAGGGCTGAACTTTTTAGGGTACGGCTACCTGGCACTTCAATCCGGCGGATATTTTATCGTAGACGAAATAGAGAACCATTTCCATAAGGCGATCGTGGAAATTCTGCTTCATTTTTTCGCAGATCCGGAAGTGAACGCGTTCGGTGCAACGCTCATTTTCTCCACTCATTACGTGGAGATACTTGAATCCATGGATCGGAAAGACACGATCTACATCACACGGAAGACCGAAGAAGGCATTACCGTAGGCAGTTTCAGCAGCGAAAACGTCCGGAATGACATGAAGAAAAGCGACTTGTTTTTGTCCAACCGTTTGGAAGGAACGGCCCCGTCCTATTCACGGTATATGGAACTGAAACGAGATTTAGTGAAAAACATTCAGTCGAAAGTGGAAGAAACCGTATAGTGTCTTCCTTTTACGCTATTCTGTGTGAGGGGAACGCAGAACAACAGATCATGAATAAACTTTTAGATGCCGGACTGCTGTTCTGCACGAAAGAGCAGCTGCTGGAAGAGCGGGCGCTGAAAATCAGAAGTGCCAAATCGTTTGAGAAGCGTCACCTAAATAAAGCAATGCCCGATAAGATGACCGTCTATCGAGTCGTGGATTCCAACAAAGAAAAATTCAAACTATCCAAAGTGAATGAGCATAAGGTGGAGATCGTCAACGTCGTGACGAAACCAGAAATTGAAATGCTTATTATCATTGCAGAAGGAAAATATGATGATTACCAGAACAAAGCCGGGCGTTACGGAAAGCCGAGTGACTACGTGAAGTCACAGCTGAAATATCCGCATGCCAAGTCGGCCGCGTTCATTAATGACTACTTTCGCGATGTGACTAAATTGACAGAAGCGATCAGAGAATACCGCCGGCTCCACCCCCAGGAAAAGAAGGCGATTCCTTTAGCGGATTTACTAAGTGAATAATCTGCACCTGAACTCTTTGCGTTCGAAGGCTCAGCAGAAACAAAAAAAGAATTTTGGCTAAGGGGTATCTTTTTTCAATCACACGGGTTATACTGGTGAAAGCGAATTGACGTTCGGATATGCATGAAAGAGAAATGTTTCAAAGAATGTTCCTCTGGATTTATAAATGAAGAGCTCAACAAGCAATACAACGCGGACAACATCCGCAACAGGAGGAATATTGTATGACACAAGGTACAGTAAAATGGTTTAACGCAGAAAAAGGTTTCGGTTTCATCGAGGTTGAAGGACAGGACGACGTATTCGTTCACTTCTCCGCTATCCAGGGCGAAGGCTTCAAGACACTCGACGAAGGCCAGACTGTAAACTTCGAAATCGAGCAAGGCCAGCGTGGCCCACAAGCTGCTAACGTAGAAAAGCAGTAAGCTTGATTCAAAAAAGACTCCGCTCCGGCGGGGTCTTTTTTGTGCTTTTTGAAATGAAGAGAGCCGAAACCCATTCTGAGCAGGACCGCCCGGTATCGGTGGTGTCTATTGAGTTTGCATTTCAAACGGACCTTTCTCAGGAGTAGTGAACCTTTTTGTAGAGTTGTGAACGTTTTGAGGGGAGAACTGGTACACTATTGACGAAGTGGACGTCCGGGCCTGAGTTACGGACGTTGACCCCTTCCTTACGAACGTACAGCCATGAGTTATGATACATTCTCTTGTCAGAAGCGGACGTTCCTTCACTGGGCCGCTGCAGCTGTCTGCCTGAAACAAACCAATTGCGATCCTGCCTGGTTTCCTGCATTGTCATATGGTAGTCTATGACCAAAGAGGAGGGGTTCCATGGCTGATCCCAAAAGGGAACGGGAGAAGATGCGTCAAAAAGAGTGGAATAACAATCCGACGGGTACGGCGAAGGACGCCGGGGAGCGGTCGAAGCTCGGAAGCCTGACGGAGCTGACCGGCAGCTTCAGCTGGCCCGGGCTGCTGATCGTGATCGGGAGTCTTATTGCGGCTGGTTATTTTCTTTTTTAATGAATTTCAATTTAGGGGTATCTTTTTTCAGGTACACGGGTTATACTAAAGAAAGCGAATTGACGTTCGGATATGCATGAAAGAGAAATGTTTCAAAGAATATTCCTCTGGATTTATAAATGAAGAGCTCAACAAGCAATACAACGCGGACAACATCCGCAACAGGAGGAATATTGTATGACACAAGGTACAGTAAAATGGTTTAACGCAGAAAAAGGTTTCGGTTTCATCGAGGTTGAAGGACAGGACGACGTATTCGTTCACTTCTCCGCTATCCAGGGCGAAGGCTTCAAGACTCTTGACGAAGGCCAGACTGTAAACTTCGACATCGAGCAAGGCCAGCGTGGCCCACAGGCTGCTAACGTAGAAAAGCAGTAAGCTTGATTCAAAAAGACTCCGCTCCGGCGGGGTCTTTTTTGTTTTCCATGAGAAAGCCGGAGGCGTATTCCACGCTCTCCGGCTTTCAAGCTGTATACAAAGTAATAAAGAGTGAATAGCAATGCATCTGCCTGCACGTTCAGCTGGACACAAGAGAACTGCCCGGCGGCTTCACCCGGAGCCTGTGGCCTTCGGTTTCGGCAGAAGGACCAACGAAAATAGCTGGTGAAACAGCTTGTGCATAGGAAAAGCCCGTTTCTACTGGAACTTTCTGTTGGACAGTTCAGCCGGCTATCCTGCTGTTTTTATTAATAACCGTGGATTCTTACCTCTGAGTTACATATCTTCGGAGCGTCGGCAGGGACGCCGGTGGGATTAAGCGCAGTCTGAAGATCCTTTCTCCGGGCATAAGCCCGGAGAAATAGCTGAAGGCAAGCCCCACGGCAAGCTTCTGCCGGACAGCGGAGAAGTGCTCCAATAAGTATGGATAAAAACCGAAGTTATCTACAATCTGAAAGCCGGAGGCGCTTCCTGCGCTCTCCGGCTTGGTTTCGTTTATTTTCCAGCTGCTTTGTACCGCTCGATGGCGCGCTCGAGTTTGGCGAGGCCGTCGTCAATCTGGTCTTTGGTGACGATGAGCGGCGGGATCATGCGCATAACTTCGGTTTTGTTGCCACAGAAGTAGAAGAGCACCCCTTCGTCGAGGGCGAGGTCGAGAATTTCCATCAGTCCGCCGCCGTCGGCTTCGCCGGTTTCCGGATTGATGATCTCAATGCCGATCATCAGGCCTTTGCCGCGGATGGCGCCGATGACGTCGTGCTGCTTCTGCATCGCTTCCAGTTTCTCCCGCGCGTAGCTGCCCATTTTCTCCGCGTTTTCGAGCAGGTCTTCGTCGCGCAGCACGTCGATCGTGGCGTTCGCCGCCTCACAGGCCATCGGATTGCCGCCGAACGTGGTGGCGTGCGCGCCGAGCGGCCACTGCTGCATCAGTTCCTTCGATGCCGCGGTGACTCCGAGCGGCAGTCCGGAGGCGATGCCTTTTGCGGCTGCGATGATGTCCGGCTCGACGCCGAAGCCGTCTGCAGCGAACCAGTTTCCGGTGCGTCCGAAGCCGGTCTGCACTTCATCAAAAATGAGCAGAATGCCGTGCTTGTCGCAGTGCTCGCGGATCCGCTTCACCCAGCCGGCCGGCGGCACGATATAGCCGCCTTCGCCTAAAATCGGCTCGAGAATCATGCACGCGACTTCCTCCGGCATGACCTGATGCGAAAACACGCGGTCGAGCTCTTTATCGAGGACGGCGATGTTTTCCGCTTCGGTCAGCGCCGGGTCTGCATACGGTACCTGAAAGGCGTTCATCTGTGGCTGCTGGCGGTAGCGGTATTTGCTTTTCGATGTGCTTACACCCATCGCGCCGTACGTGCGGCCGTGGAAGCCGCCGATAAACGACACCGCCGCCGGGCGGCCGGTGACGTGCTTTGCGAGCTTCAGTGCGCCTTCCACTGCCTCCGTGCCGCTGTTTCCGAAGAAAAAGCAGTCGATCGAGCCCGGCATAATCTCCGCGAGTTTATCGGCGAGACTTAAAATCGACTCGTACATAATGACGCCGGACGGTCCGTGCGTTAATAGATCCGCCCCTTTTTTAATCGCTCCGACGACACGCGGGTGGCGGTGCCCCGTGTTCGTCACCGCAATCCCCGACGTAAAATCGAGGTACGTGCGCCCGTCTGCACCATAGTAGTAGCAGCCTTCCTCCTTAATCACCGGCAGGTTCGGGTGATCCTTCGCCATACTCGGCGCGAGCCGCTCACTCATCCGGCTCATTAATGACTCCACATTGCTTGTCATACCAGCATCCTCCTGTTCAAAACAAATCTTCCGCTATTGTATCACGCCTCTTCACGGGGAGACACCCGGTGTTCCATAAAGACAGGCTGAAGCGCTCGGCTCCAGCCTGGCAGATCGTATTAAAAAAGCAGGTGCGCGGCGATCGTAATGATCGGCAGCGTGACGACCGTGCGCTGAATGAAGATGACGAGCAGCTCCAGAAAGTTGAGCGGAATCTTCGAGCGCAGAATCAGCACCCCGATCTCCGACATGTAAATCAGCTGCGTGATCGATACGCCTGCGATGATGAACCGCGTCAGTTCGCTCTCGATGCCGCTTGCAAGCACGGCCGGGAGGAACATGTCAGCGAAGCCGACGATCATCGCCGGAGCCGCGGCCTGCGCTTCCGGAATCTGCATCGCCTGCAGCACCGGCACGAGCGGCATGGACAGCCACGTGAAGATCGGCGTGAACTCGGCGAGAATAAGTGCCGTCGTACCGAGCGCCATGACGATCGGAATGAGGCCGACCCACATGTCCGCAACGTTGACGAGCCCTTTCTTGAATACACCGCCGAAGCTGCCTGCAGAGGCGGCTTTCTGCGAAGCGACCTGAATGCCGTGGGCAAACGCCGATCCGTTCTGCGGCGGCGCCTCTTCGATCTGTTTGCCGACCGGTGCGTGGTACTCGTCTTTCTTCCTGGAAAGCGGCGGAATGCGCGGCAGGATGACCGCAGCGACAAACACCGCAAGGGATACTGTTGCATAAAACGGCACGAAGTACGCCCCTAAATCAACGAACCCGATAATGACGAGGCTGAACGCAATCGACGCGATCGAGAAATTCGTCGCAATCACGGACGATTCCCGCTTCGTGTAGTAGCCCTGCTCAAACTGCTGCGTCGTAATCAACACGCCGACCGGGCCTGCACCCATCCACGACGCCGACGCATCGATCGCCGAGCGTCCCGGCAGCTTGAATACCGGCTGCATCACGCCGCGGAGCATCGTGCCGATGAAGTCCATGAGGCCGAACGAAAGCAGGAACGGCATGAGAAGCGCCGCGAACAAAAACCACGCCATCAATACCGGCACGAGGTCAAACAGTACCGTCCCTCCTGTAAACGACGCCGTAATGACCTCCGGGCCCGCTCCCGTCAATACCATGACGGCGAAAACGGCGCCGATGATCCGAACCGTTGTCCAGAAAACCGAAATGTCAAACAGCCCTTTTAACGGAGCCGATTTCTCGACGAAGGCGGGAGAGATTGCTTTCGTGTACACCGCTCCGGCTGCGGAGAGGATAATCACCGCCGTCATAAATGCAGGAATAACATCCGCAAGCGATGTCTGCAGCGATTCAGCGAGAATACCCACACCGATCGTGATTGTATCATTATACGGCAGCGGGATAAGAAACAGCGCGATCCCGATGAGAGATGGAATAAAAAAGCGGAGAAGCGAGCTCTCCTCGTTTACCGTTGTCTGTGTGTTTGCTTCTGTCGTCATAGTGTGTCCCTCCTGAGTAACGTCTGTGAATAAATATAGCAAGTAAATGCATAAAAATCAATAATGAATTCATAAAAATACGTATTAAATAAAAATAATACCGAATATTTATTCAGTGCGGACGACTGTTCCTGCCGGGTGGACGTTTTCGGAGCGGGAGACAGGGAATAGAAAAGGCAGATAATAAAGGAGGCAGATAATGATGAAAAAATATATGCTGCTAACGAGCGTCGTTTTCCTCGGGGCCTGTGGCTCGGAGAATGTGGAGCCGGTCGAGAATGAGGGTACGGAGGATACGACGGAGGTGCAGGAGGATGATGTGACGACGTCGGAAGAGGTGAATCCGGAGGAGGAGAATGAGGCGCTGGAGGACAGCGAGCAGCCGCTGGAGGAAGAGGAGACGGATACGCAGGACTGGTTTGAGGATCTCGATTTTGATGAAGTGCAGGTCGAGGCGGAGTATGAGGATGGCAGTTATGATGCCGATTATGAGTATAACGGCGGCGAGCCGGAGGCGGAGATTGAGGATTCGCGCGGCGGGGAGTCGATTGATCTTTCGGGGCAGGATGCGCTGGATGAGATGCAGCTGGTGCTGCCGGAGCTTGATGTGACGCCGGAGACTTCGGAGGAGGAGCTGCAGCAGGCGGTTCTGGAGGCGTTTGGTCTGGAGGATGATTACCAGGAACTGGACATTGATATTGAGTTCCGGGATGATGAGGAGCTGGAGATGGAGGACGAGGCCTGATTCATAGCATGTTACACATTTTCTCAACAACACCGCTGGAAGCGTATTCCGGCGGTGTTTTGTTTTTGACATTGGGGCAGAAAGTCGGAGAAGGCGCGCGGGGACAGGCGTGGTTGTGTTTACAAATAGTATGTACATGTTAGAATAATCACAGATTCGATGAAGGGGTGGTTACACTAATGAAAAAAGTAAAAACACTGACAGCCGTACTGGGACTAAGCGCAGCATTTCTCGCAGCGTGCGGCGGTGACAACACTGAAGGAAATAACGGCGCGGAAAACGGCGCTGACACGAATAACACTGAAGTAAATGAAGATGCAGACAGTGAAGGAAACGAGCCGGACGCGGAAGGCGCTTCGGATAATGTAGAAGATCCTGAAGCAGAAGACGCGGATCCGGATGCGGACGGAGAAGATCCTGCCGCAGACGGTGAAGGCGAAGGTGAAGCGGGAGACGACGAAACTTCGATGGATGACGCCATGGGCGGCGACCAGGAAATGCCTGAGCCGGATCTAGAAGATATTCCGGACGTTGTCGCGGAAGTAAATTCCGAAGAGATTACAGCGGAAGAGTTTGAAACAGCGTACGAAGGCCAGTTTATGCAGATGGCGCAGCAGTCCATGATGATGGGTCAGGAAGTCGACCAGGACCAGCTGAAGCAGCAGGTGGCGGACACGCTGATCGGCACGGAGCTTCTTGTACAGGAAGCGGAAAACCGGGATCTGGAAGCGTCGGAAGAGGACATCCAGAATACACTGGATGAGCTTGCAGAGCAGAGCGGTCTTGAATCCGGCGATGAGCTTGTAAATGCCATCGTTGAGCAGGGCACGCCGGAAGAAGAAGTGATGAATCAAGTTGAGATGCAGGTGAAGATCGATAAGCTGATCGAAGAGGCTTCCGGTGATATTGAAGTCACGGATGAAGAAGTTGAGCAGCAGTATGAAGAACTCGTTGCACAGCAGGAAGCAATGATGGAAGAGCAGGGCGGCGAAGCGCCGGAAGGCTCTGAAATCCCTGAACTCGACGAAATCCGCGGTGATCTGGAAGAGCAGATCCGCGGCCAGAAAGAAAGCGAAGCAACACAGGAACTCGTCGAGCAGCTTCGTGAAGAAGGCGACGTAACGGTTAATATTTAAGTAACAGCTTACGAAAACTGCGGCCCCCTTGCCGCAGTTTTTTTTTGTGCGGCTGGGGTGGGGCGCAGCGGTTATTGGGAAGAGGTCGTTCGTTCCGGCGGAGTCTCACTTCGCCGGGGGTGAGTCTCATAACGGCGGCTCCCGGTCCCATAACTGCCGCTGCCATTCCGACAACTTCCGTCACCATTCCCATACAGGACGAAAAGTCCAACTTCCGGTACTCATATTCCCACTTCTCCTGCATGGATTCCCACAACGCACCGGCAGATTCCCACTTCCACACCGGCCATCATCCACCGGCAGCACAGCCCGCTGCCCCTCGGCCTCAAACTGTTCCCCGTTCGAAAGCAGATGGCTGCGGCGTTTTCGGCCGCAGCGGTTGTCTGGGGTTTGGTTTTCGGCGGAGTCTCACTTCGCCGGGGGTGAGTCCTATAACGGCGGCTCCCGGTCCCATAACTCCCGGTCCCATAACTCCCGCTGCCATTCCGACAACTCGGGTACCGATTCCCAAACCTGATGAAAAGTCCAACTACCGGCACCGAAATTCCCACTTCTCCTGCCTGGATTCCCACAACGCACCGGCAGATTCCCACTTCCACACCGGCCATCATCCACCGGCAGCACACCCCGCTGCCCCTCTGCCAGAACCGGCTTTCGGACTTGCTCAGAGGCGGGCGTCTTCCAGCCCGCGGTCTCCCTGCTCTTTTGCTTTGACCAGCCTAAAGGAGTGTTTCATATATTCATTATCCGGGTAAGTGATAGATACCTGTGGCCGTATGGGCTCCGGGAATTTCTGGTTTCCAGGAAAGGATGATTTATCTTGAAGGAGCAGTATGTATTAATGATGCTTAACCGTGAAGGCGCCGTTCAGTCGTTCCGGCATGCTGTAACCCGGGAGGAAGTCGATGAAATCAGCTTTCCGGACCGCCGTTTTGCCGAAGAGGCCCATGCCAACTATACAGCCCGCTATCCGCAGTACGCTGTCAAACTAGTAAAAAACGGATAATACCTGCTGCAGCTACATAATACACCGGACTGCTGCATGCGCACATTCCTCCATGGAGAAATCGACTTCATGGCTTTTTTATTAAATTGACGTCCGCCCCATACAAAAAAACCAGCATGACCGGAATCGACTCAGGATCCGGCCATGCTGGTTTTTCTTTGTCTTACGGAGTGTTCGGATCTTCCGGTGGTCCGTGGTCTGTTACGTCTGCTCCTGGAGCTGCAGGCCCTGCCGAAGGATCGGCGGGCTTGGCCTTTTCCTTTTTCATCTTTCGCTCGAGCTCCGCAAGCTTCGTTTTCGCATAGTCCCGTCCGCCGATGCCAAAGGCGACTGCGAAAGCAACCGCGACCGCACCGAGAATGAGAAGGAACGCCATATTCACAATGGTGGTGGCAAACTGAAGCTGATCAAATGTCATAAACGCGGCAAATACAATGATCGTATACTTTACCAGACCGGCATAGAAGCCGCTCCCGGAATACCGCTTCACGATGGCGCCGAGGTAGTGGCCGGCAAACAGTCCGAGAAGCAGAATGACGAGCGCACTGACTAAAAGCGGGAGGTACGACAGAACGGCATTTCCGATGCTGTTCAGCACATCGAGCTGGAGGACGTTCAGTGCTTCGATGGTAAAGAACAGAATAATCACGATTTTTACGAGCTGCCCGAGAATCGCCGACACTTTAAAGGAAGACGAGGATGGGCCATTTATGTCAAAAAAGCTGTACACGTTATCAACACCGGTACGCTGCAGCAGGTTCACGAGCAGGTCGCCGACAAAACGGGCGATGAAATAACCGGCGAGAATGAGAATGATCGCGACAAAAATGTTCGGAATGATCGCCAGAATCCGGTCGAAAATATCGGTGATCGGCTGCGAAATCATTTGAATATTTAACGTTTCAAGCGCTACGGTAATAATCGGAATCAACAGGAGAATGAAAACAATGTTTGCCAGGATCGAGGATAGCTTTGTCTGGGAGGGGCCTTCAAACCGGGTCCATTTGTTGAACCAGTGATCCACTTTCATGCTTTCGAGAAGGCGGAAGATAAGGTCTTTCACAAGGCGGGCGATGAATATACCAATAAAGAGGATGATCGCTGCGGCAAAAATGTTCGGCAGAAAAGCGAGGAAGGTTTCCGTCATGTTCGCAATCGGTCCGGATACTGATTCCATATTTAATGCGTCGAGAATCGCCGGCAGAAACAGAATAAAAACGAGGAAGTAAACAACTTTAGCGGCTGTTTCCAAAATGGCGGCACCCTGCTGTTCATCACGGATAAGCGGTGTTTTTGCCAGGCCTTTGTGTGCCCCGATCTTTTTTAACCCTTTGCTGATGATACTTTTCGCCACAAGAGCGACAATCCATGCCAGAAGGAGGAGGAGAAGCGCTGCGACCACGTTTGCGAGTGCACCGATCAGATCGCTTAAAAGCACCTGAAACTGCGTACCGAGATCATTCATTTCAAAAACCTCCTATGGTATTTGATAGTACTTCCATAGCCGCTTTCCGTCATTTCAAACCTGTTATTTCAAAAATAATGAAATTATTCAGGATAAAATATAAAACAATCGATGATGGAATAGAACGCACATTTTCACGCGTTTGACGGAAGGCGGATGGGGAATAGGGTACAATGGAAAGAAATTGACGAAATGAGGTGGCCGACGATGGAAAAACAGATTCCCGTAATGACACAGAGCCTGAGCCTGGTCCGCACGCTGGAAGACGCGGCGGGGCACATTCAGCATCAGCTGGCGGAAGGAGAATTAAACGACACGTTTTATCTGGTGGAGGATCTTCTGAGCGGATTTACCGCGGTACAGGAAGCGCTGCAGCCGCTGGATCAGGAAATTCTCGATCTCTCCGGTGTCATCACCGCATCGGATGACGTGCAGCAGGCCTTAGCACAGCTCGTAGAGGCGTACGAAAAGAAAGACCATCAGGAGGCACAGGAACAGACCCGGACGACACTGGCTCCGCGTCTGACAAAGCTGCGTGCTGAAATGGAGGAGGCTTTCCAATCGTACACAACACAGTAACAGACGTAGAAAAGCTCATTGAATGGGTGTGGCAGAAGCGGAGCGGCAGCAAAGCCTCTCTGCCGGAAACCGGAAAAGCGCCGGGCGGCGTCTTCTTAACGGAAGGCGGCCACTCCCGCCGCGCGCCGGTCTTTTTCGCACGCGGAGAAACGGCAGCGGAAGCGGCGGATAAGCTCTGGGAGGCGCACGGAAATCCGGAAGCCCCCTCCTACAAAATCGACATCGCCGGCGCGCCGGAAGCAGCCGCCGGTGTGAGCTGGCAGCACGCGCGGAGAGTTCGCCTGGCGCTGCCGCCGAGGAAATACGGCCTGCTTTTCGGCGAAGAAGACAGCCCGCTCGCTTTTTTACCCGAGGAAGTCGCTGCCTGGGGCATGGTCACGGAAGACGGAAAGCTGCAGCCGGAACGCGTACTGGAAGCCGCGTCACGCCGCGGGAACGAAGCGTATGAGAAAGCGGTCGAGCTTTTCCTCACCGAGGAATGGCTGGATGTCTACCGGTTTGAAACCGTTTCGTACTACGTGGACGACACCGGCATTCAGCGTGTGGAGCGCGGACAGGAAATCGGACGCGTTGCCGAAAAAGCAGAACTGATGCGGGCGATGACGCTTGCTTCCGAAGGATATTTTCAGCACGCGGTGTCCTTCCAGGGACGTTTTTTGTACTCCTACGATCCGCACACCGGCTACCGCCACCCGAAATACAACCTGCTCCGCCATGCCGGAACGTTGTTTTCCATGCTTCAGATGCACGAAACGCTCCCGGATGCAGGCCTTCTCCCGCCGATCCAGAAAGCCAGGCGCTACCTCGTCCAGCAGATGAAACAGGAAAACGATACGTACATGGCCGTTGAGAAAAAGGCTGTAAAGCTGGGCGGAAACGGACTGGCACTGATCGCGCTCGTTAAATACGCCGAAGTCACCGGCGATCACGACGACCTGCCGATCATGCGCGGACTCGCCAAATGGATGCACGACATGGCAGAAACCCACGGCCGCCTGAAACTACATAAACAGACGCTGCCGGACAAAAAAGACACCGGCTTCACCTCCCACTATTACTCTGGGGAAGCCATCCTGTCCCTCGTGCGCCTGTATCAGCTCGAAGCCGACGAACGCTGGCTCGACACGGCCGAAAAAGAAGCCGCCTACCTGATCCATGACCGCGACAAAAATGAAACATATGATACTATCGCCCACGACCACTGGCTCCTGTATGCCTTAAACGAACTCGACCAGCTGCGTCCGAATGACGACTACAAATCGCACTCCTTCTTCATCGCCGACGCCATCGTCCAGGCCCAGCGCGGGGAAACCGACGATCCCGAATGGGAAGGCTCGTATGAAATGAAAGGCGCTCCGCGCTCCACGCCGGTCGCATGCCGCTCCGAAGGGCTGTGTGCAGCGGTGCAGACCGCACGCCGCGCAGGCGAAGCAGACCGTTCGGAAACATACCGGAAAGCAGCGGCAAAAGGCATCGCCTTCCAGATGAAGCTGCAGTTTACGCCGGTGTCCGTCCTGTACTATGAACCCTCGCATCTATTGATGGGCGCTTTTCAGGCGAGTACACAGGATGCAGAAATCCGAAACGACTACACGCAGCACAACGTATCGAGTTTTTATGAATACGTAAAACTGCTCGAAAATGAATAAATGCAGAAAGCCTGATTCGACGCGGATCAGGCTTTCTGCATAAAAAACCACTGCGCCGTGGCGCAGTGGAAGAAGTATTACATATCATCGTCGTCATCGTCATCATCGTCATTCATCATGTCGTCGTCATCGTCATCGTCATCGTCGTCATTCATCATGTCGTCATCGTCGTCATCATCATCTGCGCCGGCTGCCGGGTCGTTTTCTACGTTCGTTGTATCGTTTGTGGCAGGATCATTGCCTGTGTTTCCGGTGCCGTCGTTTTCTCCGCCGCCGCAGCCTGCCAGTACGCCGGCTGCAAGAACGGTGGATAGTGCGGAAATCTGTAGTGTTTTTTTCATGAAAAATTCCTCCTCGAATAATGCGTGCTGGGAGGACTATTGCCGGGAGCAGGATATGTAAAACGTTTCTGGGTGTTTTCATAGATTTTCTCATAGTTCTGGAGAAGTAGGTGCTTGCTTCTTTTCTGAGGCTTTTGTAAGATATCGATAAGGGAGCTCATCCCGTGGAAAGGAGGCGTATCCCATGGATGTCAACCGTATGTCAATGGCGGCAAGCCAGGTACAGACGAATCATCAGGCCACCGAGATCATGCAGCAGTATGGCCGGGTGGAAGATGCCGCGGAAACGGTGCAGCAGCGCTCGACCGTGGAGACGATGGGAGATACAGCCCACGCCAGAAATGACCAGCAGGAGAAGCAGCACGAGCAGGCTCTTCTGCAGCGTCAGCAGATGGAACAGCAGGCGCAGCCGTATCTTGGCGGCAGCATTGATGTTTTCGTCTAATGCAGGGAAAAGGACGTTCCTTCGGGAGCGTTCTTTCTCTATGCATAAACTACCTTTTTATTCCGGAAATACTGGACTTCCGGCGTGTTTTTACATAAAATCTGAAAATTCAGATTAAAAAAGCGTCCGATCATGCTATAGTGAAGGTGAACCTGTTGGACTATGCCTTTATGGAGGGATGCGTCGTGTCAGAAAAGCAGTCGCCGCAGACAAGCAGTTCAGGTTTGTCCCAGAATGCAGCCGCTACGCTCAGCTACGTGTTAGGGTTTATTACCGGCCTGATTTTTCTCTTTATGGAGAAAGACAACAAGTTTGTGCGTTTCCATGCGATGCAGTCGATCGTTCTTTCTGTCGCGTTTCTCGTATTGAGCACCGTCCTCGGCTTTATCCCGATCATCGGATGGCTGCTCGGAGCCCTTCTGTCACCGGTCGCACTGATCGTGTGGATTGTCTGCATGGTCAAAGCGTATCAGGGGCAGTGGTTTGAATTCCCGGTCGCCGGTCCATTTTCCAGAGATCAAGTCAACAAAATGAGTCAGCCATAAGTCAGGGCGTCCCGTTCAGCGGGGCGCTTTTTGTATGGAGCATAGTCAACTGACATGTTCCTTTCTTATGCACGTGTTTCCAGATATATGGTTTTTCGTGATACCCTTTAAAGAAAGGAGGGTATTGCCATGAAGTCCTATTTTCTATTCACTGCAATCGTTATCACGATGGTATTAGCCGGATGCCAGGAAGAGAGCAGCCAGGTGCAGGTGGACGACTATGTGGAGGGGAGACTTGTATCCATCAATGAGGATCATTTTATTGTAAATGTGAGTGATGCCTATTCGTCCTACGCAGAACAAGAGCGTTTAGATTATGACGGCGACGAAAAACAAATTGCGGTTTCGCGCACAGATGGCCTCGACATTATCACGATGGAAAATGAATCCATAAGCGGCGAAGAAATAGAAGAACTGGCAGCAGAAGATGCCCCTGTCCCGGCCTACGTCGATTATGAGATAAGCGCCCAGGTCCATAATGAACTGGATGATCATGACGATTATTATTTTCCAGCAGTGGAATCCAGCATTCTCGTTGTGGATGACGGCGCAGAATAACGTTTCGTTCAAGTCAGGGGCCGTTTGAAAAAACGTTCACTACGGAGAGGGGAATGTATCATAACTCCGTGCGGAACGTCCGCAGCGGATGATCCGACGTCCGTAACGAAGGCACGGACGTTCACTTCGTTAAATATGCACCACTTCTCCAGCTGAAACGTTCACAGCTTCAGCAGAAGGTCCGCTTCATCTGAAAAACGTCCGTTTCCCAATCCGCCCCTGTGCGCTCCTTTTCCGCCCCGCAGAAATGCGCTACACTGTAAGAAAAAGGGGGAGATTTCCATGAGTAAACCGATTATTATCGACACGGATCCCGGTATTGATGATGCAGCGGCGATCGGCCTGGCGCTGTTCCGCCCGGCGCTCGACGTGAAGCTGCTGAGCGTCGTGCACGGCAACGTCAGTCTGGCAAAAACGCTTTTGAATGCGCGCCGGCTGAAAGCTTTTTTCGGAACCGATACGCCCGTCGCCGCAGGCCTCGACGCACCGCTTCTCTATCCGCCGCGTGAGAACAACAGCAGCGGCGTCCACGGCGTGAGCGGACTCGACGGATGGACCTTTACCGAAGCGCCGGGTGAGGTCGAAACCGGCCACGCCATCGAACACATGAGGGACATCATCATGAAGTCCAGCGGACACGTCACCCTGATCCCGATCGGCCCGCTGACGAACATCGCCCTTTTATTCAAGCTCTACCCCGAAGTCATCGACCGGCTCGACGCCGTCGTCCTTATGGGCGGAAGCCTCTCCGGCGGCAACGTCACAAGCGCAGCTGAATTCAACATCTGGGCCGACCCCCACGCAGCGAAAATGACGTTCGCTTCCGGTGCCCCGCTCGTCATGGTCGGTCTCGACGTAACGGAAACCGCGCTGATTACGGAAGAGGATCTCCTTACATATAAAAGCCGTTCAAAAGCAGCAGCTATGTTCGATTCCACGTTCCGGCATTACGGAGACGGTGACATGACAGCGGGTGTTGCGATGCATGACTCGTGCGCCGTTGCCTTTACCGACAGACCGGATCTATTTACGACGGTTGAAAAGCGGGTGGAAGTCGTCACGGAAGGAGCCGCACGCGGCATGACGATGGAAGTTCCGGGAAAGCCGAACTGCCGCGTCACCGTGGATATGGATACCGAAGGATTCCGGAACTGGTTTACAGAGACCCTTGCAGCCATGCCGTAATGGCGTGAAAATGAAAAAAAGCCCCTGAAGAGGGGCTTTTTTTCACGTTTCCGTCGTCATCGGGTTCTCTTTGTCGGCGGACCATTCGTTGATGGAGCCGTCGTAGACGGCGACGTTCTCTCTGCCGAGGGCGTGGAGGACGAGGGCGTTCCACGTGGCGGCAACACCTCCGCCGCAGTAAGTGATTACTTTTTTATCCGGCTCCAGCGCCCCGCTCTCTGTGAGCTGCTGCTCGAGAGCTTCCTGGCCGGGCAGTGCGCCGGTGTCCGTTGCGAGGTCGCCGAAAAAGACGTTGACGCTTCCGGGGATGTGCCCCTTTCTCGGGTAATTGTTCGTTTCGCCGCGGAAATCGGCGCCGGAGAGGCAGTTCATGAGAACGATGGAGCTGTCCGTGACTGCCTGCTTCACGTCGCTTTCTTTGGCATAAAGCTCCGGACGGTACGTGCCGGTAAACGTGCCGGCTGTGGTAAGCGGAATCTCGTTCGTGAGCGGTTTCCCTTCTTTTTCCCATTTCGGTAGGCCGCCGCCGAGTACGTAGACGTCGTCGTGGCCGGAAAGGCGGAACTGCCACCAGAGGCGGGACGCCCAGTCGGAAGCGGTGTACGAGGCGCCGACGACGGGACCGCGGTCGTAAATGACGACGGTCGTGCCGTCATCGATGCCGAGGGCACGGGCCTGTTCGACGAATGCGTCATGCGGAAGCGCGGTCAGCGGGTGCAGGGCGTCCGGGTCAGAGAAATCCTGCAGTAAATCCGCAAAAAACGCGTTCGGCAGATGTGCTTCTTTGTATGCGTCCGCGCCGGGCGTGACCTTTAAGCCATCGCCGGTTTCTTCCATGAAGACGGTGGCGTCCAGGATACGGACCTTTTTGTCGTCCAGATGTTCGAAAAGCCAGTCGGTTGTTACGAGTGGGTGTGTCATGTGTATTCCTCCTCGGGGTCTATGTACCCGCCGGGGCTGTGGTATAATCCGGGAAAAGGAGTGGATGGCTTTGGATGAGGAGGAGCTTCTCGAGTGGGTGCGGGAGCAGGATGCGATGCTTGCGGAGCTGGAGCGGCTTCTGCTGCTGATGCGCGGGGCGGCGGAAGAGGCGGCCTCGCCGTGGACGACGGCTGCGAGGCGCCGGGAGCTCCAGCAGGATGTGGATGCGTGGAACCGGGAGGCGGCGGTGCTGTACGGGAAGCTGTATCCGCCGGGGCATTAATTTTTTAAAAAGGGTTAACTTCCGGACGGACGTGCCGATATAAGGAACAGATGAACGGACGTTTGAAAACAGAAAAGCAGACTGCTTCTCTGTTTTTTATTTTGGAAGGGAGCGATTCGATGGTGGATAGTGTCAACCGGATGACCGGGTTTGCGTCGGGCATGGATATTAATCAGATGGTGCGGGATTTAATGGATGCGGAGCGCCAGCCACTGCAGCCGATGCAGCAGAATGCGGTCGAGACGCAGCTGAAAATTGACGAGTACCGGGAAATGAACCGCCGTTTTTCAGAGTTTCGAAACGACACGTTTGACGGAGTGCTGCGCCGCTCCAACATGCAGTCGCGCGAGACGACGAGCTCGAATGAGTCGGCGCTTTCGGCGAGTGCGAGTGCGGCGACTCCGGAAGGAACGTACACGATTTCGGATGCGGTGACGGCGAAAAGTGAGCGCCGTACGAGTGACTTCGGCACGACCAACGGCACGGGGGACGGCGGGTCCTTTCTGGATGATGCCGGGGCGTTTGACCGCCGCTCGTCGTTTTTGACGCAGGCCGATAATGTGAAAGGGCTCGACGGTACGGAGACGGAGCTTTCCTTTGCTCTGGCCGTTTATGATGAAAACGGCGATCAGCAGACGACGTCGTTTTCGTTCGATGCGACGGATTCGCTTGATGACATCGTCGACGAGGTGAACCGTTCCGGTGCCGGCGTCCAGCTGTTCTACGATGATTTCTCGGGACGGATGTCGATGCAGCGGAGCGATACCGGTGTGTACAGCGAAGGCGGAAAAGAAATCCGCTTCGGCACAATGGACGGGGAGACGTTCGCGGAGGCAGATGACGGCGCACTGTCGACGGTGTTCGGCTTCAGCAACAACGACACCGTGGAGACAGAAGCATCGAATGCGTCCTTCCGCTTAAACGGGCTCGATGCGGTCGAACGCCGGAGCAATACGTTTGATGTGAACGGCGTGACAATGACGCTCAACCAGGATTTCACCGAAGAAGTCCAGGTCGGGGTGTCGAGTGATACGGACCGGATCGTGGATACGGTGATGAGCTTTGTCGAGGATTACAACGACATGGTGGAAACGACGCAGGATAAAGTGAGCGAGGAATATTTCCGGGACTACGCGCCGCTGACGGAAGAACAGCGCCGCGAGCTGTCGGAAAGTGAAGTTGAGCTCTGGGAGGAGCGCTCCAACAGCGGCCTCCTGCAGCGGGACAGCATCCTGCAGGGCGCGATCTCCAACATGCGCTCGCAGTTTTATGAAACGGTGGATGCGGATATTCCGAATCAGACATTCAATCAAATTGCCGAGCTCGGGATCACCACATCGAGCGATTTCCGCCGCGGCGGCGTTCTGGAAGTCGATGAAGAACAGCTGCGGGCAGCGGTCGAAGAAGATCCGGAATCGGTGTACCAGATGTTTGCGGCCGACGGCGACACGCCGGCAGAGCAGGGAATCGCGCGCCGCCTCCGGGATACGCTCGACAACACGATCACACAGATCGGCGAGCGTGCCGGACGGACCGACCTTGCCGCAAACCAGTCGTTTACGCTCGGTCGGGAGCTCGAATCTCAGGAAGATGATATTTCCAACTTCGAGCGCCGGATGCAGCAGGTTGAGGACCGCTACTGGAGCCAGTTTACGGCGATGGAAAAAGCGATGGCGGACGCCAACAGCCAGATGCAGCAGCTGATGTCGCAGATGGGCGGCGGAGGCCAGATGATGTAGAAAAACGAGCAGGAGCCTTCGGGTCCCTGCTTTTTTGATTGGGCACAGGACGGAAGACCGCGGGCTGGAAGGCGCCCACCGCTGAACAAGTCCGAAAGCCGGTTTTGGCAGATGGGCAGCGGGGTGTGCTGCCGGTGGATGATGGCCGGTGTGGAAGTGGGAATCTGCCGGTGCGTTGTGGGAATCCATGCAGGAGAAGTGGGAATTTTCGTCCGTATGGGAATGGAGGCAGGAGTTATCGGAATCGCCACGGGAGTTATGGGAATGGATGCCGCCGATATGGGACTGCCTCCCGAGAAAATGAGACTCCGCCGAAAACCAAACCCCAAACAACCGCTGCGGCCGACCCCGCCGCAGCCATCTGCTTCAAAACCGCATATACGTAAATGGTCCCTGTTTCTATTGTGCCGTTGGTACTGTTTTCGCCTGCAGGCTTCACAAACGGCTCTATGGCACCGATATAAGGGCAGACGATTATGGGACGGAAAACAGAATAGCGTGAAGGAGATGGGGTTATGCGCCTATCGGGTTTTGCTACAGGGATGGACATTAATCAGATGGTAAAAGATTTGATGCAGGCGGAGCGTCTGCCGATGAACAAGATGGAGCAGCAGAAAATTCGTGCGGAATGGAAGATGGATGGCTACCGGGAAATTAATACGAAGCTGGATTCATTTCGGACGTCGATTTTTGACTCGGTGCTCCGCCGCTCGAACATGCTTGCGAACAAAGCATCGAGCTCCAACAGTTCCCTGGTAACCGCCTCGGCGACGGCCGCGTCGGACACCGCATCACTCCGCTTCACCGAAGTGCAGTCGCTCGCCTCAGCTGCTTCCAATGCGAGCACGGAGCGGATTTCCTCCGGAACGAAAATCAACGCGTCCGGAAAACTCGGCGATCAGTCTTTTGCGGCCGCGGAAGACGACGTCTGGACGAAAGGGTTTGTGAACCGGCAGACGATTACGGTAAACCAGTCCCAGTCGCGTTTAAGTTTAAATGAAGAGCTCGGCAATCCGGATTCGATCGTTGTGCGCGTGAACGGCCAGTCGTACAAAGTCGTGGAAGGGCTGCAGCAGGGGGATTTAAAAGCGACGCAGGTGATGCTTGATACGGAAACGAACGAGCTCGTTTTCGGAAGTGATCTGCCGGCGAATGCGAAAGTGGAAGTGACAGCACTGACGGCGGATGAAGCAGGAGATTCCCGTTTTTCACTGAACACGATGACGACATTCGATGCAAAAGGAAATGAAATCACCGATACGTTCGTTGTAACGAGCGATCAGTCGATGAACGATGTCTTGAAATTGATCAACCGCTCTCCTGCCGGTGTCAGTACGTTTTTTGACGACGGGTCGGACCGCGTTTCCATCATCCGCCGCGACAGCGGCATCCACGTTCCTGAAGGAGAAACCGGGGCGGAAATGCGTTTTTCAGGCGGATTTCTTGAACACGCGTTGAAGCTGGATGACAGTGCCGAAACTGCGGCTGAGAACGCCGTTTTCACGGTGAATGGGTTGACGACGGAGCGGCGGTCGAATACGTTTGATATTAACGGGGTGCAGGTGACGCTTCAGGATACGTTCTCCGGGAAGAACGTGCAGCTCGGGGTGAGCCGGGATACGGATAAGATTATGGAGACGATTACGTCGTTTGTGGAGGAATATAATTCGCTGATTGAGCTGATTAATGGGAAGGTCGGCGAGGAGCATTACCGGGATTATGCGCCGCTGACGGAAGAGCAGCGCCGGGAGCTGTCGGAGCGGGAGGCGGAGCTCTGGGATGAGAAGGCGATGAGCGGCCTTCTGCGGAATGATTCGCTTCTGCGGCGCGGGGTGACGGATTTCCGCCAGCAGCTGTATGGCCGTGTGGACGGCGATGGATCGTCCGCGTTTGTCCAGCTGACGCAGATCGGGATTACGACGACGCGGAATTTCCGGGACGGCGGAAAGCTTGAGATTAATGAGGACCGTCTGCGGCAGGCGATTGAGACGGATGCGGAAGGTGTGTTTCAGCTGTTTGCGGCCGACGGGGCCCAGACGGCAGAGAAGGGGATTGCGCGGCGCGTGCGGGACCGGGCGGATGCGATGATTGAATCGATCTCCCAGCGTGCGGGCGGAATGCGCGGCCGGACGGTAAACCAGCAGTTTACGCTCGGGCGTGAAATCAACAATATCGAAGAGCAGATGAACCGGTTTGAGCGGAGGCTGAAGCAGGTGGAGGAGCGGTACTGGTCGCAGTTTACGGCGATGGAGAAGGCTGTGGCTCAGGCAAATTCGCAGGCGGAGCTGTTCTACGCGCAGATGTTCTCAATGCAGTAATTGGTGGAAAAAGGAGGTCCTGTGGTGGCAGGTTTTAAAGGGTTGTATCAGACGACGAAGGCGCTTCATGCGCATGTACAGATGCCGTATCCGAAGGAAGATGACGAGCGGGACGCCTACATTGAGCGGGTGACGGCGCTGCTTTCAGAGCGGCAGGAGCACCTGGATGCGGCGGGGCGTCCGCAGTCGGAGGCGGAAGAAAAAATTGCCCGGGAAATAATCCGCCTGAATCAGGAAATCCAGCCGCGGCTGGAAGGAGTGCAGAAAGAGATTCAGCAGAATATCCAGGGGCTCGGACGGAAGCGGAAAACGTCGCAGCGGTACGAAAATCCGTATACCGGGCCGACGGTGGACGGGATCTTCTTTGATTCGAAAAAATAAATGCGTTTTCACTTGAGATTCTTTTAGACCATGCCGATACTACCAGTGAGCTTGGATTCCAAATGGGGAGTTGATCACATGGAAGTGAAATCAACCGGATCAATGTCCGTCCATGACCTGTTTGACCAGGTGCAGTCAGAGCGGGGCAGCACGCGGCCGCACCAGGCAGACCCGGCGAATGGAAGTGCCGGACCAGGGTTGGAAACGGCATCGGCCCAGTCGATGGACAAGCCAGCGGAATGGACGCAGTCCGAGCTCGATAAAGGGCTCGCTGCGATGAATGAACTGTCGATGTTCAAGAAACATTCCCTGAGCTTTGAACAGCATGAAAAGCTCGATCGTACGATGGTGAAGGTGGTTGATCAGGAAACGGATGAAATCGTCCGGGAAATTCCTCCGGAAAAGTTTCTGGATATGATTTCATCGATGCTGGAATTTGCCGGTATTTTGATCGACGAAAAAATCTAGCCCGGGAAAAGCGCCTGCTGCAGCGCTTTTTTTCGTTGCGCGTGTATTTTCCGGAAATAAACCTAAACCTTAGAACCAGTTATGCCGATAGTACATATAGTACCAATCATGCTGAAGGACGTTTTTAAAAGGAAAGGGTGTCCATATCCATGGCGATGCACAATCCATACGCGAAGTACAAACAGACATCGATTGAAACGAAGTCTGCAGGAGAACTGACACTGATGCTTTACGATGGCTGCCTGACATTTATCAGCCGTGCGCGTGAAGCGATCGAGCAGGGGAAGATGGAAGCGAAAAATACGAATTTGATCAAAGCGCAGAATATTATCCGGGAACTGATGGTGACGCTTGATGAGAAAGCGGCAGTCAGTGCCGATATGATGCCGATGTATGATTATATTTTAAATCAGCTGATTGAAGCAAATACACAGAACGACCTGGCTGCGCTGAAGAATGCAGAGTCGTTTACGACAGATTTCCGCGATACGTGGAAAGAAGTGATTAAACTCGACCGCCAGAACCGTTACGGCGGCGGGAAAGAAGAAGCACCAAAAGCGGCCGGTCAGCCGGTCGGGCGGATCACGCCGGTGCAAAAGGAAGTTCCGGCAGAAGAGGCGCCAACTGCTTCAGCCACTGCAGCAGCTGTGCCGAAGCAGGCACCGTCGAATCCGTATGCGAAAGCTGCATCAAACAATCCCTATGCGAAAGCAAAGCAGGCAGCGCAGGCTGCAGCTGTCCGTTCGTAGACTATCATGTCAGAGCCCGTTTCCGGTATATTCCGGGATCGGGCTTTTTCGTTCGGTCGAACCTGCTTCCGAACAGTGAACGGTTTGGGTTAGAGGAGCCGCCGGTGTGTGGCGGCCGGTGGATGAAGGTCGGTGAGGAAGTTGGAATTTGCCGCTGTGTTATGGGAATCGGTGCAGGAGAAGTGGGAATTTCCGTACCGGAAGTTGGACTTTCCAGCCGGTTTGGGAATGGATACTCAGGTTATCGGAATCGCAGTGGGAGTTATGGGACTGGGAGCCGCCGTTATGGGACTAGCTCCGTTCGTAATGAGACTCCGCCGCAGAGCTTCAACCCCCTGACAACTGCAGCGGCCCACCCCGCCGCAGCCCTTCACTTCCAAACCAGAGTCGGCTCATAAGCAGAAGCGCCCAAGGGCGGCGCTCTGCCAAAAAACATGGTACGATAATGGAAAAGGAGGGGGATGCATGGAAAAGCTGACCGAGAAGCAGCGTGTGTTTTTGACGCAGTATGAAGGGCTTCTGCAGGAAGTGGAGGAGGCCGCGGTGTACGCCGGCGACTGCTACGTGCGCGGGGATGAGGATATCGGGGACCGGCTGCTTGCATCCGTAAGCAAAGGGCTGCTGCCGTACCATCCGGAGAACATGACACTCGTCTCCATCGTAACAGGCGACCGGGAAATGGAAGAGGCGCTGGCAGCACACTTTCAAACGGTGCAGACGGCTGCTTCCCTTGAGGAGGACCCGGCGCCGGAAGGCCAGCGCTATTACTTCGTCCAGGAGTTTTTTCTTCCCCGTCTGAAAGCGTGGCGGGAACAAATTGAGAAGCGTAGGAGGGATCTGCATGCCGCAGATTGATATGCCATTAGAGGAATTAAAACAGTACACAGGCCGCTCAGAACGGCCGGAGGACTTCGAGGCATACTGGGAGAAAGCACTTCAGCTTCTCAGTTCCGTCGATCCGGAAGTGGAGGTCGTCCGCTCCGGCGTGGAGACGCCGTTTGCCACATGCTTTGATTTATACTTTACCGGCGTCGGCGGCGCCCGCATCCACGCCAAATACATACAGCCGAACACTCTGCCAAAAGGACGTACTACGTTCCCTGCGCTGCTCGAATTTCACGGCTATTCGATGCACTCCGGCGACTGGACGTCGAAGCTCCACTACGCCGCAGCCGGCACCGCCGTGTTCAGCATGGACGTCCGCGGACAGGGCGGCCTGTCGGAAGATCCCGGAGGTGTCACAGGCAACACGCTCGAAGGCCACATCGTCCGCGGGCTTGCAGACGGGGAAGAGCGGCTTTTCTACCGGCAGGTGTATCTTGACACTGTTCAGCTTGCCCGTCTCGTCATGGCGATGGAAACGATCGATGAAACCGGCGTTTCCGTTACCGGATGGTCGCAGGGAGGCGCGCTCGCTGTCGCCTGTGCTGCGCTGGAGCCACGTATCCATAAAGTCGTGACGGTCTATCCGTTCTTAAGTGATTTCAAGCGCGTCTGGGAAATGGATCTCGACATCGACGCGTACAAGGAGATGCGGCGCCACTTCCGGCGCTTTGATCCGACCCATGAGCAGTTTGACGAATTTTTCCGCAGGCTCAGCTACATCGACGTGCAGCACCTGGCGCCGTGGATTAAAGGCGAGGTACTGATGGGAACCGGACTGATGGATACGATCTGTCCGCCGTCAACGCAGTTTGCGGTGTACAACCGGATCGAGGCAGAGAAAAACATCGTCCTGTATCCCGACTTCACCCATGAAGCACTGCCGGGCATGCACGATAAAATCTGGACGTTTTTAATGGATCAGTAACTGTCGACAAATAAGGCTTGCCTTTATAGCTGCATAGAAAGAGACCCTCACCACGTTGCGGTGAGGGTCTCTTCAATAGGCTCTTATTCGTTTACTGCGGCCTGCGAACTGCCGTTGGCCTTTTCCTGCTTCAGCTTCTTAATATCCACTCGGATGAGAAGCGAAGCGGCCAGGGCGACAATGAAGGCAAAGGCGAATATATAGAGCGTCAGTGTGTAGCTTTCGGTCGTCTCCCGGAGCCAGGACACGAGAATCGGACCGACGAGTCCGGCAGCGGCCCAGGCTGTCAAAATATAGCCGTGGATCGCACCGAGCTGCTTTGTGCCGAAAATATCGCCGATGTACGCCGGGATGGAGGCGAAACCGCCGCCGTAGCACGTCATGATAAGGAAGAGAATTGCCTGAAACATGAGTGCCTGTGTAATCGTCGGCAGAATGAAGAACGACGCGATCTGAATGACGAAAAAGACAGTGTAGACGTTAGGCCGGCCGATGTAGTCGGAAATGGTCGCCCATGCGAGGCGTCCGGCTCCATTGAAGAAGCCCATGATGCCGACCATCGTTGCAGCAGCCGCTGCGGAAAGTCCGGCAATCTCCTGACCCATCGGAGCAGCAACGGAGAGAATCGCGATACCGCACGTCACGTTAATAAACAGCATGATCCACAATAAGTAAAAGCGGCGCGTTTTCAACGATTCATTGGCAGTCAGGTAGGAAAGATCGCGGTCTTCGGCGGATTCCTTGGCTGTATCCTGCCCGCGCATACTTTTTGGCACCCAGCCTTCCGGCGGTTTCTCCAGATAAGAGGCACCGGCAAGCATGAGGACGAGGTAAACGGCACCGAGAATATAGAACGTGCCCGGGATCGAAACACCCTCAATCAGGCGCTGCATCACAGGACTTGCGATGAGCGAGGCGAAACCAAAGCCCATGATGGCCATACCCGTCGCAAGGCCGCGGCGGTCCGGAAACCATTTCACGAGCGTGGATACCGGCGTGATGTAGCCGATCCCGAGACCGATCCCCCCGAGCATGCCGTACGTGAAGTACATCAGCCAGAGTGATTCGATCTGTGCGGCGAATCCGGATGCAAGCATCCCGACGCCGAAAAAGGAAGCGGAAACGATACCGGATATGCGGGGACCGTACTTTTCCACAAAGTGCCCCATGAAGGCGGCGGATAAACCTAGAAATAAAATAGCGATACTGAATGTTGCAGAAATGGCGGTGAGTCCCCACCCGTACGTTTCGTTCATCGGATTACTGAAGACGCTCCAGGAATAGACGGAGCCGATGGAAATATGGATGCTGACGGCAGCAAGTGCAATCAGCCATCGATTCTTTTTTGCTTCAACTGCCATGAAGGACACTCCTTTGCTGAATATAATGAACGCAATCAGGCATAGAAAGGGCGCTCCGGTACAGGACCGGAGCGCCGGCCGTTAATTCCGTTCTTCCTGTTCTGTCTTTTCTCCCATACCTTCGAGAAAGCGGAACAATACCGTAAGGGAACGATTGATCTGTGGATCTTTGAGTTTTTTGACGAGATCCACGTAGCCCGTTTTCTCGTCCGGATCCGGATCTTCCGCCACACGGGCCACGCCGTGGTTGATCTTCAACAGAAGCGGCTCGAGCTCTTTCACGTTGATCGTTCCGAGCGTTCCGCCGAGAAGAAGAAGGTTGCGGATCGCGTTCGTATTTTCTTCTTTCGCGGCCTCCTGAACGATGACATCGAGCACTTTGTCACCTTCAGAAAACAGGCCTGTGAGAATATGAAGAATCCCGCTTTTCTGAAGGCTTGCAATCAGGTCGAGCGTCGAGTGGACCGCTTCCTGATTGTCAGCCAGCTTATCGAGAATTTCGTTGATGGCGTTCTCCCGTTCCTGCTCTTTGGAAATAGGGATCGGTTCGATATCCCGGATCGGTTTAGCCATTCGTCTTCGCTCCCTTCCTGACGATATCACCAGGGAAGACATAGTCTTTACGCTTCCACTTGGCTTCGACGTTGACGCCGATCTGCGGCTGCGGATTGCCGTAGCGGTGGTGGATTTTCTTTGGCAGCGGGCTTTCGCCGGTGCGTTTTAAAATCTCCATTTTCGCAGATACTTCTTTGTAGGCCGGTGTATCGGTATCTTTATCCGCCTGGCTGCTCGTCAGCTGGTTGATCGCGCCTTCACCGTTATCGTTCATCGGCAGGTAGAGCTCGTTCCCTTTAACGCGGTCGGTGACGATACACTGCACTTTGGCCGATCCGTAAGGCGATGTCAGGCGGACGAGTGTGCCGTCCTCCAGACCGCGCTCTTCGGCAAGCTCCGGTGATACTTCAAGGAACGTACTCGGCGTTTTGCTCGTAATGCCTTCTGCTTTATAGGTCATGTTCCCTTCGTGGAAGTGCTCCAGAAGGCGGCCGTTGTTCACATGCAGATCGTACTGCGCATCGTATTCAAGCGGCTCCGTCCAGTCCACCGGATACAGGCGTGCCTTCTTATCCGGGAATGGGAATTCTTTTTCAAACAGAAGCGGTGTATCGGTGCCGTCCGCTTCTACAGGCCACTGCTGGGAGTTGTACCCTTCCAGACGATCGTAGTGGACACCTGCGAACAGCGGGGCAAGACCTGCTGCTTCGTGCATCACTTCGGATGGGTGCTCATAGTTCCAGCCTGCGCCGAGCTCATTGGCAAGCTCCGTGATGATTTTCCAGTCGGGCTTGGAATCTGCAAGCGGGTCCATTACCTGATACAGACGCTGGATGCGGCGTTCGGTATTCGTGAACGTTCCTTCCTTCTCCAGGCTCGGTGAAGCTGGAAGAACGACATCGGCAAACTCAGCCGTCTTTGAGAGGAAAATATCCTGGACGACGAAGAAATCAAGCTTTTCGAACGCTTCATGCACATAGTTGATATTGGAATCGACAATTCCCATGTCCTCGCCTTTCAGGTACATTGCTTTTAAATTGCCTTTATGAATTTCATCCACCATCTGGTGGTTGTTCAGACCGATTTCAGATGAAAGCGGCGTGCCCCACGCTTCTTCGTAGCGCTTACGGACATCGTCGTCTGTGACATCTTCATACCCTGGATACTTATTCGGCATGCTGCCGAAGTCGGAAGCACCCTGAACGTTGTTGTGACCGCGGAGCGGGTACGTGCCGGCGCCCGGCTTGCCGTAGTTTCCGGTAATGAGCATGAGGTTGGAGATAGCTGTACTCGTGTCGCTTCCGCCGCTGTGCTGCGTGACGCCCATTGCCCAGAGACTGCAGACTGTGTCTGCTTCCGCGATCATGTGGGCCACTTTTTTCAGCTCGTCTTCGGAAATGCTCGTTTTCTCAGCTGCATAGGCCATCGTGAACTTATCAAGGCTGTCGACGTACTCCTGAAGGCCGTTGACGCGGTCGTTCAGGAAGCTGTCATCGTGCAGGCCGTTGTCGACGATGTATTTCGTCACAGCGGAGAGCCAGACGAGGTCCGAGCCCTGCTTTGGCTGAATGAAGACATCGGAGCGGTCGGCCATTTCATGGCGGCGCAGATCCGATACGATCAGCTTTTGACCGTGCAGCTTCTGTGCAGACTTGACGCGGGTGGCAAGCACCGGGTGCGACTCTGCCGTGTTGGAGCCGATGACAAGCACGAGTTCTGCCTGCTGAATGTCGGTAATGCTTCCGGAGTCGCCGCCGTGTCCGACGGTGCGGAACAGCCCCATCGTTGCCGGTGTCTGGCAGTAGCGGGAGCAGTTGTCGATATTGTTCGTGCCGAACACGCTGCGTCCGAGCTTCTGCATGAGGTAGGATTCCTCGTTGGTCGTTTTGGAGGAGCTGATGAAACTCATGGCATCACTGCCGTGGGATTCTTTGATTCCGGTAAGCTTTTCAGCGATGAGCTTATACGCTTCATCCCATTCTGCTTCGCGGAAACGGTCGCCTTCACGGATGAGCGGCTTTTTCAGACGCTCGTCGCTGTTCACGTAATCCCAGCCGAATTTCCCTTTCACACACGTGGAAATGCCGTTGGCAGGGGCTTCCGCCTGCGGTTCCACTTTCAAAATTTCGCGGCCCTGGGTCCAAACATCAAAGCTGCACCCGACACCACAGTAAGTACAGACGGTTTTCGTCTTTTCAATTTTTGCATCGCGCATCGACGCTTCCATGTCAGAAATCGCAAGGATAGAGCCGTAGCCGGTCTCGACATTTTTCGTCAGCTCGATCATCGGACGGAGCGTTTTCTGGTCCATGCCGGTCATATAGCCTGCGCGGCCTTCCATCGATTTTTCCATCATCGCGTTACACGGGCAGACCGTGGAGCAGTGGCCGCAGGAAACGCAGGAGGATTCGTTGATGGCAACGTCATTATCCCAGATCACGCGGGGGTTCGGGCTTTCCCAGTCGATCGACAGCGTTTCGGTCACCTGGACATCCTGGCACGCCTCCACGCAGCGTCCGCAGAGAATGCACTGATCCGGATCGTAGCGGTAGTATGGATGGGAATTGTCTTTTTCCGCCGGTTTCGGTTCAAACGGCGTCGTCTGATGTTCTATTTTCATATCTTTGACGGTGTTATGGATCTCACACGACCCATTGTTATAATCGCACACCGTGCAATATAACTCGTGGTTATGTAAAATCCGGTCCATTGCAATGCCCTGTGCGTCCTTCACGTCCTGCTGGTTCGTATCCACTTTTGCGCCCTTTTCGACCGGCGTATCACACGCGCGCACGAGCTCACCGTTGACTTCCACGATACACGTATCACACGTTTTGACAGCGCCGAGGCTCGGGTGGTAGCACACCTGAGGTACTTCTTTGCCGCTCTTGTTCAAGTGCTGGAGAACCGTATCGCCCTCTTTTGCTTTGACGAGGGTGCCGTTCACTTGAATAGTCACATCCCTGCTCACGTTGTCACCTTCCATCCATTCCGTATTTCAGCCCGTTAAAGTGCCGATGGGTGTCCAATACCCAAATTTTCCCGACACAAAACGTTCACGTAAGCGGTAACATGAACGAATTTCCTGATTACCAGGTGAAAAGGAGGGATAATAGAAGGCATTAAGAAGGAGAGAAAACGACGTTCTGTAGAGAATACACGACTTAGGGAGAGGGACAAACGATGATCAAGGTGGAGCAGAAACCGTAAAAAACCTGCCGGAAGAAATCCTTCCGGCAGGTAAACCAATTAATCTTTCTGTTTTAAAATCACGGCTTCGAGCGGTTCGAGCGTCCAGTCCAGACGGCGGTTTTTCACTTCCGCAGAGCGGCTGCCGAACACTTCTTCATACGTGCGGCCGGCTTCGTCCGCGAGGCGGACTTTCTGTCTGCGGCTGCCTTTGTTCATGAGAATGACGAAGCGGTTTTTCTCATCGGACCGTTCGTAGACGACGGTATCGGCGCCTTTTTCGGCAGATAAAAACTGAAACGAGCCGTCCCGGAACGCACGGTTTTCTTTCCGCAGTGCGATCATGTCTTTGTAGAAGCCGAAAAGATCATGATCCTGTGCCGTTTCGTCCCAGATCATTGGTTTCCGGCAGCCGGGATCGGCGCCGCCGTCCATGCCGACTTCATCGCCGTAGTAAATACACGGCGCACCGGTAAACGTGAGCTGAAACAGCGCGGCGAGCTTCATCCGCTTTTTGTTTCCATCTGCGATTGTAAGAAGACGCGGCGTATCATGGGAATCAAGCAGGTTGAATGCGGCTTCGTTAGCCTGCTTCGGATATGAGACCTGAATCGCGTCGAGACGTCCCATGAAGTTTTCCGCATCGATCTCGTCTTTTACGAAGAAATCGAGAATGCTGTTCGTCACCGGGTAGTTCATGACGGCATCGAACTGGTCGCCGCCGAGCCAGGCGAGCGAGTTGTGCCAGATTTCGCCGAGAATGTAGGCATCCGGATTGGCCGTTTTCACCACGTCGCGGAATTCCCGCCAGAAGCGGTGGTCGACCTCATTTGCGACATCGAGCCGCCATCCGTCCGCACCGATATCTTCAATCCAGTAGCGCGCCGTTTCCAGAAGGTACGCTTTCACCTCCGGATGCTCGGTGTTTAACTTCGGCATCTCCGGAACGAAACCGAACGTGTCGTAGTTGAGCGGATCGTTCGCGAGTGGATAGCTGCGGATGTGGAACCAGTCCCGGAAGCGCGAATACTTTCCGTGTTTCAGCACGTCCTGAAACGGAGGAAAGTAGTAGCCGGAATGGTTGAACACGGCGTCCAGCATCACACGGATGCCTTTTTCGTGGGCTTTTTCTACGAGTTCTTTCGCTTTTTCATTGTCGCCGAACTGAGGATCAACTTTTAAATAATCGATCGTGTCGTATTTATGGTTGGAGTACGCTTCAAAGAACGGCGTAAAATAAATACACGTGATGCCGAGATCCTGAAGGTAATCCAGCCGGTTGATGACACCCTGCAGATCGCCGCCGAAAAAGTTATCCCGCTGCGGTACAGCGTCCGGTGTCCATGCTTCGGCTCCTTCCGGCGTCAGCGATGGATCGCCGTTTTCAAAACGCTCGGGGAAGATCTGATAAAAGACGGCATCCTTCACCCATTCGGGAGGGCGGGCGACGTCGGTTTCATTTAAGAATGGAAACTCGAACATGCCGGATGGGGACCAGAGCATGCCGACGCCGCCGGAAGCGAGTTTTCCTTCGGTAAAGCCGGTTTCATTCCAGAAGACCGTCCGGCTGCCCTTCTCAAACCGGAAGGCGTAGGCGAAGCGGCGGAACGGTGGTTTCACCTCAGCCTGGTAGTAGTCGAACAGTTCATCCTGTGCAAATATGTACATATCGGTAGTGGTGACGGTGTCTTCGGTGAAATGGTATTTATCGCCCCACACGATAGACACGCGGTCCATGTCTCCGCGGCCGGTGCGCACCCGGATGTGAAGTGTTTCATTGTCGTATGCGTAGGCATACTGGGATTTCGGCTGGTGATAGACAGCTTCCAACAGCATAAGAGACCTCCTCGTCCGCAGGCGTTATTGCAACGCGGAGCGGTTCGCATTAAAATAGTAATGTCAGAATAGCTTACAGCATCCGCAGCAACAGAAAGCGCAACCGTTTGCGCTAAAAGAAGCGGATCTCTTTAAGTGTAGCACGCCTCTGAAAGCGTGTCCACGAAACGACAGGGGGAAATGGGACATGGCATTGTTAAAACTCGATCCCGTACTGAAGGAAAAAGTATGGGGCGGCACAAAACTCGGCGACCTTTTCGGCTACAGTCTGCCATCGGAGACGACCGGCGAATGCTGGGCGATCTCGGCACACGAAAACGGCGCCTCCACGGTGACGGGCGGACCTTACGACGGGCGGACACTGCGGGATCTCTGGGAAAACGAGCCTTCCGTATTCGGCATCACCGCGAAGAAAGAGTTTCCGCTTCTCGTCAAGCTGCTCCATGCTGCCGATGATTTATCGGTGCAGGTGCATCCAGATGATGCCTACGCCGAAGAAAACGAAGGATATGCCTACGGAAAAACGGAATGCTGGTATGTTGTTTCCGCGGAGGAAGGGGCGGAGCTGGTGCTCGGGCACCACGCCTCGACGCGGGAGGAGTTCCGGGAACTGGCAGAGGCCGGTGAGTGGGAAAAACTGTTCCGGCGCGTGCCGGTAAAGGCAGGTGACTTCGTCTACGTTCCGAGCGGCACAGTGCACGCTATCGGTGCGGGCATCGTTCTTCTTGAAGTCCAGCAGAGTTCAGACATCACCTACCGCGTCTACGACTATGACCGGCCGGGGCAGGATGGGAATCTCCGGGAGCTGCATCTGGAGGATTCTATCAACTGTGCGACGGTGCCGCACGAGGATCAGACGCCGGAGCGCCGCGTGTGGCATGAAGGCGATGTCCGCGTGGAGGAACTCGTGGAAAACGATTATTTTAACGTCCGCAGCATGCATTTGAATGGCTTTATGATGCTCCGGCGGCGTGCCCCGTATCAGCTGATCAGCGTGCTGGAGGGAGCAGGGGAAGCGCAGGTAAGCGGGAGCTTCATCCCGGTGCAGAAAGGGGATCACTTCCTCGTTCCGGCCGACGTGCCGACAGTGAAATGGCACGGAGAGCTTCACCTTGTCGTCGCTGAACCCGGTCCGGAAGCATAAACTGGAAGGCCCCCGCTGAAAAAACAGCGGGGGCCTTCCGTGGTTTCATTTACTTATCAAGAGAATGGTGCAGGAACGAACGCATCAGTAAATCATCCGAATTGACGTTTTCCATGTGCTGCATCTGCATATCACCCTTCAGTTCAGCGAGTGTCATATGCAGGTGACGGATGGCGTCGGACTGTTCATCCATCTGATCGGAGATGTCCTCGAGCCCTTCCTGAGTAGCCACCGCGTGCTCAAGCTTGGCGATGCGGCGGAGGATCGTCTGAATCAGCTCCCGTTCGCTCATCGCGCCGCTCCTTCTTCTTCAGGCGGCCGGCTGTCCTCCGGACGTGATTCCGAGGCCTGCGCCTCCGCAGCCTGAAGCGCCGCTTCTGCTTCTTCCGGGACGTCGGAGCTGTTTCGGTTTAATTTTAAGAATGTGACGGTATCGGCCACAATATCCGGAATCATCATCTGTTTATCATCAGTTATATGAAGTTCGCGCATCTGAACACGGCCTTTTACAGAAACCATGGAACCGGTGCCGCAGTAGTCGGCAACGCGGTCGGCCAGTTTGTTCCAGCAGGCGATCTGTACAAAGTCGGTATCGTAATTTCCACGGGCATTGCGGAATGAACGCCGGACGGCAAGCGTAAAGCGGGTTAACGCCGCACCGTTCTGCGTCGTGACGAGCTGAGGGGTCTTTGCTACACGGCCGATAAAGAGAAATTGGTTAAACATTATTCATCCACTCCTGTCGTTGATATACTAGTGCGATGCAAGCTGGGTCTGATTAGTGAGTGTAGAAGCGGCCTCTGCCGCAGAGCTGCCCTCCTTTCCAACTGCCGGTCAGGCAGATAAAAGTAGTGAAAAATTGGATGATTTTACATCCTTTTTCCATCATAAACGAAATGGAATGGATAACAATAGGAAAAATGACCTAAATAGTGTGATAATTACGGCGGATAATTATCTGACAATTAAATTGACGCTGAAACACTCCGGCTGGTATAGTGGAACTGAATCACACTTTTCAAATGAAGGGAATGGGGATAACCTATGCTCGGAAAAGTAAAATGGTTTAACGCAGAAAAAGGGTTCGGTTTTATCGAAGTGGACGGCGGTGAAGACGTCTTCGTACACTATTCGGCGATTGATGAAGACGGCTATAAGTCGCTCGATGAAGGTCAGGAAGTGGAATTTGATGTTGTTGAAGGGGCCCGGGGTCCTCAGGCATCGAACGTTGTAAAGAAATAGGCTGCATCATGCGTCCCGGAAAATGTCCGGGGCGGTTTTTCACCGGCAGAGCCATCCGAAATATAAAATTTTCATTAAGAAAATGAATGTTTCGGCAGGGAACCTGTCAGGGTACGTCGAATAGTGTACGTATAACCGAAAGGAGTTGTTAGCTTATGAATTTCAACATTCGTGGCGAAAACCTGGAGATCACAGATTCGCTCAGAGATCACGTTGAGAAGAAAGTTGGTAAGCTTGAACGCTATTTTGACTCCACACCTTCTTCCGATGTTCACGTGAAAATGAGCGTCCTCAACAACGAGCAAAAGGTGGAAATCACGATCCCGATGCCAAAACTCCTTCTTCGTGCAGAAGAAAAGCACGCGGATATGTATGCGGCTGTAGATCTTGTCATTGAGAAACTGGAACGCCAGATCCGGAAGCACAAAACGAAAGTAAACCGGAAGTTCCGCGGTGACGACAGCCTGAAGTATATGTTTAAAAATGAACTCGAACCTCTGGCAGAAGAGGAAGTGCCGGATGATGATGAGCTGGAAATCGTTCGTACAAAACGCTTCGATCTGAAGCCGATGGATGCCGAGGAAGCAATCCTGCAGATGGATATGCTCGGCCACAGCTTCTTCGTCTTCTCGAACTCTGTCAACGGCGACACGAACGTGGTGTACCGCCGCCGGGACGGCCGCTACGGCCTGATCGAACCCGAATCCTAATCATAAACACATGTTTTAAGAAGGCCGCCGGTGCCCTGCCGCGGCCTTCTTTTTTTACACTAATAAGAATGTATAAAATCCAAAGCCTCTTCCAAGCAGGTATACCAAGGGCTGCAGCATTTCAAGCCGTTGTTCTATTCATCGTTACTTTCTGTTGATAGAGCTTCTCCGCTACTCGGCAGAAGCCTGCGTGGGCTTGTCTTTCAGCCGGGCGCTGTTTGCACGGCTGTATAGCATGAGCGGAGCCGCTGGGAGCCATGCTTCTTGAAACGAAGAACGAATCCCACCGGCGTCTCTGCCGAACGATTCGAAGCGCAGTAAAATAGAGGTGAAATACGAAGGATTTATAGCAGAAACGATGTTTATAAGATAATGATGGTCTCTTCCAATTCGATTGAATGACAGCATTTGCTGCGCAAAAGGGATCGCTTCTAACAAGTGTTTTCTTTCTCCCTGCCGAAACCGGAGGCCGTCGACTCCGGGAGGATCCGAACGAGGCGAAAATCCACGCCGCGTCAAGCGGCTGAAAGCGCGAGCGGAGCCGGCCTATGGTTTAAGGCGCAGGGCAGCGAACTTCTGCCATGCGCCGCGGCCGCGCGAAGCCGTGCTGCTTGTAATAAAAGCGTTGTACGGCTGCAGGTGCAGGCAGAAAGCGGGAACCTATTCAGTAAACCTCCCTTTGCTTTTAAGACCAGTCGGTTTCTATCTGGTTTATTTTAGTTTAGGAATGTAAAAAATCCAAATGCTCTTTTACATATGTATGCCAAGGGCTGCAATGCATGAGCGGAGCGGTAGATAAAGCAGCTGCAGCATCTGCTCTTCACTTTCGCTGGCCTGGTTATCAGACCGGTCCTCCTGCAAGCAGGGTGCTGGAACCATTTTGAGAGCAGACAGAGGGGCAGCGGGCCTGGCTGGCATCTGGAACCGTATGCCTTCCGAAGAAAAGCCGAGCTTTCAGCCGCTTGACGCTGCATGGAGAAGTTGGAATAGAAGCGGGAGAAGTTAGATTATGGCAGGGAAGTAAGAATAGGCCGCCTCGTTGTTGGACTGTAAGAGACAGTTGTTAGACTGGCAGCGTCCGCTGTGAGACTAATCTGCTCTGAAGGAAGACTCCGCCGCAGCTTTTCAAACGGCAGATAAACAAAGAGCCAGCCCCTTTTCCGGATTCCGGGGAAGGGGCTGGCTCTGATTCGAATGAGAAGAAACGTGTTTCTTCTATATAATACTTATCCGGCTACGAAATCCGCACCTGGCCGGTATCCCCGCGGTCGACGTCTGTCTGATCGTCGATTTCGACACTCTGGCCAGCTTCGAGGTTCGTGAAGATGACAGGAGTGATCGCGGATTTGGCTTCGCTCTGAATTTTATCCAGATCGAATTCGATCAGCTTATCGCCGATGTTGACGGTATCACCCTGGTCTACAAATGCCGTAAAGCCTTCGCCGTTCAGGTTGACGGTGTCAATGCCGATGTGGATGAGAATTTCGGTACCGTCTTCTGCTTCCAGGCCGATGGCGTGTTTCGTGTGGAAAAGCTGCACGACTTTCCCGTCAACAGGAGAGACAACAAGACCTTCACTCGGCTCAATGGCAAAGCCGTCACCCATCATCTTCTGGGCAAATGTGTCATCCGGCACGTCGCTGAGCGGCTTCAATTCTCCCTGAAGCGGCATGGAAACCGTAATTTTACTTTTTACCGGTCCGCCTGTCTCTTCCGGTGTGGAAGCAGGTTCTGCCGGCGTTTTTCCTTTAATAATATCCTGCATCTGGCCTTTAATTGTCTCCGAACGCGGGCCGAAAATGGCCTGAACGTTGTTGTTGATCTGCATAACACCGGAGGCACCGAGCTGCTTCAGGCGGTCTTTATCCACAGCATCGGTGTCATTGACACTGATGCGGAGACGCGTGATACATGCATCCAGGTGGGACAGGTTTTCCTTGCCGCCGAATGCTTTGAGTACTTCATAAGGAAGCTCATCGTTTCCGGCTTTGCCGGCTTTCTGACCGTCGGCGTCTTCTTCAGGCTTTTCACGTCCCGGTGTCATCAGGTTGAACTTCGTAATCGCAAAGCGGAAACCGAAGTAGTAGATGACAGCAAAAACGAGACCGACTGGAATGACAATCCACCACTCCGTCCGGTTCGGCAGAATGCCGTACAGGAAGTAGTCGATCGCGCCGCCGGAGAACGTCATGCCGATCTGGACATCCAGAAGGTGCATCGTCATAAAGGACAGTCCGGCAAAAACAGCGTGGATCGCAAACAGAACGGGTGCGACAAACAGGAAGCTGAACTCAATCGGCTCGGTAATTCCTGTCAGGAAGGACGTCAGCGCCGCAGACCCCATGATACCTGCTACAACTTTCTTGTTTTCCGGACGGGCGCAGTGGTAAATTGCAAGCGCCGCTGCCGGAAGACCGAACATCATGAACGGGAATTTTCCTGTCATATAGGCGCCGGCAGTAAGCTCTGCACCGTCGCGGATCTGCTGGAAGAAGATCTGCTGATCCCCGCGGACGACTTCCCCTGCAGCACTCGTGTACGTGCCGAATTCAAACCAGAACGGCGAGTAGAAGATGTGGTGCAGGCCGAATGGAATGAGGGAACGCTCAATGACACCGAAAATAAACGTGGAGAGCGTCCGGTTGGATTCAGTCATGAAAATCGAGAACGTGTTCAGACCATCCTGGATGAACGGCCACACGAAAAACATCAGTGCACCGACAAGAATGGACGCGCCGGCTGTAACAATTGGAACGAACCGTTTTCCGGCGAAAAAGCCGAGGTAGGAAGGGAGCTCAATGTTGTAAAATTTCTTGAACATATAGGCCCCGATCAGCCCGGCGATAATTCCGCCGAAGACCCCGGTGGCAAGTGTCGGTATCCCGAGCACCATCGCGTACTCCGGGGCATCGGCAGAAACCATGTCCGGCTCAATGCCTCCGAGTACACTCATCGTTACGTTAATAATAAAGAAACCGATAATCGCAGCGAGACCGGCTACGCCGTCTCCGTCCGCAAGACCTATGGCAACACCGACCGCAAATAAGAGCGGTAAGTTCGCGAAGACAATATCCCCGGCTTCCTGCATCAATGTTGCAATCAGTTCTACTGTCGGATTAGCGAGAAATCCGACTACTTCGATCATGTCCGGGTTCTGCATCGCATCACCGATCGCAAGCAGAAGACCTGCGGCCGGAAGAAGCGCAACCGGGAGCATGAGGGAGCGGCCGATCCGCTGAAGAACGCCAAATGCACTGTTCATGTAAAAAACCTCCTGAAGATTAATGTGTGATGAAACCCGCAGCAGAACATAAAAAAGGCATGAAAGAAAAAGAGGCACAGCGTAATGGATAGACGACACCCAAAGGGTCATCCATTCTGCCATGGCCATCCTTTTCTCTCATGCCTGCTTGACCAGTAACACGGAAAAAGATACCGTTATCGGTTTATGTTCTTGTCTGCTCTCCGGAAACGAGCCGCTGAATGTGAAGCGTTAAATACACCGCTTCGGCATCCGGTACTTTTTTCTGGAGACGCTGCTGCATGATTTTCATCAGCTTCCAGCTCAGATTGTAGCACACGGGATATTCGGCCTGCAACACTTTTAAGAGAGGATCCTGATTTTCCGCGTAGTTTTCCTGCTCGACCCGTTCGATGGCGTGGTTTAAATGCCGGACGAGGCGGAGGTAATTCAAATCCTCGCGGTCGATGGAGAGGGAAAAGGCATTCTCAATCCGCTCGACGAGTTCGCTGATCAGCTGCGTATGGCGGTTGATCTGTGCCAGATCCCGGTTCGTGAGCGCGCTGTGGATGTGAAGCGAAATAAAGCCGATCTCCCCTTCCGGAATCCGGATGCCGAGCGCCTTGTTAAACCGTTCGGCAAGCTCCACGGCGGCCTGATACTCCTGCGGATAGGCGAGCTCGGTTTCGCGGAGAAACGGGTTTTTAATGCCGTGGCCCTGCTGCAGGCGCTTGACGGCGAAATAAAGATGATCCGTCAGTCCGACGTGAATATGTTCGTTCAGCGACGACTGAAACGTGGTTTCCAGGCGTTCAATTTCCTCATTCATGAGCGCGATGAACGATTCATCGACGTAGGCGAGAAGGCTTTTATACTGTTCCTGTTCCTCGGCATCGCGGAGCACAAAAAACTTTTCTGCGTGCTCTCCGGCGATTTCATCTCCGGGCTTTTTGCCGAAGCCGAGTCCTTTCCCGATCAATACGGCTTCGTCATGCTCCGGGTGGGAGGCGATGACGACGTTATTGTTTAATACTTTGATGACGGTGACCATCGTCCCGTCCCCCTTCCGCATCCGTTTTCACTGCTGCGTCTCATTATAGCCATGAAGACCTGTATAATTCAATCGGGAAAGCGGAGTCTTCCTTGTAAGCCCGGGAGCAACCTGATAAAATAAAGAGCAGCGTTTCAGCATGAGAACGGAGGTGCCGGCAGCGCAGGACGCGCATCCGGCAGCATCAGAAGAAGTTTCTGCCTGTTGCGGGCTGTCCCACGCTGAACGTGGGGACGGCCCGGCTTCATTTTCACTGAAAATAAAGGGATAAGGGAGTAATGGTGGATGATAGGATTACTCAAAAAAGTGATCGGGGATTCCGATGCCCGTCACCTGAAAAAACTGGACCGGCTCGTGGAGCAGATTGAATCACGTGCCGACGAAATGAAACAGCTGAGCGATGAGTCGCTCAGTGCCAAGACTGAAGAATTTAAGAAGCGGTATCAGGACGGAGAAAAGCTCGATGACCTGCTTCCAGAGGCATTTGCGGTCGTCCGTGAAGCGTCGACGCGCGTGCTCGGCATGACGCATTTCCGTGTGCAGCTGATCGGTGGTATCGTGCTGCACCGCGGCGATATTTCCGAGATGAAAACCGGGGAAGGTAAGACGCTTGTCGCGACACTCCCGGTTTATTTGAATGCGCTCACCGGGAAAGGTGTTCACGTTGTCACGGTGAACGACTACCTCGCGCGCCGTGACGCAGAGGACATGGGGAAGCTGTATCAGTTTCTCGGCATGACGACCGGCTTAAACTCCGGCGGCATGTCCAAAGATGCGAAGCGTGAAGCCTATGCGGCGGATATTACGTACGGGACGAATAACGAATTCGGTTTTGACTATCTGCGTGACAACATGGTGACGTACAAAAATCAGATGGTGCAGCGCGATCTTCATTTTGCCATCGTCGATGAGGTGGACTCCATTTTGATCGATGAGGCGCGGACACCGCTTATCATTTCCGGCGCTGCCAACCGGACGTCGGAGCTTTACAGTGCGGCGAACTCATTCGTTCGTATGCTCAAAGAAGATGATGACTATACGATGGATGAGAAAGCAAAGTCTGTGCAGCTGACAGAAAACGGCGTTTCCAAGGCAGAGCGTGTTTTCAATATCGATAACCTGTTCGATTCGGACCACGTCCAGCTGAACCATCACATCAATCAGGCGCTGAAAGCGCACAAAGTGATGATCCGGGATGAGGATTACGTCGTCGATGACGGGCAGGTTGCCATTGTCGATCAGTTCACCGGACGGCTGATGAAAGGGCGCCGCTTCAGCGATGGTCTGCACCAGGCCATCGAAGCAAAAGAAGGCGTGAAAATTAAGCGCGAAAGCATGACGATGGCATCGATTACGTTCCAGAACTACTTCCGTATGTATGAAAAGCTGTCCGGGATGACCGGTACAGCGAAAACAGAGGAAGAAGAATTCCGGAACATCTACAACATGAACGTGTATTCTGTGCCGACAAATGAAGAGATCATCCGGGAGGACCAGTCCGATTTAATCTATAAAACGCTCGAGTCCAAGCAGCGCGCAATCATAGATAAAATCGAAGAGCTTTACAAAAAAGGGCAGCCGGTCCTCGTCGGGACGGTCAGTGTCGATAATTCCGAGCTGATTTCCAAGCTGCTGAAAAAGCGGAAAGTTCCGCACAACGTACTGAACGCGAAAAACCATGCGCGGGAAGCGGAAATTATTGAGCAGGCTGGCCAGAAGCAGGCGGTGACGATTGCGACGAACATGGCCGGACGCGGAACGGACATTAAGCTCGGAGACGGTGTAGCCGACCTCGGCGGACTGTTCGTTCTCGGTACAGAGCGCCACGAATCGCGCCGCATTGACAACCAGCTGCGCGGACGTTCCGGCCGTCAGGGGGATCCGGGTCAGTCGCTCTTTTACCTGTCACTGGAAGACCCGCTGATGCGCCGCTTCGGTTCGGAAAACATGAGCCGCATGATGGAGCGTCTCGGCATGGAAGAAGATCAGCCGATCGAAAGCCGGATTATTACGAAAGCGGTGGAACAGGCGCAGAAGCGTGTGGAAGGAAACAACTTCGATGCGCGGAAGCAGCTGCTTCAGTATGACGATGTCATGCGCGAGCAGCGCGATGTCATCTACGAGCAGCGGAACGAAGTGCTCGTTTCTGAAAATCTCCGCCCGGTTGTGGAGGATATGCTGGAATCGACCGTCGCCCGTGTCGTGAATTCCTACACGCCGGAGGAGGAAGTGCCGGAGGACTGGAACCTCGACGGACTTGTGGAGTACATGAACCTTACTGTCATGGCCCACCAGGAACTGAAAAAAGAAGAGCTTGACGGCATGGAGCCGGAAGAGATGATCGAAACGATCATGGACAAAGTGCTTGAGGATTACAACCGCCGCGAAGAAGAGTTTACGCCGGAAAAAATGCGTGAATTCGAACGCGTTATTCTTCTGCGTACCGTCGATCAGAAATGGACGTCCCATATCGACCAGATGGACCAGCTCCGTCAGGGTATCCACCTGCGTGCATACGCGCAGAATGATCCACTGCGGGAGTATAAGTTCGAAGGGTATGAGATGTTTGAGACAATGATTGCCTCGATCGAAGAAGAAGTATCCCGCTATGTGATGAAAGCACAGATCCAGTCGAACATGAAGCGTCAGCAGGTGGCGGAAGGAAAAGCCGTCCACGAACAGGCGCAGCAGCAGCAACAGCAGGCGGACGCCGAGCCGAAAGCGGAGCCGTATGTGAAAGGCGAAACCGTCGGCAGAAACGATCCGTGTCCGTGCGGATCCGGCAAAAAGTATAAAAACTGCCACGGCAGTGAAGAATAAAGTCTATCAGTAGAGGTGAATTGTCATGGAAATGGCAGAAATGAGACAAAAGCTCGACAAAATGGCCAGCACGCTGGCGGACTTCAGGGGGTCTCTTTGACTTAGAAGAAAAAGAGACCCGCATCGCCGAACTGGAAGAGCGGATGGCCGAGCCGGGATTCTGGGATAACCAGGACGAAGCGCAGAAGGTCATCGGCGAGACGAACAATTTAAAGTCCGTCACGACCGCCTTCCGTTCGCTTGAAGAAAAGATCGACAACATGGATGTTTCTTATGAGCTCGTGAAGGAAGAAGATGATCAGGATCTCCGCGATGAGCTGGAAACTGACCTGAAAAGCGTCGAAAAAGAAATGGAAAAGTTTGAGCTGCAGATGCTCCTGAGTGAGCCGCATGACGCCAACAATGCGATTCTGGAACTGCACCCGGGTGCAGGCGGTACAGAGTCACAGGACTGGGCGTCGATGCTGCTGCGGATGTATACCCGCTGGGCGGAAGCTCAGGGATTTTCCGTGGAAACGCTCGACTACCTGCCTGGGGATGAAGCCGGCGTCAAAAGCGTTACGCTCATGATCAAAGGGCATAACGCATTCGGCTACCTGAAAGCAGAAAAAGGGGTACACCGTCTCGTGCGGATTTCGCCGTTTGACTCTTCCGGCCGCCGCCACACATCTTTCGTTTCCTGTGATGTGCTGCCGGAGCTCGATGACAACATTGAAATCGACCTGTCGCCGGAAGACATCCGTGTCGATACGTTCCGCTCAAGCGGCGCCGGCGGCCAGCACGTCAATACGACCGATTCCGCTGTCCGGATGACGCACACGCCGACCAACACGGTCGTAAGCTGTCAGTCCGAGCGGTCGCAGATCAAAAACCGCGAACAGGCGATGAAAATGCTGAAAGCGAAGCTGTACCAGCAGGAGCTGGATAGACAGCGCGAAGAGGCAGAGGCCATCCGCGGCGAACAGTCGGATATCGGCTGGGGAAGCCAGATCCGCTCCTACGTTTTCCACCCGTACAACATGGTGAAAGACCACCGTACGAATGTGGAAACAGGAAGCGTACAGTCCGTGATGGACGGCGATCTCACGCAGTTTATCGACGGATACCTCCGTTCGCAGATGGATTAAATGAATACACTTGAGGCCGGGCGCTGTCGATTTTTTGACAGCGCCCGGCCTGTTTTTTGTAAGGTAAGAATGTATAAAATTCAAAGCTTCTTTCAAGCAGTTATGCCAAGGGCTGCAGCATTTCAGTGTTCTGTTACATTTACCGCTTGTTTCTGTTGATAAAGCTTCTCCGCTACCCGGCAGAAGCTTGCGTGGGCTTGTCTTCCAGCCGGGCGCTGTCTGCACGGCTGCAGAGCATGAGCGGAGCCGGCCTTTGGTTTGAGCCGCAGGGCAGCGAACTTCTGCCATGCGGCGCGGCCGCGCGGAGCCATGCTTCTTCAAGCGAAGAACGAATCCCACCGGCGTCCCTGCCGAACGCTCCGAAGCGTAGTAAAATAGAGACGAAATACAGAGGCTCCGTAGCAGGAACGAAATGCGTAAGGCAATAATGACCCTTACTCCGGAACTGGATGGAAGCAGTTTCTATACAGAAGGTGCCGCTTCTAACAAGCGTTTTCTTTCTACCTGCCGAAACCGGAGGCCGTCGACTCCGGGAGGATCCGAACGAGGCGAAAATCCATGCCGCGTCAAGCGGCTGAAAGCGCGAGCGGAGCCGGCCTATGGTTTAAGGCGCAGGGCAGCGAACTTCTGTCCTGAGGCGCGGCCGCGCGAAGCCGTGCTACTTGTAATAAAAGCGTTGTACGGCTGCAGGTGCAGGCAAAAAGCGGGAACCTATTCAACAGACCTCTCTTTTCTTTTAAAGCCAGGCGGTTTCTGCCTGGTTTATTTTGTGTGAGGAGGTGAATGTATTGGCGTTGAAGCCTGCGGTGCCCCGAAGAAAGCTGCGGTCTCGTATGCTGGAGAGGATGGCTTCGCTGCGGTCTTGTTCCGGATTGTGGCGGAGTTCCGGATTATCGTTGCGATCTTCGGCGCCGGTATGGCGGTCTTTGGTGGTACTGTGGCGATCCGCTCCTCGTGTGGCGGTCTTCTCTCCACACATGGCGGTCTGAAATCCCGGCGTGGCGGTCTCAACAGCTGCGATGGCGGTCTGTTCCAGGCCGGCTGCATGTTTGTAAGAAGGGAGAATTTTCCAGGCAGAGGGGCAGCGGAGCTGCCGGTGGATGAGGAGGTACTGGACGTTTTTCTGAAGAAGCGGACCTTTTCCTTCCGTTGCGGACGTTTCGGATCAGGAAGTGGTACTTTTTTTACGAAGCGGACGTTCATTCCTGCGCTGCGGACGTCGAACGCTGCTTTACGAACGTCCAGCGGTGAGTTGTGATACATTCTCCTGTCAGAAACGGACGTTTTCTCAAACAGCCGCTGCAGCACCCCCTCCGCAGTCCTCTGCTTCAAACGGCAGACTGCGCCGCCACACCGCTGCTTTACCCCGCTGATGCGTCAGCGGAACTGCGTTTACTTCCCTTTTTCCTGGTGATATACTACGGAAGGATTTGGGAAGAGGGGGACAAAACGATGATGAAAAAAATGCAGCGCCGCGGACCGGTGACGGAAACACCGCCGGCACGGCGTGTTATATGGGAGTTTGCCCACGTATTTACCGGGGCGGCCGTAGTCGCCATTACATTTAACGCGTTTCTGCTGCCGAATCAGATTGCTTCCGGCGGGGTTGCCGGTATTTCTACACTGTTTCTGGCGCTTTTTGACTTCGTGCCTGCCTATACACAGTGGGCATTTAACATTCCGTTATTTATTGCGGGGGTGCTGCTTCTCGGCGGAAGTCTGCGCGGCAGTATGCTCTACGGGCTGAAGACGCTTGCCGGAACGCTCTTTTTACCGTACGTCGTTTTCCTGACGCAGGATTGGGAACCGGCGACGACGGATCCGCTTCTCGCGTCGATTATGGGCGGCGTCGGTGTCGGCATCGGGCTCGGTATTGTGTTCCGTTCCAGCTCGTCAACGGGCGGAACGGATCTTGCGGCGCAGATTATTAATAAATATACGGGGCTGTCGCTTGGAGGCTGTGTGTTTTTGATCGATGGTCTGGTCGTAACGTCCTCGGCCGTGATTTTTGGCATTGAGTTCGCTCTCTATGCGCTTATTGCGCTCTACATTACCGGAAAAACGATCGATCTCGTTCAGGTCGGTTTCGGCTATTCGAAGATGGTGATGATTATTTCCAATTATGATGAAGAAGTGAAGCAGGGGCTTCTGACGAAGGTGGACCGCGGGGTGACAAAGCTTTCCGGATACGGCGGCTACACCAATTCGGACCGTCCGGTATTGATGTGTGTGGTGAGTCAAAATGAAATTTCCAAGCTGAAGCAGCTGGTCCGATCCATTGATCCGGAAGCGTTTGTGATCGTCAGTGACACTTCGGAAGTTTTAGGAGAGGGTTTCAAAAGGCGCTGAATCGGTTATACTGTAAAGGCAGGGTTTGAAAATCTTGTAAGATTCTGCACAAGCATAAGGAGGGGAAACATATGAAAAAGCTGACAGCCGGATTATTCGGCACAGCACTGCTGCTTGCAGCATGCGGCGGTGGCGGCGATGACGGCGGCAATGAAGCGCCTGCTGAGAACAATAACACCGGCGGCAACAACACGGAAGAAGAAGCAGCCGATAACGGCGGTGGTGAAGATGAAGGCGAATACGATCTCGCCAATGGCGAAGAGCTTTACCAGGGTAACTGCGCATCCTGTCACGGCGGTGACCTGAGCGGCGGAACCGGTCCATCTCTGCAGGACGCAGAATTTGACCAGGTGACAGACGCGATCTCCAGTGGTCCTGGAAGCATGCCGGCCGATCTCGTTGAAGGTTCGGATGCAGAAGATGTAGCAGCGTGGGTATCTGACCAGTAATTTTTCGGAATTGGATTTATACATGTTACGGGCTCCTTTTTTACAGCGATGGTAAAAAAGGGGTCTTTTTTTGCGTCCACATGTCGAGGCTTTACCAGATGAAATCAAATTGTAAACGGAACGTAGATTTATTCGGGCGGTATTTCTGCTATAATACTCTTTGCGTGCCAAAACCGGCAGTGCTCTTATTCGACGATAAACGACAGGGACAATAGGTAAAATCACGTCTTTAGGAGTACAAAGGAATCGAATGAAATTGGTGGGAAGTGATTCTTTTGATCGAATTAAATGATGTTTGGAAAACGTATCCAAACGGTGTGATGGCGATGAACGGCATGTCGATCTACATACAGAGCGGGGAATTTGTTTATGTCGTCGGTCCGAGCGGGGCCGGCAAATCGACGTTCATTAAAATGATCTACCGTGAAGAGCGTCCGACACGCGGGGAAATCCTCGTTGGGGGAGAGAACCTTGCTCATATGAAAGAACGGCATGTTCCATACCTGCGCCGGAATATCGGCGTGGTATTTCAGGATTTTAAACTGCTGCCGTCGATGAATGTATTTGAAAATATCGCATTTGCTATGGAAGTGGTCGAAGCTTCCAAACCGGAGATACGCCGCCGCGTCATGGACGTGCTGGACATTGTCCGGCTGAAAAACAAAGCGCGTTTCCAGCCTCATGAGCTTTCCGGCGGGGAACAGCAGCGGGTGTCAATTGCCCGGGCAATCGTGAACAATCCGGATGTGCTGATCTGCGATGAGCCGACCGGAAACCTGGATCCGGAAACGTCGTGGGAAATTATGCACCTGCTTGAGGAGATCAACGACAGGGGCACGACGATTATAATGGCGACGCACAACCGTGAGATCGTCAACAATATGAGAAAGCGCGTCATTGCTATTGAAAATGGCCGTATTTCCAGAGACGAAGTCAGGGGGCGTTACGGCTATGAGAGCTAGAACCCTCGGGCGCCATGTGAAAGAAGGAGGAAGGAACATCGTCCGCAACGGCTGGATGACCTTTGCTTCTGTCAGTGCGGTGACCGTTATGCTTCTCGTCGTCGGCACTTTTATGCTTCTCATCATGAATGTGAACCATTTTGCCGACACGCTGGAAGGCGATGTGGAAGTCCGGGTTTTCGTTGAACGTCAGGCGGAAGCGGCGGATCAGGAGCAGCTGGAAACAGAAATTACGCGTGTTCCCGGCGTGGATGACGTTGCTTTCGTCCCGCGGGAGGAAGGGCTGGATAACTTTATCGCCAGTCTCGGAGACGAAGGAGAATACTTTGAAACGCTGCGGGAAGAAAACCCGCTGAACGATGTCTTTGTCGTGCAGGCGGAGGAGCCCGAGCGGACCGATCAGGTCGCCGGTCAGATTGACTCGCTCACACACGTGGAGGATGTCGAATACGGAAGCAACATTTTCAACCAATTGTTTGCAGCGACCGACCTCGTCCGTATTGTCGGCCTCGTGCTTATTACCGGGCTTCTCTTTACTGCCGTATTCCTTATTGCGAATACGATTAAACTGACGATCGTTGCACGGAAAAAAGAAATTCAGATCATGAAGTTTGTCGGAGCGACGAACAGCTTTATCCGCTGGCCGTTTTTCATTGAAGGGCTGCTGCTCGGCATTCTCGGCTGTATTCTGCCGATCGGCCTCCTCGTCTACGGATATGGACGTTTCTACGATATTATCGGACAGAACACCGGGCTGGAATTTTTCGAGTTCCTCCCGCCTCAGGTCGTCCTCTTCCAGACAGCGATTCTTCTGCTGACTGTCGGCGCTGTCGTCGGCGTCTGGGGAAGTCTCATGAGCGTCCGGAAGTTTCTACGTGTCTGACCGCAGCTGACAACGCCGTTTTAGATGCCGCAGAAAATCGACTATTAATCTCAGAAAGGGATGTGACCGACTTGTCCAAATCGATCATACTCGCCGCTCTCTCCGCCCTGCTGCTTTTTCCTGCAGCAGCGGCGGCAGAGGACCGCGGGGAACAATTGAAACAGGAGATCAATGAGTACCAGCAGGAGCAGGAACAGAAAGAAAACGAAGCCGAGGAAAAGCAGGAAGAGTTGTCTTCCATTGAATCCGATGTGGAAACGCTGGAAGCAGAAGTAGCGGAGCTGGACGAGGAGATGGCAGAAACCGGCCGCCAAATCCGAGAAAAAGAAGAAGAAATTGAAGAGACCGAAGCGCGCGCGGAAGCACTGCGCCAGGAAATTGCCGAACTGGAAGAGACGATCGCTGAACGCGACGAAGTGTTAAAAGAACGGGTCCGCTCCATGCATCAGAACGGCGGCGGAGTAAACTATCTGGAAGTCATTTTAGGCGCACAGAATTTCGGCGATTTAATCGAACGTATTTCGGTACTACATAATATTGCCTCGCAGGACCGATCCATTCTGGAAGACCATATTGCTGATATGGAACGCCTCGAAGAAGCGAAAACGGCGCTTGAAGAGGAGCTGGCCTCTCTGGAAGAACAGCGGACCGATCTGGAAAGCATGCAGGCGTCCCTGGAGGAGCAGGCAGAGCAGAAAAATGCCGTGATGGAATCTCTTCAGGAAAAAGGGTACAACCTGGAAGCAAATCTGCTTTCCATTGAAGAAGAGAAGGATCTCCTGGCTGCACAGGAGCAGGCAGCAGCGAGTGAACTCGAGGAATGGGAAGAAGAGCAGCGCCGCCTCGAAGAAGAACGTCGTCTGGAGGAGCAGCGGAAGAAAGAGGAAGCGGAGCGCCGTGCGCGTGAAGAAGCTGCTGCAGAGCGGGAAAGAGAACAGGCGGCTGAGCAGGAAGCGTCTGCCGCAGCGGAAGAAGCGGAAGAAGAAGCATCTCCGGAGCCAGCTGCTTCTTCTTCCGGAGGTGGAGCAGTCTTTCACCGGCCGGCAGACGGAAGTGTCAGCTCACACTATAATAAAAACCGCACTCACCCGGTCACCGGCGAAGTGCGGGCACATAACGGCACGGACTATGACAGCAGCGGCGGTTTGAATATCTACGCAGCTGAATCCGGTACTGTCATTTCCGCCGGACGGATGAGCGGCTACGGCAACACGGTTCTCGTTTCCCACGTCATTGACGGGAAGCCGTACACAACATTGTATGCCCACCTGGCAGATATGAGCGTCTCGGCAGGGGACCGCGTCGGCCGCGGTGAGCGGATCGCAACGATGGGCACCACAGGCGTTTCCACCGGCGTGCATCTTCATTTTGAAGTGCATCCCGGCGGCTATGCAGGCGGATCTTCGGCGGTTAACCCGATGTCCTACCTGCCTTAACGATTTAAAAGCAACAGTCAAATGATAGGCTGATTCACCACAGGCACTCCGAAAAAAGGGGTGCCTGCTTTCTGCTTTCTGCCGTTTGGATGACGGGGCTCTGTCCGTTGGGAAACAGTGGTGATCTCCATGCGGACACAGCCTTTTCCGGTGGTGGAGTCCGTCTGCGAATGATCAAATATTATGTGATGGATAGCCCCTGCTTTCCGCGGAAGGATGCGATCTGTTATCATATACAATAGTAGGAAGTTTCTGCAGGGGGACGATAAAAAGTGGGGGTACTGCTATGATTCATAACAAATTTTTTATTCCGCTGATTTTCGTATTGGCGTTATTGATCGGGGCAGGCGGCACGTTTGCCTGGATGACCTTTTCACAGAACGAGCAGGCACAGCAGCAGGAAGTCAGTTCATCGCAGAGCACGGCACAGGAAAATGCGGAGCAGGAAGAGGACGCGGCGCCGGAAAACGAAGGTGCCGACTGGGAACAGCTGGAGCAGACGTTTGAGCTGATTCAGGAATCCTATGTTGATGACGTGGAATCGTCCGAACTGATTGACGGAGCTATTTCAGGCATGATTGATACGCTCGACGATCCATATTCCGTCTTTATGAATCAATCGACGGCAGAACAATTTATGCAGTCGCTCGAATCTTCGTTTGAAGGAATCGGTGCAGAAGTGAGCATGGAGAACGACATGGTTACGATCGTTGCTCCGTTCCGTGATTCACCGGCAGAAGAAGCCGGACTCCGGCCGAATGATCAGGTCGTGGAAGTGGACGGCGAAAATATTGAAGGTCTTTCTCTTTACGATGCGGTATTAAAAATCCGCGGAGAAAAAGGGACGACGGTCACGCTGACGATCGACCGGCCCGGTTCAAGTGATCTGATGGATGTGGACGTCGTCCGCGATGAAATACCGATTGAAACTGTCTATAGTGAAACGATGGAAGAAGCTGGACAGACGATCGGCATTCTCGAAATCCGCTCCTTCTCCGAGCAGACAGCCTCCGAATTCACGGAGCAGCTGGAAGCGCTGGAAGCAGAGGGAATCGACGGTCTCGTCATTGATGTGCGCGGAAATCCCGGCGGCTACCTGCAGAGCGTGGAAGATATCGGGGACGCTATCATTCCAGGCGGCGAACCGGTCGTTCAGATTGAAGACAGTGAAGGCCAGGTGATGCAGCACGTTTCCAGCCTGGAAGAAGAGAAAGAATATCCGATTGTCGGTCTGATCGACGAAGGAAGCGCATCTGCTTCAGAGATCCTTGCCGCGGCGCTTCATGAAGCAGGCGGATACGAGCTCGTCGGGGAAACGACGTTCGGCAAAGGAACCGTTCAGCAGACGATTCCGCTGGAAGATGGCAGTCAGGTGAAACTGACCGCATTCCGCTGGCTGACATCCGCCGGAAACGATATTAACGAAGACGGTGTCGATCCGACGGTGGAAGTCATGCAGCCGGACTATTTCTACACGGCGCCGGTGGATGTAGAGGAGCCGCTCGTGTTTGATATGTTGAGCGATCAGGTGGAAAACGTACAGATCATGCTTAATGGCCTCGGCTACGATCCGGGACGGACTGACGGCTATTTCGGAGAGCAGACCGAAGCGGCTGTCCGTTCCTTCCAGGAAGCAAACGGACTGGAGGCTTCCGGCGAAGTGGATGAAGAAACGGCCGGTGCCCTTCAGGAGCAGGTGATTGAAAGTGTACGCGATCCGGAAAACGACCGTCAGCTGCAGGAAGCGCTGGATTTGATCCAGAACGGCGGCCAGTAATAACGATATGATCTGCCGGGGCCGCTCTTTCGGCCCCGGTTTTTTACTACTCCCGGAGCGGGGAATGCGCGGTCTGCCGGAGGAGAAGGCTGCCGGACAGAAAGGAGAAGGCGTCCACGAATAAGATGTAAAAGGAATACGGGAAAAATATGCAGAACAGTCTTTCCTTTTTGGGTAATTCCTATAGAATAAAGAGAGAGAATGATTACGGAAGGTGGAACAAACGATGGAAGAGGTATTTTCCGCACTGGGACGATTATTTTTACATCCGCTTACATACATTGCCGCCGCCGCCGTCTTCTGGTTTCACCTGCAGCGGGTCAAACGTGAGCGTAAAGCGTTTCATACACGTGTATATGATGCAGCGGACGGCCTGCTGTCCCCGCTTTCAGCAGCGCTGGCTGCAGGTCTTCTGTTGTCAGCTGCGATCCTGCTGCTCGGTCTGGAACTGCCTGCTGCGGTCATCCCGTTCATGACGGTGGTCTGGCTGCTGCAGGTTCCCTTTAAGCATGCGCGCTGGTACAGTATGACCGTCACCTTTGCCCTTCTGCTGACGGTCGTTCCGTTTCTTCCCGCCTCGGGAAGTGGCTGGGCTTGGCTGGACACGCAGCTCGAAGCACTCCAGACAGTTTCCCTTCCGTCGCTTGGAGCATTTCTTCTTCTCCTCGCTGCTGCAGAAGCAATGCTTATTTCCATCGACGGCTACAGGCAGCCTTCTCCGGATCTAAAAAAGAGCTCCCGGGGAAAGCTCGTCGGCATGCACCGGCCGCAGCGCCTTTGGATTCTGCCGGCAGCTGTTCTTCTTCCCGCCGGCGGATGGGAAGCCGGCGCCTGGTGGCCGCTTCTTGACTGGCACAGCCCGTCATTCGGCCTCCTCCTGCTTCCGGTCGTCCTCGGCTTTCAGCTGGCGGCGCAGGCACGGTACCCGGCAGAAGCATGCCGGCGTGCTGGCGGGAGAATGCTCGGGGCGGTTCTGATTCTCGCCCTTCTTTTTATCGCAGTATTGGTATACCTGCCCGAGTGGCTGTTCCTTCTGGGGCCGGCGGTACTCCTCGTCCGGGAAGTCCTTTTTCTCAGCCTGGAGCGGGCCGACTCGCATCATACGAGTCTGTTTACCGTCAGAGAGAAGGGTCTCGCCGTCGTCCATGTGCTGCCGAAATCCACCGCAGCTAAAATGGAACTGACGACCGGCGACATTATCATGAAAGTAAACGGCAGGGACGTCGCCACTCAGCGTGAATTTTACGAAGCGCTGCAGATCAGCCCGGCCTTCGCCAAACTGGAAGTCATCGACACTGAAGGCGAGAAGCGCCTTACCCAGGCGTCCATTTACGAAAACGACCACTACCTGATCGGCTGCCTGTTCATTCCGGATGACGAAGGGATGACGCTTTCGTTAAAAGGGATGCGTTCTGCTTCGGTTGTCCACCAGGACCGGGAAGAACTCCGGCGGGCGGAAGAGAAGCAGAAGGAAGCCCGCGAAGAGAAAGAAGCGTACGACGAGGGGCGGGCCTATGGCCAGGCTGCCGGTATGCAGGACTATGTCCAGAACCGGAAGCAGCGGGAAAAAGACCGGTATACAAAGAAATAGCGTGAAGGCAGGAGCTTATGCTCCTGTCTTTTTCTGTTATCCGGGGCAGAAGGAGAAAGTTGTTTTCTGCAGGAGGAATGGAGGCTGCTGCAGCTCCGATGTTCGAATCATTTTTCATGAGAAAGGAAGCACACATATGTTCGCAGAAGTGCAGGCTGCGTGATATAATGATTTGAGACAGAGAAGAAACGGGTAAAGTAACGCAGAAGTGCCGTGAACGAAAGGATGAACATAATGACGACTACATTTGAGCTGCAGTCCAATTACGCTCCTGCCGGCGATCAGCCGCAGGCGATAGAAGAACTGGTGGCGGGGATCCACCGCGGAGAGAAGTTTCAGACGCTTCTCGGTGCGACAGGGACCGGAAAAACGTTTACGATGTCCAACGTGATCCAGCAGGTGAAAAAGCCGACGCTCATCATCGCCCACAACAAAACACTCGCCGGACAGCTGTACAGCGAGTTTAAAGAATTTTTTCCGAATAACCGGGTGGAGTACTTCGTCAGCTACTATGACTACTACCAGCCGGAAGCGTACATCCCTCAGTCCGATACATTTATTGAAAAAGATGCGAGTATCAACGATGAAATAGATAAACTCCGCCACTCTGCGACGAGTGCGCTTTTTGAGCGGGAAGATGTCATTATCGTCGCCAGTGTGTCCTGTATTTACGGTCTCGGTTCCCCGGAGGAATACCGGGATCTTGTCGTTTCTCTCCGGCGCGGCATGGAACGGGAGCGCAATTCGCTTCTGCGGCAGCTGGTGGATGTTCAGTACGAGAGAAATGATGTCAACTTTACGCGCGGCACGTTCCGTGTGCGCGGGGATGTCGTGGAGATTTTCCCGGCCTCCCGCGATGAGCACTGCCTCCGCGTGGAATTTTTCGGCGACGAAATCGACCGGATCACCGAAGTACACGCCCTTACCGGCGAAGTGCTCGGGGAGCGGGAGCATGCCGCTGTCTTTCCGGCCTCGCACTTTGTTACGCGCGAAGAGAAACTCCGACGCGCGATTGTTAATATTGAAGCAGAACTGGAAGAAACGCTTAAAGACTTTCACGATAAAGGACGCGTGCTCGAAGCACAGCGTCTCGAGCAGCGGACCCGCTATGATATCGAAATGATGCAGGAGCTCGGCTACTGTTCGGGGATTGAAAACTATTCCCGGCACCTGACATTCCGAGAAGCCGGAGCTACGCCGTATACGCTGATGGACTACTTTCCCGACGACTCGCTCATTATTGTGGATGAGTCCCACGTCACACTGCCGCAGGTGCGCGGAATGTACAACGGGGACCAGGCACGAAAAGGGGTTCTCGTCGACCACGGGTTCCGCCTGCCGTCGGCGAAAGACAACCGGCCGCTGACGTTTGAAGAATTTGAAAATCATATTAATCAGATCGTTTTCGTATCGGCCACACCCGGTCCGTACGAAATTGAACATACGCCGAAGATGGTCGAGCAGATCATCCGGCCGACCGGGCTGCTTGATCCAACGATCGATGTCCGGCCGATTGAAGGACAGATCGACGATCTGATTGAAGAAATACAGCTCCGCCGGGAACGGGACGAACGTGTACTCGTCACGACTTTGACGAAAAAAATGTCCGAGGACCTGACCGACTATCTGAAGGAAGTCGGCATCCGCGTCCAGTACCTGCATTCGGATATTAAAACGCTGGAGCGGATCGAGATCATCCGGGAGCTCCGAAAAGGCGAATTCGACGTTCTCGTCGGTATCAACCTGCTGCGTGAAGGGCTCGATATTCCGGAAGTCTCTCTCGTCACGATTCTCGATGCCGATAAAGAAGGATTTCTGCGCGCCGAGCGCTCGCTCATTCAGACGATGGGCCGTGCAGCCCGGAATGCGAACGGTCATGTTGTCATGTATGCGGATAAAATGACGAAGTCGATGCAGATAGCCATTGATGAAACGAGCCGCCGCCGGACGATTCAGAAGCAGTACAACGAAGAGCACGGCATAACGCCGCAGACGATCCAAAAGCAGATTCCGGAGCTGATTAAAGCGACGTTCGCCGCGGAGGAAGAAGAAACATACGAAGCGGTGGAAAAAGCGCCGAAGAAGAAGCTGTCGAAGAAAGAACGGGAAAAAGTTATCGAACGGATGGAACTGGAAATGAAGCAGGCAGCAAAAGATCTCGATTTCGAACGCGCTGCAGAACTCCGGGATGTCGTTCTAGAATTGAAAGCGGAAGGATGAGACAGGAATGGCTCATGAAAATATAGTCGTTAAAGGGGCGCGCTCCCATAACTTAAAAGATATCGATGTAACGATTCCAAGAGATAAGCTGGTCGTCATGACCGGACTCTCCGGTTCGGGGAAATCATCCCTGGCCTTTGACACGATTTACGCAGAAGGGCAGCGCCGCTATGTAGAGTCGCTGTCCGCCTACGCAAGACAGTTTCTCGGCCAGATGGATAAGCCGGACGTGGATGCCATCGAAGGATTGTCGCCGGCGATTTCCATCGACCAGAAAACGACGTCCAAGAACCCGCGTTCCACTGTCGGAACAGTGACAGAAATTTACGATTACCTGCGGCTTCTGTTCGCACGTGTCGGCAGACCCGTCTGTCCGAACCACGGAGTGGAGATTTCCTCGCAGACGGTGCAGCAGATGGCAGATCAAATTCTGGAGCTGGAAGAGCGGACGAAGATTCAGGTGCTGGCTCCGGTCGTCTCCGGCCGGAAAGGTACCCATGCAAAGCTTCTCGAAGACATTAAAAAGCAGGGGTATGTCCGTGTCCGCGTCAACGGAGAAATGCGCGAAGTCGCGGAGGACATCGAGCTCGATAAAAACAAAAAACATTCAATTGAGGTCATCATCGACCGTCTCGTTGTCAAAGAGGGAATCGAAGCACGGCTTTCCGACTCGCTTGAAACAGCACTGAAAGCATCGGAAGGGATGGTGCTGATCGATGTGATCGATGGAGAGGAACTTGTTTTCAACCAGCATCATTCCTGCCCGTACTGCGGATTTACGATCGGCGAACTCGAGCCACGCCTCTTTTCCTTTAACAGTCCGTTCGGCGCCTGTGACCGCTGTGACGGCATCGGTTTCAAGCTGGAAGTGGACACCGAGCTCGTCGTGCCGGATCCTTCCCTCAGTCTGAAGGAGCACGCGATTGCGGCGTGGAAACCGACGTCTTCGAACTATTATCCGGCCCTTCTTGAAAGTGTCTGCCGGCATTTCGGTATCGACATGGACAAGCCATTTAAAAAGCTTTCGAAGAAAGAAAAAGAGATTATTATGGAAGGAAGCGGCCAGGAGAAAATTCATTTCCGTTACAAAAATGAATTCGGTCGTGTCCGCGAGCGGGACCTTTACTTTGAAGGGGTGCTGACAAATATCTCGCGGCGCTACCATGAAACCGGATCGGATTATATCCGCGAACAGATGGAGCAGTATATGACGCAGAAGCCTTGTCCGGTCTGTAAAGGAAACCGTTTGAGTAAAGCAGCGCTCGCTGTAAAGGTGAACGGCTACCATATCGGTGAAGTGACCGACCTGTCCATCTATGATGCGAAAACGTTTTTTGAGAACGTGGAGTTTACCGAAAAAGAAATGACGATCGCCCGCATGATTCTTCGTGAAATTGAAGAACGGCTCGGTTTTTTGATCAATGTCGGACTCGACTATTTAACGATGTCCCGTGCAGCGGGCACGCTTTCCGGCGGAGAGGCGCAGCGGATCCGTCTCGCCACCCAGATCGGCTCCGCGCTCATGGGCGTTCTCTACATTCTCGATGAGCCGTCCATCGGTCTGCATCAGCGCGACAACCACCGCCTCATAAAGACACTCGAGCGGATGAGGGACCTCGGCAATACGCTGATCGTCGTGGAGCATGATGAAGATACGATGCTTGCGGCGGATCATTTAATTGATATCGGTCCGGGAGCCGGTGTCCACGGCGGAGAAGTCTGTGCGACCGGGACACCGCAGGAAGTCATGGCGGATCCGGATTCCCTGACTGGAAAATATCTAGCCGGGGAGAAATTTATTCCGCTGCCGCCTGAGCGGAGAAAGCCGGATAAAAAAAGAAAGCTCCAGATTAAAGGAGCGGCAGAAAACAACTTAAAAAACACAAACGTAGATATTCCGCTAGGTCTGCTCGTCGCCGTCACCGGCGTCTCCGGGTCCGGTAAAAGTACGCTGATAAATGACATTCTCTATAAGTCACTCGCCCAGAAACTGACGACAGCAAAAGAGAAGCCGGGCCGTGCGAAGGAAATCAAAGGCATCGATCAGCTGGAGAAAGTCGTCGATATCGATCAGTCGCCGATCGGGCGGACGCCGCGCTCCAATCCGGCAACCTATACCGGCGTGTTTGACGATATCCGCGATGTGTTTGCGATGACGAACGAGGCGAAAACGCGGGGATACAAAAAAGGACGCTTCAGCTTTAACGTGAAAGGCGGCCGCTGCGAAGCGTGCCGCGGGGATGGAATTATTAAAATCGAGATGCATTTTCTCCCGGACGTGTACGTTCCGTGTGAAGAATGCCATGGCCGGCGCTACAACCGGGAGACGCTCGATGTGACGTTCAAAGGGAAAAACATTGCCGATGTACTGGAGACGACCGTCGATGAAGCGCTCGATTTCTTTGAAAACATTCCGCGCATTAAGCGGAAAATCCAGACACTCCAGGATGTCGGTCTCGGCTATATAAAACTCGGCCAGCCGGCGACGACACTTTCCGGCGGGGAAGCCCAGCGTGTGAAGCTTGCTTCCCAGCTGCACCGGCGCTCGACCGGAAAAACGTTCTATATTCTGGATGAGCCGACGACAGGCCTTCATATCGCAGATATTGAAAAACTGCTGCAGGTGCTGCAGCGCCTCGTCGATAACGGGGATACCGTCCTCGTCATCGAGCATAACCTCGATGTGATCAAAACGATGGACTACGTCATCGACCTCGGTCCGGAGGGCGGCGACAAAGGCGGGAAGCTTGTAGCGAGCGGAACGCCGGAAGAAGTCGGCGAAGTGGAAGCCTCGCATACCGGCCGTTTTCTAAAGCCGATTTTAGAGCGTGAACGCAAACGGATGCAGGAGCGGCTCAAAGAACAGGCGAACGCCTGAAACATTTTACGAAGCGGTTCGTAAACAGAGAGAAGACAGGCCCCGGGTCAGAGGAAGAATACGCCTCAGGTTGGACGACAGCGGCCCGAAGTGCCCTTATTATGGAAAGAGACTACGGAAAGGGGCGGTAACGATGCAGGAAGAACGCCGAATGATTCTGAAGATGATTGAAGATGGAAAGATTTCAGCAGAAGAGGGGATGCGTCTTTTAGAGTCGCTCCGGGACGAGAAAAAAGAGGAAGAGCCCTCTTCCTCGGCTCCGGAGAACGAGCCGGATTCCGGCGGGCAGCAGACGTCGTCCGGAAGCTACCGGAAGGACGGTGCTTCCCAGGGGCCGTGGAGCCGTGAAGGCGCGGAGGAAAAATGGTCGTCGTTTGCAACGCGTTTCTCAGAATTCGTTGATGAAGCCGTCAACCGCGTCAAAGAGTTCGATTTCGACTTCAACTCGTTTGCCTCCGGTGTGAAAGTGCAGCATGTGTTCCAGCATAACGATGTGCTGCTCCGCGAAGCGGATATTCACATTGAAAACGGCGATATCGAACTGCGGCCGTGGGAGGAAAACACGATCCGCATTGAGTGCGATGTCCAGGTGTACCGCGCCCGTGATGAAGAATCCGCCCGGCGCGAGTTTCTGCAGGAGGCCCAGTTCAGCTTCTCCAACGGAAAGCTGCGTCTGGAATCCCGTAAAAAGTCCGTCCGTGTCAACACGGTCATCTACTTTCCGACGGGGGATCTCGATAAGCTGAACCTCTATACGTTTAATGGGAAAATGAGAGGGGAACATATTCCCGTACACCACGTATTTGCAAAAGCGGTGAACGGCCGCCTCCATTTTGACCGTCTGGATGCCAAGGAAGTGCAGCTGGAAACGTATAACGGTCCGGTTCATATCGGCCGCCTCCATGCAGTGGAAAGCTACATTAAAACACTGAACGGCTCGGTAACGGTAGATGCCGGACGGGGCAGCCTTCACGTAGAATCCGTCAACGGATCGGTTCACTTCCGCCTGGCGGAAGCGTCCCAGTCCAAGATGTACGTCAAAACGACGACCGGCAGCGTACACATTGCTGTACCGGAAAACGTGAAGACAGAAGGGGATTTGAAGGCGACAGTCGGCTCGATCCGAAACCAGCTTCCGAACCTGAGCATCCTGGAGGAGAAAAAGGAATTTGCCAATAAGAAGATGACGTTCCTTTCAAACAAGGACGGCGAAGGTCATTTTTACATTGAGGCTGAGGCATCGACCGGCTCCGTTCACCTTCATTAAATCCCGACAGGAGTGAAGTGTGATGAAGAAACAATTAACCAGATCCACGACAGACCGCAAGATTTCCGGCGTATGCGCCGGTCTCGGCAGCTACTTTGATATCGATCCGACGCTCGTCCGTATCATCGTTGTGGTCCTCGCTTTCCCATTTTCTCTGGCAGTCATTGCGGCCTATATTATAGCCGTATTCGTTATGCCGAATGATACGGATGTGGAGAACACATGAGATGGCTCATTCAGCTGATCGTTAACGCGGTCGTCCTTTTAATTATCGCGAACCTTTTCGCTGCCGTTGAGCTGAGCGGTTTTGGCATGGCGCTGCTCGCCAGCCTCATTCTCGCTGTCGTAAACACGATCGTTAAACCGATTCTCGTCGTTCTGACGCTTCCGGCGACGATTCTGTCACTCGGTCTCTTCCTGTTTGTCATTAATGCGGTTACGCTTTTATTAACCGCGTGGCTCATGGGAGATGCCTTTACGATCGACGGCTTCGGCTGGGCGATTCTGGCGGCTGTCATTTTCGCCGCACTGAACGCCATCATCTCGAACTTTATCGTCGATCCACTGACGAAAAAATCGTAACTGGATACGGAACGAAGCCCCTGCGGAACCGCGCATTCTGCAGGGGCTTTCTCTGTCTTCCGGCTCGTTGCGCACCGGGTGTTCAGCTGTACACTTCCTGTAGAACGCATCACAGCTCCGCCAAAACGTTCTTATCCCGTTGAAATTTTCCACAGATTGTTTTCATGTGGAGCGGGGTGGATTATGCTAGAATGAAAGACAGCAGTTTGCTGGAAAGGACGTGTTGGCTATGGCGACGGTTACCGCCAAAGAGTTAATGGAAGAATTTGATTTGAGTTTGTTAAACGACGAGGAGGCGGTGACGTACCGTCCGATTACGACAGCGGATATTTCCCGGCCGGGAATGGAGATGGCCGGCTACTTTACGTATTATCCGGCCAAGCGGATTCAGCTTCTCGGGAAGACCGAAATGTCTTTTTATGCCCAGCTCAGCCCTGAAGAGCAGCAGGAGCGCATGGTCCGGCTTTGTACATATGATACGCCGGCCATCATCCTCTCCCGCGGCATGGAAGCGCCGGATGAATTAAAGCGGGCAGCGGATGAAGTCGGCGTTCCGATTTTGTCGACGAGCATTTCCACGACCCGTCTCAGTAGTAAGCTGATGATGTTTTTAGAGAGCCGTCTGGCGCCGATGACAGCCCTTCACGGCGTGCTGATCGATATTTACGGCATCGGTGTGATGATTACCGGATCGAGCGGCGTCGGTAAAAGTGAAACCGCGCTGGACCTCGTCCGACGCGGACACCGTCTCGTTGCTGATGATTCCGTGGAGATCCGCCAGGAACAGGACGGCGTGCTTGTCGGCCGGGCACCGGAGCTTATCCGTCACCTGCTGGAAATACGCGGACTCGGTATTATTAACGTCATGACACTGTTCGGCGCAGGATCTGTCCGGAACGAAAAACGGATCGGTCTTGCGATTGATCTCGAAGCATGGGATCAGAAGAAGCAGTACGACCGGCTCGGTCTGGACGAAGACGCGGTGCAGATATTTGACACCGATCTGCCGAAAATCACCGTACCGGTCCGTCCGGGGCGGAACCTGGCAGTTATTATCGAAGTCGCCGCCATGAACTTCCGCCTGAAGCGGATGGGCATTAACGCAGCGGAGCAGTTTTCCGAACGGCTGACTTCCGTGATTGAAGAAAGCGATCACGACCACGATTGATATTTTGGAGGAGTGTTGACTTTTGCTGGCATCAACCATTCAGCCGCTCGACCCGGTAGCACTGGAGCTCGGGCCGCTGACCGTCTACTGGTATGGAATTTTAATTGGGCTCGGCGCCTTTCTCGGGTACCTGCTCGTCAACCGGGAGGCAAAACGACGCGGCTTACCGGATGATTTTATCGCCGATCTGCTGCTGTTTGCCATTCCGGCTGCGATTATCGGAGCCCGGATCTACTATGTCATTTTCCGTCCGTGGCAGTTTGCGGACAATCCAATCAGCGTGTTCTACATCTGGGAGGGCGGCATTGCCATCCACGGAGCGCTGATTGCAGCAGTTATTACGGCCTGGATTTTCTGCCGTGTCAAAGGCGTTTCTTTTTGGAAAACGGCCGATATTACAGCGCCGGGTATCCTGCTCGGGCAGGCAATCGGCCGCTGGGGCAACTTTATGAACCAGGAAGTTTACGGCGGCGAAGTATCCCGCAGCTTTCTGGAGAGTCTGTTTCTGCCGGAATTTATCATCAATCAGATGTTTATCGACGGCGCTTATTACCATCCGACGTTTTTATACGAGTCGCTCTGGAGCTTTGCCGGGGTGGCACTGCTTATCTATCTGCGGCGGGTGAACCTGCGGCGCGGCGAAATGTTTATTACGTACGTCATCTATTATTCCATTGGCCGCCTCGTCATTGAAGGTATCCGCACGGACTATCTGCTTCTGTTCGGTTTTCTCCGCACAGCGCAGGTGCTTTCGGTCATCCTGATTGTCGGCGGACTGCTGCTGATCAGGTACCGGAGAAAAGCAGGTCTTGCGGATAAACGGTACCTGGACACAGAGTAAAGGAGGTGCGGCACAGTGAACACAATCAAAAAAGGGCTTTTGTCCGGTCTGGAAGTAACGTGGAAGCTGGGCCGCATTATTTTTCCGATTACGCTGATCGTCACGATGCTTTCCCAGACGGCCGCGATGGATTTTCTCGTCCGGATGATGAGCCCGCTGATGGGGCTGATCGGCCTTCCCGGAGAGGCAGCGGTGCCGCTCGTGTTGGGAAATGTCCTTAACCTTTATGCCGCAATCGGCGCGATGCTGACGATGGATCTCGCGGTAAAGGAAGTGTTTATTCTCGCGGTGATGCTGTCGTTTTCCCACAATTTGTTTGTGGAGTCGGCGGTGGCAAAGCAGGTCGGCCTCCGCATTTCCGTCGTCCTCGTCGTCCGCATCGGTCTCGCTGTTGTATCCGCCTGGCTGATTCATCTTCTCTGGCAGGGAGGGAGTGAACGGGCAAGCTACGGCTTCGTCCCATCCGGAGAAGAACAGGTGGAAGGGTGGACGTCGCTTCTTCTTTATGGAACGCAGAGCGCGGTTATCGGCATTCTGCAGCTGGCAGCGATCGTCATCCCGATCATGCTGTTCGTGCAGATTATGAAAGATTTGAACTGGCTTCCGGTTTTCTCAAGAGCTGCTGCGCCGTTTACGAAAGTGCTTGGTGTCCGGGAGAATACATCGACGACGCTTGCTGCAGGTCTTTTGTTCGGTCTTGCCTACGGAGCAGGTGTCATGATTCAGGCGGCGCGTGAAGACGGGGTGTCCAAAAAAGATTTATACCTCGTGTTTATTTTTCTCGTCGCCTGTCATGCCGTTGTAGAGGATACGCTCATTTTCGCCCCGCTCGGCATTCCGCTGTGGCCGCTGCTTGCGGTCCGGCTGGTGACTGCTGTCCTTCTTACGATGGCTGTAGCCTTTATCTGGAACCGCCTGGAGAAAAAAGAGTCTCAGGAAGAAGAACTGCCGGCAGCATCCTCTGACCGGTAAGAAAGGAACGTCTGCCTATGAACAACCGCATTACGACTGTTTTATTTGATCTGGATGGCACGCTGATCGATACGATCGGTCTGATCACGGCTTCTTTTCAACATACGCTCGATCACTTTTTTCCCGGTGAATACACGGAGAGCGATCTTCCCTCCTTCATCGGTCCGCCGCTTTACGAGACATGCTCGCGCCTGCTTCCGGGGCGGGAGGAGGAAATGATCCGGGTGTACCGGACATTCAACCTCCGTCACCACGATGACATGGTCACAGGCTATCCCGGTGTAGAAGAGACGCTGCAGCAGCTCAGGGAGGCCGGCCTTAAAATTGGGGTGGTGACAACGAAGCGCCGGGAAACAGCACTCCGCGGGCTGTCTTTCATGCAGCTCTCTTCCTATGTGGATACGGTCGTTTCTCTCGATGATGTTACGCATGCAAAGCCGCATCCCGAACCGCTCCACCTGGCGCTCCGCCAGCTCGGCCGTACGCCGGGGGAAGCGGTAATGGTCGGCGACAGCGAGCACGACATTCTCGGCGGCAGGCGGGCAGGGACCGCGGCTGCGGCCTGCGGATGGAGTATTAAAGGAAAAGCGCACCTGGCATCGTTTGAACCGGATATCATGCTCGATGCGATGCCGGAACTCGTTCCGTGGGTTCTCAGGGAACAGGAGGCGCGGCAATGAAGCGGCAGACCGAGCGCTATCCCGTGAAAACAGCTAACTCGCTCTGGCAGGTGTACAAAACCGTCCCGTTTTTCAAAGTTGTGAAAAACTTTATCGTCATTCAGACGGCGCGCTATACGCCGTTTTTATCCTTGAAAAACCGGCTGTACCGGACGTTTCTCCGTATGGACGTCGGGGATCAGGCAGCTGTGGCACTCATGGTCATGCTCGACGTTATGTATCCCGAACGGATTTCCATCGGAAAAAATACGGTGATCGGCTACAACACAACGATCCTTGCACACGAATACTTAATTGATGAATACCGCCTGGGCGACGTCCGCATCGGCGATAACGTGATGATCGGCGCCAATACGACGATTCTTCCCGGGGTGACGATCGGTGACGGAGCCATCGTCTCCGCGGCGACGCTCGTTCATAAAAACGTTCCGGCAGGCGCCTTTGTCGGCGGCAATCCGATGCAGGTTCTCCGTGAACCGGAAGGCACTGCTCCCGGCACACCGCCTGCAGAAGAGCGTGAATAAAACGCCTCCGGCCGATCACGGCCCGGGGCGTTTTTTACAGAAAAACATGAATACCGCGCAGCAAATGCACTTATTTCCGGACTGCCTGACGCCGGAAGCATTTCCGGTTGACGAAGACGGGGTACCGCGATAAACTAAGCGTTAGAAACTTTATTGCTCTATTACGTTAGCAGACTAAAGTGAAAAGTCCGGATCGATTCAGAAAGGGTGGCAGAAGGATGACTAAATTGTTCATGTTCGAAAAACCGCAGGGCATGCGGGATACACTGCCGGAGCTGTATCAGCTGAAAGCAGAAGTAAAACAGGCCGTTTCCAAGGAAGTACAGCAGTGGGGATACGAAGCCGTGGAAACGCCGACGGTGGAATTTAATGAGACGGTAGGTGCTGCATCGGCCATCCTGGACCAGCAGCTGTTTAAACTGCTTGATCAGCAGGGCAACACGCTTGTTCTGCGTCCGGATATGACCGCTCCGATTGCACGAATTGCGGCGTCTACGATGAAAGAAGCGGAACGACCGCTCCGTTTAACGTACGATGCACCGGTTTTCCGGGCACAGCAGTACGAAGGCGGCCGTCCCGCAGAATTCGAACAGATCGGCGTGGAACTAATCGGGGATACGTCGTCGAGTGCAGATGCAGAAGTCGTCACACTGATGGCAGCCTCCTTAACACGAGCGGGTATTTCTTCGTATCAGATTGCTGTCGGCCACGTCGGTTTCGTCAATGCGCTCCTCGAGGAAATTCTCGGAACCGAGGCACGTGCCAGCGAGTTCCGTCGGTATCTGTACGAAAAAAATTACGTCGGTTTCCGTCACGCCGTGGATCAGCTGCCGCTGTCGTCCCTCGATAAACGCCGGCTGCACCAGCTGCTCCGTCTGAAAGGGGATACGTCCATCCTGGATGAAGCGGAGAAGCTGACAGAATCCCAGGCAGGAAAAGAGGCGCTTTCGCAGCTGAGAAGCCTGATGCGCGTGCTGGAGGAAGATGGTCTTGCAGAACAGGTCATGGTCGATCTGAATCTGGTGATGCACATGAGCTACTACACCGGAACCGTATTTGAAGCATACAGCAACGGACTCGGCTACCCGCTCGGCGGCGGTGGCCGATACGACCAGCTTCTGGAACGGTTCCATGATGCGGAGCCGGCAACCGGATTCGGCCTCCGCGTCGACCGTCTCACTGAAGCGCTTGGGAAAGTAAAAAAACGGCCCGTAAAAGATACGGCTGTTATCTTCAGCAGCGAACGCCGCCGCGGGGCACTCAAGGAAGCGGCTGACAAACGCAGCAGCGGTCACGCTGTTGTGATGCAGGATATTACCGGCATTTCTGATGTCGATGCATTTACCGCTCAGTTTAACGACGTGATTTACTTTATCGGTGCGGATGGAAAGGGAGGACGCTGATCATGCTTACGGTAGCTATGCCGAAAGGCCGTATATTTGAAGAAGCGGTGGAGCTGCTCCGCCAGGCAGGGTACGACCTGCCCCCGGAATTTGATGACTCGCGGAAGCTGATTATTGAAGTGCCGCAGTCAGGGATGCGCTTTATTCTCGCGAAGCCGATGGACGTGCCGACCTACGTGGAACATGGTGTCGCTGACGTCGGTGTTGCCGGGAAGGACGTCATGATCGAAGAAGAGCGTGACGTCTACGAAGTGCTCGATCTGAAAATCAGCTCCTGCTACATGGCCGTAGCCGCTCTGGCGGACTACACGCCGCAGAAGGACGTAAATCCGAAAATCGCCTCCAAATACCCGAAGCTCACCTCCGATTACTTCCGGGAGCAGGGCGAGCAGGTCGAAATTATCAAACTGAATGGTTCCATTGAACTCGCCCCGATCGTCGGACTCGCCGACCGGATCGTGGATATCGTCTCGACCGGACAGACACTGAAGGAAAACGGCCTGGTGGAGATCGAAACGATGATTCCCATCACCTCCCGTTTTATCGTCAATCCGGTAAGCTACCGGACGAAAGCGAAGCAGATTGATGAAATGGTGGACCGCCTTGCAGAGGTCGTGTCCCAGGGAGGAGAGCCTTCATGAAAATCATCCCTTTAACCGAAAAGCCGTCGCTCCGCCGCTCGGTGGACCAGGGAACGGGAACCCAGCGGCAGGCGGTGACCGATATTTTAGAGCAGGTGCGGACGCAGGGCGACAAGGCCCTTCACCAGTTCACACAGCAGTTTGACGGCGTGACGCTGGAAGATTTCCGCGTCAGTGAATCAGAAAAGCAGGAGGCGGTGGAGGCAGTCAGCGCGGTCGAGCGCGACATTCTCCGCGAAGCCATTGCCAATATCCGTGATTTTCATGCGCGCCAGCGGGAGGAAACGTGGATTACGACGAAGCCGGACGGCTCGATTCTCGGCCAGAAAGTGACGCCGCTGGACGCAGCCGGGGTTTACGTACCCGGCGGCCGCGCAGCGTACCCGTCGTCGATCATGATGAACGTGATCCCGGCTCAGACAGCCGGCGTGGAGCGGATTGTTATGGTCTCACCGCCGCAGAAAAACGGAAAGCTCGAACCGATCGTGCTCGCCTGCGCTGTCGAGCTCGGCGTCGAGGAAATTTACAAAGTCGGCGGCGCGCACGCGGTGGCAGCACTTGCCTACGGAACGGAAACGATCGCGCCGGTCGATAAAATTACGGGGCCCGGCAACATTTTCGTCGCACTCGCCAAGCAGCAGGTGTATGGCACGGTCGATATTGATATGATCGCGGGACCAAGCGAAGTCGTCGTCCTGGCAGATGAAACTGGGCGCGCGGATTATATTGCAGCGGACATGCTCAGTCAGGCCGAGCACGATCCAATGTCGTCCGCTGTACTCGTGACGACGGATACAAGACTTGCGGAAGAAACGGTACGTGAAGTAGAACGGCAGCTGCAGTCGCTGCCGAAAAAAGAGATCGCCGAAAAAGCCATCGACGAGTTCAGCTGCGTCTATACCGCAGATACGATGGAGGAAGCCGTTGCTGCAGTGAACGAGCTGGCTGCGGAGCACCTGGAAATCCATACAGCAGCACCGTGGGAAATTCTGCCGAAAATCCGTCATGCAGGCGCCATTTTCCTCGGAGAGGCAAGCTCGGAGCCGGTCGGGGATTACTTTGCAGGTCCGAACCACGTCCTGCCGACAAACGGAACAGCCCGGTTTTCCTCGCCGCTTCTCGTGGAGGACTTTACAAAGAAATCGAGCATCATCTCCTACAGCCGGGAGGCGCTGGCCGACCACGGGGAGACGATCGCTGCCTTTGCACGGCTCGAGAATCTGGAAGCACATGCACGCGCCGTAGAGATACGCGGCGGGAAGGGAGATCTATCATGACACGTACAGCCTCAGTGAACCGGGAGACAAAAGAAACGCAGATCCAGCTGTCCCTGAACGTGGACGGAAGCGGGAAAGCGGCGATTGATACCGATGTGCCGTTTATGTCGCATATGATGGACTTGTTTACACGCCACGGTCTGTTCGATATGGAACTGACCGCACGGGGAGATACAGACATTGACGACCATCACACGACCGAAGATATCGGAATTGTTCTCGGCGGCGCACTCCGCGAAGCCCTCGGGGATAAAAAAGGCATCCGCCGCTACGGGTCCTGCTTTGTACCGATGGATGATGCACTGGCGCACGTCGTCGTCGATTTAAGCAATCGTCCGCACTTTGAACTGCGCGGGGACATTCCCCACCGGAAGCAGGGAACGTTTGATACCGAGCTTGTCGAAGAGTTTCTCGAAAAATTTGCGATGGAAGCCCGTATGAATCTTCACGTGAACGTCCACTACGGCCGGAACGCCCACCACATTATCGAAGCGGTGTTCAAAGCGGCAGCGAGAGCGATTGATGAAGCGGTCCAGGTGGATCCCCGTGTCCAGGGTGTTCCGTCGACGAAAGGAAGTCTCTGATGATCGGGATTATTGATTACGGAATGGGCAATCTGCACAGCGTCACCAAAGCGCTGGAACGTCTGGGTCATACGCCGTTTTTATCTGAGAAGCCCGAGGAACTGGCAAAGGCGGACCGTCTGATTCTTCCGGGGGTCGGGGCGTTTAAGGATGGAATGGCGGAGCTTGAGAAGCGCGGGCTCGATACGTTTATAAAGGAGTGGAGCAGGGACGGAAAGCCGCTTCTCGGCATCTGTCTCGGCATGCAGCTTCTTTTCTCGGAGAGTGAAGAGTTCGGCAGTACGAAGGGGCTCGGACTGCTTCCGGGTCATGTCGTTCGTTTTCCTGAGGGGAAGGCGAAGGTGCCGCATATGGGCTGGAACCGGCTTGTGTTTCATCAGCCGGAGCATCCGCTGCTGCGGGATGTGGAAGAAGGGCACGTGTACTTTGTGCATTCTTATTTTGTGCGGGCGGAGGCGTCGATTCTCGCTGCTTCCTGTGACTATGCAGGCGAATCGGTCGCGGCAGTCGTCGGACAGGGAAATACGTGGGGGACGCAGTTCCACCCGGAAAAAAGCAGCCACGTCGGCATGCGTATGCTGAAAAATTTCACAGGCGTGAAGGAAGGAGCCGCTCATGAGTAAGTTTACGATCTATCCAGCGATTGATATCCGCGGCGGAAAGTGTGTCCGTCTGCTGCAGGGGGATTACGAGAAGGAAACGGTGTACGGTGATTCTCCGTCGGGGATGGCATCCCGGTTTGTAGAAGAAGGGGCTTCCTGGATTCACATGGTGGATCTGGATGGCGCGAAAGAAGGGCGTCCGGTAAACCAGGAGGAAGTCATCAAGGCAGCCGCGCTGTCTGCTTCGGTGCAGGTCGGCGGCGGGATCCGCACGGAAGCGGACGTACGGATGTATCTGGAAGCCGGTGTGAGCCGTGTGATTCTCGGTAGTGCCGCGATTTCAGACCCCGACTTTGTGCGGCGGATGCTGCAGGAATTCGGCGGGGGACGGATCGCCATCGGCATTGATGCCCGGGACGGGTACGTCGCGACACATGGCTGGCTCGAGACGTCGGAAGTCAAAGCGGAAACGCTCGGACAAGAACTGGCGGAAGCCGGAGCGGAAACGTTTATTATGACGGATATTTCGAGAGACGGCATGATGAGCGGACCGAATGTGGAAGCGATCGCCTCGCTCGGGCGTGCGACGGATAAGCAGGTGATTGCCTCCGGCGGCGTCAGCAGCATGCAGGATCTCGAGGAGCTTGCCGGCTACGCGGGAAGCGGTATTTCCGGCGCGATTATCGGCAAAGCGCTTTACACCGATGCCATTGATTTAAAGACGGCTGTCCGGGAGGTGGAGCGCTGAATGCTGACGAAACGAATTATCCCGTGCCTCGATGTCAAAGAAGGGCGTGTCGTCAAAGGGGTGCAGTTTGTTGACCTGAGAGACGCCGGCGATCCGGTGGAACTCGCTGCATTCTATGATGAACAGGGCGCCGATGAACTCGTGTTCCTGGATATTTCCGCAAGCCACGAAGGCCGGGAAACGATGGTCGACGTCGTGGAGGAAGTTGCGGGCAAACTGGCGATTCCTTTTACAGTCGGCGGCGGGATTAATACGCTGGAGGACATGAAGCGGATTCTGCGCGCGGGAGCAGATAAAGTATCGGTTAACACAGCGGCGGTCAACCGGCCGGAGCTCATCCGTGAAGGGGCGGACTTCTTCGGTACACAGTGCATCGTGACCGCCATTGACGCGAAGTGGGACAGCGAACTCCGCTCCTGGAGGGTATACACCCACGGCGGCCGCCGTCCGACAGACTGGGAAGTGACCGACTGGGCGAAAGAAGCCGTCCGTCAGGGAAGTGGAGAAATTCTTCTGACAAGCATGGATCAGGACGGGGCGAAAACCGGCTTTGACGAAGCGCTGACAAAAACCGTTGGTGAAGCCGTGACCGTTCCAGTTATCGCCTCCGGCGGTGCCGGCAGCAGAGAACACTTTGAGACGGTGTTTACAGAAGCAGAGGCGGATGCCGCCCTTGCTGCTTCGATTTTTCATTACAAAGAAACGTCGGTGGCACAGGTGAAGGCCTACTTACGGGAAAAAGGAGTGGAAGTACGATGATGGATACAGCCCGTCTGAACTGGGATGAGAATGGATTGATTCCGGCAGTGGTTCAGGACGCTCATACACGCGAAGTGCTGACACTCGCCTACATGAACGAAACGTCGCTTCAGAAAACAGAAGAGAGCGGAGAGACGTGGTTTTACAGCCGCTCACGTGATGAGCTCTGGCATAAAGGGGCGACATCCGGCAACACGCAGAAAGTGACGGAAATCCGCCTTGACTGCGATCAGGATGCCCTCGTCGTGCTGGTTGAGCCGAATGGACCGGCCTGCCATACCGGTGCGCGCTCCTGTTTCTCGGATACCCTCGTCAAGAAAGAGGAGGAAGCGGAGAGTACAGGACGGTTTGCGATCATTGAAGAGCTGGAGACGCTTCTGGAGAAGCGGGAACAGGAGCGTCCGGAAGGGTCGTATACGACGTACCTGTTTGAGGAAGGCGTCGACAAGATTTTGAAAAAAGTCGGCGAAGAAGCTTCCGAAGTGATTATCGCGGCGAAAAACCGCGACAGGCAGGAACTGACGTGGGAGAGCGCCGACCTTCTCTACCACTGGCTCGTTCTTCTCCGCGAGCAGGAGCTGCCGCTCGATGATGTGCTTGATCGGCTCAAAGACCGCCACAGCGGAAAGAAAAACGTCTGACTGCACAGCAGCGGACACTGAAAAAGTCTCTATTAAAGAAACTCTCTACATGGAGAGTTTCTTTTTTATTACACAATTTGATATACGAAAAGAAACTTTAACTTTTTCAATTAGTGAAATCAGACTGCACTACAGACGGAAGCTTGCCGCGGGCATGGCCTCAGCCTCCTCGAACATCCTTTGGATGTTCTGCGGGGTCTTCACCTCATGCTTTTCCCGCAGGCGTCCCCGTCTTTCGTTACGTCTGATTGAGCCTGGGATAAAAAGCATGAAAATGGTCAAAAGAATTCCATGAAAAAAAGACGACCAGATCCAAAAAATTGGATCTGGTCGTCTTTTTTCTGTGAGTTTACTTTCATTCAATTAAAATCGTGAGATTTTCAGTGGTCCCGTGATTTCCGGCGGGGTTTTGCGTATGCGTCGTTATTTCGTTTTGTTGAGTGCTTTCTGGTCTTCCAGAATCAAATCGGCTGTCAGCTGGCCGGAAAGTGTAACCATCGGAACGCCGCCGCCCGGGTGGGTGGAGCCGCCGGCAAAGTACAGGTTGTTGTACAGCTGGCTTTTCGCTGGAATTTTGAAGCCGCCGTTGGTGTTTTTATCTGCAGCAATCCCGTAGATAGAACCGCCGTTGGCGCCGTAAAGCTCTTCAAGGGTATCCGGATTGAATTCATATTCAAACTCAATAGAATCCCGCAGGCCGGTCAGTCCCATGCGCTCCAGTTTATCAATCACCGTGTCCCGGTATTTGTCCCAGTCCGCTTTTTTCTTCAGCGCTGTTTTCGGCGGGACGTGGGTGAGAACGAAGAGGTTTTCCTTCCCTGCCGGAGCCTGCGAAGGATCGGTTTTAGAAGATACCCCAATATAAATCGTCGGATCATCTGCCGGCACTCCTTTTTGATAAATCTGTTTAAATTCTTTCTTTGGATCTTCCGAGAAGAAGAAATTGTGATGCTTCAGCTGTGGAAACTCGCGGTCGGTTCCGAGAAGCAGCACGAGACCGGAAACAGTCGGCTGATACGTCTTCGAGAGTGACTTTACTTCTTTTTTAACCGGAGCAGTGTCCGGCAGAAGTGTGTTGTATGCCGGAATGACTTCCAGGTTGGAGACGACCACATCTGCTTTGTGCAGCTTGCCGTCCTGTGTGACGACACCGGACGCGGTTTCCCCTTCCAGGTAAATGTGGGAAACCGGTGTCGCTGTGTGGATATCGACGCGCAGCTCATCGAGGAGCGTCTTCATGCCGCGGGCGATGTTGTACATTCCGCCTTTGACGTAGTGGATGCCAAGACCGAGCTGGACGTAGACGAGCTGGTTCAGAATCGCCGGAGCCTGGTATGGGTTGGAACCGACATACATGACAAAGAAGTTAAACAACTGTTCCAGGTGCTTGTTGTCAAAATACTTTTTCGTGCCGTCCGCCACGGTGTGGAACGGATCCATCGAAAGCAGTTCCTTCAAGGTATGCTCTTTCCGCAGATCCTTCAGCCCGCTGATGGACGTTTTGTAGAAGCTTTTCATGCAGATGTCATACATATCCTGGGAGTAGGAAAGAAACTGTGTCAGGGAAGAGCCCGGATTATTCTCCACTTTGCGCATTTCCTGAAGCATGGAAGGCAGGTCGGAGGTGACATCCATTTTCGTACCGTCTTCAAAGAAGGTGCGCCACTGCGGTTCAATCCGTTCGATCTCCATGTAGTCGTGGACGTTGCGGTGAACGCGCTCAAACAGCTGCTCAAGCACCCATGGCATCGTCAGGATCGAAGGACCGGTATCAAACGTAAATCCTTTTCCGCTGCGCTGGTTGAGCTTGCCGCCGATCGTTTCATTCTTTTCCAGAATCGTCACGTCATATCCGTCTCCGGCAAGGCTGATGGCGGAGGAAAGTCCGCCGAGGCCGGCACCGATAACTACCGCAGTTGGTTTTTGTGTCATGGTCATGCACCTCCAGATAAATTGACCCGGATAACCCGGGGACATACGCTAATAAATAAATGGGATCAGCCGGTAGCGGTGCTTCAGCCAATTCCGGTATTCTTCTCCAAAGGAACGGATGAGGAGCTGTTCTTCACTTCGTATCCGGTTTAACAGCAGTGGCAGAAAGAGGACGAGTGTCAGCAGAAACCCTGCTGCACTGCTCATGAAAAGAGCGAAGCCGGCGACGATGGAAAGAAGGCCGGTATACAGCGGGTGTCTGAGCCTGCGGAATGGGCCGCTGCTGACAAGTCTGTCTTCACCGGTGTACTCTACGTCACGCGTAAACTGACTGCCGAGTTCCCGGATCCCCCAGTAGCGGAGGAAAATGCCGAAAATGTAGAGAATCAGACCGGCCCATGGCAGAAACGGAACCGGAAACAGCATCATGCCGCTTTCCCTTGAGAGAATAGAAATGCCGACAACCGCAGCGACGGCGAGAAAAATCCATGGAAAGGAGCGGCGTTCCGTTCCTTCCGAGCCGGCGCGGCTCCGGAAAAAGATGAACTCCGCCACCCAGATTAATGATGCAGCAATAAAAAGAACATCCAGCATATCGGCCTCCGTCGTCCGCAAAAATATGTAGCTGTATCGTTGTATACCCTTTGTGTAAACGTTGTAACCCTCTATTTTCCATCCGAGCCCGGTGCTCTTTTAAGAAAAGTGGATTTATTCTGCGTGGTGCGAGGTATAGAAAAGCACTGCCTTTTGTAAGAGCCCGGGCACACCAGATCCGGTACACAATAAAATAAGGAAGAAAAAGAGGGGAAGCGCCCGTTGCCGGTCTCCTGGACGCGTGTTATACTGCGTAAAGATGTTGAGGCAGAGAGAGAAATGGAGGCTTCATGTTCATGAGTCAGTTGAAGTCACGTGTCGTTCCGTTCATGCGTGAAGGAAGTTATTTTTATAAAAAAGGAATCGAAGCATATCAGGGGGCAAATCCCGGCCGCGCAGCGAAGCTGATCCGAAAAGCAGTGAAGCTGGATCCGGACGAGCCGGTATTTCTGTGCCAGCTGGCGATTGTTCTTGCCGAACAGGGGGAGCTGGAAGAGGCGAACCGGTGTCTGCGGTGGATTCAGGAAGAACTGGATCCGCTGATGAGCGAAAGCTACTTTTTCCTTGCGCACAACCTGGCGCAGCTTGGAGAACTCGAGAAGGCCGAGGAGCACCTGCAGACGTATCTGGAAATGAATCCGGAAGGAGAATTTGCGGAAGACGCTGAGATGATGCTGGAGATGACCGAAGAAGATTCGGACGTCCGCCCTTCCACTCCATTTTTTGCACCGGGTATGATGCTGATGCATGAGGGGGCTTTCTCCGAAGCAGAGAAATGGACCCGTGCAAAGCTTGCGGAGGAACCGAAACGGTTCGAATTGTATGCGCTTCTCGCAGAATCGCTCTGGCGGCAGGGTGAGAAAGAAAAAGCGGAGGATATCGTTCATCAGCTGATGGTGCGCGATAAACTCGATATGCGGGCGCGCTGCCTGTATGCGGTATATCAGTATGAAGCAGGCGCCCCGGCAGGCGGACAGGAAATCGAGGAACTGAAAAAGCTCCGCCCATTTTCCGCATGGGACCGCTACGTTCTCGGACGGTCGCTTTATTTTGCCGAAGCGTTTGAAGAGGCCTATCATTTCCTCCGCACGTCGGTGCCAATGGATGATCCGGTGTACATGCACCAGCTGGCAGCAGCAGCGGCGCATGCAGAAAAATGGCAGCAGGCCGAAAAGATCTGGAACCAGGCTGCGGCAATGGAGACGGAGAAAAAACAGAAACTAAAAGAGTTAAAAACGAAAGCAGCTTCGGGCGGAACGTTTGAGAATCACCGTGATGAGTGGATTTTTTAAACCTGCGGGGGTATATGAGCAGAACTTTGGACTTTCCGTTCTCTATCTTCTAGGATAGGGTTATACGATCTTGAACGAGGAGAGTGACAAGAATGACACCAGAAAATATTCATGATGTAGTAATTGTAGGAGCAGGACCGGCAGGAATGACCGCAGCTGTGTATACGTCCCGCGCGAACCTTTCCACTGTGATGCTCGAGCGCGGTATGCCGGGCGGACAGATGGCAAACACGGAGGACGTGGAGAACTACCCGGGGTATGACCACATTCTCGGACCGGATCTTTCGAACAAAATGTTTGAACATGCGACAAAATTCGGCGCCCAGTATAAGTACGGCGATGTAAAAGACATCGTGGACCACGGCGAGTACAAAACACTCGTACTCGGAAACGGCGAAATTCATGCCCGCGCGGTGATTCTGACGACAGGTGCCCAGTACAAAAAACTCGGTATCCCCGGCGAAGAAGAGCTCGGCGGAAAAGGTGTTTCCTACTGCGCCGTCTGTGACGGGGCGTTCTTTAAGAACAAAGAACTCGTCGTCATCGGCGGCGGAGATTCCGCAGTGGAAGAAGCGGTGTATCTGACACGCTTTGCAAGCAAAGTAACGATTGTCCACCGCCGGGATGAACTGCGCGCGCAGAAGATTCTTCAGGACCGTGCCTTCGCCAATGAAAAAATTGATTTTATCTGGAGCCACACGGTGAAGGAGATCAATGAAGAAAACGGCAAGGTCGGCAGTGTGACACTCGTCGATAAATCCGATGGCAGCGAGCGTGAGTTTAAAACAGACGGAGCATTCATTTATATCGGCATGCTTCCGCTTAACGCGCCGTTTAAAAACCTCGGTATTACAAACGAGGAAGGGTATGTTATTACGGATGAGAACATGGCCACATCGATCCCCGGCATTTATGCCGCTGGAGACATCCGCGACAAATCCCTCCGCCAGATCGTCACAGCAACCGGCGACGGCAGTATCGCAGCTCAAACAGTGCAGCACTTTATCGAAGAGCTGATGGAATCCATCGAGGAAAAAGAGAAAACCGAATCGGTCTGATGATGAACAACGGCCGGTAAAGCAGATATAGAAAAAAGCGTGCGCTCCGGGAAACCGGGGCGCACGCTTTTTTGCTTTCCGCCGGCGCAGATAGTGACGGCGCAGCGGCAGGCAGGATACATTCTCTGGGAGAAAGGAGATGTTTTCTCTATCTGGTCGAAACGGCCGCGGCCGAACCCGCCGCAGCCATCCACTAGAACCGGCCGGCTGCTTCTGGAGAAGATGTAGACTTCCAGGAGCAGAGGGAAGCGGGCCGGGCTGCTGTAGGATGGAGAAGTTGGACTGTGCTGGTCCGCTGTAAGCGTCAAAGAATACGTGTATAGAGGGCAAAAAAGAAACCCTCCCTTTCGGGAAGGTTGTCAAACAGGTAGAAAGATGGCGGTGCTTCTCCAGACCTCGGCGGAAGCTTGCCTCAGCTATTTCCCAGACCGCCCCGGTCTGGGAAAGGATCTTCGGACGGCGCTGATCCCATCGGCGTCCCCGCCGGGCCTTCCAAAGCACCGCTTCATCGAACAGGCGGTTTCCTATACGGACCACCGGCCGCCGGAACTTCCGGCACCCCCTCTGCTCCAATCTGTGCTCCGCCCCCATAGCCGCGGACTTCACACAAAAACGGCTGCGGCTGGTCACGTGGACCGGCCGCAGCCTTCTGCTGATTATCCCCGCACAATGCGGATCGTGTCTTCTTCAACTGTCACCCGGCAGCGGGAGAGGTCCGGGTCGGCGAGAAGCTCGTCGACAAGCTTGTCTTCCACGTGCTCCTGAATTGTGCGGCGGAGCGGCCGGGCACCGAATTTCGGATCGAATCCTTTCTCAGCAATCCAGCGGACTGCTTCGTCATCGACCGTCACATCCAGATTCTGTGCTCTGCTGTGTTCGAATACTTCCTCAAGCATCAGGCGGACAATCTGTTCCATCTCTGACTGCTCGAGAGCCTGAAATTCGACGATGCGGTCCAGGCGGTTGAGAAACTCCGGCTTAAAATAAGCTTCCAACGGCCGGGCGTTGGACGTCATGACGATAATCGTATCCTGAAAATGGACGGTGCGCCCATGGCTGTCTGTCAGGCGGCCGTCTTCGAGTACCTGCAGGAACATGTGCTGCACGTCCGGATGCGCCTTTTCCATCTCATCGAGAAGAATAATGGAGTACGGGCGGCGCCGTACCTGTTCGGTCAGCTGGCCGGCCTCGTTGTGCCCGACATATCCAGGCGGAGAGCCGATCAGCTTCGACACGCTGTGCTTCTCCATGTATTCACTCATATCCAGGCGGAACATGGCTTCACGGTCGCCGAACATTTCTTCTGCAAGGGCACGCGTCAGCTCGGTTTTTCCGACACCGGTCTGGCCGTGGAAGAGAAACGAAGCGATCGGACGTCCCTCCCTGCGGAATCCGGCCCGTCCGCGGCGGACTGCCTTCGCAACAGCTTCCACCGCTTCCTGCTGCCCGACGACCCGGGAACGGAGATGCTCTTCCAGATGCTGGAGCTTCGACTGTTCTTCACTTTCGAGGCGCTTTACCGGAATGCCCGTTTTCTGTTCAATAATGTGCTGAATATCCTCTACAGTCACTTCCGCCGCAGCATTCGAAGCGTTATCGAGCTTCTCCTGCAGCTGAAGCTCTTCCTGACGGAGACGGGCCGCTTTTTCGTACTCTTCCTGTTCCGCAGCCTGCTGCTTTTCCTTCTCAATCTCCTTTAGACGCGAAGAGATTTCCTCCGAGGAGGCACTGCCCTCCTGCAGATTGAGCCGCGCCCCGGCAATATCCATCAGGTCAATCGCCTTATCCGGCATGCGGCGGTCCTGAATGTAGCGGTCGGAAAGTTTCGCACACGCTTCCAGCACTGCCTCCGGATAATGGACACCGTGGTACGCTTCATATTTTGGCGCAAGGCCCTGCAAAATTGCAGTCATGTCTTCGACTTTCGGTTCGACGACCGTCACCGGTTCAAAACGACGTTCCAACGCGGCGTCTTTTTCAATGGTCCGGTACTCCTTAAACGTGGTGGCGCCGATAACCTGGATTTGTCCGGAAGCCAGTGCCGGTTTTAAAATGTTGCTGGCATCCGTGGAGCCTTCTGTTTTTCCGGCACCGACAAGCTGGTGGATCTCGTCGATGAAGAGAATGAGGGACGGATCCTGCTCGAGCTCGCTGACGAGCTGCTTCATGCGTTCTTCAAACTGCCCGCGGTAGCTTGTGCCAGAAAGAAGCGAAGCAACATCCAGCGACACAAGGCGCCGGCTGCGGAGTTTTTCCGGAACACGTCCTTCTTTGATTTTCAGTGCAAGTCCTTCCGCAATGGCTGTTTTACCCACACCCGGCTCTCCAATGAGAACGGGATTGTTTTTGTTCCGACGGTTCAGTACTTCTGCGACCTGCTCCATTTCCTTTTCCCGGCCGATCACTGGGTCGATCAGACCTTTTTCGGCCTGTGCAGTAAGATCCCGTCCGTACGTTTCCAGAACCGATGCTTCCTTTTCTTCCGCTGGGGCCTGCGCACTGTTCATTGGAGAGGTCATGGAAGCGGAAGACGTTTTCTCCTGAGGCTGGCTGACGAGTGACTGGTAACATGAGCGGCACAGCTTTGCTTCCTGTTCCTGTCCGTTAATGGAAACGCGGTAGAAGATGGAAGCGGGCTGCTGGTGACACTGTTGACATACATTCATGCTGATTCCTCCTTAACATCAAAGTTTGACTTTGACTATCTTTGACCTTATTATACCTCTTTGGTCAAAGAAGGTCAACAACTATTTACCTGGTTCTTTTGTGAATTCAACTGCCTCTTCGTGCCCGGAAATCGTTAATTGCCTTTAATGAGGCTGTAACCCGTGTGCAATAATCTTTCGGTATACTAAGGATTGTAATTGACCCCCTTTTATCTTTTGCACGGACGAACGCTGTCCGTGCCTTTTTTTTGTCCAGAATACGCCAGGAGATACACACAGCTTTTGTTCAGCGGTTCTGTGCCGGGCGCGGATGTAGTATACTGATAGAAACAGAGATGAGGTGAACGGCATGCAGCGGATTACCAATTGTATTATTCCGTATGATGGACGCATTCTGATGATTAAAAAGCCCCGCCGCGGCTGGTGGTACCCGCCGGGAGGCAAGATGGAGTCCGAGGAACTGGTGACAGAGGCAGTCGAGCGCGAAGTCTATGAAGAAACGGGACTGACGATCAAAGCACCGGAGCTCCGCGGCGTATTAACGCACCTTGTAACAGACGGTGATTCGTACACAGAGAAAAGGACAATGTTTTTATTTCATGCAGCGTCATTTACAGGAAATGCGAAACTGCAGTCGAAAGAGGGGGAGCTTTCCTGGATGAAGATAGAAGACCTCCCGGAGCTGGATATGGATGAAGCAGACCGGCTTGTTATTCAGACCATTCTGGAAGAGGACGGAATGATCTACGGAACGTTCACCTATGATACCTACAAAAAACTGCAGCATAAAAAAGTAGAACGGAACGGAAAGCGAATCCGCTGAACGGCAGGAGAGGATAGAGATGGAAAAACAGCAGGAAATTGAACTCGTCATTATTACAGGCATGTCCGGAGCAGGAAAGACGGTGGCAGTGCAGAGCTTTGAAGATATGGGCTATTTCTGTGTCGACAATCTGCCCCCGGCACTGATCCCGAAATTTATCGATCTGATTGATAATTCCGGCGGGAAAATGTCGAAAGCAGCGCTTGTTATTGATCTTCGCGGCCGGGAATTTTTCGACCAGCTGTTTGAAGCAATCAACAGCATTCAGGCGGAGGCGAAAGTGACGCCGAGGGTGCTGTTTCTGGATTCGCGTGATGAAGTGCTCGTCTCCAGGTATAAAGAGACACGGCGCTCCCACCCGCTGTCGGATACGAGCGCTCCGCTGACCGGTATTCACGCCGAGAGAGAGATGCTCGATCAACTGAAGGGCCAGGCGCAGCTGATTATTGATACATCCGATATGAAGCCGCTGGAGCTCCGCGAAAAAATTCTGGAGCATTTCTCCGGCACGCAGCAGGACTCGTTTCACGTCCACCTGCTGTCATTTGGCTTTAAGCACGGGCTGCCGATTGACGCGGATCTCGTATTTGACGTCCGTTTTCTGCCGAATCCGCACTACATTGATCATATGCGTCCGCAGACAGGGCTGGATAAGGAGGTTTCCGACTACGTATTGAAGTGGGAGGAAACGCAGAAGTTTGTCGAAAAGATTGATGATCTGCTTCAGTATATGCTGCCGCACTATAAGCGCGAGGGAAAGAGCCAGCTGATTATCGCGATCGGCTGCACGGGAGGGAAACACCGCTCGGTGACACTTGCGGAATACTTCCATAAACGTCTCCAGGAGCTGGACTACTATACCTCCGTCACGCACCGTGATGTAGAAAAGGGCCGCAGAGAACGATGAAACGGGCAAACATTACCGTCCTTGGCGGAGGCACCGGACTCTCTGTTCTGCTCAGGGGGCTGAAGCAGTTTCCCGTAGACATCTCCGCCATCGTCACCGTAGCGGATGACGGCGGCAGTTCCGGCCGTCTGAGAGAAGAGCTGCAGATCCCTCCTCCCGGGGATGTGCGGAACGTTCTCGTCGCTTTATCTGAAGTTGAACCGCTCGTCGAAGAACTGTTTCAGCACCGGTTTACGAATGGCAGCGGGCTGCACGGGCATTCGCTCGGCAATCTTCTGCTCGCCGGCATGAGCAGCATTACCGGCGATTTCGCCCAGGGGGTGCAGGAGATCAGCCGGGTGCTGAACGTGAAGGGGAAAGTAATCCCGGCCTCCAACAGCCACTTGACGCTCGTAGCCGAAATGGAAGACGGGCGGGTGATCCGGGGCGAATCGAAAATTCCGGAAGCAGGCGGAAAGATCCACCGCGTGCACCTGGAGCCCGAGCATCCGCGCGCGATGGGGGAAGCGCTTCAATCCATAGAACAGGCCGATCTGATTGTACTCGGGCCGGGAAGCTTATATACTAGCATTATCCCGAACCTGCTCGTGCCCGGAATGAAAGAAGCGCTGTTTGCTTCCAATGCGCCGAAGCTGTATATATGCAATGTGATGACCCAGCCGGGAGAAACTGACGGCTATTCGGTCGGTGACCACATTCAGGCGATACATGATCATCTCGGAGCACCGGTAGTGGATCACGTACTGTTGAACACGCAGGAAATTCCAGAAGGATTTGCGGAAAAGTATGAAGAAGAAGGGGCCTATTACGTGGAAGTGGACGAAGAGCGGCTGGAGAAAATGGGTATTCATGTGATTGCGGAGGATCTGCTTACGATCACGGAAAATTTACTCCGCCATGATGCCATGAAGGTATCCAGACGACTCGTATCGCTGCTTTAGAGAGAGAACCATGTTTCAGGCTGTGGAAATAAGGTAAAAGGGGGGAATATTCATGTCTTTTGCTTCCGAAACGAAAAAAGAACTGACGCAGCTGGAGCCGGATGACTGCTGTGCCAGAGCAGAACTCGCTGCACTTGTGCGCATGAACGGAGCGGTCTCCCTCCGGAACCTTTCTATGGCACTGGACGTACAGACAGAGAACGCATCGATTGCCCGGCGGATCTACACGCTGCTGAAGCGGCAGTTCGACCTTCATGTGGAGCTGCTCGTCCGGAAAAAGATGCGTCTGAAAAAGAACAATGTGTATATCGTCCGGCTGTCCAGAGGAGCCAGAGACGTACTGGAATCTTTGAAGATTGTTGACGAAAACTTCGGTTTCACGAGAGAAATTGATGAAGAGCTGATCCAGGATACCTGCTGCCGCCGCGCGTATCTCCGCGGAGCGTTTCTGGCAGGCGGGTCGGTCAACCATCCGGATACGACATCGTATCATCTTGAAATTTTTTCGCTCTACGAAGAGCATACACGCTCGCTCGTTAAGCTTCTCGACACATTCTTCATTCCGTCGAAAATGATCGAGCGGAAAAAAGGATTTATCCTCTATCTGAAAGAAGGAGAGAGGATCAGCGATTTCTTAAATGTCATCGGCGCCCACCAGGCACTGCTGAAATTTGAAGATACGCGGATCATGAAAGATATGCGGAATTCGGTGAACCGGCTCGTCAACTGCGAGACGGCCAACTTGAATAAAACCGTCGGCGCTGCGATGCGTCAGGTGGAAAACATCCGTTTTATCCGCGATGAAGTCGGGCTGGAGGCACTGCCGGAGAAGCTGCAGGAAATTGCAGCACTCCGCGTCGAGCATCAGGACATTACACTGAAAGAACTCGGTGAAATGCTGCAGAGCGGGCCGGTATCCAAATCCGGAGTGAATCACCGGCTTCGCAAAATTGATGAATTTGCGGCAAAACTCCGGGAGCATTCCCGGGTATAATAGAATCAGTCGGTGGATAAATGCCACCGGCTTCTATTCCTGCTTATTTTGTAAGCGTTTTGATCGTCCAGTACCAGTACATTCTAATAGGAGGAGATTATTCATGATAGAAAAAAACGTAACAGTAAAACGACGTTCAGGATTACAGGCAAGGCCTGCTGCATTGTTTGTGCAGGAAGCAAACAAGTTTCAGTCCGATATTTTTATTGAGAAGGACGGAAAGAACGTCAACGCAAAAAGCATTATGGGCATTATGAGCATCGCTGTCGGAGCAGATAAGGAAATCACGATTAAAGCAGACGGTAATGACGAAAGTGAAGCGATGGATGCGCTGACGGCGTTTGTCTCCAAGGAAGAGTAGCCGCAGAAACTGCAGCTGCGGGTGTGCAGGGGGAGCGTACCCGCTGGAACGTTTCTACGGCCGGTTATGTGAGGAAGTGAACAGACTCCGTGGTGGGTACGATAAGAGCGCCCGCGTGACGGCTGTGCCGTCGAAAGGCAGCTACATAATTCTATACACAAGAAGGCCGCCGGTGTTTGAACCGCTGCGGCCTCTTTGTGCAAGTACAAGAAAGAGAAATAATTGGTATTTTTGCAGTTCGTGCCACGAACGATGAATTTCGTGCCACGAACGATGAATTTCGTGCCGCGGAGCGGAGGTATCGTGCCAAAAACGGAGCCGGCCGTGCCAAAAGTAAAATTTCGTGCCAAACACCTTGCGCCGCGTGCCAAAAGGCAGCTGGTTCGTGCCGGAGCTGAACGGTTTCGTGCCACGACCCTCAAAACCGCTGAACCACCGCCGGCCGTCACCCCGCGGCCGGCCCTCCACATGCTCCGGAGCGGGCAGAGGGCTGCGGAAGCAGCAGTCTCAAATTTTGCAGCGTTCAGATTTAATAGAAAAAGAACGGGCGCTCCAAAAAGCTGGAGCGCCCGTTCGTAGTGAATCGTATAACGTTATACGGACTGGTTCTTTTCCATGATTTCATCAATCAGACCGTAATCTTTCGCAGCAGCCGCGCTCATGAAGTGGTCGCGGTCGGTGTCACGGCGGACGGTTTCGATGTCCTGGCCGGTGCGCTCTGCGAGAATCTGGTTGAGCTTCTCACGCATTTCCACGATACGCTTCGCGTGGATTTCGATATCGGATGCCTGACCCTGAGTGCCGCCGAGCGGCTGGTGGATCATGACTTCACTATTCGGCAGCGCATAGCGCTTGCCCTTTTCTCCGGCTGCGAGGAGGAATGCTCCCATGGAGGCAGCCATACCGATGCAGATCGTCTGCACATTCGGCTTGATGAACTGCATCGTATCATAGATCGCCATGCCGGCTGTGATCGAGCCGCCCGGGCTGTTGATGTAAAGCGAAATATCTTTGTCGGGATCGTCCGCTGTCAGGAAGAGCAGCTGGGAAACGATCGAGTTTGCGACATTATCGTCAATGCCGGAACCGAGCATAATAATGCGGTCTTTCAGAAGGCGGGAATAAATATCGTAGGCGCGTTCCCCGCGGTTCGTCTGTTCAATAACTGTAGGTACCAGATTCATGAATGTTTCCTCCTTTTATTTCCTGGAATCATGCGGTTTACCGCATCGTATGTACATCATACCTCTAAAGGTCAGGGAAGGTCAAATCATAAACCTGCCTGAGCAGTCAGAAGCACACACATGTATTATCCCTCATAACCGTTTCCAGGTAAACTCAAACCCACGGAACGATATGGTAAAATTAATGAGAGAAGAATGATGTACGGAAAGGAGCGGCCGGAATGGAACTTGGGATGCAGCTCGTTCAGCAGCAGGCATTGAAATTAGCGATGACGCAGGAAATGCGTCAGGCGATCACACTGCTTCAGCTGACGGCGCCGGAATTAAAAGAGTATCTCCAGCAGCAGGAGCTGGAAAACCCAATGATGGAATTGAAAGAAAAATCATCTCCCCGTACCGGAAGCGGCAGCCGCGAAGCGGAGTTTCTGGATTTTCAGGCAGCTCCGGAAGCCACGCTGCAGGAAGAGCTTGCCTCACAGCTCCGGATGATGTCTCTGGAAGCATCATTACTCCGCCAGTGCCTTTTGGTCGTGGAAATGGTGGACGATAATGGCTACCTGACTCCCGGTACGCCTCCGGATTGGGAGGAGGAAAAGTGGGAGAGCGCCGTCGCCGGTGTGCAGCAGCTGGAGCCCGCAGGTGTCGGCGCACGCTCACTGAGAGAATGTCTTCAGCTGCAGCTGGAGCGTCATTTTCCGGAAGAGGCGGGCGCCCGCCTGATCGCGTCGGATTACCTGGAGGCGCTCGCGGAAGCCGCTACGCCGGAGGAACTGGCAGAAAGGAGCGGGTTGTCTGTCTCCGCAAGTGCACGGGCAGCCGGTATAATTCAACAGCTTCAGCCAAAGCCCGGGGCAGCATACGGCAGTTCGCGGGCGGAATATATTCTGCCTGAAGTGTATATAGAACCATCTGAGAATGGGTGGGACGTGTTTTTAAATGACACGGCACTGCCGGAGATGTACGTAAGCCGTGAATATCAGCTGATCGAGCAGGAGGCCGATGGAGACGCGAAGGCGTATCTAAAGCGGAAGCGGGAACAGTTTGAGTGGATAAAAAGCTGTGTCCAGAGGCGTCAGGAAACGCTTCTTCAGGTAACGAAAGAGCTTGTCCGCAGGCAGGAGCGGATGCTTTCAGAAGGAGCGGATCAAGCGGTTCCGCTCACATTGAAAATGGTGGCTGAAGCGCTTCACATTCATGAATCGACGGTTTCGCGCGCGACCGTAAAAAAATACGCGCAGACGCCGAAAGGTATTCTGGAATTGAAGTCCTTTTTTCACAGCGGGTTGAAAAGCGGGCATACCGTTCATTCAGTGAAAAAGCGGATCATCGAAGAAATTGAAGCAGAGAACCGGGGGAAGCCGCTCTCCGACGACAAGATGGCGTCCCGGCTTCATGCGGAGGGTATAGCGGTTTCCAGGCGGACGGTGGCAAAATACCGGACAGAAGCAGGAATTCCGTCGTCATCGGCGCGGAAGAAACAAAGGAGGTAACAGAGATGCACATTTATTTTTACACGAAGCCGGACTGTACGCTCTGCGACGAAGGGCAGTCGAGGGCAGAAATGGCAGTGGAAGAAACGGGTGCTTCGATGACGGTGCGCTCCATTGAAGACCGGGAGGAGTGGCTGGAACGCTATCACCTCAGCGTTCCGGTCGTCACCGATACAGAGGGGAATGTTCTTCAGGAAGGGATGGTTTTTTATGGAGAGCTGCTGGCGCAGCTGAAAGAAAGATAGTTGCGCCGGCAGAAAGAAATTGCTACAATAAGCAGTGAATGAACTGTCTCTTTTTTTGGAGACAGTGGGACGGTTTTTGTCTACTGGGGACGCAGTACGTCCCACGTAACGAATAAAGGAGAATGAGCATGAATATGCTTCTGGATCTGCAGAAAAAACTGCTGCCGGATCTGGTGGATACGCTCGGTCTGCGCTACCGCATTCTCCGGTTTATCCGCTTGATGGAACCAATCGGCAGACGCACGCTGGCTACGAATCTGGATATGTCCGAGCGCACGCTGCGCGGAGAAGTGACGTTTTTAAAGACGCAGGGTCTTGTCACCTTCCAGTCCACCGGCATGGCGCTGACGGAGGAAGGGCACACCCTGTTAAATCAGCTTGAAACCGTCATGAAAGAAGTGTTCGATACCCAGTCCATGGAAGAAGAGCTTCAGGTGCATCTCGGAATAGAGGAAGTGCATATCGTTCCGGGAGACAGCGACGTGCATGGATGGGTGAAAAAAGAGCTTGGACGAACGGCTGTCGGTGTTGTGAAGCAGCGGCTGCAGCCATCCGGAAACATCATTGCCGTCACCGGCGGCACATCGATTGCGGCTGTAGCGGAAATGCTCGTGCCGGATTCGGATCTGAAAGAAGCGCTGTTTGTTCCGGCGCGCGGCGGTCTCGGCGAGCAGGTGGAAAACCAGGCGAACACCATCTGCGCGACGATGGCAAGAAAAGCAATGGGAAGCTACCGGCTTTTGCACGTACCGGACCAGCTCAGCAGAGAAGCGTACGATTCGCTGATCAATGAGCCTTCTGTGCAGTCTATTTTAAAGCTGATCCATTCGGCGACGATGGTCATCCACGGAATCGGGGATGCACAGACGATGGCAGAGCGCCGCAGCACTTCCCCCGAAGTACTGGAGAAACTCCGCCGGAAAAAAGCGATTGCAGAAGCATTCGGCTACTACTTCAATGCAGAAGGCGAAATCGTCCACAAAGTGCTGACGATCGGCCTGCAGCTGGAGGATCTGGAACATACAGATGCCATTCTCGCTGTCGCAGGCGGGGCTTCCAAAGCGGAAGCGGTGGAAGCGTACATGAAAAAAGCGCCGGCACAGGTGCTTGTCACCGATGAGGGAGCAGCAAAGCGCATGCTCCGGAGGAATGAGGTTTAAACTGCCTGTAAATCGTCAATACCAGATGGATACAGGCTGAGTTTGAGTTCAAGGGGGCTCCCTTTGAAATATATTTTGCTAACATTCTAAGGAGGAATTTATCATGGCAACAAAGATTGGTATTAACGGGTTTGGCCGTATCGGCCGCGTCGTTTTCCGTCAGGCGCTGAATAATCCAAACGTAGAGGTTGTTGCAGTAAACGACCTGACAGATGCAAACATGCTGGCACACCTGCTTCAGTATGACTCCGTACACGGAAAGCTCGGCGTAGACGTCTCTGTAAAGGGAGATAACCTCGTTGTCGATGGTAAAGAAATCATTGTTAAAGCCGAAAAGGACCCTTCCCAGCTGAAGTGGGACGAGCTCGGTGTAGAAATCGTCGTAGAATCCACTGGTATCTTCACAAAGCGTGACGGCGCTGCGAAGCACCTGGAAGCGGGCGCGAAGAAAGTTATCATCTCTGCTCCGGCTACAGATGAAGACGCAACGTTCGTTGTCGGTGTTAACGAAGATCAGTACGATCCAGCAAGCCACCACGTGGTTTCCAACGCGTCCTGCACAACGAACTGCCTGGCGCCGTTTGCGAAAGTACTGCACGACAAGTTCGGCCTGAAGCGCGGTATGATGACAACTGTTCACTCCTACACGAGCGACCAGCGCATCCAGGATGCTCCTCATAAAGACTACCGCCGTGCGCGTGCCGGTGCAGAGAGCATCATCCCGACATCCACTGGTGCTGCTAAGGCAGTAGCGCTTGTACTTCCTGAGCTGAAAGGCAAGCTCAACGGCGGTGCGATGCGTGTTCCTACGCCTAACGTTTCCCTTGTGGACCTCGTTGCAGAGCTTGACAAGAACGTAAGCGTGGATGAAGTAAATGCTGCACTGAAAGAAGCTGCAGAAGGTGAACTGAAAGGCGTTCTCGCCTACAGTGAAGAGCCGCTTGTATCCACAGACTACAACGGCAACACCAATGCTTCCACAATCGACTCCCTCTCCACAATGGTGATGGAAGACAACATGGTAAAAGTCATCTCCTGGTACGACAATGAGACAGGCTACTCCAACCAGGTTGTGAAGCTTGCAGAGTATATCGCAGGAAAAGGACTGTAAGACAAAACACAGATCCATGCACAAACCATCCTGAACCACCCTTTAGGAGGCGGGCCCGTGTCCTGCCTCCTTTTTTTCTTGTGAATGATGCAGAAAAATACGGGAAATCCGCTGCGGCTCTGCCCGCGGGCGGGAAAACACGATATACTATACAGGTACCCTGATTCCAAGGAGGTTTTTTCATGAACAAGCAATCCATCCGTGACATCGATGTCCAGGGAAAGCGCGTGTTCTGCCGTGTTGACTTCAACGTACCGATGAAAGACGGCGAAGTAACCGACGACACACGTATCCGGGCAGCGCTGCCGACAATCCGCATGCTCATCGACAAAGGAGCAAAGGTCATTCTCGCAAGCCACCTCGGCCGTCCAAAAGGGGAAGTGGTGGAAGAACTCCGCCTCGACCCGGTAGCCAAGCGTCTGAGTGAACTTCTGAGTAAAGAAGTGAAGAAAACTGACGCAGTGTACGGCGATGAGCCGAAAGAAGCTGTAAACAGCCTCCAGGACGGGGAAGTTGTCCTGTTGGAAAACGTCCGTTTTGAAGCCGGCGAAGAGAAAAACGACGGCGGACTTGCCAAGCAGTTCGCAGAGCTTGCAGATGTGTATGTCAACGATGCATTCGGTGCTGCACACCGTGCGCATGCTTCAACAGAAGGCATCGCCCACCATCTTCCTGCTGTAGCCGGGCTTCTTATGGAAAAAGAACTCGACGTCCTCGGCAAAGCGCTGGCAGAACCGGAGCGTCCGTTTACAGCCATTGTCGGCGGAGCGAAGGTAAAAGACAAAATCGGTGTCATCGACAACCTGCTCGATAAAGTTGATAACCTGATTATCGGCGGCGGACTGGCGTACACATTCGTCAAAGCGCAGGGTCATGAAATTGGAAAGTCTCTTTTGGAAGAAGACAAGATCGATCTGGCGAAGCAGTTCATGCAGAAAGCCAAAGATAAAGGCGTCAACTTCTATATGCCGCAGGATGTCACCGTGGCAGATGATTTCGGCGACGACGCCAACAAGAAAATCGTCAATATCGATGAAATTCCAGCAGACTGGGAAGCGCTCGATATCGGACCAAAAACAATCGCCCATTATCAGGAGATCGTTAAAGACTCCAAGCTTATTATCTGGAACGGGCCAATGGGTGTTTTCGAACTGGAATCCTTTGCAAAAGGAACGCGCGGTGTCGGTGAGGCGCTCGCAGAGACAGAAGGATATTCTGTCATCGGCGGCGGAGACTCTGCGGCGGCCGTTGAAAAATTCGGTCTCGCGGATAAAATGGACCACATTTCCACCGGCGGCGGAGCTTCTCTGGAATTCATTGAAGGAAAAGAACTTCCCGGCGTAACGGCACTGAACGACAAATAATTCCTACTGGAAAGGACGATTTTTTCATGCGTAAACCGATTATTGCAGGTAACTGGAAAATGAATAAAACGAAAGCAGAAGCAGTTTCCTTTCTGCAGGATGTGAAAAACAGCGTTCCTGCAGCAGATAAAGTGGACAGCGTCGTCTGCTCCCCGGATCTGTTTCTCGATGCACTCGTTCAGGAGGCAGAAGGCACAGACGTTCATATCGCAGCCCAGAATATGCACTTTGAGGACAACGGTGCGTTCACCGGTGAAACCAGCCCGGCAGCACTGAAGGATCTCGGCGTCACATTCGTCGTTCTCGGTCACTCCGAGCGCCGCGATATGTTCGGCGAAACCGATGAGTCCGTCAACAAAAAAGTGAAAGCAGCACTGAACCACGGTCTGACTCCGATCGTCTGTGTCGGCGAAACACTCGATGAGCGCGAAAGCGACAAGACAAACGACGTTGTAACGAAGCAGGTAAACGGTGCACTGGAAGGCCTGACAGAAGATCAGGTAAAAGGCATTGTTGTGGCGTATGAACCTGTATGGGCTATCGGTACAGGAAAAACTGCGACGTCCGAGCAGGCGAATGACACGTGCAGCGTCATCCGCGCAGCACTTGCGAATACGTTCTCTGCGGAAACAGCAGATCAAGTCCGCATTCAGTACGGAGGCAGCGTAAAGCCTGCCAACATTCAGGAACTACTCGGCCAGTCCGACATTGACGGAGCGCTTGTCGGCGGAGCGAGCCTCGAAGCAGATTCCTTCCTGAAACTGGCGGAGGCCGGCGATGAGTAACAAGCCGACTGCGCTCATTATTCTGGATGGATTTGCGCTCCGGGAGGAAACAGAAGGAAACGCCGTTGCCCAGGCATCCAAACCGAATTTTGACCGCTATTGGAACAGCTATCCGCACGCAACACTCGATGCGTGCGGCCTGGCAGTCGGACTGCCGGAAGGGCAGATGGGCAATTCAGAAGTCGGTCACCTGAATATCGGTGCCGGCCGGGTCGTTTATCAGAGTCTGACACGTGTCAACCTGTCGATTGAAGACGGCTCGTTCTTTGAAAACGAAGAGTTTAAAGGTGCGATGGACCACGCGAAGAAGCAGGGCAAGGCACTTCATTTGTACGGCCTTGTTTCCGACGGCGGGATCCACAGCCATATTAATCATCTATTTGCGCTTCTGGAAATGGCGAAAAAAGAAGAAGTGCCAAACGTACTCGTTCATGCCTTCCTTGACGGACGGGACGTTGGACCAACCACGGCCCAGACGTACCTCGACCAGCTGGAGGAGAAAATGAAAGAGCTCGGCACCGGCCGTCTCGCAACGATTCAGGGCCGATATTATGCTATGGACCGGGATAAGCGCTGGGACCGCGTCGAGAAAAGCTACCGCTCGATGGTGTACGGCGAAGGCGACACGTTCTCTTCCACGAAAGAAGCGATCGATGCGGCTTACAGCAAAGAAGTGCATGACGAATTCGTCGAGCCGGTCGTGCTGACAGAAGACGACGGGACAACCCCGCGCGGCACTATTTCCGACGATGATGCCGTCATCTTCTTTAATTTCCGGCCGGACCGTGCCATCCAGATTTCAGAAGTGTTTACGAAGGATGATTTTCACGACTTTGAGCGCGGAGAGCGCCATCCGAAAAATGTTCACTACGTGTGCATGACGAAATTCAGCGACTCGGTTAACGGCAAAGTAGCCTTCAAGCCGGCGAGCATGAAAAACGTTCTCGGAGAAGTCGTTTCCAATGCCGGACTGAAGCAGCTCCGGATTGCGGAAACAGAAAAATATCCGCACGTGACGTTCTTCTTCAGCGGCGGACAGGAAGCGGAGTATCCCGGTGAAGAGCGGATCCTGATCGATTCGCCGAAAGTGGCAACGTATGACCTGAAACCGGAGATGAGCGCGTATGAAGTGACGGATGCCCTGCTGAAGGAAATTGAAGCAGACAAGCACGACATGATCATCCTGAACTTCGCCAATCCGGATATGGTCGGCCACTCCGGAAAAGTCCAGCCGACGATCGATGCGATCGAAGCTGTCGATGAATGCCTTGGAAAAATCGTCGATCTTATCGAAGAAAAAGGCGGGAAGTCGATTATTACAGCGGACCACGGCAACGCAGACGTTCTCATGCTGGAGGACGGCTCACCGATGACCGCCCACACGACGAATCCGGTGCCTGTCATTGTGACAGACAAAAGCGCGGACCTTCGTGAAGACGGCGTGCTCGGAGATCTTGCCCCGACGCTGCTGACGCTTCTTGGTGTGGATCAGCCGGAAGACATGACAGGAAAATCACTGATTAAAAAGTAACTGCAGGATATGGAAAACCGGTGGATGCAGCTGCCTGTTTTCCCGATCAATAATTAACTTAGGAGAGTGGATGCCATATGACAATTATTACAGATGTTTATGCACGCCAGGTGCTGGATTCCCGCGGGAACCCGACAGTAGAAGTAGAAGTTCACACAGAAAGCGGTGCATTCGGCCGCGCAATCGTACCAAGCGGTGCGTCTACAGGAGAATACGAAGCCGTAGAACTCCGTGACGGCGGCGAAAGCTGGATGGGGAAAGGCGTTAACAATGCAGTAGAAAACGTAAACGACGTGATCGCGCCGGAACTCGTCGGCTTTGATGCCCTCGACCAGCTCGGGATCGACCAGCTGATGATCGACCTTGACGGCACGCCGAACAAGGCGAAGCTCGGTGCCAACGCGATTCTCGGTGTATCGATGGCGACGGCGCACGCAGCGGCGGACGCACTCGGTGTACCGCTGTATGTATACCTCGGCGGGTTCAACGCGAAAACACTGCCGACGCCAATGATGAACATCCTGAACGGCGGCGAGCATGCGGATAACAACGTGGATATCCAGGAATTCATGATCATGCCGGTCGGAGCAGGCACGTTCTCGGAAGCACTGCAGATGGGTGCGGAAATTTTCCACAACCTGAAAAAAGTGCTGAGCTCCAAAGGCTACAACACAGCTGTCGGTGATGAAGGCGGATTTGCGCCGAACCTCGGTTCCAACGAAGAGGCGCTTGCAACGATCATCGAAGCGATCGAAAAAGCAGGATACAAGCCGGGTGACGAAATTCAGCTGGCGATGGACGTTGCTGCTTCTGAAATTTACGAAGACGGCAAGTATAACCTGAAGGGCGAAGGTGTTGTGAAAACAGCGGACGAAATGGTTGATTTCTACGCCGAGCTCTGCGATAAGTATCCAATCGTATCCATCGAAGACGGCCTGGATGAAAACGACTGGGAAGGCTTCAAAAAGCTGACGGACCGTCTCGGTGACCGCGTGCAGCTCGTCGGTGATGACCTGTTCGTTACGAACACAGAAAAGCTTTCCCGCGGTATCCAGGAAGGCATCGGCAACTCCATTCTGATCAAAGTGAACCAGATCGGTACGCTCTCTGAGACGTTTGAAGCGATCGAAATGGCCAAGCGTGCCGGCTACACGAACGTCATCTCCCACCGTTCCGGTGAGACGGAAGATGCGACGATCGCGGACATCGCCGTTGCGACGAACGCGGGTCAGATTAAAACAGGTGCTCCATCCCGTACCGACCGTGTGGCGAAGTACAACCAGCTTCTCCGCATCGAAGACGAGCTTCAGTTCGTCGGTCAGTATGCAGGAAAAACAGCATTCTACAACCTGAATAAGTAAGTTTTCCACAGCCGCTCTCCGTATAGGAGGGCGGTTTTTTACTGAGTAAGAATGTATAAAAACCAATGGCTCTTTTGCTTAGTCATGCCAAGGGCTGCAGCATTTCAATGTTCAGTTACATATACCGTTTGTTTCTGTTGATAGAGCTTCTCCGCTTTTCGGCAGAAGCTAGTCGTGGGTTTGTCTTCCATACGGGCGCTAGTTGCACGGCTGCAGAGCATGAGTGGAGCCGGCCTTTGGTTTAAGGCGCAGGGCAGCGAACTTCTGGCATGCGCCGCGGCCGCGCGGAGCCATGCTTCTTCAAGTAGAGAAGGAATCCCACCGGCGTCTCTGCCAAACGCTTCGAAGCGCAGTAAATAGAGGTGAAATACGAAGGATTCATAGCAGAAACAATGTTTATAAGGAAATGATGGTCTCTTCCAATTCGATTGAATGACAGTATTTTCTGCGAAGAAGGGACCGCTTCTAACAAGTGTTTTCTTTCTCCCTGCCGAAACCGGAGGCCGTCGACTCCGGGAGGATCCGAACGAGGCGAAAATCCATTCCTTCAGACGGAAGGAGGAAGGAATTAGTTGAGCCCGTTCCCTCCGGAACACCTACAGCTGCAGGTGCAGGCAGAAAGCCGTAATCTATTCAACAAACCCCACTTTTCTTTCATGGCGGTGTTTTTCGCTCCCGTTGCGGTCTTATATGCCGTCGTGGTGGTTTCAGCTGCTGTCATGGCGATCCTTACAGGTAGAAAACGGCCGGTCTATTCGAAAAACTGCGTTTATTCTTCAAGGTCAGGAGGAGTCTGCCCGGCCTGATCTGATAGAACGTGTTTCATTCCGGACAAAAGCGGTAACAGAAGTAAAAAAGTCAGGTTATGGAAAACATATCTCAGGAGGGATACGAATGGATACATCCGGACTGCCTCAATCGACCGAATCATACTGGCTCCAGGCAAGGGAGAAAACAGGGTTTCCACCACTGAAAGAAGATATCTACGCGGATACTGCGGTGATCGGCGGCGGGCTTGCCGGCATGATGTCTGCGTATGAGCTGAGCCGCAGGGGAAGAGATGTCGTCGTGCTTGAGGCACGGACGTTGTTTGAAGGAACCTCCGGGAAAACAACGGCGAAGCTCTCCTCCCAGCACGGTCTTCATTATGCCAAAATGCTGAAGATGCACGGCAGAAAAAAAGCGCGTCTTTATTTTGAGGCGCAGGAGGAAGCTATTGCAGCCGTGGAGCGCCTTGCTGAAGCGGGCGCGTCGTGCGATTTTGAGCGCAAAGAAGCCTGTATTTATGCAGAAACATATGAAGGAAAGCGGGAGCTCGAAAAGGAAGCCCGCGCCTATCATGCGCTGGGTATTCCAGGTATTTATGAAGAGGTGGATTCGCCGTCCGAACGTGTGAAAGCGAAGCTCCGCCTGCCGGATCAGGCCCAGTTTCACCCGGTCAGGCTGATGAACTGGCTGGCGGCTGAAATTGAGAAGAACGGCGGCAGACTGTATGAGCAGACGCGTGTCGTGAAAACGAAAGAAGGAGAAGCGGTGCGGATCGACACGGAATCAGGAGCTGTCGTTACGGCAGACAACTGTATTACTGCCTCCCACATTCCATTTCAGGACACCGCCGGCATGTATTTTTCCCGGCTGGAGCCGGAGCGTTCCTACTCCATTGCCGTGGAGGCGGACCCTTCCCAGGTGCAGCAGATGCTTCTCGGTATTGATGGGGAGAAAGTGTCTCTCCGGACCGCATGGGTGGACGGCCGTGAAATGATTCTCGTCGGCGGCCAGAGCCATAAACCGGGGACAGTGGCTTCAACAGAAACGTGCTACGAGGCGCTCGCCCGCTATGCCTACCGGGAGCTTGGGGCGTCCCGTATCCACTGGCGGTGGTCCGCTCAGGATTTTACAAGCCTGGATGACGTTCCTTACATCGGCCGGCTGACGCGCTGGCATAAACATACGTATACAGCATGCGGATTCAAAAAATGGGGGATGACCGGCGGAATTGCTGCGGCGTTTTTACTCGCTGATTTAATCGAGGGCCGGGAGAACCGGATGAAGCCGGTTTTTGATCCGGCGCGCTCCAGCGGGCCGGCCGCAGCGGGTCGTCTTGCGAAAAAGCTGAGCGGCGATGGCGGCTGGATGTTCCGCTCCCACCTGCCGGACACACCGCTTACGGAAGAACTGCCGGAGCCCGGCAGCGGTGCGGTCGTCCGGAGCGGAGCAGGGCTTGCGGCTGTCTACCGCAGGGAAGATGGTGGCATAAATAGTCTCAGCGGAGCCTGTTCCCACCTTTACTGCGGCGTCACGTGGAATGAAGCAGAAAAATCATGGGACTGCCCGTGCCACGGCTCCCGTTTTAATGTGGAGGGCGAAGTACTGGAAGGGCCGGCGGTAAAACCGCTTGCAAAAATGAAGCTTGATGACGGTAAATAACAGGAAGGGGCCATGACGAATGAGTTACCAGATTGGACTGGTCGGTGCAGGATACATTATGCAGAAAGAGCATCTGCCTGCACTGATGAAAGAGGAGCGCGCCAACGTGCTGGCAGTCGTGTCGGGGAGCGGGCAGTCCGCAGCGGAGGCTTCGGCCCGTTTTGATATACCAAATGTCTACAAAACAGAAGAAGAAATGTATGCAGCGCATGATCTGGATCTTGTTATGATTGCCGTGCCGAATGCGTACCATGCGGAGGCTGCGGTGCGTGCGATGGAGAACGGGGTGGATGTTTTCTGTGAAAAACCACCTGCAATCACGACAGCGGAAGCAGCCAGGATGGAAGAGGCAGCTTCACGGACAGGACGGAAATTGATGTATGGATTCCACCACCGGTTCAGCCAGGAGGCAGACATTGTCAAAGCGGCTGCGGCCGATGGCGAAATCGGCGATATTTATCACATCCGTGTCCATGCCCTGCGCCGCCGGGGGATTCCCGGCTGGGGAACTTTTACTGATGTTGACAAACAGGGCGGGGGGCCGCTTATGGATATCGGTGTACACATGCTGGACCTGGCTTTTTATTTGTCAGGCTGGTACCGGCCGCTCGAAGTAAGTGCGTCGACTCACTACCGGCTCGGCCGGAAGCCCGGAGTCGGTCTCCTCGGCAGCTGGGATCCTTCATCGATGTCGGTCGAAGATTTCGCCGCAGGGTTTATCCGGTTTGAACACGGCCGCTCGCTTGTGCTGGAAACATCGTTTGCAGCAAATACGAAAGAAGAAGAGCGGCTGAGTGTTCACTTGTTCGGAGACAAAGGCGGGGTGGAGATCGATCCATTTGAAATGTATACAGAAAAGTATGGTGCGCTTCTGGATATTACGCCTGCCTATCTGGATCAGGCCGACCCCCGCTCGGACTATGAGAGACAGATCGAGCACATTCTAGACGTCCTGGAAGGCAAAGCCCGCCCGGTAAGCGAGCCGTGGCAGGGCACCTATGTCCAGCAGCTGATCGAAGCCATGTATGAATCCGCTGCCGAAGGAAGAGCGGTATCCCTGGATGGCTGAGAGCAGACGTCCTGTCCCGGTCCGGGGAAGGGCTTGCTTCTGCCTGCCCCTCATGTTATGATTTCAAAAGGTATTACGTACGTTTAATAAGGGGTGTATCTGGTGGAACAACTTTTATCTGTTTTGCTCGTGATCATATCAATTCTGCTGATTGCAGCGGTTCTGCTTCAATCCGGACGAAGCGCGGGCCTCTCCGGAGCGATTTCCGGAGGTGCGGAGCAGATGGTTGGAAAGACAAAAGCACGTGGACTGGAAGCGGTATTGAGCCGTGCGACGGTTGTGCTTGGTGTTCTTTTCTTCGTCTTCTCGCTGCTGCTCGGCTATTTTATGTAAGAGAACGATAACAGGATTATTTCCTGAAGCAGTCTAAAAGATCCACCAGAAGCGCACGGCCTCTGGTGGATCTTTTTTTCGCACCGTGCCGGAGATATTCCGGAATTCGTTGGAAAAAAACTGTGTCGGACCCGCATAATCCAGCCGCCTGCGGGGAATAGTAGTACGAATGAAACAGGAAAAGCAGGTGGTTGTTATGATCGGATGTCTGATTGTGCATGGTTTTACCGGCACGCCTCAGGAAGTCGAGGATATCAGGGAATACTTCGCGGAAAAGCTGTGGCTCGTATATACGCCGGAGCTTCCGGGACACGATGGAACGAAAGAAAGTCTCAAGGCCGCCTCCTATCAGGAGTGGGTATACAAGGCACAGATCGCGCTGGAGGAACTGCTTGAGCGGTGCGACAAGGTGTATGTCATCGGTTTTTCCATGGGCGGTGTTATCGCCGGCTACCTTGCGGCGAACTATCCGGTGGATAAGCTGGTGCTCATTTCATCCGCTGCCTACTATCTTAATCCCAAACAGCTCGCTGAAGACCTTAGCGGCTGGGTTTTGGAAGGAATCCGCGGCGAACTGGAAGAAGACGACGTATACCAATTTTACCGTGATAAAGTCATGCGTACGCCGATCAGTGCGACGTTTGAATTTGCGAAGCTCGTTCGAAAACTGCGTGCTGCCTTTCACCATGTCACCGTACCTGTCCTTATTGTGCAGGGAGAGAAAGACGGTCTGGTGCCGGCCCGCAGCGCCCGGTATATTTACGAGCAGATAAAGTCAGAGGATAAACAGCTGTTTTTTATGGAAGAAGCCAAACATTATATCTGGTACAGCGACCAGAAAGACACCTTCCTGACCGAACTGGACCGCTTTCTCACCGGCGGGGAGGATACGTTAAAAAGGAGTCGAGACAGTCATGATGAAGATTCAGATCCCAAAGCCATTCACCTTTGAAGGAGGAAACCGCGCCGTACTCCTGCTGCACGGGTTCACCGGAAATTCCGCCGATGTACGTATGCTCGGACGCTACCTCCAGAAACGCGGATATACGTGCCATGCTCCTCATATGAAAGGGCATGGCGTGCCGCCGGAAGAGCTGGTGGAAACCGGCCCGGACGACTGGTGGAACGATGTGAAAGGGGCGTACAACGAACTGCGGGAGCAGGGCTACGAAGAGATTGCCGTAGGCGGTCTGTCACTCGGAGGTGTTTTCTCCCTGAAGCTCGGGTATACGTATCCCGTCAAAGGCATTTTCACGATGTGCGCCCCGCTCGAAATTCACAGCGAAGAGCGGATGTACAAAGGGGTCGAAGAATACGCGCGCAAATATAAAAAGCACGAGCAGAAGTCGGAAGAAGAAGTTGAAAAAGAGATGGATGCGTTTGACGGCACACAGACAGAAGTAATCCGCCGCCTCCGCGGCTTGAACAAAGAAGTCCGGGAAAACGTCGACCAGATCTACACGCCGACATTCGTCGCCCAGGGACGGCTCGATCAGATGATTGATACGTCAAGCGCAGAAGAAATCTACAATGCTGTGGAGACTGAAAACAAGCAGTTGAAATGGTACGAAGAATCAGGACACGTAATTACACTTGATAAAGAAAGAGACCAGCTGCATGAGGACATTTATGCATTCCTGGAAGGGCTGGACTGGAAAGAATAAGTCTCGCTCATGAAGGGTCTCTTCTTAAAATTGAAAGGAGACCAATCCATGCAGGAACTAACAAAAGATCTAATTATGGATGAAATTAAAGCGGCAGGAAAGCCGCTCTCAACAAAAGAAATGGAAGAACCGCTCGCTTTGAATGAGGCGGACCGGTTTAAAGAAGCGGTTAAGCTTCTGAATGAACTGGAGGAGGAAGGGGAACTCGTGCGTACGCGTACGAACCGTTACGGCCCTCCGGAAAAAATGAACCTGCTCCGCGGCGACGTGATCATGCATCCGAAAGGATTTGCTTTCGTCAAAACGGATATGCAGGAAGAAGATGTATTTATTTCTCCGTCGGAAATGAACGGAGCTATGAACAAGGACAAAGTACTCGTGCGTCTGCAGTCCGATTCGGACGGGGCACGTCAGGAAGGGACCATTATCCGTATTTTGGAGCGGGGTACGACGCAGATTGTCGGCACATTTCATGACGCCCGCTCCCATTCGTATGTGGCACCGGACGATAAGCGTGTGCCGGCAGACATTCTCATTCCGGAAGGACAGTCCCTCGGCGCCGTAGACGGCCATAAAGTCGTTGTGGAAATCACACAGTTTGCCGAAGGGCGTTCCAGTGCGGAAGGGCACGTTACGAAAATCATCGGGCATAAAAATGATCCCGGTGTCGACATTATGTCGATCATTCACAAACACGGCCTTGCAGGGGAGTTCCCGGAGGCTGTCACGCAGCAGGCAGAAAACGTACCGGATACCATCGATCCATCCGAAATTAAAAACCGCCGTGATAAGCGGGAGGAAACGATTGTCACGATTGATGGTGCCGATGCAAAGGACCTTGATGATGCAGTGCAGGTAAAGCGCCTGGACAATGGAAATTACCTTCTCGGGGTGCACATCGCCGACGTGTCCTACTATGTTCAGGAAAACTCCCCGATTGATAAAGAAGCGTATGAGCGCGGAACGAGCAGCTATCTCGTAGACCGCGTCATTCCGATGATTCCCCACCGGCTGTCAAACGGCATCTGCTCGCTGAACCCGCAGGTGGATCGTCTAACGCTTTCCTGTGATATGGAAATAAATACGTCCGGAGAAGTCGTTAATCACGATATCTACGAAAGTGTCATCCGCACGAATGAACGGATGACGTATTCGGATGTGCGGAAGATTTTAGAAGATAAAGATGAAGAGACGATGAGCCGCTACGAATCCCTCGTCCCCTTTTTCCAGGACATGGAGGAACTGGCTGCGGTGCTCCGCAAAAAGCGGTTTGACCGCGGTGCCATCGACTTTGATTTTAAAGAAGCGCAGGTTCTGGTCGATGAGGACAGCCGTCCGGTGGATGTTGTTCTCCGGGAGCGGAGTACAGCGGAAAAGCTGATTGAAGAATTTATGCTTGCTGCTAACGAAACGATCGCAGAGCACTTCCACTGGATGAAGGTTCCGTTTATTTACCGGATTCATGAAGACCCGGATGAAGAGAAACTGAACCAGTTCCTCGAATTTATTACAAGCTTCGGCTACGTCGTCAAAGGTACCGCCAATACCGTGCATCCCCGTTCGATGCAGGAACTGCTGGAAAGTGTCCGCGGAGAGCCGGAAGAAGCCGTTATTAATACGATGCTTCTGCGCTCGCTGAAGCAGGCGAAATACGATCCGGAAAATATCGGTCACTTCGGCCTCGCATCAGAATTCTACACGCACTTTACGTCGCCGATCCGACGGTACCCGGACCTGATTGTCCACCGCCTGATCCGTACGTACCTGATTAATGGAAAAACGGATCAGAAGACGATCGAGCACTGGCAGGAAAAGCTTCCGGAAACAGCACAGCACGCCTCAGAAATGGAACGCCGTGCCGAAGATGCCGAACGGGAGACCGATGAACTGAAAAAAGTGCAGTTCATGGAAGATAAAATCGGCCATGAATTTACCGGGGTTCTTTCCGGCGTGACGAATTTCGGATTGTTTGTCCGGCTGCCGAATACGATCGAAGGGCTTGTCCACGTCAGCTATCTGACAGACGACTTCTATCACTTCGATAAGCAGCATCAGATTATGACCGGGGAGCGGACCGGCAACACGTTCCGCATCGGCGATGAAATCGATGTGCGGGTCGTCAATGTCAACGTGGATGAACGCGTAATTGACTTCGAAGTGATCGGCATGAAGCCGAGAAGACCGAAGCGGAAGGAACGCTCCCGCGTGATTGAAACGAAAAAAGAAGAAGGCAGTCCGAAAAAGGGCAGCGGGAAGCAGCAGAAAAAAAGTGGTAAAAAAGGCATCGACCTGAAGCAGAAAAAGGGAACGGGCAAAAAGCCGTTCTACGATAAAGTAGCGAAGAAAAACAAGAAGAAAAAGAATAAAAAGTAACAGAAACGGCCGGGACGGGAGAGATAAGCTCCCCCGTCCGGGTCTGGCCTGAAAGGATGCAGTGGGATGGCGACTGAAGGAAAACTGATTGCGCAGAACAAAAAAGCAAATTTCGATTACCTCATAGAAGAGACCTTTGAAGCCGGACTCGTGCTCACGGGAACGGAGATTAAATCGATCCGGGCCCGCCGGGTCAACCTGAAAGACTCATTCGCCCGGGTGTCCAACGGGGAAGTCTGGATCCACAACATGCATATCAGCACATATGAACAGGGAAACCGCTACAACCATGATCCGATACGGACACGGAAACTGCTTCTTCATAAGAAGCAGATCGATATGCTGATCGGCCGCACGCAGCAGAAGGGGTACACTATTGTACCGATCAAGCTGTACATCAAAAATGGTGTCGCGAAAGTGCTCATCGGTCTAGGAAAAGGTAAGAAGAAGTACGATAAACGCGAAGACCTTAAGCGCAAAGATGCGAAGCGGGAAATTCAGCGGGCCGTCAAAGATGCAGAGCTCGGACGGTAGCAGTTATTGACATATCATACGAAAGTTGATATGATATAGAGTACGGAAAAGGATTATTTCTCCTTTACGTTTCCCATGGGGACGTTCTGGATTCGACAGGGATAGGTCGGACTTACGTTGCGCGTCGAGCTGAGTGTCCTCGTAAAAACGCTCACCTGCCTATAGTTGGCAAACAAGAAGAAGACTTCGCACTAGCAGCGGCGTAACAACCCTGCTTGCGGTTCCTCCCTCCATCGCCCATGTGGAGGATCAGGGACTCAAATGAAGTGGGATACGTCAGGCTTTTTCCACCTGGAGAAGCCTGAAAGAGATTAATCAGGTTAGCCATATGGAAGCCTGTCCGCTGGCTGAAGTATCGGCGAAATTTAAATAAACGGACTACACGCGTAGACGCGTAAGTTTCGTTATCCCTGGACGCGGGTTCAATTCCCGCCGTCTCCACCATACTTAAGGATATCCGCCAAGAGCGGCTCCACATTGGTGGCATAAAAAGCTGGTATTTAATTTATCGGCACCCCGTTACCGTCTCCATTGGAGGCGGTTTTTTTAATAGCATAAAGAGGGAGGAGAAGGCTTATGAAAGCAGTACAGGTAACAGGATACGGTGGAATCGACAAGCTCGATGTTGTCTCAAAGCCAGCGCCGGAACCCGGAGAAAAAGACGTGCTGGTTCGTGTAAAAGCATGTGCCATCAACAACACAGAAATCTGGATGAGAGAAGGTGCCTACGGGACCGGCTCCGAGTCCGGATGGCGCCCGGAAGGAGTTCAGTTTCCGCGCATTCCGGGTTCTGATATTACCGGTGAAGTCACTGCCGTCGGAAGCGGTGCAGACAAAAGCCTGGTGGGAAAGAACGTGGTTCTGTTTCCGTTTACGTCGAGTGGAGAAGACGGAACGGAACATATCGCAGAAGATATGGCGTTTATCGGCTCTGAATATGACGGCGGTTACGCAGAGTACGTCGTCTGGCCGGCTGATCTCTGTTACGATATGCCGCTCGACAGTTATATCGAGAGCGCCGTCTTTACCGTCAGTGGCTTAACCGCCTGGCATATGGCAGCGCAGACTGCTGTCCGTCCGGGGGAGAAAGTGCTTGTCACGGGAGCGAACGGCGGCGTCGGCTCATTAAATGTACAGATCGCTTCCCGTGTCTTCGGTGCGGACGTCATTGCTGTCGTCGGAGATATGGGTCTGGAGGACAGGATAAAAGAATTAGGGGCAGATGCAGTGGTCTCCTACAAATCGCCAAATCTGGCCGAGGATATCCTCGCAGCCGCCGGAGGCCCGGTGGATACTGTCCTGGACGTCGTCGGCGATGCTCTGTTTTCCATCTCCCTGCAAGCGCTGAAAAAAGGCGGGAAATACTGCATTTCCGGCTCTTCCGGAGGGCAGAAGACGGAACTGGATTTCCGGCAGGTGTATTTAAAACATATAACCCTCTACGGATCCGTGCTCGGGACGAGAGAAGAATTCGGACAGCTCCTGAAGGCTGTTTCCGAAGGAAAAGTAAAGCCGGTTATTGATCGTACGTTCCCGCTGGATCAGGCTGGAGAAGCCCAGACTTATTTTCAGCAGTCGGGCAAAATGGGAAAAGTCGTTCTGCTTCCTGAAGAAGGCACGACAACATAAAAAAACAGGCCGGCCCCGGACATGCGGGCCGGCCTTCTTGAAGAGACGGTTCGAGACGTTCTGCCGGAAGTTATTTTTCTCCGGCTTCTGTATAAAAATGAGCAAGAACATCCATGCCGAGGCGGAAGTGCTCTACAGGAAAACTCTCATTCGGCGAATGCAGGTTGTCTTCCGGTGTGCCGAAACCGAGCAGGACGACCGGTACCTGGAAAAGCTGATCGATCGTTTCCACAACAGGGATGGATCCTCCCATACGGACGAATACGGCTTCTCTGCCAAAGGCTTCCGCATAGCTCGCTGCTGCTTTTTGAAGCAGTGGGTGGTCCGGATCGACTTTATACGCCCGGGCGGAGAGCGGCTCGCGCTTGATATCGACCGTGACCCCGGCAGGCGCGTGGGTTTCGATATGATGAACGAGCGCGTTCTGCACGTGGACGGGGTCCTGCCCCGGTACAAGACGGCTCGTCAGTTTTGCTGTCGCTTTGGAGGGGATGATGGTTTTCGTACCGTCTCCCTGGTAGCCGCCGAACAGGCCGTTTACTTCAAGTGTCGGGCGGGCCATTGTATGCTCTTTTGCTGTGTAGCCTTTTTCCGGTGCTGTCTCCGGTACGCCGGTGGATACTGGATAATTTTCTCCCGGTGCCTCATTCATCAGCTTCCGCTCTGCTTCAGTCAATGTTTCGATATTGTCATGAAATCCATCGATCGTAATTTCTTCCTCTTCGTTTTTCATCGTCGCGAGAAGCTGCGCGAGAGCCATGGCCGGATTTTTAACCGCCCCGCCGTAGAGTCCGGAATGCAGGTCGCGGGATGGACCGTGGACAGTTACTTCGAGGCCGGTGAACCCTTTTAATCCGTATAAAATCGTCGGCGTGCCGGATTCTACCATGCCGGAGTCGGAAATGACCGAGAAATCGGCCTGCAGCATGTCTTTGTTCTGCTCGAGATAACCGTTTAAGTGTTCGCTGCCGATCTCTTCTTCGCCTTCGATAATAATTTTGACATTCACGGGCAGACGGCCGTTCGTTTTCATCATCGCTTCAAATACTGCCAGATGCATGAACACCTGCCCCTTGTCATCACTTGCACCGCGGGCGTAGATCCGGCCATTGCGGACTTCCGGGGAAAACGGCGCGCTCTCCCAGAGTTCATATGGGTCTGCAGGCTGCACGTCATAATGTCCGTAGAAAAGCGCGGTCGGTGCTCCTTCCGCCTGCATGTACTCTGCATAGACGAGCGGATGGCCGCCGGTTTCATGCCGTTCCACACGGTCGAAGCCGATGTCGTTTAAGTAATCTGTTAAAAATGTCACCGCTTTTTCCATTTCCTCTTTTTTCGATGAGTCGGTGCTGATGCTTTCGATTGCAAGGAACGCATCCAGCTGTTCGAGCAGTCGGGATTCGTTTTCCTTTAAATACTGCTGGACGGAATCTGCCACAACAATCACTCCTTCGGTTATCTAAATAATACTACCAGTGTACCGCGCAGGCCGGAAATCGGCAAGAAACGGAAGTTTTTTTAGAAGGTGCATCAGAAAACGCTGTCAATTCTGAAAACTCATTGCGCCGCCTCTGAAAAGCCGGTAAGATAGTACGTGAAACGAAAAAATGGACGATGACAGGAAAGGGATGACATGCATGAGTGAAGAAAAAGATCTGCGGATCCGCAGTAAAGTGATCAGTGAAGGAGCCAACCGTGTACCGAACCGTTCGATGCTCCGCGCTGTCGGTTTTGAAGATGAAGATTTTAAAAAGCCGATGATCGGGATCGCTAGCACCTGGAGTGAAGTGACGCCGTGTAACGTACATATCGATAAGCTGGCGCGTCAGGCAAAAGCCGGTGCGGATACAGGCGGCGGCAAGCCGATGATCTTCAATACGATTACGGTTGCTGACGGTATCGCAATGGGGCATGAAGGGATGAATTTTTCCCTGCCGAGCCGGGAAGTAATCGCGGATTCGATTGAAACGGTCGTCGGCGCTGAGCGTCTGGACGGCTATGTAGCGATCGGCGGCTGTGACAAAACGACACCTGCCTGTCTGATGGCGATGGGGCGGATGAACCTGCCTGCCGTTTACGTTTATGGTGGTACGATCGCACCCGGAAAGCTGGACGGACAGGATATCGATATCGTGTCTTCCTTTGAAGCTGTCGGACAGTACCAGGAAGGCATGATTGACGACCGTCAGCTTCACCGCGTGGAGTGCAGCGCCTGCCCGGGAGCCGGCGCATGCGGCGGTATGTACACTGCCAACACGATGGCGTCGGCTGTTGAAGCACTTGGCATGAGTATTCCGGGATCCTCCTCCACGCCGGCCGTCAATGACTATAAAGAAGAAGAGTGCCGTCAGGCCGGAGAGCTGATCGTGGATCTTCTCCGTCAAGATATCTATCCACGCGACATCATGACAAAAGAAGCATTTGAAAATGCGATCACAGTGGTCATGGCACTCGGCGGATCGACGAATGCGTTCCTTCATTTAACAGCAATGGCCCACTCTGCAGGCGTCGAGCTGGATTATGATGATTTCGAACGGATCCGTAAGCGCGTGCCTCATATTGCCGACCTGAAACCGAGCGGTAAATATGTCATGCAGGATCTCTATGAAGTCGGCGGTGTCCCTGCCGTGATGAAGGAACTGCTGAAAGCCGGGCTGCTCCACGGAGACTGCCTGACTGTAACCGGAAAAACATTAGCGGAAAACCTGGAAGAAGCAGCGCCGTTAAAAGAAGGTCAGAAAGTTATCGTACCGATCGACCAGCCGCTGAAAGAAACAGGACCGCTTGTTGTGATGAAAGGAAACCTGGCGCCGGAGGGCGGAGTCGCGAAAATGTCCGGCCAGAAAATCAGCCGCTTTGAAGGAACAGCCAAAGTTTACGACAGCGAGGCGACAGCCACCTCGGCGATTGAAGCTGGAGAAATTGTCGAAGGCGACGTTCTCGTCATCCGAAACGTCGGACCGAAAGGCGGACCAGGTATGCCGGAGATGCTTTCCATTACGGCCATGATCGTCGGGCGCGGACTGAACGGAAAAGTGGCGCTGATGACAGACGGCCGCTTCTCTGGAGGATCCCACGGATTTGTGATCGGACACATCGCACCGGAGGCAGCAGCCGGCGGACCGATCGGCCTGCTGAAGACCGGTGACAAAGTAACGATCGACAGTGAAACGCAGGAAATCACGATGCATGTAAGCGATGCGGATCTGGAAGCACGCCGTGCAGCGTGGAAGCCGATCGAGCCACGCTATAAAACAGGCGTGCTCGCGAAGTATTCCCACCTGGTTGCCTCTTCGGCGAAGGGCGCTGTGACAGACTCCGGTCTGGACCGGTTTTAAGAAGCATTGAAAGCAGGCCCGTTTCCACCTCTGTCACCAGCGGGAGGGAACGGGTCTTTTTTGGGTTCAATTCCTGCCGTCTCCACCATTACCTTCTAAGGCTGTAAAGGCTGACAGCTGACTGTAAGCAGGGTGCTGGAACCATTGATGCATAAGCAGAAGACAGCGGGGGTGGCTGCACCTGGAGCCGTACCCTTTCCGAAGAAAAGCCGGTCTGCTATAGCTGTTCCCCCCTTTACGAAAAAAAGCACAGATTCGCGCAGCCGCGCCGCATGACAGAAGACTGCTGTAAACCTAAGGCCGGCTCCGCTCGTGCTTTCAGCCGCCTGCCGCGGCATGGAGAAGTTGAATTCTGCCGGTCCGCTGCGGGATTTTTAGGCGGAGAAGTTGGAATAGGACCGGGAGAAGTTAGACTATGGCAGGGAAGTGAGAATTGGCCGTCTCGTTGTTAGACTGGAAGGGGCAGTTGTGAGAGCGGCAGCGTCAGTTATGAGACAAACCTGCTCAGAAGTAAGACTCCACCGCAGCTTCGGCTTCCTCGCTTCGGTCTGCGCCGGAACGCATACAGCTGCAGCAGCAGGCAGGAAGCGCTTTTATTTCACGCTCCGGGATAAAGCGGCTGCCGTTTTCCTGGGGAAAGCAGATGAGTATGCCGTTCTTCCCATGTCTGATATACTCGGTGGTAGAACAAACCCTGCTTAAAAAGGAGAGATGAACATGGCTGTACACGTGCAGATCTACAGTGATTTTGTCTGACCATTCTGCTATCTGGCGGAGGCTCCGCTGTTTAGGGCAATGGAAGGACGCGATGTTGAACTGGAATGGCTGCCATTTGAGCTGCGGCCGTATCCGCATGAAACACTCAGTCCGCACAGTGATTACATTCAAAAGGCGTGGCACAACAACGTGCTGCCGCTTGCTGAAAGGCTGAATGTGACGATGAAGCTGAACATGACAGATCCACAGCCGCACACCCATCTCGCACACGAAGGGCTTTTATTTGCAAAAGAACGGGACAATGGCAAAGCAAATGATTACGCAGACCGTGTTTTCCGTGCGTTTTACGAAGGCGGCGAAGATATCGGCGATTCCGAAGTGCTAAGGAAGCATGCCGAGGCAGCCGGCTTTGACGGTGAGGACTTCTCCAAGGCACTGGCCGAGCGTACGTATTCCCAGGCCCGGCAGGCGTCCATCCGGCGGGCGCATCAGGAAGGCATTCAGGCGGTGCCGACGTTTATTATCGGTGAGAAGCGGATGACCGGTCTGCAGCCCGAAGAAGCCTACGCCGAAGCGCTCGATGAAGAAGGTGCCTGAAACGAAGGCTGTGATTGACAAAGCTCCCTTTTACAGGGGGCTTTTTTTGTCAGGGGGAGCCAGCCTCTTTTTAAGCAACGGCAGCCGGTCAGATGAAGAAAAAATGAAGCTGCCGATAAACGGTTCCGGCGTCTTTCCGGAAGCATTAAAAAAGAAATCATCTGAATCAGGAAATAAACCTATCCCCTGCAATCCCGGATATGATAGACTAATAGGGCAGTAATTTCAGAATCGTTCAGCATTTGATAGGGGATGTATCTGCTGATATAGTAGATAAAGTGATTTTTTTAGATGAACAGAGGTGGAGAGTAGTATGTTTAATGCACTGCGTGGTATGTTCCGTGCCGGGGATCTGCGGAACAAGATATTTTTTACGCTGGCGGTACTGTTCGTTTTCCGGATCGGGGCACACCTGCCCGCACCGGGTGTCGAAGCAGACGCCATCAATTTTGACAATTTTGCCGCTCTTGGATTTTTGAATACGTTTGGAGGCGGGGCGCTGGAGAACTTCTCCATCTTCGCGACGGGCATTATGCCGTACATTACCGCATCCATTATCGTCCAGCTCCTTCGCATGGACGTTGTGCCGAAGTTTGCGGAGTGGGCGCGTGAAGGCGATGCCGGCCGGAAAAAACTGGCGAACGTAACGCGTTACGGAACGGTTGGTATTGCATTTGTCCAGGCGCTCGGTATGTCCATCGGATTTAACAATCTGATGCCGGGGCTCGTGCCAAACCCATCTGTCGGTACGTATTTGATCATCGCCATCACACTGACAGCCGGTACAGCATTTCTGCTCTGGCTCGGTGAGCAGATTACGGCCAAGGGTGTCGGAAATGGTATTTCCCTCTTAATCTTTGCTGGTATTGCCGCCGGTATTCCAAACGGTGTCGTCCAGCTGTACTCGATTTACATTGCAGATGCAGGAGAGCAGCTGTTCATTAACCTGGTTATCGTCGCGTTGATTCTGCTTGCTATCCTGGCTGTTGTCGTCGGTGTTATCTTCGTGCAGCAGGCGGAGCGGAAAGTTCCTGTTCAGTATGCGAAGCAGATTGCTGCAGGCGGACGCGCCACGGGCGGACAGTCTTCCCACCTGCCGATCAAAGTCAACGCAGCAGGGGTTATCCCGGTTATCTTTGCCATGTCGCTCTTTATTTTCCCGCCGACGGTGGCAAATTTCGTCGGTCAGGGCAGTCCGGCTGCCAACTGGGTTGTGCAGACGTTTGATTACACGAACCCGCTCGGTATGGTCGTGTATGCAGGGCTGATCATTGCCTTTGCCTACTTCTACACATTCGTGCAGATGAACCCGGAGCAGATGGCACAGAACCTGCAGCGTCAGAACGGATTCGTACCGGGCGTACGTCCGGGGAAAGCGACGCAGGATTACCTGACGCGCCTCTTATACCGTCTGACGTTCGTCGGCTCGATTTTCCTCGCTACTGTAGCGATACTGCCGCTCATCTTCGGTACACTCGCGGGGCTTCCGCCGAGCGTACAGATCGGCGGTACGGGTCTTCTCATCGTCGTCGGTGTCGCACTGGATACGATGAAGCGGATCGAAAGTCAGCTGATTGACCGCCGCTATTCCGGATTTATGCGGCGCTCCTCTTAATTAATAGAATTACCTTTTTCATAAGGCCCTTTTCCAGACCGGCACGTACCGGTGGGAAAAGGGCTTTTTTCTGCAGTAGCTGAAATAGCCGCAGGATGCGAATAGTTCCTTCAGATCATCCTCCCGCTCCGGCAGCAGGGTGCACGTACTGCAGACGGTCTGATCACAGAAACGACAGCCATCCGCTTCGAACCCAGCTCAGCCCCCCCAGTGTTTTCTTTTCGCAGTCCGGGGGAAGTACGGAAAGTAAAAGGAGGGACTGCTGTGGGGGAAAAAACGCTTGATCAAAATGGACGACTGCTGATACCGAAAGAGATCCGGGAGGAGGTACCGTTTTTATCGGCAAGGCTGAAAATGGAGGAAGACCCGTTCCGGAGAAGTATTGTGATCACGACCACAGAGGAGGAAAATGCCTTCTCTCTGGATGAACAGGGCAGAATGCTCGTTCCGAAGGCGGTTCGGGAGGCGATGTCCTGGACTGGGGAAACGCCGCTCATGATCGTGCCGGGAGAGCACCGGCTCTACATTGTGGAAGCCCATGAGAGCTGTATTATCTGCGGCCGGAAGGATGGCTTGTTTCCGGTAGAGCAGACGTGGCTCTGTCTGACGTGTCAGAAGAGAGCGCACCAGTCGGTGACTGAAGCATGGAAAGACGAGCTGCACCGGCTGTATGATGCGTATGCAGGGCACGTGGACAAAGCGCTTCAGGCAGAGGATCTGGAGGAAGTACATCAGGCAAGAACGACCGGAAGGCGGATCCGGGCAGTGCTCAAATTTCTCGGCATGAAGAATAGTCACCCGCTTCTGAAAACATTAAAGGAAGCCCACACTGAACTCGGCCGTGTAAGAGAAGCGGATGTGCGGACGGCACTTCTGGAGGAACGGGAAGGAGAGGCGTGGGAAAAAGCCGCCGTGTTTTCCCGCGAACAGCTGTACAGCCGGATCCCGGGCATGCAGGAAGAGTTATCTCAGCTGGTCAATGAAACGTTCCATCAGGCGCTGTCCCGCTGGATCGAGGAAGAACTCCCGGAAGCAAGGCACCGCGTGGATGAGCAGGAAAAACTGGAAGAGGAGGAAGCGGTCCTGGATCAGTACGTCCGGCAGTTTGATAAAGATGGTGACTGGGACGCCCTTCATGATGTCCGGAAGCAGTCCAAAAAACTCCGCTACATGTATCAGTTCATGGGGAACGTCTACGGTGGCAGCTGGAAAGAGCAGGGGAAACAGTATAAGCGCTGGCAGCGCTCAATCGGCGTCATCAATGATTTGAATGAACTTCACCAGTTTTTAAAGAGCAGGGGGAAAAAATCACCGCTGTCGAAAAAAGAACGCAAAGCACTGCAGCAGGAAATTAAAAAAGAGCGCCGGGAAGCGCTCAAGCAGGCGGATCTGCCCGACGCTTAAGGCAGAAACGCCCGTTTCCATCCTTCGTACCGTGTGGAAAGGTGAGCGTGATCCGGTGTGTAAACCGTGCAGGAGCCGGCAGTCTGCGGTGGAATGAGTCCGGATGCGGCTGCTGCTCCAAGGGCGGGAAGAAAGCTGCTGTCTTCCGGAATATACAGTTCTCTTCGGGAAAGTGTGGATAAAAACTGCATCCACCCGGAACTGCTTCCAGCTCCACCGATCACCGTAAGCGGCCGTCCTTCAGGGAGGGCTGCTTCTTCAAGGATCGTGCACAATGAAAAGCAGAGGCCCTCCACGCCGGATCGGAACAGCGTTTCCGGGGTGCTTTCCGGACCGATTCCATGAAAGCGTCCCGATCCTCTGGGCAGCGGTTCGGGATAGCGTTCGCCAAACAGCGCCGGGTGAAAAAGCGCATCTTCCTCTGCCGGCAGCTGTTCCAGCCACGCTTCGGCTCTATCCCGCTCCCCGCGGGCGAAGGTTTCCGTAAGCCAGTCGAATACGGCACCGCCGTTAAACAGGGGGACTACCGCCAGGAGCTGGCCGCGGTGAAGTGGAGACGGCAGCAGAAAGTGATCCTGGCTGGCCCCGCTTTTATCTACGACTGCCGCTGTCCAGCCGGTCGTACCGATGTACATATAGGCATCCCCCGGAAAGACGACGCCGGCCCCTGCTGCTGTACTACCTCCGTCACCTGTGCCGCAGTAGACGGGCACACCGTCTGGAAGCCACGGAATTTGCTGCGTGTACCCGCACCTCTCATCCGGCTCCAGCAGTTCCGGCAGGTGAAAATGGGATACCCCTATAGACGCGAGAACATCGGCGGTCCATTCCCGTTTGTCCAGGTTCATCATCCCGGTTGTTGCGGCAGTAACCGTATCCGTCACGAAGCGTCCGGTCCAGCGGTACAGAAGGTGATCTTTGGAACTGAAGACGACGGTTCCGGAAAGATCCGGCTCGTTCAGCTGAAGCCAGAGCAGTTTGGCCGCCGGCGTTGAAGGCGAAAAAGGATTGCCTGCCTGCCGCTCGATTTCCGGAACTTTCTCCCGAAGAAAGGCAGCTTCGTTTTCTGCCCGCTGGTCGGAATACAACACAGCCGGACGGCCTTCCGCCGGGAAAATGACGTCTTCCATCTGGCCGGTAAACGTCACTGCATGGATCGAAGCGAGATGTCCGGGCTTCTGTTGGTGGAGCTCCGCAAGAACGGCCTCGCAGGCTGTCTCCCAGTCCTCAGGCCTCTGTTCCACGAATCCCTCTTCCATGAACGTGGATACGGATGCGGATGCAGAGGCTGTACGTTTTCCGTCCGTGGACAGCAGTACCCCTTTCACGGCGGTCGTGCCGGCATCGATAATAAGAAACATGTTGTCATCTCCTTCTCTGCGTCAATTTCCTGCTTCATTCACTTTACCGCGCGCAGGCAGAGCGGTAAAGGCAGACAAAAGAAGAAAGCGATTTCAAAAAAAGCTTGCAGAATGATACCGAGTTGGTTAAGATATACATACCAACTATTTTTTTCGCTTAAAAATGAATGAGTATTCATTCAAAAAAGCGGATAGGATCTGAAGGAGGTAACTCATGGCACGACACATAAAAAAAGCAGCAGTTATCGGTTCCGGTATTATGGGATCCGGTATCGCCGCACACCTGGCAAACATCGGCATTCCGGTACTTCTGCTCGACATCGTCCCGAAAGACGCACAGGATGAAGCAGTTTCCGGCACCACCGCAGTACTGGAGCGGAAAAAGGCACGCAATGCGCTCGCAGAAGGCGCCGTAAAGCAGCTTCATAAACAGAAGCCGGCGCCGCTTGCGAGAAAAGAGAACGCGGATCTCATCGAGCCCGGCAACCTGGAAGATGACCTGCACCGCCTGGAAGAGGCAGACTGGATTATCGAAGTCGTTGTGGAAAACCTGGAAGTGAAAAAGAAAGTATTTGCCCAGGTGGAGGAGTACCGGAAGCCCGGCTCGCTCGTCACGTCCAATACGTCCGGCATCTCCATCGAAGCAATGGCAGAAGGACGGAGCGAAGATTTCCAGCGTCATTTTCTCGGCACGCACTTCTTCAATCCGCCGCGCTATTTGAAGCTGCTTGAAGTGATTCCAACGAAACATACCGATGCGGACGTGGTCCAGTTTATGAAGCGGTTCGGGGAGGATGTTCTCGGTAAAGGCGTCGTTCTCGCGAAGGATACACCAAACTTCATTGCCAACCGTATCGGCACATTCGGCCTTCTCGTCACCGTTCAGGAGATGCTCAAAGGCGGCTACAGCGTCGGTGAAGTGGATTCGGTCACCGGCCCTGCACTGGGGCGTCCGAAAAGCGCTACATTCCGCACGCTCGATGTCGTCGGGCTGGATACGTTCATGCATGTGGCCAAAAACGTCTACGATCAGGTGGACGGCGCCGAACAGCAGGTATTTGATCCGCCGTCTTTCATGAAAAAAATGGTGGAGGAAAACCGGCTCGGCAGCAAAAGCGGCCGCGGATTCTACGAAAAGCGCAGAGGCGAAAAAGGAAGCGAGATCTACCAGCTGAATTACGAAACGTTTGAATATGAACCGAAGACAAAGCTCAAAGCGGCATCGGTGCAGCAGAGCAAACAGGCAAAAAGCAAGAAAGAAGCGCTGCAGATTCTGGCGTATGCCGACGACCGGGCCGGCACGCTCGTCTGGAATGTATTGAAAAAGACACTTCTCTACAGCGCAGAAAAAACGTACGAAACAGCAGAGTCCATCCGGGATGTCGACCTGGCCATGAAATGGGGATTCGGCTGGGAAATGGGCCCGTTTGAAACGTGGGATGCCCTCGGCGTGGAAAAAGCAGCAGCACGCATGAAGAAAGAAGGAGACATCCTTCCGGACTGGGTGGAAACGATGCTTGAAAAAGGCTTCACCCACTTCTATCAGGGCTTCGGCGAATACTATCATGACGGCGCCTACGTTAAAGCGCCGGTTAATGAGAAAGTCATCAACTTGAAAAGTGTGAAAAAGTCGGAAGGCGTCATTATGAAAAATGCCGGTGCCTCGCTGATCGATATCGGCGATGATGTGGCTGTTCTGGAGTTTACCTCTCCGAACAACTCGATCGGTCTGGACGTCATGCAGATGATCAACAAGTCCATTACGGAGGTAGAAACGAACTACCGCGGACTCGTGATCAACAACCAGGGGAAAAATTTCTGTGTCGGAGCCAATCTGATGATGCTCCTTATGGAAGCACAGGATATGAACTTCCCGGAAATTGACCTTGTCGTCCGCCAGTTCCAGCAGTCGATGGCAGCGATCCGCTATTCAGAGAAACCAGTCGTCACGGCACCGTTCCAGATGACGCTCGGAGGCGGGACGGAAGTATCTCTTCCTTCCGCGGGGCTTCAGGCTTCCATGGAAACGTACATGGGCCTCGTGGAGACAGGTGTCGGACTGATTCCCGGAGGCGGCGGAAACAAAGAGCTGTACCTCCGCCACGTGGAGCGGATCCCGGAAGGAATGGACGTCGACCTGATGAAAGCAGCCAACCTGACGTTTGAAACGATTGCGATGGCACAGGTGAGCACGAGTGCACACGAGGCACAGAAACTCGGATTTATCCGTCCACAGGATCACATCAGCATCAACGACGACCACCTGCTTCATGATGCCAAGCAGCAGGTGCTTCACCTGGATGCCCAGGGCTACCGGGCACCGAAACGGTCCCGTATTCCGGTCGTCGGTGAGCGCGGCTATGCCGCGATGCTTCTCGGAGCAAAAACGATGAAATTCGGAGGAATGGTCAGTGACCACGATTTAAAAATTGCGGAAAAGCTGGCATTTGTTCTGGCAGGAGGACGCGTCCCGTACAAGACGGAAGTCGACGAACAGTACCTTCTCGACCTGGAGCGGGAAGCATTTCTCAGCCTGATCGGCGAACCAAAAACACAGCAGCGGATGCAGCATATGCTTTCAAAAGGAAAGCCGCTTCGTAACTAATCGGACAAGGAGGGATTGTGTTGAAAGAAGCAGTTATCGCAGCAGGTGCGAGAACACCTGTCGGAAAAGCAAAGAAAGGCACGATGGCCAACGTCCGTCCGGATGATATGGCAGCCATCACGATTAAAGAAACGCTGCAGCGGGCAGGCGGCTTTGACCCAGCGCGCATTGAAGATGTCATTATCGGCTGTGCGATGCCGGAAGCGGAGCAGGGCATGAACATGGCAAGAAACATTTCAGCGCTTGCCGGACTGCCGGACCAGGTACCGGCAATCACGATTAACCGGTACTGTTCTTCCGGCCTGCAGAGCATCGCCTACGGCGCCGAGCGGATCATGCTCGGCCGGGCGGAAGCAGTCATTGCCGGCGGAGCGGAATCGATGAGTCTGATTCCAATGGGCGGACACGTCATCGCCCCGAATCCGTATCTCGTCGAACACGCACCGGAATACTACATGGGCATGGGTTATACTGCTGAAGAAGTAGCTTCAAGGTTCGGCATCACCCGTGAGGATCAGGACGCGTTTGCCGTGGAAAGCCATAAGCGGGCAGCACGTGCTGTGGAAGAAGGCCGCTTTGACGACGAAATTGTCCCGGTGCCGGTGACGCTCCGGAGTGTCAATGCCTCCAATCAGCTGGAGGAAAAAGAAGTAATGGTAGCACGAGATGAGGGGATCCGCGCAGGAACGTCGATGGAGACTCTCGCTAAGCTCCGTCCGGCCTTCAATCAGTTCGGCGGAACGGTCACAGCCGGAAACGCCTCCCAGATGAGTGACGGAGCTGCCTCTGTTCTTGTAATGGAAAAAGAAGCAGCGCTCCGGGACGGTCTCGAACCGCTCGCCGCTTTCCGTTCGTTTGCCGTCGCAGGAGTAGCTCCGGAAATTATGGGTGTGGGTCCCGTGGAAGCGATCCCGAAAGCGGTCGCCCAGGCAGGTCTGCAGATGGAGGATATCGGACTGTTTGAATTAAACGAAGCGTTTGCCTCCCAGGCAATTCAGGTGATCCGTCAGCTGAACCTGGACCACGATAAAGTAAACGTCAACGGCGGCGCGATCGCACTCGGTCATCCACTCGGCTGTACGGGGACGAAACTGACGCTCAGCCTGATTCATGAAATGAAGCGCCGCGGCGAACAGTTCGGCGTAGTGACGATGTGTATCGGCGGCGGTATGGGTGCCGCAGGCGTATTTGAACTGCTGTAGAACGAAACAAGTCATTAATTACGTCCAGAGGGGGACTTATCATGGCAATGACAGAGGATAAAGTAAAAGGCGGCGGATTTCTGCTCGGATCCCAGCGTCCGGAGGATATTTTCACACCGGAGGATCTGACTGAAGAGCATAAAATGATCGCGAAAACGACAGAAGATTTTGTGAAAAACAAAGTTGTTCCGGAAATCGATTATATTGAAAATCATGAATTCGACCGCTCTGTGCGGCTCATGAAAGAAGCAGGCGAACTCGGCCTTCTCGGTGCAGATGTACCGGAAGAGTACGGCGGGATCGGCCTGGATAAAATCAGCTCTTCGCTGATTACAGAAAAGTTTGCACTCGCCGGCTCGTTTTCTCTGACGCAGGGCGCGCATGTCGGGATCGGCTCGCTGCCGATCGTCTTTTTCGGAACGCATGAGCAGAAGGAAAAATACCTTCCGGCGCTTGCGACCGGCGAAAAAATTGCTGCCTATGCGCTGACAGAACCGACATCAGGTTCCGACGCGCTCGGTGCCAAAACGACAGCAAAGCTGAGTGAAGACGGATCCCACTATCTTCTGACGGGAGAAAAGCAGTGGATCACGAACGCGGGTTTCGCCGATGTGTTTGTGGTTTACGCGAAGATTGACGGCGAGCAGTTCTCCGCATTTATCGTCGAGCGGGAGTACGACGGCGTCTCCGTCGGACCAGAAGAAAAGAAAATGGGAATTAAAGGATCATCGACACGGACGCTCATCCTCGATGAAGCGAAGGTGCCGAAAGAGAACCTGCTCGGTGAAGCCGGCAAAGGCCATGTAATCGCGTTTAACATTTTAAACGTCGGCCGCTATAAGCTCGGCGTGGGCTGTATCGGCGGTGCCAAGCGTGCGATTGAACTGTCGGCCAAATACGCGAATGAGCGGAAGCAGTTTAAGACACCGATCTCCTCGTTCCCGCTGATTCAAAAGAAGCTGGCGGAAATGGCCGCGAAAACGTACGCGATGGAAAGCTCGATCTACCGCACCGGCGGACTGATTGATGATGCTTTCCAGAACTTGTCGGAGGAAGAGCAGAAGGACGGCGCAGCTGTCGGCAGAGCGATTGCAGAATATGCGATCGAATGCTCGCTGAATAAATTTTTCGGCTCGGAAGTGCTCGATTTCGTCGTCGATGAAGCGGTGCAGATCCACGGCGGATACGGCTTTATGGCAGAGTACGAAGTAGAAACGATGTACCGTAACTCCAGAATCAACCGGATTTTTGAAGGCACAAACGAAATCAACCGGATGCTCGTTCCGGGCACGCTTCTCCGTAAGGCAATGAAAGGTGAACTGCCGCTTCTGGAGCAGGCCCAGGGGCTGCAGGAAGAGTTGATGATGATGATGCCGGAGGAGCCGGGCGATGAGCCGCTGGATCAGGAGAAGTACCTTCTCGCAAATGCCAAGAAAATCTTCCTCATGTCTGCAGGAAGCGCCGCCCAGAAATACGGTGAAAAACTGCAGCAGGAGCAGGAGCTTCTTGCAAACACAGCGGATCTGGTCAACGAAATTTTCAACATCGAATCCATGATTCTCCGTACCGAAAAAGCGATGGCGAAAGACGGTGCCGAAAAAGCAGCCTGGAAAGTGCTGATGACCGAGATTTATACGCAGGAGGCCTTCCAGCGGATCGATTCGCTCGCAAGAGAATCGCTTGTGGCGATGGAAGAAGGCGACAGCCTCCGTACGATGCTGTCCATTCTGAAAAAGCTGACGCGCCATACGCCGATCAACCTCGTTGCGAAAAAGCGCGAGCTTGCAGCAGGAATTATCAAGGAAGAACGCTACGTTGTGTAATTGTTATCCACTTTAGAGCAGCTGCTCTAAAAAATAATATAGACTTCTTTCTGGCAGCAGAAACAAGTCACTCTCTCTTCGAACCGCCCCGGCTCTGCGTCTCCCCACGCAAAGCCGGGGCGGTTTCGTTGATTATGCCAGGACAGATGCCGCAATCTTCCGCGCTGCACGCTGAGCTCCGGCAATGTTTCTTGCCACCGGACCGATCTCCAGCTCCGCGAGTGCCCCCGTGCAGTAGAGGCCTTCCTTCCATGTTAAATTACCGGATAAAACCGGATAGCCGCAGGAGGCACAGGGAAGAGACTGGGACGAAATCAGCGGTTCCAGCCACTCTTTTTCCGGAAGTGCAGAAGTGAATCCGGTGCAGGCAATGATCGATTTTCTAGAGTACGTGCTGCCATCCTCCAGATGAACAGCGCTGTTTTCCTGTGCATCAATGTTTCCCGTGACGATCCGGAGGGCCCCCTGCTGCTCCAGCCTGCGGAGGCGGAAAAACAGTTCCCGTGGAATCGAACCGGGCATCCGGGCTTCCCGGATTTTCTTACGGCGGTCCTCTTCGGGATCGATCCGTGAAAACGAGCGCATGTTTTTCGGACCGAGCCAGCCGGGACTGCTGTCGAAATCGTGGACGCGGAAGGCATGACGTTTGATCAGTGTTACGCCGCCCGGATGGCGCGTCGAAAGAAAAACAGCCGTATGTGCTGCAGAAATGCCACCGCCGATGACGATGTAAGGGGATTCCTCCGCAGTGAGTGAAAGAGACGAATCATAAATATGAACCGCATCCTCCCATTTCTCCGGCACGAAGGGCGTATGCTGTCCGCCGACAGCAAGAATAACGTGCGGCGCTGCAAGCGGAGATCCATTTTTCACACACACCTGCCAGCCGTCTGCTGCACGATGGATTCCGGTCACGGCATCCTGATACCAGCACTCATCAAGCTGCCAGCGCTCGACGAGTTTTTCTGCGTGCTCCCGGAAAGACATCGTTGAAGGCCGCTTGTACCTGCCGTAAAAATCACACCCTTCACGCTCCAGCGAAAATGGATCCGAGGATAAATGGTGTACAAAAGCGGAGCGCAGGTACGGCATGCCGATTTTTTCCGTACGGTTTTTCCAGACAGCAAGCGGCGCCTCATGCGGATCGATAATCGTCAGATCTTCCGCAGGCAGCCCGGCCTCCCGTAAATGTACCGCCGCTGTCATTCCTTGAATGCCGCCGCCGATAATAATGCAGTGGGTCATGTCACTCATCCTTTTTAAATCGTAATAATTACGATTAATCCTAAGGCAATCTACTTCTTCTGTCAATTCCATCTGGCAGAAAATCCTGTATAATTAAGGAGGAGGTGAATAAATCATGATTGTATACGAATACCCGAAATGCAGCACTTGCCGTAAAGCGCTCCAATGGCTCGACGAAAACGACGTTTCCTATGAAAAGCGCCATATCGTAGAAGAGACACCCGATGCAGCTGAAATTCGGCGCATCCATGAAAAAAGCGGACTGCCGCTGAAAAAGCTGTTTAACACTAGCGGGAAAGCATACCGGGAGCAGGGCCTGAAAGATAAAGTAGACACGATGGATCCGGAAGAGGCATACGAGCTTCTCTCAACCAATGGAATGCTTATGAAACGGCCGCTTGCCGTAGGTGAAAAGGACGTCACAGCTGGTTTCAGAGAAGCAGAATACGAATCCGTCTGGAAAAACGAGAGTAAATAGTACGGTTTCTGTGCCGCCACAGCTTGCGGGGGTACGGCGTGTTGTATTATAGTGGAAGAGACGAAAGTCGCTGCCAATGCTACATAACGGCAGTCCTACATTCTTGAATTGGAGGGGTCCATGCGATGAGCCTGCCAGCAGATTACAAGTATTCCAAAGAGCACGAATGGGTCAAAGATGAAGGCGGTAACGTACGCATCGGTATTACAGAGTTTGCCCAGTCGGAACTCGGAGATATCGTTTTTGTGGAACTGCCGGAAGTCGGAGATGAAATCACTGCGGATGAACCATTCGGAAGTGTGGAATCGGTAAAAACGGTATCCGAGCTGTATGCACCACTCAGCGGAAAAGTCGTGGAAATTAACGAAGAGCTGGAGGATGCGCCTGAGCTTGTGAATGAATCTCCGTTTGAAAAAGCATGGATGATCATTGTAGAGCCGAAAGACAAAAGCGATATGGACAGCCTCATGGACGCAGATGCCTACAAGCAGATGACGGACCAGGAATAGGACGAGTCAAAGAACGTTCCGGATACAGCAGCCGGAGCGTTTTTGTTTTGCCGAACGGAAGCCGTTGTTCCAGGTTTTCTTATTGTATGCGGTTACAAAAAGTGTGTATGTCGCTTTTTGTTGACAACCGATTCGGCGGGTGATAATATCCATAACAGACTTACATATTGCTGTATCTTCTTATCAAGAGAGGTGGAGGGACTGGCCCGATGAAACCCGGCAACCATCAGGATATTCCTGGAAGGTGCCAATTCCTGCGGAGCATGGCTTCGGCAGATGAGGAGAAAGGAACGTTACTTAAGCCTTTCTGCCTTTTCTGCGCAGGGAGGTTTTTTCACATCTTCGGAAAACTTCCTGCCTGAACAGAGGGAGGGCAGAATATGTGTCTGGTTTAAACTGACTAAATTGGTTGGTTTAATTAGATAAATAATAGGAAAGGGGGAGCTGTGGTGATTTCCTTATCTCAGCTCGCTAAAATTTTCCCCACGAAAGATGGAGATGTCACGGCGGTCGATCATATCGATCTTACCATCGATCAGGGAGAGATATTTGGCGTTATCGGTTACAGCGGAGCCGGAAAAAGTACATTAATCCGCATGCTGAACATGCTCGAAGCGCCTACGTCAGGCGCCGTGGAAGTTGCCGGCAGGAACATGAACTCACTGTCCGGCAGAAAACTCCGCGAAGCACGTCAGGAAATCGGCATGATTTTTCAGCATTTTAACCTCTTATGGTCCCGGACCGTGGCTGAAAACATCGCATTTCCGCTTGAAATTAAAGGAGTATCCAAAGCAGAGCAGAAAGAGCGCGTGGATGAGCTGATTGAACTTGTCGGACTCTCCGGACGCGGCGGCTCCTATCCTTCGCAGCTGAGCGGCGGACAGAAGCAGCGTGTCGGCATCGCCCGGGCGCTTGCCAACAATCCAAAGGTGCTTCTCTGCGATGAAGCGACATCAGCGCTCGATCCGAAGACGACAGACTCCATTCTGGATCTTCTGGTGGACATCAACCAGAAACTCGGTCTGACGATTGTTCTCATCACACATGAAATGCACGTAATCCGGAAAATCTGCCACCGTGTCGCTGTGATGGAAGGAGGACGTGTCGTCGAACAGGGGGATGTCCTGGATATCTTCCGCCGTCCGCAGCAGGCGATGACGAAAGAGTTCGTCAAGCAGGTAACGGAGCCGGAAGAGACGGAAGAAGCACTCCGTCACTTATTTGACGATGAGCGGACCGGATCGGTGCTTCAGCTGACATTTGTCGGAGGCGATGCCCAGCGGCCGCTGATTACAAATATCGTCCGGAAATTCGAGGTCGATGTCAGCATTCTGCAGGGTAAAATTTCTCAGACGCAGCACGGTTCCTACGGTTCGCTGTTTATCAGTGTCACCGGCCCCCAGGCGGAAGAGGCAATCGCCTTTATGCGGGAGCAGCAGGTGGAAGTGGAGGTGATCCACGGTGGATAAACTCATGACAGCTTCCGTTTTCTTCTCGGAAGTGAACTGGGAAAACATGTGGGATGCTACGCTGGAAACCATCTATATGACGGTGTTTTCCCTCGTGTTGACGTTTCTGTTCGGCATTATTCTCGGACTGCTTCTGTTTCTGACAGCAAGAGGACAGCTCTGGGAGAACAAAACCGCTCACTTTATTATCGGGGCGTACGTGAATATTTTCCGGTCCATTCCGTTTATTATTCTAATTGTGCTGCTGATTCCATTTACACTGGCTCTGCTCGGTACATTCCTGGGGCCAGGTGCTGCTGTGCCTGCGCTTGTCATCGGAGCAGCGCCGTTTTATGCCCGCATGGTGGAGATTGCACTCCGGGAAATCGACCGGGGTGTCATCGAAGCATCGAAAGCAATGGGAGCATCGAACGGCCAGATTATCTGGAAGGTGCTGCTTCCGGAGTCGATGCCGGCGCTCGTATCCGGTATTACAGTTACCGCTATCGCGCTCGTCAGCTATACGGCGATGGCAGGTGTTATCGGAGCCGGTGGACTCGGGGATCTCGCTTTCCGCGACGGTTTTCAGCGGAATAACCCGGATATTACACTTACAGCAACAGTCGTCATTTTAATTATCGTCTTTATACTACAGTTTATCGGCGATCAGCTTACCAGCCGTTTAGATAAACGTTAATTTTATTTTGGAGGGGTTAATCATGAAAAAGACAATTCAACTTACTGGTGTATCTCTATTATCTGCTGCATTTCTCGCAGCCTGCGGCGGAGGAGACAACGAAGGGAACACAGAAAATACAGGGGCTTCGGAAAACACGAATGAAGTAAACGAAGAGCCTGCAGAAAACGAAGCAGCGGATGAGAACGCAGAAGAGGAAAATGCCGCGGACGAAGAAAACGCAGAAGACACGGAAGGAAATGAAGAAGCTTCTGAAGACTTTGAACCACTTGTTGTCGGTGCGTCCAACATCCCGCACGCAGAAATTCTCGAATTTGCTGCACCGCTTCTTGAAGAAGAAGGACTGGAACTGGAAGTAGAAACATTCAACGATTACATTCTTCCAAACCAGGCGCTTGATTCCGGAGAGCTCGATGCAAACTACTTCCAGCACGAGCCATACCTGGAATCCCAGATCGAAGAGAACGATTACGACTTTGTCAATAAAGGCGGCGTTCACATTGAGCCGATCGGCATCTATTCCCAGGATTACGACTCCCTTGAAGATCTGCCGGAAGGAGCAGAAATCATCATGAGTGATTCGGTTGCCGACCACGGTCGTATTCTTATGATGCTTCAGGATGAGGACCTCATTACGCTTGAAGATGATGCTGGCATTGAAGCGACGACGGACGATATCGCTGAAAATCCGAACAACCTCGAGTTCACGGCCAACGTAGAAGCAGCGCTGCTGCCGACGGCGTATCAGAACAACGAAGGCGACGCTGTGCTTATTAACTCCAACTACGCGCTGGACGCAGACCTGAACCCGCAGGAAGATGCCATTGCCATTGAATCGGCAGAAGACAACCCGTACGTCAACCTGATCGTGACAACAAGCGAAAACGAAGATGACGAGCGTATCGACATTCTCGTAGACGTGCTTCAGTCCGAAGATGTGCGTGGATTCATCGAAGACGAATATGATGGAGCAGTTATTCCATCTGAAGAGTAAAATGCAGCGCAGCCGGTGAATACCGGTTTCCGTGAGCGGACGTTCCATAATGGAGCGTCCGTTTTTTTTATGGAGGAAGAAAGGATAAAGGTTGAAGTTTCTGTTTAAGGTCCTTCTCCGCAGAAAGGCAGAGGCTTCTGGAATTCCAGCTGTACCTGCCAGTCTGAAGGCGGCCATTTCTATCGATTGAAAGAATACAGATGACCATGTAAAAAAAGGTGTACAAATGTAAGGGTTTCCATTTATAAGAAATAGAGCATTCGGGAGAAAAAGGCGCAAATAATGGAGAAATACTATGTGAGGAAAGCTGACAGATACATTTACGGAATTGTCAGAAAATATACCGGCGTTTGCGCATTGGTTCACATAGATGTGCGTGGTACGATTATAACCGTTGGCACAGAGCCATAAAAATTTTGGAAGGATTTGATTCATTATCCAGCAGATTGATACGAACCACACCACGGACATGGAAAAAGCGATGCATACTTCGCATAACATGTGTTACGCAGAGTATAACCGTACATTGGAAAATCGTATGCAAGTCGAAGCAGCACGCGAAAAGGACTATGAGCAGAGTCAGAAACTGGTAGCACAGCTGCAGCATGGATAATTAATACGAGAAAAGCCTTTTTCCCCCGTGGAAAAAGGTTTTTTTCGTTTGAGAGGGAAACGTACGGAAGTTCCGTCCTTCACTGCCGGAGAAAGAAAATCGTTCTCAATTACATAGAAAAACCTTCATTCTATTGAGAATGAAGGAAGAGGATGGGCAATTTGGAAAGAAGGGCCCGTCTTAGAGGAACAACCGCGCCGTATAGCAAAAGAATTATGTATAATCCTTGAACTCACTTAAAAGATAAGCTAAGATTAGAATGAGAATAATTTGAGAATCTCTCTAAAGGTTCTGCTTGTTGTGGATAGAGTGTTCACACGCCTTCTATCATAACATGAAGATAAGTTAACTTTCAAAATTAATGGAGGTATGAATCATGACGAAGCCAAGTCTAAGTGTGAAAGATCTGCACGTATCAATTGATAATACAGAAATTCTGAAAGGGTTCGGAATTGACGTAAAGGGCGGCGAAATCCATGCGATCATGGGACCGAACGGAACAGGTAAGTCCACGCTCGCATCCGCGCTGATGGGTCATCCAAACTATGAAGTAACAAGCGGGGAGGCTGCTCTGAACGGAGAAGACCTGTTTGAGATGGAAGTAGACGAGCGCGCACGTGCCGGTCTTTTCCTGGCGATGCAGTACCCGAGTGAAGTGTCCGGCGTAACAAATGCTGATTTCATCCGTTCTGCCATGAATGCAGAGAAGTCTGAAGAGGAGCAGGTTTCCCTGATGCAGTTCATCCGCAAAATGGACGAAAAGATGGGCACGCTTGAAATCGATCAGTCGTTCCAGCACCGCTACCTGAACGAAGGTTTCTCCGGCGGTGAGAAGAAGCGTAACGAAATTCTGCAGCTGCTCATGCTCGAGCCGCGCATCGCGATTCTTGATGAGATTGACTCCGGACTCGATATCGACGCACTCAAAGTAGTAGCTAAGGGCATTAACCAGCTCCGCAGCGACGATTTCGGCTGCATGATTATCACACACTACCAGCGCCTGCTGAACTACATCCAGCCGGACTATGTCCACGTAATGATGCAGGGACGTATCGTGAAATCCGGCGGACCTGAGCTTGCTCAGAAGCTGGAAGAGAACGGATATGACTGGATTAAAGAAGAGCTGGGAATCGACGACGAGACTGTCGGTCAGCAATAAGCAGCAGAGGAGGATGAGATGATGACAACGGAACTGAAACTCCCGGTGGACAGCGAGCAGCTGAAAAGCTTCTCCGCAGACCGCGGCGAACCTGCATGGTTTACAGAACAGCGTCTTTCGGCGCTTGATAAAGCCGGTAAGCTGGAGCTGCCAAAGCCGGATAAAACAAAAATTACGAAGTGGAATTTTTCTTCTTATTCTTTTGATCCGCAGACAGAAGCTACTTCCGGTTATGCGGAGCTGTCGGATGCTGTACGTACGCTCGTCGGTACAGAAGCGGATGTCGACAACCTGATCACACAGAAAAACGGCGTGACGTCGTTTTCCCAAGTACAGCAGGAGCTGTCGGATCAGGGCGTTATCTTCACGGATATCGGCACGGCTCTGAAAGAACACGGCGATCTTGTACAGAAGTATTTCATGCAGGATGCGGTGTCCGCAGATGAGCACAGCCTGACAGCAGCACACGCTGCTCTCATGAACGGTGGTGCCTTTGTCTACGTACCGAAAAATGTGGAAGTAAAACAGCCGCTTCAGGCCGTTTTTGCGCACGAAGGAAACTTCGGTCTGTTCAACCATGTTCTGATCATTGCGGAAGAAAACAGCTCGCTGACGTATATTGAAAACTATATCAGCGAAGGATCCGGCTCGGAAGCTGTCGCCAATATTGTGGCGGAAGTGTATGCCGCAGACGGAGCAAAAGTGAACTACGGCGCGGTGGACAACCTCGCTGATTCCGTGACAACGTATGTAAACCGCCGCGGTCAGGTGGACGGTGTGGACGCAGAGCTTTACTGGTCCCTCGGGCTGATGAACGATGGCAACACGGTTTCTGAAAACACAACGTACCTTCATGGACGCGGTTCCCACGCCGATACGAAAAGCGTATCCATCGGCCGTGGAAAGCAGATCCAGAACTTTACAACAAATGTTGTTCATTTCGGTAAAGATACCGATGGACAGATTCTGAAGCACGGCGTTATGCGCGATCAGGCAACGTCGATTTTCAACGGAATTTCAAAGATCGAGCACGGAGCAACGAAAGCGAACGGAGAGCAGACCGAACGTGTCCTCATGCTCAGTGAAAAAGCACGCGGCGACGCCAACCCGATCCTTCTGATCGATGAAGATGATGTCACAGCAGGACACGCGGCATCGGTCGGTAAAGTAGACCCGCTTCAGATGTACTACCTGATGAGCCGCGGACTGGACCGGATCGAAGCGGAACGCCTCATTATCCACGGGTTCCTTGAGCCGGTTGTCAGTGAGCTTGTTATTGAATCCGTCAAAGAACAGCTTCACGAGCTGATCGAAAGGAAAGTGTATTAAATGAATGTACAGGAGGTGCGGCGCCGGTTTCCGATTCTGGATCAGGAAGTGAACGGCCATCCGCTCGTATATCTGGACAGTGCAGCCACGTCACAGAAACCGCAGAGCGTCATTGATGCGCTGGATGACTATTACCGGCGTTACAACTCCAATGTACACCGTGGTGTGCACACACTCGGCTCGCTCGCAACGGATGCCTACGAAGGCGCCCGGGAAAAAGCACGCCGCTTCATTGGAGCGGACAGTGTAGAGGAGATCGTCTTTCTGCGTGGAACGACCACGGCGATCAACCTTGTAGCACAGAGCTACGGCCGCAGCAATGTGGGCGAAGGCGACGAGATCGTCATCACTCCGATGGAGCACCACAGCAATATCATCCCGTGGCAGCAGCTGGCCAAAGCAACCGGCGCGGAACTGAAGTACATTCCGCTCCAGCCGGACGGAACGCTTTCGATGGAGGATGTGGAGAAGACGATTACAGACCGGACAAAAATCGTTTCCGTCATGCACGTCTCCAATGTACTCGGCACGATCAACCCGATCCGTGAAATTGCCGACTGTGCCCATAAGCACGGGGCAGTGATGGTCGTTGACGGTGCCCAGTCTGTTCCCCACATGAAAGTGGATGTCAAAGAGCTCGGCGCTGACTTTTTCGCCTTCTCCGGACACAAAATGTGCGGTCCGACCGGGATCGGCGTTCTCTACGGCCGGAAAGCTCTGTTAAACGGTATGGAACCGGTGGAGTTCGGCGGGGAAATGATCGATTTCGTTGATCTGTATGATGCGACATGGAAAGAACTTCCGTGGAAATTTGAAGGCGGCACACCGCTGATTGCCGGCGCTGTCGGTCTCGGAGCGGCGATTGACTTCCTTGAGGAGGTCGGTCTCGATGAGATTGAGCAGCATGAGAAAAAACTGGCTGATTATGCAATGGAGCAGCTTTCCAAAATTGACGGCGTGACGGTCTATGGACCAGAGCACCGCGCCGGCATCGTCACATTCAATGCCGATGATGTTCATCCACATGACCTGGCCACCGTTCTCGATTCGGAAGGTGTGGCTGTCCGTGCAGGACATCACTGTGCCCAGCCATTGATGAAGTGGCTGGATGTGACTGCGACAGCGAGAGCTTCCTTTTATCTTTACAATACGGAGGCAGACGTCGATGCATTCGTGTCGTCGCTCCACACAGCAAAGGAGTATTTCGGTGATGTCTTCAGCTAATCATTTAGACACACTCTACCGTCAGGTGATCATGGATCATTACAAAAATCCACGAAACCGCGGGGAGGTCGAAGGCGATAAGCTTAAAATCGATATGAACAACCCGACGTGCGGCGACCGGATTCAGCTGCAGATGAAAGTGGAGGATGGAAAAATTGCCGACGCCAAATTTAACGGCGAAGGCTGCTCCATCAGCCTCTCTTCTGCTTCCATGATGACGCAGGCCGTCAAAGGTCTTCCTGTGGAAGAGGCACTCCGTATGTCCGATCTGTTTTCCGACATGATGCTCGGAAAAGATATCGACACGTCCGGTCTGGATCTCGGAGATATTGAAGCGCTCCAGGGCGTGACAAAATTTCCGGCCCGCATCAAATGTGCCACACTCGCCTGGAAGGCGATGGAACAGGGGCTGAACGAAGAAGAAAACGCCTGATTTTGTCATTCGGGCTGTGATGATGTAAAATGTAGGTACACTGCCAATTGACGGAACCGACGCGGTCTGTAAGATAGATAACCTGAAGGAGGGTTTCACATGGCAAAGAAAATGCCGGAGATCGAAGAATACCAGTACGGCTTTCATGATAAAGACGTTTCTATTTTTCGGTCGAAAAAGGGACTCACAGAGGACATTGTCCGTGAAATTTCCCGAATCAAAGACGAGCCTGAATGGATGCTCGACTTCCGCCTGAAATCACTGGAGCAGTTTTACAAAATGCCGATGCCACAGTGGGGCGGCGACCTCTCAGAGCTGGACTTCGATGAGATTACGTACTACGTTAAGCCTTCCGAAAAATCGGAGCGCTCGTGGGATGAAGTTCCTGAAGAGATTAAAAACACGTTTGATAAACTCGGTATTCCAGAAGCGGAGCAGAAATACCTTGCCGGTGTTTCCGCACAGTACGAATCCGAGGTTGTTTACCACAACATGCAGGAAGATCTGGAAGAACAGGGAATCATTTTCAAAGATACAGATACAGCCATGAAGGAAGATGAGGAAATTTTCCGCGAGCATTTCGGTAAAGTTATTCCTCCATCCGACAACAAATTTGCGGCACTGAACTCTGCTGTATGGTCCGGCGGTTCCTTCATCTACGTGCCGAAAGGTGTAAAGACCGATACACCGCTGCAGGCTTACTTCCGGATCAACTCGGAAAACATGGGTCAGTTTGAGCGTACGCTCATCATTGCGGATGAAGACAGCTCCGTACACTATGTAGAGGGTTGTACTGCACCAGTGTATACGACGAACTCCCTTCACAGTGCGGTTGTTGAAATCATCGTCAAGAAAGACGCGTACTGCCGTTATACAACGATCCAGAACTGGGCGCCGAACGTGTTTAACCTCGTTACAAAGCGTGCCGTTGCAGAAGAAAACGCAACGATGGAATGGGTGGACGGTAACATCGGTTCCAAAGTGACGATGAAATATCCAGCAGTTGTAATGAAGGGCCGCGGCGCCCGCGGAAACGTTCTTTCCATTGCGATTGCAGGAAAAGGCCAGCATCAGGATGCCGGTGCAAAAATGCATCACCTGGCGCCGGACTGCTCTTCCTCGATCGTATCGAAGTCGATTTCCAAGCACGGTGGTAAAGTAACGTACCGTGGTATTGTCCACTTCGGCCGGAAAGCCGAGCGCTCCAAGTCCAACATTGAGTGTGATACGCTCATCATGGACAACGAGTCAACGTCGGATACAATTCCGTACAACGAGATTCTAAACAACAACATTTCTCTGGAGCACGAAGCAACAGTTTCCAAAGTGTCGGAAGAGCAGCTCTTCTATCTGATGAGCCGCGGTGTCTCCGAACAGGAAGCAACAGAGATGATCGTTATGGGCTTCATCGAGCCATTCACGAAAGAACTTCCGATGGAGTATGCGGTGGAAATGAACCGCCTCATCAAGTTCGAAATGGAAGGTTCGATCGGCTAAGAAAACAGTATGACAACTGCAGCGTCTTTTCGCTGTTCGTAACCGGGATGTCACCGGACCGTGGAAAGCGGCCGGCTGACATCCCTGTTTTCGATTACATATCCGAATTTGAGGGAAAAGAGTAGAATAATAAAAGGATTTCCGTTCAGGAGGGATTGTATGGGAGACAGCCGCATTATTGTCGGATTGACAGGGTGGCGTGATCATGTCACGCTGTATGAAGATTTAGCGTCATCGGATTCCAGACTTGCCGCCTACAGCGCCCACTTTCCCGTCGTGGAGCTGGATTCCTCATTCTATGCGGTGCCGCCGGCGAAAAATATTCAAAAATGGATTTCGGAAACGCCGGAGTCTTTTCAGTTTGTCGTGAAAGCCTATCAGGGAATGACCGGCCACCAGCGCGGAGAAAGTCCGTTTTCCTCCCACGGGGAGATGCTGGATGCGTTCCGGCAGGCCTTCACACCGATGAAAGAAGCAGGGAAGGTGGCGCACGTTCTCTGCCAGTTTCCGCCGTGGTTTGACTGCCAGCGGAAAAATGTAGATTACTTAAAATGGCTCAGAGAAGAGCTGCGGATGTTTGACTGCGCGCTGGAATTCCGGCATCAGTCCTGGTATGCACCGGAATTCAAAGCCAAAACACTGCAGTATATGAAAGAAGATAACTGGATACACACGGTCTGTGACGAACCGCAGATCGGAGAGCGCTCTGTGCCGTTCGTTGCGGAAGCGACGAACGAAAAGCAGACGCTGATACGGCTTCACGGCCGGAATGAGCAGGCGTGGCAGACACCGGCCCGCGGCGAATCATGGCGGAAAATACGCTACTTATACGACTACTCCGAAGACGAGCTGAAAGAGACAGCCCGGGCGGCAGAAAAGCTTGCAGAATCATCGGAACAGGTGTACGTTATGTTTAATAACAACAGCGGCGGTCACGCTGCGGACAACGCGCTCCGGCTGATTTCCATGATGGGACTTTCCTATGAAGGACTGTCGCCGAAGCAGATGAATTTATTCCAGGATGACTAACCGGATACAGGGGGAAAAGGAGTTTTTGTGGGAATGGAATGGCTGCTGCTTGCCCTTCTCGGGCTGACTGCTGCCATTGTCGGCAGTATTATGGGACTCGGCGGCGGTATTATTATCGTACCGGCGCTGATGGTGTTAGGAAGTTATACAGAATTATTTCAGGGAATCACCCCGCAGACGGCGGTCGGGACGTCCCTTCTCGTGATGATCTTTACCGGGCTGTCCTCCACCCTTGCCTACACGAAGCAGAAGGTGGTGGATCTGCAGAGCGGAATGATCTTTTTTATCGGCAGTGGACCGGGTGCGCTTTTTGGCGTCTGGCTGAATAATGGCATGCAGACAGGAGCGTTTCTATCCGCTTTCGGTGTATTTATTATTATCGTGTCATTCATTTTGATGGTTCGTCACCGCATCCGCCCGATTCCGCTTCGTCCAGGAGGCATCCGCCGGACGAGTCTGGAGCCGGATGGATCGGAAAGAGAATATGGATACCGGCCGGCTGCCGGCATTTTTATTGCGTTTTTTGTCGGGATGTTTTCCGGATTGTTCGGTATCGGCGGAGGATCGCTGATGGTGCCGGCAATGATTATATTATTTGCGTTTCCTCCGCGTCTTGCTGTAGCAACATCGATGTTTCTCGTGTTTCTCTCCGCGCTGGTAAGTTCGGCGTCCCACGTACTTCTCGGTAACGTGGAGTGGCTTTATGCAGCTGGATTGATCCCCGGCGCCTGGTTCGGCGGACAAATTGGTGCCTGGATAAACCGGCAGATGAAAAATGACACGATCGTACTTGCACTGCGGCTCGTATTAATTGTGATCGGGCTGCGGCTCATATATCAAGGAATGACAGGTGGATGAAAGGGGTCCGGGCATGAGACAGTTGACGATATTACATACGAACGACCTGCACAGTGAACTGGATCAATGGCCGGCCGTTGTGAAACGGGTAAAAGAACGGCGTGACCGTGCACCGGGAGAGGTCCTTTTGTTTGACCTTGGAGATCACAGTGACCGGGTTCATCCGATTACGGAAGGGCTGATGGGGCGCGGCAATGTGGAGCTGTTAAACGACCTTCAGGTGGATGGCGTGACGATCGGTAACAATGAAGGAATAACGTTTGCCAAAGAGGATCTGGACCACTTATATGATGAAGCAGCATTTCCAGTTCTTCTCGCAAACCTCCGTGCAGCAGACGGCACGTTTCCGTCCTGGGCGGAGAGGTACCGTATATACACACTTGAAGATGGAACGAGACTCGGCGTGTTCGGGCTGACGTTTCCTTTCTACACATTTTATCAAGAGCTCGGCTGGAATATTATCGATCCGATGGAAACGGCGGAAGAAGTGATAAAAGATATCGATGCAGACATGATTATCTGCCTGTCCCACCTCGGCCTCCGTCTCGATGAGGAGCTTGCGGAGCGTTTTCCTCAGATTCATCTCTGCCTCGGCGCTCATACGCATCATGTCATTCACGGGGGAAAGCAGGTGAACCAGACGTGGATCCACCAGTGTGGCAGGTCCGGAAGCCACATCGGCGAGGTCTGCCTTACCAGGCGGAACAACGACTGGAAGATCGACCACATTTATACCCACGAAATTGACCCGCATCACCGGGATGCCGGCACGGAACAGAAACTGATGCAGCTGGAGGCAGCATCGGAAGCGGCATTAGAAGAGAGAGTGGCCGTGCTGGAAGAGCCGATGGATGTTTCATGGTACGAAACGTCCCGCCTTCTCCGCATTACGGCAGATGGTCTGCGCGGCTGGACGGAATCGGATGTCGCCATGGTCAATGCCGGTCTGCTGCTGCAGGGGCTTCCTTCCGGGAATGTGACGAGAAAACACCTTCACGAAATCTGTCCGCACCCGATTAACCCGGCGGCGCTGACAGTCACTGGTTCAGAGCTTCTCCATATTATGCGGGAGGCGGAATCGGACGCCATGGTTCATTACCGTCTGAAAGGCTTTGGTTTCCGTGGGAAAGTTCTCGGCTGGACATTGTTTCAGGGAGAGGATGGAGCGGTCGATAAAAATAAGGTAGAAGAGTCGGCTGTTTACCGGCTGGCTGTGCCGGACCTTTTTACGTTCAGCCATCTATATCCGCTGCTGACAGAGAAGCGGCCGGTCCATTACTATATGCCAGAATTTTTCCGGGATATCCTTGCCTGGAAGCTTGCTGAACGAGAGGAGTCCCACTTATGAGAATTACAGCCATTGATCATATAACGCCGGAGAGCAGACTGGCGAAACCGATCTATGCCGGAGACGGACGTATTCTGCTGCAGATCGGCGCCCGGCTTACGGGACGTATTGTGGAGCGTCTCCGGGAAAAAGGCATTACCTACGTGTATGTCCAGCAGGAAGGAACAGAGGATCTCGATGATGAGGGGACGCTGGATCCTAAAGTACGTGCTGCATCGATGCAGGTAATTGAATCACAGTTTAAGAAGGCTGCGGAGCAGATGGCACTGCAGAAAACCGTGGATATGGATGCCATGTCCTCGTCCTTTTCCGCGATCGTTACGTCGGTTCTGGAAGAAGTGATGAAGCAGAAAGAAGCCGTCTCTCTTCTTACGGATGTCGTTGCCTATGATTCGTACATTTTCCACCACTCTCTGAACGTGACGATCTATGCGCTCTCCCTCGGAAAGACGCTCGGACTGAATGAAGAAGAGATGCATAAGCTCGGTCTCGGTGCAGTCCTTCACGATATAGGGAAAATGTCGGTGCCTGAGGAGGTTCTTCACAAGCCCGGAAGATTAACGGATGAGGAGTTTGCCCTCATTCAAGACCACACGACCATTGGTTTTGAAATGCTCCGCAAAAGCCATACACTGTCGCTGCTTACCGCCCACTGCGCATACCAGCACCATGAACGTCTGGACGGATCGGGCTATCCAAGAGGCATCGGGAAAGAGGACATTCACCTGTTTGCGCGCATTATTGCCATTGCCGATGTGTTTGATGCTGTTACTTCCCACCGTGTTTACCGCCCGGCGATGCTTCCCCATGAAGGGCTTGAACTTCTTTACAGCGGTGCCGGTACACTGTTTGATCAGGAAATGGTGGATGCGTTCGCGCGCACCATTGCCATCTATCCTGTAGGACTGGAAGTAAGGCTGAACGGCGGCCGCACCGGCATTGTCAGTGCTCTCAATCGAAGTCTGCCAGCACGGCCGGTGGTCCGTGTGTTTCAGGAACATGGAGAATCTGTCTCCCCCTATGAAGTAGATTTGGCCGAGGAACTGTCGAGCATGATTGAAAGCTGTGACACGGTCATGGCACAGCGTACAATGTAAGGAGGCGAATGCAATGGAAAGCTATTTGAATCTCTGCAGACACGTCCTGGAGAATGGCACAGCGAAAGAAGACCGAACCGGAACGGGAACGATCAGTACGTTCGGCTACCAGATGCGGATGGATCTTCAGGAAGGATTTCCGCTTGTGACGACAAAAAAGATGGCCGTCAAGGCGATGATTCATGAACTGCTCTGGTTTATTAAGGGTGATACAAACGTTCAATACCTGCAGGAAAACGGCGTTCGCATCTGGAACGAATGGGCGGATGAAGACGGGGACCTCGGTCCTGTCTATGGAAGGCAGTGGCGGAGCTGGCCGGCCCCGGACGGCACAACGATTGACCAGCTGCGTCATGTCATTGAAGAAATAAAGAACAATCCCGATTCCAGAAGACTCGTAGTCAATGCCTGGAATGTCGGTGAACTGGATCAGATGGCGCTGGCACCGTGCCACTGTCTGTTTCAGTTCTACGTGGCGGATGGGAAATTGTCCTGTCAGCTGTATCAGCGGTCAGCTGACGTCTTTTTAGGTGTGCCGTTTAACATCGGCTCCTATGCGCTTCTGACGCTGATGGTGGCGCAGGAGTGCGGTCTGGAGCCGGGTGAGTTTATTCATACATTCGGCGATGTCCACATTTATCAAAACCATGTGGAGCAGATCCGTCAGCAGCTGCAGCGGGAACCGCGCCCGCTTCCACAGATGCGCCTCAACCCCGATGTCACCCGCATTGAAGATTTCACATTTGAGGATTTTGAACTGACGGGGTACGATCCGCATCCGGCGATTAAAGGAAAGGTCTCCGTATGATTTCGATCATTGCAGCGATGGATGAAAACCGCGTTATTGGAAAGGATGGCGGTATGCCGTGGCATCTTCCCGGCGATCTCCGTTTTTTCAAGCAGCAGACGGAGGGGAAAACAGTCGTCATGGGAAGAGCGACGTTCGAGTCGATCGGGCGGGCGCTGCCGAAAAGGCGGAATATCGTACTGACCGGAAAAAGCCATCTGGACACAGAAGCAGATATTGAGCTTGTCCATTCGATGGAAGAGATCCGGGCACTTCATGAAGCAGCACCGGAGGAGGAGCTCATTATTATGGGGGGAGCTTCTCTGTATGAAGCAGCACTGCCTGAAGCGGATACGATATATTTGACGCGTATTCATGCGCAGTTTGAAGGAGATACATGGTTCCCGGAATTTTCACTTCAGGAGTGGGAACTGACACGGGAGGAAACCGGCACCGTCGATGAAAAAAACGCGTGGCCGCATACGTTTCAGTGGTGGTCACGGAAGGTTGCACCGTTCGACAAAATGTGATATATTCACCAGGCTGATAATTTTACATGAAGGCAGCCCCGCAGGGACGGGGCAGAGGAGCAGCAGCGATGAGTATCGTGCAGGAGCGCGGCAGCGCAGAGACCGCACGGGAAAGGCAATGCTGCCGAAGCTCTATTTTCTGCAGAAGATAGAGCTGGGTCACTGTCGAACAGGCAGTGGACTGTCACGGTTATTCCGTGGAGTACTGCCGGTCCGGCGGGGATCTGTCATAACGAGACAGGGGTCCTCCCTGTCTTTTTTTGTGTGTAAAAGAAAAATAAGTAAACTTTTTCAGAGCCGCGGCGGTTGAACGTTTGTGTCTCTGAGCGGAAAGGAGCAACACAATGGAACATGGTATTTTTTCACTGCTGCCTCCCGTGCTGGCACTGATCCTTGTCCTTATCACGAGGCGGGTCCTGCTGTCTCTCGGAGTAGGTATTCTCGTCGGGGCACTGATGGTGCATCAAGGGGAAGAGCAGTTCATTAACGCAGCTGCCGGAGACATTCTAAGCACGGTTACCGGCATTTTTTATGTGCCGGGAGACGGCGTCAATACGTGGGAATTTTATATTATCCTTTTCTTATTTCTTCTCGGCATGATCGCTGCACTGATTACCGTCACCGGCGGAGCCCGCGCATTCGGAGAATGGGCGGTGACGAAAGTGAAGACCCGCACAGGGGCCCAGTTTACCTCTGCGGTCCTCGGTATCATTATCTTTATCGATGACTACTTTAACAGTCTGACGGTCGGTAACGTCAGCCGTCCGCTGACAGACCGGCACCGCATTTCCCGTGCAAAACTTGCGTACATCGTCGATTCTACAGCAGCACCGATGTGTGTCATTTCGCCGATTTCAAGCTGGGGTGCTTATATCATTACGATTATCGGCGGGATCCTCGCCACGCACAGCTATATGGAAGGTGAGGCGCTGCAGGCGTTTCTGCTCATTGCACCGATGAACTTTTATGCGGTTCTCGCGATTACTGCAGTCTTTGCCGCTGCGTGGTGGCGTCTCGATTTCGGGCCGATGCGCCGTCATGAAATGAACGCGCTGAATACTGGAGAACTTGTAAACCGTTCCCGCGGTCCTGTGCCCGGCGAACATGAAACCGAGGAGCCGGAACATACCGGCCGTGTGGCAGATCTTCTCATTCCGATCGCTGTATTGATCGGTGCGACAGTTCTGTTTATGATCATTACCGGCATTCAGGCGTCCGAGGGAGGCGCGACTGTCTTATCCACGTTTGAGAATACAGATGTCGCTTCCTCACTCCTCTATGGGGGACTGATCAGTTTCGCTTCGGCTGTCATTCTCGCGGCTGTTCGTAAAGTACGCGTGCCGCTGATCGGAGCGGCGCTCTGGAGCGGGATCAAATCCATGCTGCCGGCCATTTATATTCTCATTTTCGCCTGGACGATTGTGAGTGTCATTGATCAGCTTGGCACAGGGGAATATCTTGCGCAGCTGGTGGACGGATCCATTCCGCTGATGATGCTGCCGGTTCTCGTCTTTCTGCTGGCTGGATTTATGGCCTTCAGTACCGGCACATCCTGGGGCACGTTCGCCATTATGCTCCCAATCGCCGGTGATATTGCCGCGGTCGTGGACATTACGATGATGCTTCCGATGATGGCCGCTGTCCTTGCAGGATCGATTTTTGGCGATCACTGCTCACCGATCTCGGATACGACGATTCTCTCGTCCACCGGGGCAGGGAGCCACCATATCGATCACGTGGTCACGCAGCTTCCGTATGCCATCGTTGTAGCGGTATCGTCCTCCGCAGCCTTTCTGGTCCTCGGCGCTTCCGGAAGCACGCTTCTCGGACTCGCAGCAGGATTTATCGTTCTGGCACTGCTTCTCTTCGGGATTCGTCTTGCAGCACCACCGATTCAGAAAGAAACGGTTTCTTCTTAAACGAATAATTTGGAGGCGGAAGCACAACTACGTGCTTTCGCCTTTTTTCAATCGAGCCGGCCGCGGCTCCGTTCAAAAGAGTTTTTCAGCTTCCATACACGCGTGCACTATCAAGTAATTATCCGACGAAGCGATTTAATATTCAGTGTAAAAATAATATTCAGAAAAGTCTTTGACATTCGTTTTTTTAATCATTATAATAAAATAGCAACGTCTGATTTCAGCCAGAATTAGGGAAGAATGAAGGAGAGACGTCGCAGCCCGCCATCCTACTTATGGAAGAAGCAATTTTACTCTGTACGATACTATTAAAGGGGGTTACATAACTATGGCACTAGCTCGGGAACAATTCGGTTCAAAGCTCGGGTTCATTTTAGCTGCGGTCGGTTCCGCTGTCGGTCTGGGAAACATCTGGCGTTTTTCCTACGTGGCCGGAGAAAGCGGCGGCGCAGCCTTTTTACTGATCTATATCTTATGTATTTTTCTCATTGGTCTGCCGGTACTCCTGGCAGAATTCTCGATCGGCCGGCGCGGGCAGTCGGACGTGGTCGGGGCATTTAACAAAACGGCTCCCGGCACACCATGGGTGATCGCCGGTGTGCTCGGTGTCCTGACATCCTTCATCATTCTTTCCTTCTATGGTGTCATCGCCGGCTGGGTGATGTACTTCATGACCGCCTTCCTCACTGGACAGGCCTCTGGAGTCGAAGAAGGTGGATTTGCTGATTTCTTCACGGGTTTTATCGGCGGATCCATAGGACCGGTCTTCTGGCAGGTTCTGTTTATGGCGATCGTCATTTTAATTGTGTTCTTCGGTGTGAAGAAAGGCATCGAGTTTTCGAACAAGATTTTCATGCCGCTTCTGGCAGTCATTCTGATTATGCTGGCAGGTTTCAGTCTGACACTCGACGGAGCGGGCGAAGGCCTCGCATTCCTTTTTTCTCCTGACTGGAATGCCTTCACGAATCCGGAGGTTTATGCCTCTGCCGTCGGTCAGGCCTTTTTCACCCTGTCACTCGGTATGGGTGCCATGATTACGTATGCCAGCTATCTATCGAAAGAAGCGCGTCTTCCGAGTGCCGCGGGAAGCGTTGTGACCATGGATACGCTCTTTGCGATTATTGCCGGTATCGTCATTTTCCCGGCGGTCTTCACTTTCAGCAGCATTGAACCGGATGCCGGACCGGCACTTATTTTCATCGTGCTTCCGGAAGTGTTTAACCAGATGGGCGGCGCCGGCACACTGTTTGCGATTTTCTTCTTTTTCCTGGTTGCTGTAGCAGCACTGTCTTCTGCCGTATCGCTTCTCGAGGTCAGCGTTTCCTACGTGATGCGCCAGATGAACTGGACACGTCATAAAGCGACGCTCGCAGCAGGTATTGCCGTGACACTTCTCGGTATTCCGTCCGCGCTCAGTCAGGGAGGACCGTTTACCTTCACGATCGGCGGGTTCAGCTTCCTTGATTTCATGGACGTCATCACAGACCGGATTACACTGCCTCTCGGCGGATTTATCATTGCGCTCTTTGTCGGCTGGGGCTGGAACAAAATTGACGCACTCCGGGAAACTGGTCTTACCGATTCTGTTGTAGGTACACTGTGGATCTGGATGCTGCGGATTGTGGCCCCGATAGGTATTCTCTGGATTCTTATTCAAAACATCATAGGGCTGTTTTTCACCTAAGCAGCCATTTCCTGTAATGGCAGCCGGATTCGTTCCGGCTGTCTTTTGCATGTCCGGGAGAACCATAAAAGCATGTATTCAGAAAACTTAGTTTAGTCCGCGTTCTTTGAGGCTTTCCGCGTCCTGTGGTAAAGTAGGAGTTGCATAGATATATAACGAAAGGGTGTGGTCTTTCGTGGCGAAGCAGGAGGAATATCTCCGGAAGCCGGAATGGCTGAAGATTAAGCTGAACACGAATGATTCGTATAAAGGGTTGAAGAAACTGATGCGGGAGAAAAGGCTTCACACAGTATGTGAAGAAGCCCGCTGTCCGAATATTCATGAGTGCTGGGCGGAGCGCAAGACAGCCACATTTATGATTTTAGGTGACGTCTGTACCCGCGCGTGCCGCTTCTGTGCGGTTAAAACGGGACTGCCGAATGAGCTGGACTGGCAGGAGCCGGAACGCGTAGCGGAATCTGTACAGGTTATGGGACTGAAGCATGTTGTTATTACAGCAGTCGCACGGGATGACCTCCGGGACGGCGGAGCCAACGTTTTCGCGGAGACGGTCCGTAAAGTACGTGAGTTTAATCCGGGCACGAGCATTGAAGTGCTCCCATCGGATATGGGCGGAAAAGAAGAAAATGTGCAGACACTGCTTGATGCAAGACCAGATATTTTCAATCACAACATTGAAACCGTGCGGAGCCTGACGCCAAGAGTACGGGCCAGAGCTACATATGACCGTACACTCGGCGTACTGGCGAAGTCGAAGGAAATCGATCCGACGATTCCAACGAAATCCAGCCTGATGATCGGTCTTGGAGAAACGAAAGAAGAAATTCTTCAGGTGATGGACGACCTCCGCTCTGTAGATGTCGACATCATGACAATTGGTCAGTACCTGCAGCCGACGAAAAAGCATCTGAAGATTAAAAAATACTGGACACCGGAAGAATTCCAGGAACTGAAAGAGATCGCACTTTCCAAAGGATTTAAACACTGTGAGGCAGGTCCGCTCGTACGTTCCTCCTACCATGCAGACGAACAGGTAAACGCAGCATCCAAAGCATAATAAAAAGACGGCAGCCTCTCAAAGCTGCCGTCTTTCTCTATCTTTAGAGCGGAATACATCTGGATATACTTCTTTCCGGGAAAGCGCCCTTTCTGTTATAATCAGGGAAGAGCCGCTGTCTGATGCACAAGTGTGAATCAAAGCGGAAAGAAAGGTCGTGAGCGGATGATCCGTGTACAGGGGAATACGTATGAAGTCGTCGAAGACGTCCGCGGCGGATGGTCGGAAGAGGCGTTTAAAGAACGATTCAGCGAAGTGCTGAACCGGTACGATTATATTGTAGGAGACTGGGGCTATGAACAACTCCGGTTAAAAGGGCTGTTTGAAGATGATCACAAAAAAGCAGCGCTTGATTCAAGAATCAGCTTTCTTCCGGAGTATTTGTACGAATACTGCAACTTCGGCTGTGCGTATTTTGTTGTCCGTAAAGTAAAGCAGCCGGTAGAAAAACCTCCCGAAGAGGCAGAAGAAAAACAGGAAACGCCTGCAGGCTCCTGATAGATGAATCAAAAAGAAGCGGCCGGATGCTCTCCGGCCGCCTTTTCTATGAGCGGAAAATTATTCAGCTGCCATGAGGTGCGGCTTCCGGCTCAGCTGATGATGGGCTTTGACGAACCGCACTGTACCGGTGCTCGCACGCATCACGATCGTATCGGTTTCGACGAGACCGCTCCCGAGAAAGCGGACGCCCTCCAGGAGCTCTCCGGAGGACACGCCGGTCGCAGCAAAAATAGCATCATCGCTTTTAACGAGATCGGATAACTGCAGCAGCATCTCCGGATTTTCCAGTCCCATACTGCGGCACCGTTCGGCTTCCGCTTCATCGGCAGGGAGCAGGCGGGCCTGCATGTCTCCACCGAGCGCTTTAATCGCTGCAGCAGAGATAACGCCCTCCGGTGCGCCGCCGGTGCCGACAAACAGATCCATCCCTGTTTTCGGCATGGCTGTAGCAATCGATGCCCCGACGTCTCCGTCTCCGAACAATTTCACACGGGCTCCTTTTTCCTGGACGCGGCGGATAAGGTCTTTATGTCTGTCCCGTTCCTGCATGATGACCGTTACATCCCGTACGCGCTTATCTTTCATCTTTGCAATAATATCGATCGTTTTTTCAATCGGGTCATCCAGCCGGACAAGCCCCGCTGATTCGGGTCCGACTACCAGTTTCTGCATGTACATATCCGGTGCGTGAAGCAGCGCGCCGCGTTCGGCGATGGCAAGCACGGTCATGGCATTCGGGTGCCCTTTTGCCACAATATTAGTGCCTTCCAGCGGATCGACGGCGATGTCGACTTCCGGGCCGCCTGCTCCTAATTTTTCTCCTATGTAAAGCATCGGAGCTTCATCGAGTTCCCCTTCACCGATAACCACGGTCCCGTCCATACTGACGGAGTCGAACATCGTCCGCATAGCAGTGGTAGCTGCATCATCTGCTTCATTTTTCAATCCGCGGCCCATCCATTGTGCGGAGGCAAGTGCCGCTGCTTCTGTCACGCGTACTACTTCCATCGCTAATTCCCGATCCATTCGATTCCCTCCAAATTCGCTGTCGACCCATGTATAATAAGGGTGTATGTAAAAAATCCTTTCTTATCGTACCAAACTATACACACAATTGGAACGAAATTCGACAATTTATGTTTGATTATTTCGCGTATACGCTTCCAATGTGACACACTAAATGAATGAGGTGAGCAGATGTATTTTGTAGATAGGCAGCTGATTGAAAAACGACTTGTGTACATCGAAGAACTGGCTGCAGAAATCGGCCGGGAAGAGCCGGGGGAGCCTCTTGCAGTAGAGCGCGCCTGCCATATGGTCGTGGAAGCTTGCATGGATGTCGGCAATCAGATGATTGACGGCTTCATCATGAGAGACCCCGGCAGCTTTGAAGACATATGCGCGATCCTTGTAGATGAAAAAGTGCTCTCCGCTTCGCAGGGAAATTCACTCGAGCGGCTTCTCCCGTGGAGAAAAAAACTGCTTCAGGAATATACTGATATCATCCATAAAGAGATGCTTTCTGCATACGACAAAGAAATTCATACACTGCACGAATTTCCACGTGAAATAAGGCGGTACCTGCAGAATGAACTGGGGCCGGTTTCCGCATTTCTGCCGGAGGATGACGAATGAGAACATACAAAGGATACCTGCTGGACCTGGACGGCACGATGTACCGGGGAAATGAAGTCATTGAAGCAGGGCGTAGACTGGTCCACCGTTTGAATGAAGCAGGCATTCCTCATGTTTTTGTTACAAACAATTCTTCCAAAACTCCTGAGGAAGCAGCGGAGAAGCTCCGGCTGTTGGATATACCCGCCCGAAAAGAGCAGGTAATGACGTCCAGTCTGGCCGCGGCCCGCTATATCACCCGTCATTTTGGCGAAAGCCGAGTTTATACCATCGGCGAGCACGGCCTTCACTCAGCTTTAAAAGAAGAAGGGCATACGACAACGCGCGGCCATTCAGATGTCGTTCTTATGGGAATCGACCGCTCTATTTCCTATGAAAAACTGGCACAGGCTTCGCTGCACGTAAGAAGAGGGGTCCCGTTTCTGGCAACCAATGCCGACAAAGCAATCCCGGTGGAAGAAGGAATGGTGCCTGGAAATGGGGCACTCGTATCCGTCGTGGAAACAGCTTCGGGGAAAACACCGACGTATATTGGGAAGCCGGAATCCGTCATTATGGAGGAGGCGCTTGCCATGCTGCAGCTTCAGAAAAAGGAAGTGCTGATGGTGGGGGACAATTACGACACAGATATCCAGGCAGGGATACGGGCAGACATCGATACCCTGCTCGTGTTCAGCGGCGTAACATCGAGCGGAGAGCTTCCGCACAAAGAAAAGCAGCCGGCACATACATGTGATTCGCTGGATGAATGGGAGATCTAATACAAAAAAAGATGTCCTTTCCCAAGTATGGGAGAGGACATCTTTTTTATCGTATTTATTAAAATACCTGTTCGAGTTCTGTAAAGCCTGGTACTTCTTCCAGCAGCGCACGCTCGATGCCTGCTTTCAGTGTGATTGTGGAACTTGGGCAGGAGCCGCATGCTCCCATCAGACGTACTTTTACAACGCCCTCTTCAATATCCACGAGCTCTACGTCGCCGCCGTCACGCAGCAGAAACGGACGCAGTTTATCCAAAACTTCCTGAACTTGTGATTCCATTGTTTCTGTTGTCATTGGACACACTCTCCTTTCGTTCTTATCCCCCATTATAGTGAATGAAGGAGAAAAAATCCATGCTTGAGGCTTAAGAATTCAAATATGCTAATATAGAAGCAGAAGGAGGGACGCTCTTATGAAAATGACGATTTACGGCGCGGAGAAAAAATGCGCCAGCTGTATTCACCTGCCGAGCGCGCTGGAGACGAAAGAATGGCTGGAAGCAGCGCTCTCCAGACGGTATCCGGACTATCCGGTGGATATCGTCTACTGTGACATTGAACATCCCGTAACCGAAGAAGAAAAAATGTTTTCGGAAAAAATTCTGGAAGATGAATACATGTATCCGCTTCTTGTTGCTGGAGGGGAAGTTATTGCCGAGGGAGAGCCCCGCTTAAAAGCGGTCGGCTCTGTGCTGGAATCCCACTACAAAAGCTGAAGGATCAGGATCCGGAGTGATGCTTATACATCCAGAGGACGCCGGATTTTAACACACGCGGCACGCGGCCGGTCAGCTTTCGTTCGCCCATCAGGCCGAAGCCGTGTTTTTTACCGAGGGAGCCGAGCACCCCTTTCAGTTTCATCCGCGGCATTTTTTCCGGGAATGGTTCTTCGTGCCATAGGTGGCGGAGGAGTACAGCAATCTGATCTCCCTGCGCTTCGGCCAGCTGTGCGCTCGGTGCGTGATCGGAAGCGGCGCAGTCTCCGACCATAAACACGTCGTCAAAGCCGGGGATCTGGTGATAGTGGTTTACTACAACGCGCCCCATCCGGTCCGTTTCGAAACCATGCGTTTCGGTTAATTTCCGGACGAGCTTATTTGGCTGTACACCAGCCGTCCAGATGATGGCATCCAGCTCAATCGGCTCCCCGTGGTTATACAGCGTATGCCAGTCCACCTCGGTTATGTTTGCGCGGTTGATAATCGTTACGTTGTTTTCTAAAAACCATTCGGTCACGTATTTATGAAGTTTTTCCGGGAACATGGAAAGAATGGTTTCCCCGCGGTCATAGAGGCGGATGTCCATATCCGGGCGGCTTTCGCGGAGTTCGCTTGCCGTCTCGACACCGCTCAGGCCGCCGCCGACGATGGCGACACGGCCACCGGTTCCGATAGACTGAATGACCTGGTTTGTCTTTCTTGCCCGGCGCATGGATTGAATGCTCAGTGTTTTTTCCTGGGCGCCCGGCACACCGTGGTGCTTATCTTCACAGCCGAGGCCTATGACCAGCTGGTCGTAGGATAAGCTGTTTCCAGCCTGAAGGGAGATCGTCTTCTCATTCAGGTCAATGTCTGTCACCGTATCACAGACAAGCTGAAGCTTTTCATCTTCTGGAAAGGAAATCCGCAGATGCCTGTCTGCCACGGTGCCGGCTGCGAGAGCATAAAACTCCGTTTTTAAACTATGGTAGGCCTCGCGTTCCACCAATGTTATTTTAAAATCAGAACGAATATCTTTATCAGCGAGAAGCCGCTGGATCACGCGGAGACCGCCGTAACCGCCTCCGAGAATGACTACGTGATGCATGGGAAAACCCCTTTCCTCGTACGCTTTTCTCCAATACCAGTTTAAATATACCAGTTTTTGCCCATCACTACAATGAAAATTGTAAGCGGTTAAAATATTGCACTATAGCAATATGTAAGAAGGTGAACTTGTTGACAAAGAAGAGGGGTGCGCCTTAGCATAGATGATTGAGGTGAGAGGAATGAAACCAATTATTGAATTCTGTGTCAGCAACCTGGCAAGCGGGACACAGGAAGCAATGGAGGAACTGGAAAAAGATCCAGATCTGGATGTTATAGAGTACGGATGCCTAAGCTACTGCGGGATGTGTGCGAGAAACCGGTATGCGCTGGTGAACGGCGATATGGTGACCGGTGATACAAATGAAGAACTCGTCGCCAATGTGTACCAGCACCTCGAAGAAAATCCCATGTTTTAAGGAGGAAACGCCGTGAAGCCGCTCCCGTTTACGCATACATGGCCATATGAGAAGCAGATGGGGGAAATTTATGTCGACAGCTGCCCCTACTGTGGAGAAACCAGTGTGCTGACCCACATGAAGCAGTCGACACTGGATCGAGCAAAAGAGGGAATCAAATCCCGTATTCATTTCGCCTGCTGTCATGAAGTGATGGTCGTTCTTCATGCGGATGATGATTATTTCTGGGCGGATGAACCACTGCGGTGAATACCGAAAAAGAGCACCTTTCCGGTCTGGTACCGGAAAGGTGCTCTTTTTAATGGTTCGGGAAGGCAAGGTGCCTTCCGAACTCCGAAAGTTAATACGTTTTAATGACGTTATAGAACGTATCCCGTTCGACCGGTGTTTTGCCGGCGCCTTTAATCATGTGGACGAGCTCACTTCGTGTCAGGCTCTGGGAAGTCAGGGCACCGACAGAGTGGGAGATACGCTCTTCAATCAATGTTCCGTGGATGTCGGAGCTGCCATATGTCAAAGACATCTGCGTCAGCTGGACGCCGATATTGATCCAGTACGCTTTGATATGATCAAAATTATCGAGCATGAGCCGGCTGATGGCGACCGTACGGAGATCATCAAATGCAGAAGTACGGCGCTTCAGTCCTGCGCTTGCTTTCCGCGGCTGCATGGCTAGAGGGATAAACACCATGAATCCATTCGTCTTATCCTGAAGCTGGCGGAGGCGGTCCATGTGGATCAGCCGCTCTTCTTTGGATTCGATGGAGCCGTAGAGCATCGTAGCGTGCGTTTTCATGCCGAGGTCATGGGCGATTTCATGTGCTTCAAGCCACTGGTCGGTGGATGCCTTATCCGGACTCATTTTCGCACGGTAGTTTTCTGTCAGAATCTCAGCTCCGCCGCCCGGCAGTGTGTCGAGCCCGGCTTCTTTAAGCTGCTCTAAAACTTCGCGCATCGTCTGGTTGGAGTGGCGGGCGAAAAATTCAATTTCTGCACCGGTATACGCCTTGATGGTAACATTCGGGTAATGCTTTTTCAGCGTGCGCACTGTATTCAAATAGTATTCAAACGGCACATCGGTGTTGTGGCCGCCGACGATATGGAATTCGCGGATGCCGTCATTCCAGCGTTTTTCTACATACTCAAGCAGCTCTTCTTCATGCATTGTGTACGCGCCCTCTTCGCCGGGCTTCCGTTTAAATCCGCAGAAAGCACAGCTCGCTTCGCAGACGTTTGTCGGATTAATGTATAAGTTCTCAATAAAGTACACGTTGGAGCCATTTTTCTGTTCATTTACTTGGTTGGCCATCTGTGCGACAGTTAGAAGATCGGGCGTTTCATACAATGCAAGTCCGTCTTCGATCGTCAGACGTTCCCCGCGCTGTACTTTTTCCTGAATTTCCTGCAGTCGGCTGTCCACCTGTATAGTACTCATGTATATGATCCCTGCCTTTATGCTATTTTCTACTTTTTCGCAGCACGAAACTATTCCTATCTTACCACCTAAGTCGTACCGCTGCCAAATATTCACGGTCCGGAAATTTGAAGAGCGGTGGGATGGTTGTTATACTTAATTTACTATATAGAACAAAAAGGAGGCTGTTTTCATGATTACGATCACCGAAACAGCAGCAGAGCAGATAAAGCAGATGATGAAAGAAGATGAAGAGGCGGTTTACATGCGCGTCGGCGTGCAGGGCGGCGGCTGCACCGGTCTCTCCTATGGTATGGGGTTTGATTCAGCGGTTCATGAGGACGACACGCATTTAACGGTCAATGGCATCGATCTCGTAGTGGATAACGAGAGCAAACCGATGCTTGACGGTGTAACGATCGATTTTAAGCAGAACATGATGGGCGGCGGGTTCACGCTCGATAATCCGAATGCGATCGCGAACTGCGGCTGCGGCGCTTCATTCCGTACAGCAACGAACGCCGGTGCACCTGAGAATTGTTAATGATAAATGCTGAGAAAGCGGCTCTTCCGAAATAGGAAGGCCGCTTTTTCTATTTTCCGGCGGTGCGGCAGATTTTCAAGCTTCTTCCTGCGGTGAAAAAATGATGGAAGGACGCAGCGGAAACAGTGGTTAATTGCCTGATTCAGGATTATAATGGAAGTATCAGACAGGGAGGTGACCAGCAGTGGACGTGGGACGCAAGCTGCGCGAATGGGAGCAGGAAGAGCTGCTCAGTCAGGAAACGGCTGCCTTGATCATGGAGTACGAGAAACAAAAGCATCCTGATGGAAAAAAAGACAGGATGCCGCTCTTAATGATGGTTGGTCTCGTCTTTTTTACACTTGCTGTGTTTAGTTTCATCGCTGCCAACTGGCAGGTGATGCCTCCGCTCTTAAAAAGCGGTATCGTATTATCCCTGATGTGGCTGTTTTATGGACTGGGTATGATTTCAGAAAAGCGGTCTTCCGGCTGGCCTGTCCTCTATCGAATGATTGGTCTGGCTATGTTCGGCGCTTCGCTGATCGTCACGGCACAGGCGTTTCATTTATCTTCGTCCGGATCTATTCTCCCGTGGGCCGTTTTTACCGCTGCTCTGCTGCATTACGCCCTGTGGCGCCATGCCGCCTATGCCGGTGCAGCGTTTATCATGGGTGTCGTCACACTGCTTGCGTCCGTGCCTGCGGTTTCCTGGCTGGAATGGGGTGTGTTTACAGCAGCTGCGCTTACATGGCTTGTCTTCAGCCGAAAGCGGCTGTCCCTCGTTTTCAGCTGGCTGCTCGTCTTTGGCTCTGGATTGAAGCTTTGGAGCACGCCTGCGGTGGAAAGCCTTTTCTGGCCGGTATGGACACTCTTCTTTCTCGTTTTCCTGCTGTTCGTACTGACAAAGGAACAGCGCCGCATGCTGCTTCCGCTGTATCCGGCGGTCTCCGCTGTATCTCTGCTCGTTTATCTGGCAGTGCGCGGCGAAACGGAGGGAGTGCTTGAAGGGCTCGGCTGGCTTGAGGCAGGACTGCTTGCCGCTGCCGGGACTGCGGTGCTGACAGCGGGCTGGTGGAAGTTCCGTCCGGCTGTATGGACAGCTGTTCTCGGACTCACGGGACTGATGATGTTTGACCAGTCAGCGGTGCTGCTTGCAGTGACAGCGGAGGCAGCCGCGCTCGGGTATATGTTTTATGCACAAAAGCATGAGCTGCCAGCAGCCCCCGGGTTCATTTATTTCATTCTTGTTCAAGCCGTCATTTACGTCGTTTTTGCCTGGGGCAGGCTCGATATGGCGTTGTTCTTCCTCATCGGTGCCTTTCTGCTCTTTGCCATGGCAGGATCTGCCTGGTGGTTTAATCAGCGGAAGGAGGCGGCACAATCATGAAAAACTGGGTCATGCCTGCGCTCCAGACACTGTTCACAGCACTGGTCATTACAGGCTTTTTTGCTGTCAGCTGGTTTGGAGAATCCCTGACACTGCGAGCTGAGCCGTATGATCCGTTCGATCCGTTTTTAGGTGAATATGTCATGCTTTCGTATCCGGATTTAGAGGCACCTTCCGGCATGGAAAACACGACCGTCTACTTTACGCTGAAAGAGGCGGAGGACGGGTATGCAGTCATCGACAGCGTGGACGACCAGCCGTTCTTCGGCGCCATTGAAGGATACACGTTTGACCAGAGGGTCACTGCACCTCAGCTGGAGCAGTTTTATGTAGAGCAGGGAACCGGTCCGGAACTCGAAGCAGCAGAGGATCTGCAGGTGACGGTCGATGTGGCACCGTGGGGCGCTATCCGTCCGGTCGCATTAGAGATACGGGAAGAGTGACAGACCCGCAGATGCTTCATAATAAATAAACAAGCGGCGCTCCCGGAGTGGGGGCGCCGCTTGCTTTTGAGTCGTTCCTAAAAAAGACTCGTACTGTGTCCGGCAGTTGCTTTTGCTTTCGGGTCCACGATGACTTTCGCTTTGTTCACCGCTGTCGGCGCTTCGCCGAAACCGGTGGCGATCAGCTTCGCTTTTCCTTCATACGTGACGATATCCCCGACAGCAAAGATGCCTTCGATGTTCGTTTCTGTATTCGAATTGACGATGATCGAGTTCTTTTGAATGTCGAGACCCCATGTTTTGATCGGTCCGAGGTTGGAGACAAAGCCGTAGTTGACGACGAGCGAATCAATATCCACACGCTCGGTTTCCTCGCCATCCTTGTGCTTAAGCGTCACTGCTGTAATCCGGTCATCTTCATAATGAATTTCCTCGACGTTATAAGGAGTCATAATGTTGATTTTTTCTGATTCGTGCATCTGGTTGACGCTGTGTTCGTGGGCACGGAATTTATCGCGGCGGTGTACGATGGTGACCTCCTCCGCAATATCCTCCAGCATAAGCGTCCAGTCCACAGCGGAGTCGCCGCCTCCTGCGAGGACGACACGGTCGCCGGCAAACTGATTCAAGTCGTTCACAAAGTAATGAAGGTTGGTATCTTCGAACTGCTCCGCTCCTTCAATCTGCAGACGGCGCGGCTGAAATGCACCGACACCGGCAGCGATAACGACCGTTTTTGTACGGTGTTCCCCTTTGTCCGTGCGGAGTGTGAAAATACCATCCGCGTCTTTCTCAATATCCTGAACGGACTGATCGAGCACTACGGACGGATTAAACTGCTCCGCCTGGGCGGTGAGATTGTCCACCAGTTCCTGGGCGCGCACTTTAGGGTAGCCTGCTACGTCATAAATATATTTTTCCGGGTATAAAGCGGAAAGCTGGCCGCCGAGCTGCGGCATCGCTTCGATAATTTTTGTCTTCATCTGACGAAGACCTGCATAAAAGGCGGTGAACAGGCCGATCGGGCCGCCGCCGATAATCGTAATATCATACACTTCCTGATCGTGGCTCACAGATGATGCACCTCCATCAAAATTGGTTCCATTCACATATTATAGACGTTTTCCGCCGGGAAAGAAAGGATATGGTTTGTACTGCGTGAAAGAGGGTAGTATAATAAACCATATATAATTGGAGAGAAAAAGTTCAGGAAATGTTCAAGAACGCCTTGAAATAGAAGGTTTTTTCTCCTATGATTGTAGATGATGTGACAATGAGCGCAACGACACAGATCCAGGCCTTATTTTCTGTTTTTTTGTTTGTGTACGTGAAATAAATCACAAAGATCCGGTCTTTGCAGACTCATAACAAATGAATTGGAGTGAATGGAATGAATAAACCGAAAATTGTCATTCTCGGCGCCGGTTACGGCGGTATGATGGTTGCTTCCCGGCTGCAGAAATCCACAGTCGTAAAAGATGCGGAAGTGACGCTCGTCAACAAGCACAACTATCACTACCAGACGACCTGGCTTCACGAGCCGGCTGCAGGAACGATGCATCACGACAAAACACGCATGAAAATCGACAGCGTCATCGATACGAAAAAGGTGAACTTTATCAAAGACACGGTCGTAAAAATTGACCGCGATCAGAAAAAAGTAGAGCTGGAAAATGCGGTTCTGGACTATGATTACCTCGTCCTCGGCCTCGGTTCCATTCCGGAAACGTTCGGTATTCCGGGTGTGCAGGAGCACGCGTTTGCGATCCGCAGTGTAAACTCTGTCCGCCTGATCAAAGAACACATGGAATATCAGTTTGCAAGCTACAATAAGCAGGAGGAAAAACCGGAAGGCATGCTCAATATTGTTGTTGCGGGCGCTGGTTTTACCGGCATCGAATTCGTCGGAGAACTGACAGAGCGTGTACCGGAACTATGTGAAGAGTATGACATTCCGCGTGACAAAGTCCGTCTGCTTTCGGTGGAAGCTGCGCCGACTGCACTCCCCGGCTTTGATGAAGAGCTCGTGGAATATGCGATGAACATTCTGGAGAGCCGCGGCGTTGAATTTAAGATCAATACGCCGATTAAAGAAGTGCGGGAAGACGGCGTGCTGCTTAATGATGATTCCTTCATTAAGTCCAACACGATTGTATGGACGACCGGAGTGCGCGGAAATCCAGTCGTGGAAGAGTCCGGATTCGATGCAATGCGCGGCCGTATTAAAGTAGACAAAGACCTCCGCGCGCCAGGTCACGAAGATATTTTTGTTATTGGTGACTGTGCACTTATCATTAACGAAGAAACAGACCGTCCGTACCCGCCGACAGCGCAGATTGCGATTCAGCAGTCGTATACATGTGCCAACAATCTGAAGGCACTGGTGGAAGGAAAGTCTGAGCTGGAGCAGTTCAAGCCGGACATTAAAGGGACCGTTGCTTCCCTGGGCGGCAAAGAAGCGATCGGTGTCGTGGGATCCCGGAAGCTGTACGGTAATTCTGCTTCTGCTGTGAAGAAAATGATCGACAACCGCTATCTCTTCCTTCTCGGCGGCATGCCGCTCGTACTGAAGAAGGGTAAGCTGAAAATGTTTTAATAAGCGCTCTGTAATACCTCCCGGGATCATTATCACCGGGAGGTATTTTTACAGTATAGGAAAGCATAAAATTCGAAGCCTCTTCCAAGCAGGTGTGCCAAGAGATACGCCAGTTCAAACCGCTGTTACATAAACCGTTTGTTTCTGTTGATGGAGCTTCTACGCTTCTCGGCAGAAGCTTGCCGTGGGGCTTGTCTTCAGCTATTTCTCATGGCCTGCGCCCTGAGAAAGGATCTTCAGACTGCGCTTGACCCCACCGGCGTCCCTGCCGAACGCTTCGAAGCGCAGGTAAATAGGGATGAAAAACAGAGAATCCGGAGCATGACCGATGCCTATGGGGCAATAATAATCTCTTAGAGCCTGATTGGATGGCCGTATGCCCTGTGCAGAAGGGGCTGCTTTCATCAAACGTTTCTTTTCTACCTGCCGAAACCGGAGGCCGTTGACTCCGGGAGGATCCGAACGAGGCGAAAATCCATGCCGCGTCAAGCGGCTGAAAGCGCGGACGGAGCCGGCCTTTGGTTTGAGCCTGAGGGCAGGGACCTTCTGTCCTCAGGCGAGGCCGTGCGGAGCCGTGCTTCTTATAAATGAAGTATGTCCAGCTGCAGCGCCCACTCGCTCGAGGTTCCTCCCCCCCCTACCGAAGAAAGCGAAGAGCGGCTTTCGTCGGCAGGGCTTCCAGGACTGGTCGCTCGTGAGCAGGGCGCTTCCGCTTTTCGAATTGCCTCCGGAACGCGTACGGCCAAAGGTCCAGGCAGGAAACAGATACCCATTTCATCTATCTCTCTTTCTTTTAAGACCAGGCGGTTGTTGCCTGGTTTATTTTGAAAAAAATTTCAGGGCGTTCATTCTGCTGCATAAATAAAAAAGGCTGTCCGGAGGAGAAAGAAGAAGGGAAAGCGATGAAAGAAACGATGATTGCGCTTACATAATCGATTCAGGCAGGGCGGAACAGTTGCAGAAAACCTGACTATGTATTATTATCAGAAAAATCAGATTAAAAAGGAGAGCTCGAAATGAAAGCTTCACCACAGACTAAACCTTGTTCCTACTGCGGCGGAAAGGGGTATCATCAGCTTCTGCTCGGTGGCTCAGAAACATGCCCTGCCTGCAGCGGAAGCGGCAGAGAGCAGTAAGTGCAGAGGGATTGACGCGTCCTTTTTATTTCAGTAAACTGTTCCTGACTGAATGAAAGGGGACGGACGGATTGACAACTCTGACACTTCCGCAGATCATCATTGCGATTCTGCTTTATTTCGTCTTGTTTTTCGGGATAGGATTTATTTTAAATATGCTTCTCCGCTCAACGTGGACGATGGCGGTTCTTTATCCAATTGTCATTATGTTTATGGTAAGTACGAACGGTTTCTTCAGCTATATCTCCTCACCGGCTGCTTCCTTTGGTTCTTTGTGGGAAAGCCTGGTGAACCTTGCCGCAGCGGATATAGTCATTTTATTTGCCGGTATGGTAGGCGCTGTATTGTCAGGTATCGCCATCCGGATGCTCCGCGTCCGCGGCTATCAGATGTTTTAATAAAGAAAGAGGCTGGACCCGCTCTGGGCCAGCCTCTTTCTTTATTAAAACAGTCATCAGGATAGAATAAAATGTCCTGCAATGGCGAGCAGGATGCCGAGAAGACCGCCGAAAAACACTTCAATCGGCTGATGACCAAGAAGTTCTTTCAATTCGTTCCGCTTCTCTTCTGCCTGCTTTTCCGGCCAGTGCTTCATTTCACTGACGACTTTGTTGAAGTCGGTAACCAGCTGGTTGACTACGGTTGCCTGCTCGCCGGCATGACGCCTGACGCCGGTCGCATCAAACATAACAATAATACCGAAAATAGCGGCAGCGGCAAAAAGCGGAGAATCCAGTCCGTGCTCGATGGCAAGTGCCGTTGCCAGAGCGGTAACAGCACCGGAATGGGAGCTCGGCATACCACCGGTGCTCGTTAAAAGCGACCAGTCGATGCGCCTTGTAGCGATAAACTGGAGCGGTACTTTAATAAACTGCGCGAACGCAATGGTGAAAAGTGCGATGAGAAGAGGGAAATTCGTAAATAGTTCCATGCACAGCATTCGTCCTTTCTGATCGTTCCGTTAAGTGCACCAAGTATATCATAGAATGAATTGAAGCCCGAAATGTTTCGAAGAAAGAAATGAAATTGAAAAATAATCGCAGAATGTTTAAAACTATGAAGAAGAGGGAAATTATCTTCAACGGCTTTCATGGGCATAAAGATTGGAAAATTGGGAGATGGAAGCTGTTCCAGCAAGCAGAATGAAGATATTACAGGATGATGACGGAATATCTGCTCAGAGCGGTTTTGAGTATTTACTGTAATTCTTTTATGCTGTAATATAGCAGTCTGCCGGCTTTCTACATATATTATACGCCGGCCCGGCCGCCGGGTGGATTTCTCCCGCCGCCTGCGACAATTTCATATTTTATTAATCCAGAGGGGGTTGAGTGCGAAGTGAATGCACTGAAATCGATCGGAAGCGGCTTTTTAAAGATACTTACTATCCTCGATTCGGCGCTTCATACGGTCGAAAAAATTATCCTGAAATGGGCCGTTATCATCATCGCTTTTATGACGATCGGAAATGTGTTAAACCGGATGATATTCGGTTCCAGCTGGTTTTTTGCAGCTGAAATCAGCCGCCTGTGTATTATCGTGGCCACGTTTATGGGAATCAGCTATGCTGCGAGAAAAGGCAGACACATCAGCATGAGTGCTCTATTTGACCTTTCACCCAAGCCGGTGAAAAATGTTCTTGCCACCATTATTCCGCTTGTGACAGCCATCATTTTATTCGTCCTTGGATATTATGCTATTCAGTATACAGCGGGTATTTATGCGAGCGGACGGACAACCGCCGCGATTCAATTTCCGTTCTGGCTTATGGTGCTTGCTCTACCGGTGGGACTCTTTCTCGGCGGACTTCAGTTTCTCCGGAATATGTACACGAATATTACGAACCGGGAAGTTTATCTCGCTCAGGAAAAGAAAGACTATGATGAGCAATAACAAATCCATACGAATAGAGAGGACGACATTATGCTTTGGACTTTAATGGGGGTTATGGTCTTCCTGCTTCTGCTCGGGTTTCCGATGATGATTCCGCTGATGGCAGGACCGCTGATTCTACTCTTGTTTTTTGACATAGGACCTGACGTAAACATTATGATTCAGCAGATGGTGGAGGGGATCTCCTCCTATGTGCTGATCGCTGTACCATTATTTATTTTTGCAGCGGACATTATGACATCCGGACACACGTCTAAAAAACTGCTTGATTTCATCGGTGCGTTTGTCGGACACCTTCGTGGCGGCTATGCCATAACGACAGCGGCCGCCTGTACGATGTTCGGTTCGATTTCCGGCTCCACGCAGGCAACAGTGGTTGCTATCGGTACGCCGATGCGCGAACGTCTTCTGAAAGTCGGCTATAAAGATTCCAGTGCGATCGCTTTGATCATTAACTCCAGTGACATTGCACTGTTGATTCCGCCGAGTATCGGGATGATCATTTATTCCCTCGCCAACCCGAGCGCCTCTGTCGGGGATCTGTTTATCGCCGGGATTGGGCCGGGTGTTCTGATTTTTGCCTTTTTCGCCCTATACGCGTTCATCCATGCAAAGATCTATGACATTCCGATGGCTCCGAAAATGAACTGGGGGGAGCGCGGGAAAGCAACGTACCGTGCGCTGCTGCCTTTAGGCTTTCCGGTCATTATTATCGGAGGTATTTATACCGGACAGTTCACACCGACAGAAGCGGCCGGTATGTCCGTGTTTTATGCACTTATTCTTGAAGTACTTATTTTCCGGACGATTAAGTGGAAAGAAATTCCGAATATTGCACTGTCTTCAGGGATCGTAACTTCCGCAGTGTTTATCCTCGTGGCATCCGGACAGGCGTTTTCCTGGGTTATCTCTTTCGCGAGGATCCCGCGGCAGCTGACGGATGCAGTCATACCAGCAGAGCCGACGGCCCTGTATATACTTATCATTGTATCGATTTTCTTTTTTGTCGGATGTATGTTCGTCGATCCAATTGTCGTCATTTTAATATTGACGCCGATTTTTGCTCCAATTGCCGATGCTGCTGGTATCGATCCAGTACATCTTGGTGTCGTAATTGTTTTCCAGGCAGCTCTCGGTTCGGCAACACCGCCGTTCGGGGTGGATATATTCACCGCCAGTGCGGTATTTAATAAATCGTATCTGGATGTTATACGCGGTACGCCGCCGTATATTATTATGCTGGTTATCGTAGCTGTTTTAGTTGTTGTTTTTGAGGAGATCTCTCTCTTCCTGCTCTAAAATGGGAGAGAGATGGTGTCTTTAAAATATATTTTAATTTAATTTTATTTGGGGGTATGTAATCGAATGTTTAAAAAGACTGGACTACTTACAGGTGCTATTTCACTCAGTTTTGTCCTTGCTGCATGCGGCGGCGGAAATGAAGAAGGCGGAAATGAAAATACAGACGGCGGGAATGCCGGCGGCAACGATGCTGTAGAGAATAATGGAGGAAACGAAGGCGGCGATGGTGAAGCAGCTGACGTAGATCCTCAGGAATGGCGATTTGTTGTTGAAGAAACACAGGGTCAGGTGCAGTACGTCTACGCACAGGAGTTTGCTGATCTTGTCAGTGAAAAATCGGATGGTGCGCTGACAATTGATGTGTACGAATTCGGTGCACTCGGAAGTGAAGTGGACCAGGTAGAGCAGCTGACAGACGGAACGGTTGAGTTCGCGATCATCTCTCCAGGGTTTACGGGTACACTCGTTCCGGAAGGTAATATTTTTGCACTGCAGTTCCTGTTCGGGGATGACCAGCGCACAAACCAGGATATTCTAAATGAATCTGAAGCGATCAATGACATGCTTGCGTCCCGTTACGAAGAGCAGGGTATTATGCCGCTCTCTTTCTGGACAGAGGGTGCGATGCAGTGGACGAGCAATGATGTACAGCTGACGTCACCGGAAGATTTTGAAGGCTTCCAGATGCGTACACAGGAATCTCCGCTGATTCTTGAATCGTATGAGGCATATGGCGCCAATCCTACAGCTATGAGCTGGGGCGAGCTGTATACAGGTCTTCAGCAGGGTCAGGTAGATGGCCAGGAGAATCCGATTTTCTTTATCGCCGATGCGAACTTTAACGAAGTACAGGACTACATGACAATTTCCAACCACAACATGTATGTGACGATGACTACCGTCAATCCAGAGTTCTATGAGGGACTTGGAGATGCGGAACGCTCCATCATTGATGAAGCAGTGGAAGAAATGCGTGACCGCGGCTTTGACATTCAGGAAGAGCAGAACAATGACTTCCTGTCCGACATTGAGGATGACTCAGAGAATCCAACGGAAATTTATGAACTGACGGAAGAAGAGCGGGATGCGTTCCGTGAGCTCGCAATGCCAGTCCGTGACTTCTACCGTGAAAATGGTGGAGACATGGCCGGTGAGATTCTGGATCAGCTGGAACAGGACATTGAAGATATGTCCGGAGAGTCTACAGAGCCGGAAGGCGATGCAGAAGAAAACGGCGGCGAAGAGAATATGGAAGAAGATGCAGGTAATGAGGAAGACGCAGAGTAATTTTTCTTTTCCGCATAAGAAGGGCCCGGGGCATAATGCTCCGGGCCCTTCTTCATTATTCAGGTAAGTGTGGTTACACTAACCCGCCTTGTTTTGATAAACAGGTGTAACTGCTTTTGATTGAATTAAATACGCTGCCATAGAAGCTGCGAAAAAAACGAGAACAGCATCCTTGATAAAGAAAGCAGACATCGAAGCGGCGATACCGTAGAAAACAGCGACGTCAAATGAAAGCACGGCAGCATTATAATAATAAAGATAGACGATGCCTATTGTGTAGTTAACAATTAATCCTGCGGCCCCGGCAAGATAAAAGCGTATTTTCTTTTGTGGAAGGTACTCGACGAGAAGGCCTGAGACGAGCGCAATACCTACGAAAGATAAAATAAAACCAAACGTGGGGGAAGCAAGTGCGCTGAAGCCGTTGTGAAACTGTGAGAACACAGGGGCGCCGGTGAAGCCGAGCAGTATGTAACCGATCATTGAAGCAGCGCCTGTTTTCCAGCCGAGCAGCATTCCGGCGAGAACAGCTACCACTGTTTGAAACGTCAGCGGAACCGTTCCGATCGTAATCACCGCCGCTGCATTTGCTCCGATCGCCATTAAGGCAATAAAAAGAGCAGCCAGTATAGTTTTTCGAATAGAGTTCATATTCATTCCCTCCTTTATGTGTAAACCTTACAACTAATAAGTTAACACAAACAGAAAGTGAAACAAAGATTTTTTTGATTTACACATTGCCTGAAGAAATCGATTCTGATAATATGAGGTTCCTGGATAAATAGATGCTATGCAGCAGCAACTTTTTTAAAAAAATCACGAAAAGTTATTGCATGTTATTTATTATCCTGATATATTATTACTTGTCGCTGACAACACAGCGGCCGGGTAACAAAAGCGCAGTGATTTCAATAAAAAACTTATTGACTTCAACATAGCGCTGTGGTACTCTATAAAAGTCGCCAAAACGAGCGGCGGAAACGAAAAGCCCTTTGAAAACTAAACAAAAGACAAAAGTGAAGGAAAGAGAATGACACATTCTCTGTTCAATTTCAATTTGGAATCTAAGCCAGATTCCGTCTGATGCAGCGAAAGCTGCGTTGTCAGTT
>NZ_PVNS01000006.1 GCF_002993335.1 Alkalicoccus urumqiensis | reverse complement strand
GCGCAGTCGCCCGAAAAGCGGAAGCGCCCTGGTCACGAGCGACCAGTCCTGGAGGCCCTGCCGACGAAAGCTGCTCTTTGCTTTCTTCGGCAGGGGTGAAGGAACCTCGAGCGAGTGGGCGCTGCAGTTGGACAATGCTTCGATTGAAGAAGCATGGCTCCGCGCGGCCGCGCCGCATGACAGAAGACCGCTGCCCTGCGGCTCAAACCATAGGCCGGCTCCGCTCATGCTTTGAAGCCGTGCAGATAGCGCACGGATTGAAGACAAGCCCACGGCAAGCTTCTGCCGAGTAGCGGAGAAGCTCTACCAACAGAAACAAACGGTAAATGCAGCAATACGTTGAAATGCTGCAGCTCTTGGCATGCCTGCTTGGAAGAGGCTTTGGATTTTATACATTCTTATTAGTTTTAAAAAGCGGACCAGAAATGGACGCTGGCGGACTAGAAACCGCTCCCTCCGCAACAAAACCGCCTCCAATCGGAACACGATCACCTCCTGCCGGACCAACTTTCCGCCTTTTCGGAACACCTTCCGCCCTCTACCGGACCAAAAATGAACCCCGCCGGACCACCGGCCGCCGATAACCCGCGGCGGCCCCTCTGCCCTTGGAGAACGGTTTTTCGCAGATGGCGGGCGGTTCTCAGCCCGCGGTAATTAGAGAGGTTTCGTTGCGGTCTCTGCTCTTCGCATGGCGGTGTTCCCGCTTACCGTTGCGATGTCCGCCTCTGGTGTGGCGATGTGCTTCTTACACAGCGGACATCCTGAACCACCGGCCGCCGGAAACCACGGCGGCCCCTCTGCCCTCAGAGAACGGCTTTGTGCAGAGGCGGGCGGTTCTCAGCCCGCGGTACCATCACCGCCTTCTGGTGACCGACATTCCATCTTCCAACCAAAATAGACCACTGAACCGGGTTCAGTGGTCTTTCCTTCATCATCCGTGTATGTTAATTTACTGTACCTGCATCGGCAGGGTGAACGCCGTGGCGGTAGTAGTCCGCGTGCTCCGGCTCCATCGGCTTTTTGCCGAGGATAAGGTCCGCTGCTTTTTCTGCGAGCATGAGCACCGGTGCGTGAATGTTTCCGTTCGTCACGTACGGCATCGCCGACGCGTCCACGACGCGGACGTTGTCGAGTCCGTGCACTTTCATCGACTGCGGGTCTACGACAGCCATCGGATCCGACGCCGGCCCCATCTTCGCCGTGCAGCTCGGGTGCAGCGCCGTTTCGGCATCCTCTGCCACCCACTCGAGAATCTCTTCGTCCGTCTGCACCGACGGCCCCGGGGAAATCTCGCCGGAATTGTACTTCTTCATCGCCGGCTGCGCCATTATTTCCCGGGAAATACGGACCGCTTCCACCCATTCACGGCGGTCCTGCTCCGTGGATAGATAGTTATACACCATGCTCGGATGCTCTTTCGGATCTTTCGAGCGGATCTTCAGGCTGCCGCGCGCGTCGGAATACATCGGCCCGACGTGCACTTGAAAACCGTGCTCCGTCTCCGCCTTCTGCCCGTCGTAGCGCACCGCCACCGGCAGGAAGTGGAACATCAGGTTCGGATAGTCCACGAGCTCATTGGAACGCACGAAACCGCCGCCCTCAAAATGATTCGTCGCAGCCGGACCTTTCCGCCCGAGAATCCACTGCAGGCCGATCCACGGCATCTTCCGCTTCTTCAAGTTCGGCTGCATCGACACCGGCTCCGGGCACCCGTACTGAATGTACGTCTCCAGGTGATCCTGCAGATTCTCCCCGACACCCGGCAGATCCACAACCGGCTCAATGCCCAGCGAACGCAGGTGTTTCGCATCGCCGACACCGGACAGCTGAAGCAACTTCGGCGAGTTGATCGCCCCGCCGGATAAAATCACTTCCCCGGCCTTCACCGTATGCATCTTGCCGTTGCGCTTGTACGTCACACCCTCTGCTTTCGTCCCGTTGAAATCGACGCTCGCAACGAAGGCCCGTGTCTGCACCTCCAGGTTTTTCCGCTTCATTGCCGGATGCAGAAAAGCGCGGGATGCGGAAAGCCGTCTGCCTTTGTATACGTGCTTATCAAACGGACCGAACCCTTCCTGACGAAAGCCGTTTACGTCCGGTGTTTTCGTGTAGCCGGCTTCGACAGCGGCATTGAAAAAGGCCTGGAACAGCGGATTTTTTGCGGGACCGCGCTCCAGCTTCAACGGACCCTCATGGCCCCGGAATTCATCGTCGTTTTCCGACCCGAGGGCGTTCTCAAGCCGCTTGAAATACGGCAGACAGTGGGCGTAATCCCACTCCCCCATGCCTTCGTCCGCGCCCCAGCGCTCGTAGTCCATCGGGTTGCCGCGCTGGTAGATCATGCCGTTGATCGAGCTGGATCCGCCGAGCACCTTGCCTCGTGCATGCTTGATGCGGCGGCCGTTCATGTACGGCTCCGGATCGGATAAGTATTTCCAGTCGTACAGGCTTTTTCCCGCCGGAAACGGCAGTGCCGCCGGCATTTGAATGAGCAGGTCCCAGGCGTAGTCGCTCCGGCCCGCTTCCAGAACGAGCACGGAATTTTCCGGATCCGCACTCAGTCGATTTGCCAGCACCGAGCCGGCGCTTCCGCCGCCGATAATAATGTAATCGTATGTTTTCGTCATATAAAACAGCCTCCTGATAAAGTTTCCTTGTTTGTTTTGTTAAATATTTATTTAACGTATTTAATATTTTAAATTTATCACACGACACTTTCTTTGTAAACCGGACAGACGGTATTTTCTCCGGACGAATAAAAAAGAAGATACCACCTATTTAGGAGAAACAAAACTATGTAAACGAATTCATTCCCTGTATACTTGAGGCTGTGCGCAAAATATCTATACATACGTAGGAGTGAGAGCCATGACGAAAACATTTCATATCGCAGGCATCCCGGGGGACGGGATCGGGCCGGAAGTGACGGCGGAAGGATATAAGATATTGAAAACAATCGAGCAGCTGGATCCCTCGATTGCCTTTGAATCAACGGAGTTTCCGTGGGGATGCGAATATTACCACCGGTACGGAAAAATGATGGACGAGGACGGCATCGAGCAGCTGAAAAAGTTCGACGCGATCTATCTCGGCGCCGTCGGCTATCCGGGAGTGCCGGATCACATTTCCCTCTGGGATCTACTGCTGAAAATCCGGAAATCCTTCGATCAGTACGTAAACATCCGCCCGATTAAACTTCTGGAAGGGGTGACGTCCCCGCTCCGGGCGGAGTACAGCGACATTGATATGCTCGTCATCCGCGAAAACAGCGAAGGTGAATACGCAGGTGCAGGGGACCGGCTGTTCCAAGGCACCCCGGAAGAAGTGGCTCTCCAGACCGGCGTGTTTTCCCGCAAAGGAACCGAGCGGATTATCCGCTATGCGTTTGAAGAAGCAAAGGCGCTGAACAAATCGGTCACCAGCATCAGTAAAGGCAATGCGTTAAACTATTCGATGGTGTTCTGGGATGAAGTGTTTGAGGAAGTGAGCCGCGACTATCCGGATATTCCAACGCATTCCTACTTAGTGGATGCAGCCAGCATGTTTTTTGTGACCGACCCTGCCCGCTTCGAAGTCGTCGTCACGTCCAACCTGTTCGGCGATATCATCACCGATCTGGGCGCCGGCCTGACCGGCGGCCTCGGCCTGGCTGCGGGAGCGAATATCAATCCCGAGAAAACGTACCCTTCGATGTTTGAACCGATCCACGGCTCGGCCCCGGATATCGCCGGACAGCAGAAAGCGAATCCGCTCGCGGCGATCTGGTCCATCAGTCAAATGCTCGATTTCTTCGGGGAGGAAGCGTGGGGAAAGAAAGTACTCGAAGCGTTGGAACAGACGATAGCCGATGGCGATACGCTCACGCCCGATATGGGCGGAACAGCAACGACAGCCGAGACCGGAACGAAAGTGGCCTCCTACCTCGAGGAAATTGCCGGGAAGTAAGGAAGTAGAAAAAATTGGTAGAAGAGGCGGAGAGCCGACCTGTAGCATGGAAGAGGCTGGTCCGATGAGCGTGATTCCTGTTTCGAATGGGACCGCTTCGTGGTCCGAAAAGGCAGTATGCTGGTCTGATTCAGCGCACTAGGTCCCGTACCGGCGGTCTTGTTTCCGATAGAGGCCGCTATTGGTCCGGCGGGAGCCGGTCCTGTTCCGGCAGGGGCTCGTTTTGCTCAGCCGTTCTGCCGGTCCCGCAAAAAAACCTCCAATAACTGCGGGCTGGAAACCACCTGCGATCTGCCCCCTCCTCGTAAAAGAAAAACAGCCCGGCCGTCTGCGACGGACCGGAGCTGCTCTTTTTTCCCTTACAGGCCGTTATGAACCATCCCATCGTACACGTTGACATAGATGTTTTGACTGCCGTTTGGTGTCTGCACGTAAAAATAATGATGCAGATCGCGGTTTATCGTTCGTCAGAAAAACAACTAACTGGGGCGCAGTTAGTTGTTTTTTCCAAACAGTCCGGCTCTTCTCCTGGAAGGCCGGACTGTTTTTATCAGTTCAACATTACTCCCAGTTAGTTGAGGATTAAATTCCTCCGTTGATCGTTCCATCGAAGACATTGATGTACATATTTCTATTTCCGATACGGCTCTCTACGAAGAAATAATGATGAGGATCTCTGCTTGTCCAATCGTAGGAAGGCCCGCTGATATGTGGGTACGTATGGCTGTGGTGCAGAATGGCATCATCCGGTACGAGTTCTTCTTTTTTGAGCATGTAGGCGGCTTCATTCGCTGTCATCGGTCGAGACAATCTTGCAGGGCCTTGACGGTAGCTATCGATCAGCCACTCTCCATTAATTTGTTCAACGGTATATACTGCTGCTGTGCTGTCTTCCATAGCTGTGCCGCGAATAAACGTACGTAGTTCCATTAACGTTGGAGCGATTGGCTCAATACTCATCTCAAGTTCTGGGGATATATGCCACGGAAAATACCTTGAATCACACTCATAGCAGAGGGTATGATCCGACAGAAGCCGCTGCCCTTCGCTGTAAATATAGGATGGCGTAGCATACTTCTCTAAGTCATCTGAAACTGCGTGGATCGGCAGGTTATGTGTAAAAGCATACAAGATAATGTCTTCGAATAATTCTCCTTTTTCATAAATTTCCTCGATCAGCCCACTCCTATCTCTCTCATCTGTTATAGATGCAACGCGTTTTCTGCTGTCCCAAGTTACATCTGCACCAAGGTGTTCACTGACAAAACGGAGCGGGATCACGGTACGGTTGTTTTTCGTCACTTCCGCAGGCACGTCGAGCGTGACGTTTCCTCCGTTTACGACGGCGCGGGTGTTATTTACGCGGAGCTGAATCACGCCGCCGTCTTTTTCAATCGTAATCGTTCCTGCTTCCCATGACACCTCAGCACCGAGCGCTTCGGCCGCGGCCCGCAGTGGAACGAGCGTCCGGTAGTTTTTCATGAGCGGCGGCTGGTCTCCTTCCAGTACCTGTCCGTTCACGACAACGAGCGGCTGGGCAGCATGTGCAGCCGGAACCAGCATAAAAAACACGATAATTGCAAAGAGTAATGACGCTCCCTTTTTCATAATGTAACCCTCCTAGATAGTTATGTAAACACGCCTTTTTTCACCGATAGCTCCTTTGTAAATTCCACTGATTGCCCATGTATTTATCCTCCCTAAATATGTATAATATGGATTATATACTACGTAAGACATAGACACAATTACTTAAAATATATAATCATCTTTCCGCCTTTATTTGATAGTGTTTTTTTCAGCCATCACTGCCGCCTTAACCTCTATAGCCCCTTTTTCAATAATTACTCATGCGGCTATTCGTTACAGCAGATAACCAAGGAGGGAGAATATGTACTGTACTAATTGCGGTTTTTTACTGGAAGCGACGTTTCGAGCATGTCCGAAATGCGGAACAAAGCGAGCAGCATTCGATTACCCTGATGAAAATACAGCTCCTGAAGCACCTGGTGCGGCCTTTTTTAATGCCAGGGAAAACGTAAGCGCGCTGCAGTTATTCATCGGACCCAAACAGGGGAAGTACTTAACGAAGTGGGGATATGCAGATAACAGCGCGGTACCTAAAATCGGGTGGAATTGGGGTGCTTTTTTCTTCTCGTATTATTGGCTCTGGTACAGAAAAATGTATAAAACGGCGTTTGCTTTTTTAGGTATCTGGCTGGGTATTTACCTCATTTCGTTTGGATCTGTTTACCATTTCGATGGCTTTTATTTTATTGCCTATCTTATAACTTTTTTTCTGTCAGGTATTTTTGGAGATTATTTATACTTCAACAGTGCAGCGAGAAAAGTGGAACAGATTCTGCTTTCTGACGGAGAACCCGCACTGAAAGAAGCCCGACTGAAAAAGAAAGGTGGAGTATCCAGCATTAATGTCCTGGCAGGCCTTCTCCTATTTTTCTTACTTCAGTTGCTGTTGGAGTGGTTTATTATTTTTATTCACCAGCCGGTGTAAATGAAAAGTCCAGTATTTCTTAAATCATTCACTTTAAGCTTTTTTCTACCTCTCCCTTACGAACCGGTGCACCTCCTGCTCCAGACAAAAAAAGAAACACCTTAAAAGGTGCTCCCTCCTAGATCAGCACATAAAACAGCAGCAAAATCAGCACTACCCCCACTACCTGCAGAGTGATTCTCGCTGCCCGGGGGTAGATATATCCAACAAAGCCGGCGATGAGCCCGACAACCGGTGTGAACAAAAATAAGAAGACGATGCCTAGAAAAAATGCCGCAGCAAGACTGCCCTTCATTATTTCTTTTTTGGGCGGCTCTGCTGTGGAAGACGTAAAATATATGGGAGGGTCCTGCTCCACCGGGACGCTCTCTCTGTAATAAGCGAGATACTTCCGCAGGCGCCGCCTTTCTTCAGCGAACTTCCCCTTAAATTCGCTGCTCTCTTCCACATTCAGCCCTTCAGCAAAAGCAATCATATTTTCCAGAATGTACGTTTCATCGGGAAGATCCTGAATCACTTCAACCATGTACTGCAGGATAAACTCACGGTCATTCTCCCGGTTCGCTTCGTTTTGAATTTTCTGCTTAACCTCCCGGTAGTCGTCAAACCGTTCGTCAAAAGCGAAGCAGAGCAGCATAACCGCGAGAAGCGGCAGGCGCGTATATACCGTGTCCGCCCGTTCCAGCCCTTTTTCCAGCGTGCGTACGGCAGCTTCTCTTTCACCGAGCAAGAATTGAATCTTTGCTTTCATCTGGAAATTTGTGCTTGAAGGCTGATCCAGAAGAAGGCGGTTGATTTCTGTTAACGCCTCGTCGAATTCCCTCATTCCTGTCAGTGCCTGCACCAAGAGCTCCCGAAAGTGAAACCTCATGTCCCCTCTGGAGACAGAAAGCCCGCGTTGAATCAGCGGGTGGGCCTTGTCAGGGTGCTCATAGAATAACAGGAACTGGCTGAATGACGACAGCACGGTCTCGTCATTCGGATAATTCGCCAGCAGCACTTCATATAGTTCCAGCTGTTTTTTCGGCTGCCCGCTCCTGCCGTACGCCTCCACAAGCTCAAGCGCCTTATGGTAATACAAATCTGTGTTCAAGGACCGGTCGTACACCTCTCGCCGGGCCTCATCCCGAAGTGTCTGAAATGCTTCCGTCAACTGTTGAAATACGAATGGATCCTGTTCGTTGGAATGCGTTTTTACAAGACGGTAGTATGCTGCTTTAATTTCTCCCGCATCGGCCTGCGGACTGACATTAAGTACATCATAATACGTTGGTTCAGTCACCGTCGTCACCCGCCCTGCCCCCTCTCCTGTAAAATGGCGGCCGCCCGCTTTCCAGTCCACTCCTCAGGAAAACGGTCCGCGACCTCCTCATACCGAGCAGCTGCAAGCTCCATTCCGCCCATTTCCTCGAAGACTTCCGCTTCCAGCAGATACACATCATCTACGTACGGCGATGCCGTATAAACCTTCGTTTCTTCGTCCAAAAAGGCGGCAGCAGTGTCGAGCGCTTCCGGAAACGCCCTATTCCTCCTATGGGCTTCCATAAGGAAGAAGGCCGCATCGTCACTGAAGTAGTACTCACTGCCATACCGAAGACTTTCTGTAAACCGCTCTCCAGCTTCGACGTATGCCTCACTCTTGAATGCGCTTCTCCCTTCCTCATACGTGTTCCAGGCAGCATCCGCAGCAATGTCCTCGATATTATAGCCAGCATCCGTCAGAAGATCCTCCTGGTCCTGCTTTTCCGTCTTCAGCGTTTTTTCTGCTGCTTCTGCTTCCGCGATAGCTCCTTCCAGTTCGGCAACTTCAGCTTCCAGGGCTGCCGCTTTCTGCTGAAGGGACGATTCATTCGATGATACTATTTCTACCGCCGCGGTACTTTCCACTTCCGGCGGAGAGGGAGCTGGGTTCATCGCAAATCCAGCGGAGAAGACCGCTACCACGGCAATAGCTGCGTAGGCAGTGTACCGTTTCGTCTGCAGGGCTTCCCTTACGAGGCCAGCCGCCCGGTTCAGTGGCATGTGCGCCATATAATGCTCCGGTATTTGTGCTGCCCACTTCGCTGCTTCTCTTATGCGTTTCTGTTTTAAGCATACGAGCAGCAGTGCACGGTAGATTTCCGGGTGAATCCACTCTCCTCCCTGTTCCACAGCATCTATAAGAAGGACGCGGGCCTGTTTATATTCTTTATCGCGGATTAAATTCCGGGCTCGTTCATAATCTTCTGCTGCTTTTACAAACAGAGCGTATTCTTCGTCAAACAAGCGGCGCACTTCTTCTTCCCCTTGGACATGCCTCCAGTGACCAGCCGCTTTTTCCAGCTCACCGGTTTTCATGTATAGAAGCGCCAGAGCCCGGTGATTTTTCGCTCCAACCGCTTTTTCCAACTGTACCGCTGCCTCCCGGTATCGGTGCTCTTTGATCCGCTGCCCTGCAGCTGGCGGTTTCATCATCCACCTCTATATAGCATCCAGAAGCGCGTCGGTCAGTTCGTTTTCCAGCCGGGAAAGATCCTCATACCGCTTTTCCGCCAATGCACTCCGGACCTCCAGAACACTCATCTCCAGCCGGACTTCGGACGGCTTCTCCTGCAGAACTTCTTCTGCCTTCTGCAGCAGATGCTCCAACGCTTCCGTATTTACTTCCGGTGGCGGGACAGGCTCTGCTGTCTGCACATCGTCGTTTTCTTTCCGGCTGATGATTTTCGTAACACGTCTGCCTGTGCTGACGATGGTCGCATGAAGCGTGAGAATCCCGTTGATATCGTAACCGAATTCGATGGAAATCGGCTCCGCGCCGGCGCGGGCGGCAGGGATTCCTTCAAGTTTGAAAGTATCCATCAAGGTTGCGGCTTCGACCCATTCGTTATCTATAAAAGACTGATATACATTTACATCGATAGCAGTCTGGAAGTCGTTTACGGTGAAATAGGTAGAGACGCCGGAGATCGGGATTTTGCTGTTCCTCGGAATAATCTCATTAAAATATCCGTTCATCATCCGGTCATCCATGAGATAGACCGTTTCAATGCCGATGCGGTACGGGGCGATATCGAGAATCGTAAGCCGGATGTCTCCCTGCTTCACGGAGGCCTGCACCGCCGCTCCCAGCGCCACCGCTTCGTCCGGATTCACGCTTTTATCCGGCGTGACATGAAACCGTTCAATGAGACACTCCTTGATGGATGGAATGCGGGTCGTACCTCCGATCAGAAGCACCTCATCGATATTCTCCCGCGTGACTCCTGCGTCATCGAGAGCCTTCTGCACGAGCTCTATCGATTCTTCAACGAGATGCTTTGTCATGGAATCAAACTGCTCTTTCGTGATATCCAGCGAGATGGTAACCGGCTGGTTGTCCAGAACAGCGATAAACGGAATATTCACTTTTGCCTTTTCGTGAAACGACAGCGTCTTTTTCACTTTCTCCGCTTCCTGACGGATCCGTACTTTCCGCTGAAGTATTTCCTCTGATGAGCCCAACTGAAGAAGATCGAGATTTTCTTTTGCATTGAATGTAGTCACGATCCAGTCTGCCAAGACATCATCGAAATCTGCACCGCCGAGCTGATTGTTCCCAGCTGTCGCTTTCACATCGATGACACCATCAAATATTTCAATGATGGAGACGTCGAACGTTCCTCCGCCAAAATCGTAGACGATGATTGTCTGATCGGTCTCCAGATGATCCATGCCGAACGCAAGCGCCGCGGCGGTCGGTTCATTGATAATCCGGTCTACACGGAATCCGGCACGCTCGCCGGCGCGCTTCGTCGCTTTACGCTGGTCGTCTGTAAAGTAGGCTGGCACTGTAATGACTGCTTCCGTTACCGGTCCACCCAGCTTTTCTTCTGCCGACTTTTTAATCCCCTGCAGAATTTTTACAGCCGCATCTTCTGCTGTAAACGAAAGCCCTGCAGCCGAAAGTTTTTCTTTCTTCCCCATGAGCCGCTTGGATTCCACAATCGTCTGCTCCGGATAGCTGGAATATTCGTCCTTCGCATGCGAGCCGAGCTTAAATTGAGTGACCGACCCAAAGTCATCAGCCGCTTCAGAGATTTGGATAACAGATGGGGTCGTTCGTTCTCCATCTTCATTGACGATTATTTCCGGCTCCCCGTTTTTCATGTAGGCTGCCGCCGAATTCGTTGTACCAAGGTCAATGCCGATCGTATACACAGTCACCACATCCCTTTACCAGTTAATTTATTCTGCTGTGATTACTTCTGCTTTCGCAATGAGGCGTCCGGTCCGCCTGTCCTGCAGCCCCGGTCTGGTTACGATAATCACCCGGCCAGTATCTTCATCCGGCGTTATCTGCCTGCCTGCACTGCGCATCGTCCGGCCATCCAGCATCTGACCGATCGGATGAATGACCTCAAATCCATTTGCGGAAAGCTCTGTTTCATAGTGGTGTAAAAGCTGTTTCATCTCTGTCACCCACGCCTTTTCCACCGCTCCGTCCATCTGCTGAATCATTAAGTAAAAATACGAGAGCGCCTGATAAATGAGCTGCTGTTCTGCGCTGCTATCTGTTTTCGGGCCGGACGGTTCCTCCCCCAGCTGCTTCAATAATCGCTCCATGCTGTTCAGCTGCTTCACAAAAAAAGTATTGCCGCGCTTCACTTCCTGACGCAGCCCGTCCATCTCCTCGAGAACGGACGGACCGGCCTCCTGCTGGGGGTCTTGTTCCATCTCCAGCATGATGAGGGATTCCAGCTCCTGGTCCAATACCTTTGTACGGTTCATCCACATTCTTCCTTTCCTAAAGAAGTGTGCCTCCTTCAAATAAAGTAGATTGACTCAGTATAAAATAAAGAACTATACATTTTTTGGGGGAATTGCTGTTTTCTGCGAAGAAACAGCAGCTGTATCTGTACGCTTTCTGCTTTCCGGGAAAAGGAAGGTGATGGTAAGAAAGAGTACGAGAGGTAAGAACAACAGAATGGAAGAAACCGGCGTTCCCGTCCAGAAAAGAAATGCCATGGCGTAGGCAAATAGAAGATTCAGGTAGGTGGCTGTTACGAAGAAACGAGCTGCGATATGAAGAATGACTGCCGCATTCCATAAAATAAAGATCCAGGCGAAGGAGGTGGATACGTTCACGACCCAGTACTGGTAAAAAGACGAGGCGACAAACGCTGGCGCCAGTCCATAGAGCATCGCGACTGCCGGTCCAGGCAGATGGGCTGCTTTCCACATTAATTCCGCATCTTGTGCCGCCAACTCCACGTTCCAAATCCGTCCTCTGGAAAAAACCCCTATCCCGATCCACATCAACAACATCTCTAAGAGCCTCGAAATAAAGCGAAGAACTAAACCCAAAACAAATATGACACCCATAAACACAACAACTGTAAGCAGTCCGCTTATCATAGTCATCCCTCCTTCCTTTTTAATTATCATATCGGCCTATACAATTTCTCAGCTATTCAGCATATCGGGGTATAAAGAAAGAGGCTTTTTCCATAGAAATACTGCCGTACAGGTCCTCCGGCTTACTGTTTTTGTGGCACGGTTTTGTTCAAATTGGCACGATCCGGTTCTGTTCTGGCGCGGTCGCCACCACTTTTGGCACGTTTTTCTGAAGTTGGCACGATCTGCTCCACTCCCGGCACGAAACCACCTCTTCGTGGCACAAAACCCGCTCTCCGTGGCACGATCCTGCAAAGGTGCCCCCCGAACCGCGTCCGGCGCGGTATAACGCGCCAATCCATCAAAAAAAGCTGAAGGCACATGGCCTTCAGCTTGATTCTGGTAAGGGAGGGGGTGTCTCCCGGTTCATGCGGGAAATCTGCTTCAGCCCGGCGTTCATGAGGGAGAAGACGAAAACCCAGGCGATGAAGATGAGGAGCATGTACAGCAGCCGGGATTCCTGCTGCACGAAGAGCGGACTGTTCCATGCGGTGTGCAGCAGGACCGGTATCACAAACAGCTTTAGGAAGCGGGTGTCCATGAAATGGTTGGAGGAAAGTTCCCCTCGTCCTTTCACGTAGACGAGGGCGCCGGCGGAAATCGCTGCCCAGGTCGTGTGGCCGCCGATGGACATCCAGCCGCGGTCGGCAATGTTGCTGAGCATCGCCCCTTCGCCGAAAACGGCGCCCTGCGTAAACGCATAGCCGGCAGACTCAAACGCCGAGAATCCGGCACCGATAGCCGCGCCTATCAGCAGACCGTTCAGTATATATTTTACGTTCAGCCGGCGGATAAAGTAAGCAGCGATCAACAGCTTGCCGGCTTCCTCAATGACACCGACCATCACCGCGCCCTGCAGATTCAGCTCCACGACAGGAAAAATAGAAAATAAAAACAAGGAGGCCGCCATCGACGCAACGCCGCCGATGAAAAACAGCCGCACGACTTCGAAAATGCTGATGTTTCTCGGCGCATTCGCCTCCCAGAAAAATACGAGAAGCGAGAACGGCACGGCGAAGGCACCCATTACTATCAATCCTGGGATGACGATCGTATTTTCAAAAAACGTGCTCATCCCATACAGGCCGGCATAAACCGCTGCGAGCACGAGAAACACCCTTGAAAACAGCCACGGCTTTGGCCACGACGTCTGAATATCGGCTTCCGCAGGCGTTGTCCGGGACGTTCCGGAAATAAACAGCAGCTCCGCTTCTTCCTTTGAATGCCGGACAAACACCGAGGAAAATACGTCCCGCAGATTCAGATCCATATGCCCGTCCTCTCCGACCATGCGGTTGATTTTCCTCGACGTCTGCGCCACCCAGCCGTTCGGCTCCGGCGTTCCGGCCGGCACGTCCGGAAGCCTGCTGCCGCAGCTCCCGCAGAAGATGTCCCCTCCGTTTACGGGCGCTCCACAGGCCGGACAATACGATATGCTCATATGTACCCTCCTTTTTCATTTTATTATGACGCAGTGCTCACGTATTAACAATTCTTTCTTCACATAAAAATGGAGAAAATGAAAAAATATCCTATTTCTTTTGTTGATAATACGATATGATATTCTCATATCATACGAACGAGGAGGGAATGCTATGGCATTCTGTACGAAATGCGGATCCGAGCTGCAGAACGGCAGCTGTCCCACTTGTCACTCCGCCCCTCCGGCACGAAGCGCAAAGAAAAGCAAAAAATCGTACGCACTGATCGTTCCGCTCGTTCTGCTAGGCGGCACCCATCTGTTCCTCAACTACTGGACCGCCCCGGACCGCGTCATTGAAGGGTTCGAACAGGCTGTCCTCGCTGAAGATGCTGACGCACTCTCCGACTACGTCGGCACAGCGTCCGGCCCGTTAACCACCGAGTACCTGCAGCAGTTCAGTGATTACATCAACGACAGCCCGTACATCTCCCGCGACTTCAGTCTCTTCATCGAAGAACAGCACCTTTTGGCCGCCTCCGATAACTTTGTCTCCGCCTCGAACCAGTATGAGGCACCGATGAACCTGCACTTCCTGAAACTGACCACCAATGACTCGATTCTCGGCCTGTACGACACCTACACCTTTGAAATCGCCGAACAACCGCTTCTTATCTCTACCAACTACGAGGACGTGTCCTTTACTGTCAACGGCGAAGTCGTCACCGCCTCCGACCAGGGCGGAGACACATACTGGCTCGGGGACTATCCACCGGGAACCTATGACATAACCGCCTCGCTGGAACTCGATCACGACAACGTCCAGCGCTCGGACACCCTCGAACTGTTCGATGGAAACGACGTTTTCTCCCTGCCTTTCCATTTGGATTACGTGTATGTGGAAACGCATGTCGAAGAGGCCGATTTGTATTACAACGGGGAGCCCGCGATGGAGGTCGGGCTTGGCGAGACCGAATTCGGACCGGTGCTGCTTGAGGGCGATGAGGAGATGCAGATCCGGGCTGATTCCCCGTTCGGGGCGCTTGCTTCCGAAGTATTCTTTGCTGATGAAAGCACCCACCATGCCATCGAGCTGTCGCTTGCCGGGGAGGATGCCGATGCGGTCATGGCGTCTCTCGAAGAGGCCGTCGCTGAGGAATACAACAGCGGCTACGACGATATTCTGGAGAGCGTAACGTTTTATCCGGAGTCGCTTTCTATCCTGCAGGACGGAAGCTGGTATGCCGGGATTGAAGCCGATGAGGAATGGGTCTCGGTGTACGAGGACTACAACAGCGAAGTGGTGACGGATACGAAGGTCGGTGAAGTCGTCTATCTGTTTGAATATACCGGTGATGCCTGGGAGCATTATTACACAGAAACGTCCTACGAGGACCGAGACATCTACAGTGAAGAAGTCGTCCAAAACGTCGACAGCGCCGATACTGCAGCGGCGGAGCTGCAGGCACAGATCGACGAAGAAGCCGCGGCCCTGCAGGCCGAAATCGAAGCGGAAGAAGCAACACTCCAGGCAGAAATAGAAGCCGAAGAGGCGGCCTACGAACAGCAGCAGGCAGAGGCGGCGGAAGAGCAGCTTTGGATGGACCTGGATTACCTCATGAGTGACTTCACGTCGGAGAGCGTCTACGCCGTCAACTCCGGAGACACGTCCTACCTGGAAAGCTACATCCACCCGGACGGCAGCGACTACCAGGCCGAAGCCTTTGACTACATTCTAAGTCTGTACGACAGAAACATCACCCAGTCCATCGACTGGATCAACGTCGTCGACTACGACATGTCCGGCGACACCATCACCGTCTACACCGAAGAGGAATATACCATTGACTACGACTTGGAAGAGGTCAAAGTAAAAACGTTCGACTCCGTCTACGAACTGAAAGAGCACGACGGCATACTGAAAATCGTCCGGCTCGTAGAGACAACCGAGACAGCCAGTGAAGATGTGGAGTATTACTGAAACACTATATTATTGATGTTTTAATTTAATCATCTTTTTTAATTCAAGTGAATGCTTAGATTTTTGCCGCTCTAAGCCACCCTACACTTACTACTTGGAAGGATTGAATTTTATGTCTACTGTTGTTAATATAGATAATTTTATCAACATGTCGCTTCCAGACAAAGAGCAGTATATATTGAAGAAAACGAATTTAGATGATTTTTGGGTAATAGGAAATGTTAGGATTCCTATCCATGGGAATAAATTTATTTTTATTGAGAATTTAATTAATCCTTATAATGGATTTCAATTGAATTTAGATATAATAAAAGAACTAAGAATTATACCAAATTTATTTTGTTCTATTCAAACAGGAAGTACCCCATTAGAAAACGGCACTCTTGTTGCTGCTAAATTTAACCTTAACCATGCAGATACAGAAAAATTAATTGAAGGGAAATTTTTCAAAACTGATTCAAGCAAAATTTACCCTATAACTAATATCAATCAAATATTTGAATTGTTGCAAATAAGCCAAGAAGATTTAGGAATATTAGCTGTAGTCACCCCTCCTCTATATGAAAGGGATAATGAATTTATTGACTTAGTAAAAATTATTAAGGGGAAAATTCAGGACGACATTATACTACTTGAAAAAGCGAAAAAGAATAATGAATTACAAAAGAAAGAAATAGACGATTTGAATAAAAAATTGAATATTAAACAATTGTATATTGAACAACAAAATCAAGAAGTGAAGAATAAATCAGACAAATTAGAATCATTAGGTTTTTCAATCGATAAGTTAAAAACAACGGATATAGAAAAACCTATGAGTCTTCCAGAGTCGCACATTAAATTGCTGAAAAACATACATTCTCAACTTCACAAACAAGGTTACCATTATGAGAAAAATACGCTAATGCAATTTCTGGCATCCTTGACGACTGGACAAATGGTTATTTTATCCGGTCCCTCAGGAACTGGAAAAACAACATTAGTTCATCAAATTGCTAAAGCTATAGGTGCAGATTTTGAAATTATACCTGTACAGCCTAATTGGACTGACAAACAAGATTTACTAGGATTCTACAATCCAGTTAGAAAACTATACGTTTCTTCACCTTTTTTAGATTGCCTTATCAAAGCGAACAAAAATAAAGATAAACTATTTTTTATTTGTTTAGATGAAATCAACCTTGCTCAAATAGAATATTATTTAGCGGATATATTGAGTATAAAGGAATTAGAAGGAGAAAAACTTCGACTTTATAGCTCTACTGAATATAATCACAATAAGAGAGAAGTTGAATGGTATATAAAATACTTGTTATCAACACAAAATATCTCTATTGATGAGCTTTTAAATGGTTCAAAAGTGAATAATCTCAATCACTTTGATATTATATCCCGATATGAAAATTTACAAGAGTACGAACCTTTAATTGAAATACCTGATAATCTACGAATTATTGGAACAATGAACGTGGACGGTGCTGTTCAGTCATTAAGCCCAAAAGTTATTGACCGCAGTTTCATTATTCCGATTAACCCACAAGCGAAACAAGAAATTAATCCTTCAGCTGATGATTTAGAATTTAGTATTCCTTCTGAATTTTTCAAGCCAACTACAACTGATTCAACCCTTCCATCAAAGATAAAGCTTGCTATAAGTGCAATTAAAGACGAGCTTTACAAATGGAATATTGATTACAGCGAACGACTAGAACATCATATGTTGCTTTATTATGGACATTCCAAAAGTTGGGGAATATCGGATAATAAGTTTATAGAGGACATAACCGTTATGAAATTATTACCAAGGTTACACGATATGTTAGAAACAGATCAAATGATTTCAGATCTTTCGCAAATAGTAGAAGAACAAGTAGGTGAAAATTCTTCAAGTATTTTGAAGTTAAGGCAAATGCACAAAAGATATAATCAAACCGGTATGTTTTCTTTTTGGAGTTGATCAAAATGTTTGCAGATATATACATGATAAAAGTTTGGTATGATCACTCTTCCCCGCCAATAGAGGGGTCGTTGAGAATAAGAGACATTAATATTGGAAATAAGATAGTAAGAAAAAATGATGAATGGAATATCCCCACTCATTACCGTAGTCAAAATGAATCTTATGTTAGGCAGATTGGGGTTCGACTCTCAGATAAAAACCTGGAACATTATAACCTTTATTTAGTTTCCCCAATTAATAATTCGCATATTGAGTTGTATTATTCAGGAGAAAAAGATATATGGTTTGAGTCTACTCATTTCTCGACTAGAAAAAATAAGAACTTTTATATTTTTAGTGAAGGCCCCTCAATAACTGGAATCACAAGTGCCGGATCAGTTTATCTAAGTATTTCTTATAAACAGCACTCTGAAAAATTTGGAAAAATTCATTTTTTACCCTCAGCATTATCAGTTGATGATTACGAAGAAATGCTGAGAGATCTTTATCATATTCGAGAAGATTTAATTCGAGATGATAGTAATATTGCTTCAATTGGGTTAAGCAAACAAAAATTAGCCTTAAACCTCCAAGAACAGTTAAATAAACTAAAGCTAGCGGTAAAGCAAATTAACTTAAATCCTCATTCAACTCTTGCTCTTCAAACCTTAAAAAAGAAATATGAACAATACGGTCGTTTTGATGTGCGTATGGAGTTAGAGAAAAATATAAATCCTGGCAACCCGTTTTATTGGAGTAAAGTAGCAAAACCGTATGTAGCAACACACGAGAATTTACTCATAAAGCAAATGTTAGAAGAATTAGTGATTTATTCTAAAGACATGGGTTCAGTTGGAAGTAAGCCAACTCCTCAATTAAAAAATTTAATTAACGAAAGAGAAATGTGCTTTAATAAAAGTGATTTGAGTACGGATATGTCTATTTATGATTTGGAGGATGCAGGGCGTATTCAGCAATGTCATGATGACTTATTATCAAAAGTCCAGAAAAACCTTGATCATCGAAAGGAAATTAGAGAAAGCAATAAATCGAAGGCTATAAATTTTGATTTTAAAGAGGGACCACACTATGAAGATATAGAGTTGGTATTGAAGATGAATGGAATATTCAATTCAAATATGAACTATAAGCATAATCAATCTAAGGATAGTATTCAAGCGCAATTAGATAACATTAGTGATAAGTCACCTATTCGTATTAAAAGCTATAAAGTAAATAGCAAATCATTTGTTCTAAAAGAATTAGAAATCGTAAAAATTCTGTTGAAAACTTTCCATTTGCCATCACATTATCGTTTTTACAAAACTTTCAATAAAGAAGCACAAGAAGATTCTCTAAAACGCGCTAGAATTATAAAAATCCGAGGAAAGGGGATTATCACTTCAAAAAATCCCACAAAATTCAATTCACATAACCTTTGTATTGAATTTAAATATATTTCCAACATTACTAAAGATAGTGTGGACATTTCTATACCGAAGGAGAATAATGAATTAGCAATGTTATTAGAAAATACCCTCCCACTTCTTTTGAATGAGAAAGAGCAAAACGAGAGTCCGCTTTTAAAATTAAAACAACTTGAAAAGGTTAAAACTTTATCTCAACAAATTGGACTTTTAAATGAAGCTTCTAACCAATTTGATCTACTAAGAACAACTGCAGAAAATTTACTAAAAATGGAAATTTTCAAAGAATTAGAACCGCTTGAATATTTACCGTTAAAACCAACCCAACTATTTCTACACAATCCACCTTACCAATCAGCGTGGCAAGTCATTCAAAAAATAAAAAATAATTTAGCACCATCTTTATCCACAGTAGAAAATCAAAGGCAAATTCCTACAAAAAAAATTGAGCACATTTATGAAGTATGGGCTCTTTATAAAATCATATTCATATTAACTCGTGAATTGGGCTGGAGTCTAAATGAAAAGAGCGATATTGTAAAATATCTAGATGATTACATTAAATCAAAACCCCATAAAAGTTTAAACAACTTTGTAATAAATCTTTTTTCAGGTTCCTGGAAATTAGAAGTTTATTATGAACCCAAAATAAAACTTAGCGATAAATTTGTTAAACCCGATTTTGTATTAAAGTTTTCAAAAGATGGGACTGAACGTGGTATAGCTATTTTAGATGCTAAATATCGTAATTATAAATCACAAGGTACTCAATTATGGAAAAAAGATATTGAAGAAGTTGCAATAAGAAAATATGGGAACATGCAGCCGATTGAGACTAATTGGCAATTACCTATACTAATTTCTGGAATACTTCACTCTGACAAAGAGTTTTCTGATTATGACGAGAGGGAATTCCCTCCTTTCCATGTTTATTATAACGAGTCATTATTTAATACTAAATTAATCCAAAATAAACCACATCAATATTCTTCAATATACCTGGCACCTTCAAAACTATATATGTTTAAAAATTGGTTTCGGTTAATTATGGAGTACCATCTAAAGGAATACCATCTTTGCTGGAATTGCGGCGAAGAAAATAAAATTCAAGTAGAGCACCTTATAACTGATAATGGACATTCTAAATTTCATTATTCATGTTTATCGTGTAATGAATTTTGGGTTAAAGTACATTGCCGCAACAGTACCGAACATACTATTATCAAACATATAAATAACTATCATCTTCAAGAATTCAAACATAATAAGTGGTGGGTTGTATGTCCAACATGTGGTCACGGTAAAAAATAGAAGTTATCGCAGAGCCTCAGGATAGATAAGCGTCATCCTCTTTTTCACGAACAATTCCTGCCGTCTATACGCATACACCGCCCCAAACAGATTCGCTTGCTGCTTAAAGTTGCACGTATCGATAACAGGCGTAACTTTGGCGAGCGGAATGAGAGCGAGCAGCTCGTCCAGCTTTCGGCGGACGCCTTCGATCAGCCTCGGTTCCAGGCTGATGCCGCCGCCGAGGAGAATCAGATCGGGGGCGTATATGTACTGCAGGTTGTAGATACCGGCGGCAAGATCCCGGTAAAACGTGTCCAGTGCTCCTGACACTCAAGGTCGCCGGCCGTTGCTCCGGCGAAGATATTTTCGCCGCTCCACCTTTTAATCGGGCGTTATGCCGGATGAGTGCCCTGGTGGAGGCTTTCCGGCTCCACACATCATCCTCCTCGGTGACGCGGCTCGTCGTCAGCATGTAGCCGAAGTCGCCGCTGTGCAGGTTGGCTCCTTTATGGACCTTTCCGTTCTGAATGATTGCGCCGCCGATGGCAGTACCGATGTCGACGGCGCTAGACGGTTACAGCAGGTGTTTAATGCAAAATAAAAGTGGGTCTTATTCATTTTTGGGGATTGAACTCGCGTCCCTTCCTAACCAGGTAAATGCCGTTTTAAAATCCGTGTTATTTACTGGGACCGATAAAGCATTCGTATGCGTAACAGATGAAATGACGCTCGTCCATAAAGAAGACGTTTAATCATTTTCAAACGATTGACCTGCCCTTCCACGTAACCATTGCTGTCTTCGTTCATGAGTGCATGAAGGGTCGGTTGAAAATCCGTTAACAGCCTGGTGATAAACGCTTTCGTTAACGGGTCGTCCCGGTTTTTCTCAAATAAAATAAGCGAACGGAAGCCGTCGGCATCCCAATTGGTTACACATGTGCGGAACGAAGTGAGAAAAGCATAAAACGGGCCGAGTACGGGATACTGTTGAAGAATGTCGTTGATGGAATTCCGCTTTTCCTTTTCTGCCAGCGGATTCTGCCAAAGTAGTCTCCGGATCGTTCGACGCGAATAGTAAGCCTGCGCGTGAAACGGTTGTCCCTGTTTTTTCTTTTTCCGAAATTCTGTGCCGAAGACCCGAACCGCACCGTAGGTGCCTTGATAACCGTATTGAGTGGTTAATACCGTGTAAATGGTTTTGATGCTCTCTCCGCTTTCGATCATAGAGATGACATGCTTTTGATGGGCGTCCAACGGCTTGGGGCGCTTTCCTCGATGAGCCGAAGGCGGTTCCTGCATAGCGAGATATCTCCTCACGGTCACCCAGCTGCTCGAAAGTGTTTTTGCGATGCGACGAAGAGAATATCCCTGCTTTTGCAGGCGTTTTGCTTCCTGGATCAGTGCCCATTTTTGCTCGGCATTTTCTCTCTGGCGTCTTTCCTGCTTCGTTTCTTTGATGATGAGGGTGGGGCTTTCCAGGATTCCCATCTTTTCCTTTCTTTTTATTCGCGCAGGGAGCACCTTTCCCATGACCTGGGCATGAAGGGTCCATAAATTTTGAATGAGGTGGAACCGGTCATGAATAGGCTAGAGGTCCGGTCGTATTTCCTCCATCGCTTCCTTGAATCGGGAATACCTGTCCCGGGTGATGCGAGTGATTTCCGGATGCGCTTGAAGCCACTTCTGAATCGTTTCTTTCTCCCGGTCCGGAAGCATTTCAATGGGCTGGTGGGTGCGGGCGTCACAAATCAAAAGCCCATACCGATGCCCTTTTTTCCAGGCGAAATCATCCATGCCGACGAAAGGGGCTGCACGCTTCTGAGATTTCTGTTTGATGCAGTAGACGCAGCAGCGTATCATGGCTGACGCCCACACCAAGTTTCTGACAGAGGTTCGATGCCTGGATACCATTGGTCGAAAACGCAAGGGTGCGCAGCATGTCCTCCAGGCGACAGGTGCGTCGCTTCGATGGTAGAAGCCAGTCATACCGTTCCGTAAACACCCTTCGGGTACATTCCGTATTGGTACAAAACCATTTCTGTGTGCGAAGGTACAGCCACACGGGTGTCCCCTGGATCCGGGGATCATGAATAACCCGCATGTAGGAGCTGGGTTTTTTAGGAGAGCTTCGTTGACATCATGGACAGGCAGACGTCCTGGTTTCTTGTGCAACAACAAAGACAAAAGAGTCAGGAGTTTCCAATGGATGCAGCACGTGAAGGTGCTCATGCAACGGGACGGAAAGAATCGTCATGACCCTCATTCTCCTTTGTATTATCTATATACCCACGTTAGCGTCAAGCGCTCCCCAAAAATGAATAAGACCCATATAAATAACTATTTTAAAATTCACCGAATAATGACGATTAATTATATTACAGCCACTTATATGTGAGGAGTGTATTCTAATGTCAAAGAATAGTGAAGAAGTCAAAATTGCCGAAAAAGTTAAATTTTGGGAGGAGCAAGATCAAATTAATAAAGAACTAATCCCAAGGGTTGTAAAAAATCATGAGATGATTACTGATTTGACATACCAATCCGAAAAGCATTTAACCCAACTTGCTTCAATGCAAGATGAAACTGAGAATAATAAAAGTATTATTGAAACTATAGATACTAAGGTAAATGAAATGCAGGTAGAGATAGTAAATATTAAAGAAGAATTATTAATTGAAAAGCAAAAAAAACAAGAATTGATTTCTTCGTTAGATCAAAGTGAAATCCAGATAAAAGAATTAAACCAGAGAATTGAAGAACTAAAGGGTGGATCAGAAAAGAATAATAACTTAATTTTGATCATAGGAGTCATCGCTGCTTTAATTATATCTATTGCAGGTATCATTTTTTAAGGAGTAACCAAGCTATGGAATCTTATAAGATGCTCTCACAATTAGAAGATATTCCAAAGTCCGAATCAGTGATTTCGGCTGGTTCAAATGGGGAACTATACACTGATATTATTAAAATGAAAGATGACGATATATTCGTTGACGCAAGCATTTATTCCACAATTATTGGTTATCAAGTTTTAGAGACTAGGAATATACCTGATGAGTTATTCGAAGCATATGCAGAAAGTTATACACGAATGTCTGAGAATACAAGCTTATATGAGAAATATAAAGAAGTATTAGAAAACGGAGAAAAATCTGTTATAGGATTAGTGAATGGAGTCAAAGGTAAATTTTTTGAGTTCCATGTTGAAGATAATTTAAGTGAAGAATTTCCAGGATTCGATTTTACTATAGCTCCTAATCCAACCCAACCGGTATGGGATATCAGCGGAGAAAATACTGAAACCGGTGAGACTATGCTGGTACAAGTTAAAATGTGGAAAGATACTAGTGCGAGTAAGTTATCGAGTATAATGGAAGACAATCCAGATGTGCTATATGCAACAAGCAGCGAAATAAGAGAAAAAATTTTGAAGATTAACCCAGAACTTGAAGGTCAGTTTATTCCTATCGATATTTCTAATTATGAATTTACAGAGAATGTTAAAGATGCACTTGAAACATTAAAAGGAAATTTGGGATTCGATTTGCCAGATGAAATTTTCGCGTTAGCGCCTTATTCAACAGAGATTATTTTAGGTTTAAAAACTATTTCTGATATTATTAAAGTAAACAGAGACTATAAACTATTAAATAAAAACAAAAAAAGTAGGATGGCCGCTGTAAAAGTGCTAATTCTATTCCAACGTTTCGGAGTGAACTCGGTTTTAGCTTTCGGGGGAGGTGCTGCGGGAACGCTTGTAACCCCTGGGCTAGGCACGGCAGTTGGATCAGTTGGAGGACTTGTTCTCGCGTCTCAAATCAATAAGTACATACAACCTCACTCATTAAATATCGCTAACTCTCTAGTGGGAATTAATCAAGAGGACTACTTTTATTTTAAAAATATGGAGCATGTACACAGTTTAGCAATTTCTTTCAGAGAACGTGCTTCATATTTCAAACATTAATCAACATGTTTTATTTTAACATTTTTATTGCATCTCCCCTTCGGAGGTGCTTTTTTATGCCAAAAATCAGGAGGTTCAACTCATATGTTTAATGCAAACTAAAAGTGGGTCTTATTCATTTATGGGGAGCGCTTGACGCTAAAGTAGGTATATAGATAATACAAAGGAGAATGAGGGTCATGACGATTCTTTCCGTCCCGCTGCATGAGCACCTTCACGTGCTGTATCCATTGGAAACCCCTGACTCTTTTGTCTTTGTTGTTGCACAAGAAACCAGGACGTCTGCCTGTCCATGATGTCAACGAAGCTCTCCTAAAAAACCCAGCTCCTACATGCGGGTTATTCATGACCCCCCGATCCAGGGGACACCCGTGTTGTATTTGGCAAGAGAAAAATGTATTAAACGGCAGCGCTTTTTGTTTTGCCACTCGTGAACCCCCTCTCTCCTTATCTTTCTTCGATCTGATTCATGAAGAATGAATACGGCGGAGAGTTTTTACCACCCCTGCAATCTTTTGTACCATGTTATGCAGGGAAATGTACCACGCGCTGCGACAATGCTGTACCACCTTCCTCTTCGTTGGCTATCCCCCATGTCTGTCCGGGCATTTCCTGTCTTTCCATTGTCCCTCGTTTTATCTTCGCTCATCCATTGCCATATGTGGTTCATCACCCTATCCTTTATTATCCGCCACAAAATGAACTCCTCTACCCACTGCATAAATCTATTTTGGATTAATTATCTCAATACATTTATACCAGTAAAAATAAGCTTCTGGATCAAACTTTATGATTGATTTAAACTTCTTAAAATCTGGAGAAGTAATCTTTAAAGCTTGCAGATCTAGTCTCGAATCAAATCGCTCTACCTGCTTAATATCATGCTTTAGCAATAGAGAGAGGTAGGCTGCTTTCGCAGCACTGTTTACTGCAGCTTCAACGATGAAATTTCTGGAGAATATATAATCTTTGATTGTTTTAACCCCATTCTCCAGCAGCTCATATGTCTCCCGCTCAATTCCACCGCGCGCTGACAAGATTCTAGAAGTATTAAATATGTCATCTAGTACATCTACATAAGTGTGATCTTTATCCATTCCTCTATAATTTAACTCTTGTTGTGCCATAGATTTAAACGTTTCATTTACTACGTTGATATTATTCATTGAATCAAATAGATTGCCGACATCAAACATTTGCTTTATTATTTCCAACTCTTTGTTTTTACCATATGGTATTCCGGTTGTATTAGGTGCAAATGCTGTTAACTTGTCGCCTAATATGCAATCTATACTAGGCATTTGAACGTATTGTGCCGGTTCATTGTAGTCTATGAATGTACAATTGATTTCTTTATCTATGATCTCGCTGTAGTGATTCTTTTCAAATAGAATATCCAATAAAATGTATTTTTCAGTTCCATCCAATACCGAAGTGTAAAAAACTTTATAATGTGCTTTTGGAATTTCTTCATTGGTATTTCTCGCTTGCTCTTCAAACCTCTCAAACACGCTACTATTATTAATAACCTCTTCTAATGCCGGGTCTATACTTGCCTCATGTTTATTCCCTTCTATTATAATATCGATATCTATTGAAAAACGGTGAATGTCATCTAGTAATAATAATAATGCCGTCCCGCCTTTAAATATGAACTCTAATTTAGTAAATGTTAATGATTCAAGTAAATGAAGAGCCTTCGTTACTTTCTCTATTAGTTCAGGGTCTGCCTTTTTCTTTCCCCTTTTTAGTTCATAACTCATTTGGTCAATCCATTCTTTCGTGTACGTTGCCTCTCCCAGCATTTTTCCACCTCAAATATAGATGTTATTTTTATCAATGGATGTTTGTTTGATAATGAAATCAATTAAGCGTTCTTTAACTTTTCTTTTTGTCGCATACCTATTTAACGTAGATTGATTAATGCTGTAAGTTTCAAAAAATGCTTCGTAAATGTTTGCTAATTCCTGCCCTTGGTACATGATAAATAAATCTTTATCAACGAATAAATCAACAATGATTTTTTCAATTTTTGGGACATAAATTTTATCCTGCAATTGAATTGGAGATTCGACCACTAAATTTTTAACCACTATATTACGTTTCCCCGTCATTAAATATGTTTCAACATCGTGTTTGTTGGGATTTAAAAACACATTGCTTTTGGTTTCCTGAAAAAGTGCAAATACTGCTTCCACCGCTTCTTTATCTACTTCAATAATTATATTGTCTGTCCTTGGCTGATGAATCATATAATCTGCTAACCAGTTGGTTTCCCATATACTAACCTCAATGTATGGAAAGTTCACTTTTATTTTGTTATACATTCTTTTTAAACTTAAATTTATAAGAGGAGAAAAAGCTTTTTTACTTTCCAGTCTATACGTCCCTCTTTTAACACTTGAAATAATACCTGCTTGTTTCAAAGTATATATTCTCCACCTAAAAGTGTTTTGCTTCAGCTTAGGTTCGTACTTCAAATAAAATTGATACAAATCCTGGCTAGTGAATGACTTATTTTTAAAACGTTCTTTCATCTGCTCAACTCTAAATTTATCATTCATTTGTATCACCTTTTCCACAAACAATATTCAAACATTCGGATCTTTTATCTTTTATGTCCCGTTTGTTTGTTATTAATGCTACAGCCTGAACCAAAAATTATCAACACTTAATTCTAAATCAAACAAATGGAACATAACTTAATAAGGTCCCGTTTGTTTGCTACGAAGCCATCAAATCCAAAATTAATTTTTGTTCGTTTTTTCACACTCCCAATCACTGAAAGGGATAACCAGATCCACAGATGTTTCCACTGAATGACTAGCTGTAAATGCTGACATTAAACAAAAATTCCATCGGATTTATCACGTTAGAGAATAAGGTCTCTACATCAATCGAAACATCACCATTCCCTAAAAGAGCCAAACGTAAAAAGCCCCGAATCAACTTTTCAAAAGTCGATCCGGGACTTTGTTGTAGAAGAGAACTTAACTCCCCATCGCTTTATCCTGTTTCGCGCCACGAAACTTTGTCACCGTGGTGCGAAACACTCGATAGATAATGGGCCAAATGTCAATTTAAATGGTTCAACAAAAAATAATCCCTTATGTAATTCTTTCTCTAAGCCTATTGGAGTCTGTGATGTATATGCGTTGGAATTTTGCAATAATAGTGGTAAGCAAAACTGTGTGTAATGTATCGATGTGATATCTTTGCCGTTTAAAATTAAAACAGCCGCACCTCTCTCCGGGTCCGGCTGCTCCTCCCTATCCTTCCTCCCCCAGTTCCTGCAGTTCTTCATACACATCGGCATAATACGTATACAGGTTCTCTTTCTCCGCCTCATCGTCCTTCCTCGTCTCCCAATCTTCCCTCATCATTATCCTCCCCCTCCACAGGTCCGTGTTAAAGCGATGTATTCCATAGGTTTTTGTTGCTGACCGAAACGGCGAGGGCTCCTGCGCGCAGGGCGTCATGGATTTCGGTTTCGTTTTCAATCAGACCGCCTGCAATGATCGGGACGGCTGTTTTTTCCGTTACGGTTTTAATTACTTTTGGAATTACGCCCGGCAGTATTTCCACCGCATCTGCCCCGTCAATTTTCTCTATTCCTTTTGCAACCGCGCCTTGGTCGATGGCAAATAATCGCTGAATGGCCATGGTACCGGACTGTTTGGCGTACTTGATCATGCTGCTGCGGGTGGAAATGATTCCGTCAATTCCCCACAGATCCACCGCATAAGTGAGTGCTTTTTTACTGCTGTCGATGCCTTCAATAAGATCCATATGAATAAATACCTTTTTGTGATGTTTCTGCAGGAGTTTAACGGATCTTTCGATGGTAAAGACATCTTCATCTAAAAGAAAGACAATATTGGATCGGCTGCTGGCGGCTTTATGAAGCTGAGTCTGTGTTTTCACAGAGGCAATTACCTGGGATTCAATGGCATCGACGATCGGTGGAATTGGCATCGTTTCCTGTCCACTCCTTTAAAGTCATGATATTTACATAAACATTGTTACCTTTTTTCGATACTATACATCATTTTCCGCATAAAACACAATATTCTGTTGCAGAAAGAAACGGTTCTAAAGCCTCCTTCCACCTGCAGCGACAATACTCAGCCCATTATTTAGCAAATGAACGGCATCTCATTTTCTAACTATTTCAAAAAAGGTCTTGAAAGCGCTTCAATTCCATGTAATAATCTTACGTATAGCGCCGCTGATATTTTTTTGGAACAAAAGGTACCTATCTTTAATTATTTATTATTATGTTTAGGGGTGATGGATGTGAAAAAGAGTTTGTTTTTATCCTTCGGGACAGCGATTAGTATGACGATCCTTCTCAGTGCCTGCGCCGGCGATCAGGGCGGTGGTGATGCTTCCGGCAGCAATGACGATACCAATAATTCCGGGGGGAATGCGGAAGCGAGCGAGGATCAGACACAGATCAGCTTCATTCACTGGCGCGGGGAAGATACGGAAGTTTTCGATGAAATCATCGAAGAGTTCGAATCCGAAAACCCGGATATTGCCGTCGAAATGAACGTCTACCCATCCGAGCAGTATCAGTCGAACGCGCAGCAGATGCTTCGTGACGGTTCCGTTGGGGATGTCTTCACCTCTTTCCCGGGCTCCCAGTTTGAAGTCATCCGGGATGCAGGCTTTTTTGCAGACCTGACGGATGAAGAATTCGTCTCCAACTTCAACGCCGAAGCAATTGAAATCGGTCAGGCTGACGGCCAGCAGCTCGCCGTTCCATACCAGCTGGTATTCAACATGCCGGTCTACAACGTGGATATGTTTGAGGAACTCGGCATCGAGCCGCCGCAGAGCTGGGATGAATTTATCGAGATGGGTGCGACACTGCAGGAAAACGACATTCAGCCAATCGCGTTTCCCGGCGGTGACATCGGGCCAAACCAGTTTATGAACAGCATGATGATGAATAACGCTCCGGATGAAGACATCTTTGCAAAACTTGAATCCGGCGAAGAGTCCCTCACCAACGACTGGTGGGTCAGCACGCTGGAGGACTTCCAGACGCTGCTTGATGAAGGGATGATTTCAGAGGACTCCCTCGGTATCCAGCAGGATTCAGCCATCGCCTCTGTCGCACAGGAAGAAGCAGCGATGCTTGCGACCGGCTCGTATCACATGGCATCCCTGAAAGAGCAGAATTCGGAATTAAACCTCGACTTCCTGCCGCCGATCACGGTGTCGGAAGACGAAGCACAGTACGAAGGCATCCATACAGCGACATTCATGCTTGCGGTCAACGAAAATTCCGAAAAACAGGAAGAAGCAAAGCAGTTTATCGAGTACCTCAGCCAGCCTGAAGTAGCGTCGAAGTACGCGAATGAAACCGGCCAGCACTTAACGATTGAAGACGTGGAGTATACGTCCGAAGAGCTGCAGGACACGGCGTACTGGCTCACGGACAAAGAAACCCGCTTTCAGCCGCGGTTCTTCATCACCAATTCCTCTGTGGAGAACGCCGTACTCAGCTCAATCGAGCAGGTGCTCGGCGGAGACTCGCCGCAGGATGCTGCGGAACAGGCCCAGCAGGTCGTGGAAGAAAACATCGAGTAGACCGCCCCAGTACTGAGGGAGGCTCCTTCCCTCAGTACCCTTTCTTACATAACGCGTAAAGCAGATTATTCATTAAAAGGACTGATACTGCTATGAGAGCATCCAAGAATATTTATCTTTTTCTCGTGCCCGGGTTCATCCTCTACAGCATCTTTTTTCTGTATCCGACCGTCAGTGCCTTTTTCTACTCGTTTACAGACTGGGACGGCATTTCCTCCGAGTTTGACTTTGTCGGTGTCGATAACTACATCCGTGCTGCGACCAATGACAGTATCTTTGCACAGGCAGTCGGAAACAACTTATCCTTCATGCTGTTTGTTGTCATTTTCCAGACGATTTTCTCACTCATCTTTGCCATTATCCTGATTAAAAATACCAAATTCAATATCTTTTTACGGGCACTATTTTTCTTCCCAACGATTCTTTCGTCCGTTTCTGTCGCCTTCATCTGGTCCTTCATTTACGATCCGTCGATGGGGCTGTTGAATACGTTTCTCGGCATCTCCGGACTCGAGGCGTTACAGCAGAACTGGCTCGGCAACCAGAACATCGCTATTTACTCGCTTGCCTTCACGCAGGTCTGGTTCCACACCGGGCAGATGCTGATCATCTTTGTCGCCGGACTGCACGCCATACCAAACGACCTTTACGAAGTGGCGAAAATTGAAGGGGCATCGAAATGGCAGACGTTCAAAAAAATTACGTGGCCGCTCCTTGCACCGTCGGCAACGATCGTCGTTGCCTATACGACGATTCAGTCTTTTAAAGCGTTCGACTTAATTTTTGCGACAACGCGCGGTGGACCGAACCATTCCACGGAAATCATCGCCACATACATTTACGAAGTCGCGTTCCGCAGCTACAACTTCGGCTACGCTTCGTCGATTTCCGTCATCTTCATGGTCATCATCGCCATTATCACGTATCTGCAGTTTAAAGTGCTCCGCTCAGACAAAGTCTCGTATTAAAGAGGGAGGGAAACCGGATGATTTTTCGTCGATTCGCTGTATTGATTTACGCACTGCTCGTCATTATTCCGATCACGATGGTGATACTCACCTCGATGAAAACGATGAGTGAAACCTTTGAGAACCCGCTCGGCCTCCCCGGTGAGGGAGTGAACATCGCCAACTACATCGACATTTTCCGAAGTGAGACGATGCTCGGTTACTTCATTAACAGCTCCGTTGTGACGCTTGCGTCCGTTTCGTTTACGCTGATGTTCGCTGCAATGATCGCATTCGCGATTACGAGGCTGACCAACTGGATCGGGACCATCGTTTTCCTTCTGTTTACGCTCGGTATGATGGTGCCTGCCCAGGTGAACATGGTACCGTTATACAACGTCGTTTTACAGCTGGGGCTGACGAACAGCCTGCTCGGTCTTATTCTCGTCAACATTTCCGTGACGATGCCGGTAGCCGTTTTCATCTTAACCGGATTCATGAAAACACTGCCGAAAGAGCTGTTTGAAGCGTCCACCATTGACGGAGCCGGGGAGTGGAAAATGTTCACATCCGTCGTTATTCCGCTCTCGCTCCCGTCGTTGTCCGCGACGGCCATCTTCCTGTTCGTGATGCACTGGAATGACCTGTTGTACCCGCTGTTGTTTATTACAGACAACAACTACAAAACGCTGCCGCTCGCACTCCTCGAGTTCCAGGGGCAGTACGCGACCAACTATCCAATGCTTTTCACCGGCGTCATGATCGCCTCTGCGCCGATGGTACTCGCCTACATCTTCCTCCAGCGCTACTTCGTTGCAGGAATGACCGCCGGCGCCGTAAAAGGCTGAGAAACACCTGCTCCGCCCTGCCACCCGCAGGGCGGTTTTTCTGTGCAAAAAAGAGAAGACCGGGAAGAGACCGCCTGGTCTTAAAAGCAAAGAAAGATATATTTCTGCCTGTACCTGCAGCCTTACGCGTTCCGGAGGGAACGGGCTCAACTAATTCCTTCTTCCTTTCGTCTGAAGGAATGGATTTTCGCCTCGTTCGGATCCTCCCGGAGTCGACGGCCTCCGGTTTCAGCAAAAGGAAGGAGTACTTCGACTAGCAGAAATGTTTCCTGAACAAAAATATGTTCCTTCATTTGTTTCTCGTCCCTGCGCTGTCTGGTTCTTTTAGATCTTCTCCAGATCGAAGGTCCCTTCTTTTCAAATGCAATACTGGGCTTCGGAGCGTTCGGCAGGGACGCCGGTGGGATCAAGCGCAGTCTGAAGATCCTTTCTCAAGGCGAAAGCCTTGAGAAATAGCTGAAGACAAGCCCACGGCAAGCTTCTGCCGAGTAGCGGAGAATCTCTATCAACAGAAAGTAACGATGTACTTAACAGCGATTTAAAATGCTGAAGCCTTTGGCATGGCCATGTAAAAGAGCTCTTGGATGTTATAGATTCTTATTTGTTAAAAAATAAGACCTTATAAAGAAGCTCCGGTCTTCTTCTTTCTTTCTCATACCCCCGGCAGAAGCCAGAGGACGATCGGGATGGTGAGTAGTGTAAGGACGGTGGTGATTAATGTCGCGAGCGACACAAATTCCGGCTCCGTCCGGAATCGGAGGGCGTACAGCGTAATGTTGGCGGAAGTCGGCGTCGCTGCCATGAGGATCATGACCAGCTTGACATCCGCTTCGAGCGGCATGCCCCAGACGAGCAGGAAAGCCAGGACCGGAGAGACAATGAGCCGGGAAACGACCGTCGCCGTTAATAGCGAGTAGCGGACACGCTTCAACGGCACGTTGGCGAGCTGCATGCCGAGCACAATCATGATGACCGGGATGGCCGCACCGGCAATCAAACTGACGACTTCTGCCAATGAAGAAGACAGTTCCACCGCTGCCAGCTGCAGGGCGATGCCTAAGAGAGCGGCATACAAAATCGGCATCCGCACGACGCTTTTAAATGCTGTCGAAATGGAATTTTTCTCCGCGGCACCGCCCTTTGCGGCGATAAAAATACCGACGGTGCTCATCATCAGCTGCTGAAACACCATCAAAATAATGGCGATCTCCATGCCGGCTGCGCCGAATACAAATAGAGCGAGCGGCGCCCCGTAATTACCGTTGTTCATAAACGATCCGGAGAGCATAACGCCGGCCGTTTCATTCCGCTTCCACCCTTTAAATCTCCCCCACAGCTGCAGGCTGATTAAGAGAAAGCCGGAGAGAACCACCGTATACACAGCCAGGTAGACGTAGTCCATCGACAGCGTATTTGTATAAAACGTTTCAAACACCAGAAACGGCGAAATCAAAAACAGCGCCATCGTGGAAAGCTCCCTCGTATCAAAAGCGAAAAGCCGCTGTCCGAGAAAGCCGACGGCGAAGACGATAAATATCGGTAAGATGACGGAAATGAATGCCATGATGAATCCTTTCTTGTTTGGTATCGTTCGATCCCCTGCAAACGCGGTCGCTTCAGGAGAAGTTGGAATACAGGACCCGCTGTTAGAAAAACAGCGGCAGAAGTAAGAATTTTAACAGCAGTTGTTGGAATATCCGGCCGGAGTGGGAGCGGGTCCTCCTTCAGCGGGCACGCCCCAACGATTTCTGGGAGCGGAAATCGCAGTTGTTGGAATCACCTGCTGCAGAGTTACACGAAAACGTCTCCACCACATCTCCCTCGAATCCCGGCTCTACCTAAGAAAAGAGAGGTTTGTTTAATAGGTTCCCGCTTTCTGCCTGCACCTGCAGCCGTACGCGTTCCGGAGGGAACGGGCTCAACTAATTCCTTCTTCCTTTCGTCTGAAGGAATGGATTTTCGCCTCGTTCGGATCCTCCCGGAGTCGACGGCTTCCGGTTTCGGCAGGCAAAAAAGAAACGGTATTGCCTTATAGACATCGACCCTGCTACGGATCATCTGTTCTTCATCCTAATTCTAATACACTTCGGAGCGTTCGGCAGAGACGCCGGTGGGATCAAGCGCAGTCTGAAGATCCTTTCTCAGGGCGCAGGCCATGAGAAATAGCTGAAGACAAGCCCACGGCAAGCTTCTGCCGAAAAGCGGAGAAGCTCTATCAACAGAAACAAACGGTACATGGAACAGAACACTGAAATGCTGCAGCCCTTGGCATAACTGCTTGAATGTGGCTTTGAATTTTATACATTCTTACCCTACAAAGAAAGCCGCATGACCAGTATGTGACGGTCATGCGGCCGCGGCTTAACGCTTTGCTGATCCCTGCAGCACGATCAATCGTTCGTTCATCATATCCTGCATCGCGTATTTCGGTCCTTCTTTGCCTTCGCCGCTCTCCTTCAGACCGCCGTAAGGCATGTGGTCCACGCGGTAGCCGGACGTGTCGTTGACGATCAGGCCGCCGACTTTTATTTCTTTCGCTGCCTTCATCATAAACGTCAGGTCATTCGTAAAGAGCCCGGCCTGCAGCCCGTATTTGGAGTCGTTCACCAAGCCGATCACTTCGCCCTCCGACTGATAGCCGATCACGGAAACGACCGGACCGAACACTTCCTCCCGGCACACTTTCGCTTCCTGCGGCGGATCGACGAGCACCGTCGGCAGGAATATGTTCCCCTCTATCTTGTTGCCGGTAAGCACGTCCGCTCCCTGATCGACAGCTTCCTTCACCCAGTCCGACACGCGCTGGAGGGCGTCTTTTCCGATGACCGGACCGACGTCCGTGTTTTTATCCATCGGATCTCCGGTTACGAGCTTTTCGGTTTCCACTTTCAGCTTTTCGAGAAAAGCCTGTTTCACATCGTTCTGCACGTACACCCGCTGCACCGAGATACACACCTGTCCGGCATTGTTAAACGACTTCTGCGCGACCTGCTGCGCAGCCGTTTCAATATCTGCATCCTGATGCACAACGACCGCGGAGTTGTTCCCGAGCTCGAGGCTCACTTTTTTGTGTCCGGCGTGCTGCTTCAGCCACAAACCGACGCCGGGGCTGCCGGTGAAAGTAATCATCTGGATCCGCTCACTCTCCGTCATCCACGTGCCGATGTCTTTTCCCTTTCCGGTAATAACATGCAGCCAGCCGTCAGGAAGTCCGGCTTCCTTAAACACTTCGGCGAGCTTCAGCGCGCTGAGCGGCGTGACTTCCGCCGGCTTTAAGATCACAGCATTGCCGGAAGCGATCGCCGGGCCGACTTTGTGGCACACTAAGTTCAGCGGCACATTAAACGGTGTAATGGCACCGATGACGCCGACCGGCTCTTTGATCGTAAACGCCTGGCGGGACTCCGATCCCGGCGCAGACTCCACCGGTACAACCTCCCCGGAGATCCGCTTCGCTTCTTCAGCGGACACTTCCAGCGTGAGCGACGATCTTCCGGCTTCCCCTGTCGCCTCCGTGATCGACTTGCCTACTTCCTTGGCGATCACTTCCGCAAATTCATGCTGCTTTTCCTTTAAAAGTTCCGACGCCTTTTTTAAGATTTCAAACCGCTTGTACGGCGGGAGCGGGGAAGCAGATACGTTCTCCGCAGAGTCAACCATGCTGTCGAAATCGGCTTTTGAAGCCACGCCGACCTCTGCAATGACTTCGTCTGTAAACTTGTTCATGACACCAATACTGTCCGTCGAACTTGTATACGCATTGTTCGTCCACTGTCCATACGTTACCGTCATGATAGATCACCTCATTTTAAAATTTGTTACGACCTTTTATTCAATACGTACGCGCCTTGTTCTCACTTCCGAACACGCGGATCTTCTCTTTCACTTTATCGATCATGGCTTCTTTACCGGCACCGAGTGAATGCGCCAGATGGTACTCGTTCGGATTGTCCTGAAGGCACTGCTTCATCCCTTCCGTGAAAGCGACGCGCAGCTCGGTATCGACGTTGATTTTCGCAATGCCGAGGCCAATTGCCTTCTTCACATCCGCATCCGGAACGTCGGAGCCACCGTGCATGACGAGCGGTTTATTCAGCGACTTCGAAATCTCCTCGATCCGGTCAAACGCAAGCTCCGGCTCCTGCTTGTAAATGCCGTGGGCCGTGCCGATTGAAAGGGCAAGGTAGTCCACGCGGCTCCGATCTGCAAAAGCCAGCGCTTCTTCCTCCGACGTAATCTGGGCATCTTTCTCATCGACCGTAATATCATCTTCCGTGCCGCCGATTTTGCCGATTTCTCCTTCGCTGCCGATACCGAGATGGGACGCCGCATCTGCTACGAGCTTCGTTTTTTCCGCATTCTCCTCAAAGGACAGCGCCGAGCCGTCAAACATCACCGATTGAAACCCGAGCTGGATCGCCTTCATCGCCTGTCCGAGATCGCGGCAGTGATCGAGATGGACAGCGACCGGTACCGTGACGTCTTTCATGTAAATGTCGATGAGCGCTTTCATCGGTTCCAGGCCGACATTTTGAATAACTTTCTGCCCGACCTGAATCATGATCGGCGATTTCATCTGCTCCGCCGCTTCCAAAATACCTTGAATTGTTTCCGCATTGTGTGCGCTGAACGCACCGACACCGTAGCCTTCTTTGTACGCGTTCTCCAACATGGTTTTCCCTGAAATATATGCCAACGTGGCCCTCCTTTACCGCTCCAGATCAATGTGGTACTGGTATTGATCGCCCCGGTATTTCGTTTTTGTAAATTCAATCGGCTTATCGTCCACGCCGAAACTCAGTCTCGTCATCTCGAGCAGCGCTTCGCCTCCGCGGATACCTAAGTAGTCAGCCTCCAGCAGCGTGGAGTTAATCGACTTAATCTGCTCCGACGCACGCTTTAACCAGATGTTGTGGGACTCCAGAATTTCGTAATATTTCGCTTCATCGAGATTTTCATCGATCAATAGCTTTCCAATCGCTTCCGGCCACACCGTCCGCTCCAGAGCAATCGGCGTCTCGTCCGCAAAACGGATCCGCTCCACGAGAAGCACCTTTTCATGCGGCTGCAGCATCAGCACCGTTTTTTCCTGATACAGGTCTTCCCGGAATTCGGCACGGAGCGTTTTCGAACGCGGCACCCGGCCGCTTTCAATGACCTCTTCAGCAAACCCTTTCAGCCGTCCAAGACTTCCCTGCAGACGCTGCGGTTTCACGACCGTTCCCCGACCCTGCTTTTTCTCCAGCAGCCCGTTCTGCACGAGAATTTGAATCGCCTGACGGATCGTCGTTCGGCTCACACCGAATTCTTCCATTAATTCCTGCTCTGTCGGAATGAGTTTGTTCGGCTCCCAGTACTGCTTTTGAATGCGGTCGATCAGGATATCTTTAATCTGTAAATACAAAGACCCTTTCGAATGATCCAGCTTTTCCATTTGTTTTTTCATAAGATTGAGCTGCTTCCGGCCTGGGTTTGAGTGGAGACAGGCGGAAGGTCGATAATCCCTTCCAGCCATTCGTTATACGCTTTTCTCTCCTCAATATAGGTATCAGGAAGCAGTCGTTCACCTCCATCGCTCACAATTTGCAGCGGAACGCGAGTTAATTCCGCTTTGTAGTTCATTGTATCATGACGATGGACCCCGACCATAAATCCGCTTTCTCCATTCTGTACTAATTTGGCAGCATACGTCCCGACCGCCGCCGCTTCCTGCTGATCCACCTTCGACACCGCCGGGTAGTAGCAGCGCTGGTTCATCCCGAGCTGCTCCGCGCGCGAGACGAGCTCCAGCTTCTCCCGCACCGCCTCTTCAATCACTTTGGACACCCCGCCGAGAATCGTCCGCCCCCGGGAATTCGACAGCGCCGTCTGCTGGTTGTTGATCGTCACTCCCTCGCTGATCACGAGCAGGCAGTAGCCCTTCTCCTTCCAGGCACGCCGCACGTCACCGAGAATCGTCTCCAGGCTGTATTCCCGCTCCGGCACATAAATCGCATCCGGACCGGCTTCTTCTGTCATGCCATATCCCGACGCCTGCGCGAGCCAGCCGACGTTTCTTCCCATCGTCTCGAGAATACGCACCTGCTCAAAGTTGCGCATCGCCTGCAGATCCATCTTGGAATACCGGGCGCTCTGCGCGACATATTTCGCCGCACTCCCAAATCCCGGCGCATGATCGATCCCTGCAATATCGTTATCCACCGTCTTCGGAATGCCGATCACCTTGAGTGGATAACCGGCCTCCTCCGCCAGGTGCTGCACCGCATGAAGCGCACTCATCGTCCCATTTCCCCCGATGAAAACGAGCGCTTCGATGCGACGCTCCATCAGATAGGCAAGTGCCTGTTTCTGAAGAGCGGGGCTGAAATCATACCGGCCGGAGCCAAGAACCGCTCCGGGTTCCCCTCTGCTCCGCTCGATCGTTTCCCGCTGCATCTCTCCCATCGCTTTCATTTGATTGGTCGCCAGCCCTTCATATCCGTTAAGTACTAAATAGATATCGTCATCTGAAAAAGTCGATACGAAGGAGGCGAGGCTTTCGTTAATGACAGAAGTCGGTCCTCCTGCCTGACCAATGGCTACCCTCATCTACCCGCCCCCCTTACGCTTCGATTTCTACAACTGGAAGGTTAAACAGCCTTCCGATTTCACGGATCTCTTTCGTCACATCCGCGTGAACGAGGGCGTAGTGCGGCTCAAACCCTTCCTCCATCAGCTCCTGCATCACGCTGTGAACCGGCTGTTTGAGCCCGATCTCGACCGTTGTTCCGTTGAACCGCTGCGGTACATCCAGCGCTTCGCCTTTAAACACGAGCAGCCGGTACCCTTCCGGTGTATGACCGACGCGGAACAGCGTGACTTCGCCTGCCTTTAACCCGAATTCCATCGTAAAACCGAGCTTCCGGTTCGGATGTACGCCAGGCTGCGCTCCTGTTGCTTCGCGGGCGAGCGAATACGCGCCGGCGCCGCAGTGCCAGAAGACGAGCGCATTGTTTTCCTCGTTCACATGAACCATGTCGCCGAGGTACGGTGCCCGTCCGGCTGACAGACGGTTTAAGATAAACATGGAAAGCGCGCCGTGAATATCCGACTCACATGCAGACACCATGCTCTCCTCCGTTAAGTGGGAAAGCGTCGAACACGCCGCCGCGCCGAGCTCGTTAAAGAAGTCCGGCCAGCAGCGGATCGCGAGCGCCGACAAGTTTTCTTCAGCAATATACTCGCGCATCGCGGACGTAAACTGGGCGAACCGCTGCACGGTCGCATCATCCCGGTTCAGCGTCAGCACCTGCTTTTCCGCTGTCTCCACTTCCGGAAGCCACCTCTCTTCCGGGACGTCCTTCGCTCTTGCAAACGCATCGTACAGATCGACCGTCGTCACCTTCGCACCGAACACGTCGTGAAGCTCTCCGGTATCGGTGCCGGAGAAATAGAACCCGGGCGGATGTTCGCCGATGACGCCGATATTTAATGATTTCACCTGCTTCACCGTATCCATGACGCGAAAAAGCGAGCCGAGCCTTTCCTGCACTGCTGCTTCATCCGGATTTCCGAACAGAAAACTGTACGGATGACTGTTGCTCCGGAGAACGTGCGACGTACTGTTTCCTCCCGTTAAGGAATTAAGCTGCAGACGGCCGCCGACCTCCGGCTCCCGGACCGACCAGACGATGACCGGAATGCTGTATCGGTCTACCGCGGCCTGAATAAATTCCCCGTCCGCAAACGTGAGACTCTGGTACACAATCGCATCCGGCGGACTCGATACGTCCTGCAGAAACGCGTCCAAGTCATCCGGGGACGTCATCAATTCCATCGGGCTGATCAGTTCCACCGTCTCCTGAAGCAGCTCTTCGGTTTCCTGACGCAGCGTATCGGCGACGTCGGTGTTAAACGTTTTGCGCGCAATCGGTAAATATAAAACGGTAAGCATATGCGTCCCTCCTGGTTAAGTCAATGTGTGAATCGCTTGAAACAATGAAGCGTCCTCCGCCTGTTTCCGGTAGAACACCGGTGGTTTTCCGAGCGGCGCATCCACTTCTACCCAGCCGCCGGTAAACGTCTCTCCGCTCCAGACGTGCACCCACTCATCCTCCGGCAGATACAGCTCCCGGCTGTCCGCGCCCTGATCGATCACGGGCGCAACGAGCACATCTTTTCCGAGGAGGTACTGGTACTGAATGTCATACGCCGTCTCATCCGCCTCATAATGAAGAAACAGTGGCCGCTGCACCGGAATTCCGGCTTCCGCGTTTTCTTTCACGAGCTTTTTTAAATACGGCTTTAAATGCACGTACACCCTGGAGAAATAACCGAACACATCGAGCGTTTCGTCATCTCCGTCAAACTGGAAGCAGTCATCCGGCCGGTTGCCTTCGTGCGTCCGCATCACCGGCGTAAACGCCGCCATCTCCACCCAGCGGAGAAGAAGTTCCTTGTCCCGCTTGTTGCCGTGAAGACTCGTATAGCCCCCGATGTCGCTGTGGTGGATGCCGCATCCGGTCATGCCGGCAGAAAGAGCTGCCGGGATCACCGAAGCCAGTCCGTCGTCCCGCTCCCAGATGACGCTTTGATCGCCGCCCCACAAAAGCGGGCACGCCGTCTGAATGCCGGTATAGCCGGCCCGCATGAAGTAGACGATGTCGTTCTCTCTGCCGGCTTCTTCAATCGCTTCCCGGTTCACGTTTCCCCAGCGTATCGGCCAGGCATTGTGCTCCTTATGTGCCGAAGCGCCGTTATGCAGCACGACGTCTGTCGGCAGGTACTCACCGAAGTCCGCCATCCAGCCGTCCAGACCGAAGTCGATCATGTTCGTCTTTATCACCTGCTTGTACCACTCCGATGCCTCCGGGTTCGTAAAGTCAACGACACCACAGTAGAACTCGCCGAAATCGACGACGTACGTGGAGCCGTCCGTTTTTAATGCGAGGTATCCATTCTCCTCTGCCTGCTTGAACAAATGGCCTTCAACAGCCACATACGGATTGATATAGCCGAGAAAGCGGATCCCTTTTTCTTTCCACTCCCAGATTTTTTTATCCAGGCCGGGATACATTTCTTCATTCCAGATCCAGTTCCACATGAGCCGCTTCCCAAAGGACGTGACCCGTTTCCCCTGCCAGTCCTGACACCAGACGCCGCTGACCTGAATGCCGTGACGCTCGGCCTTGGCCAGCTTTTCTTCAACGACATCGGTGCCGCCCTGAATGCCGAGCCACATGCCGTTGTACGTCCATTCCGGAAGCTCCGGCTGCGTCCCGAACCGGTCTTTCACTTTCTCCAGCAGATTCAGGTACGTACTGCCGGCGGTGAATTCCACTGACTCCGGAATCTCCCACGCCTGCAGTTCATGAAACGACTCGTTCGAGAAATCAAAGTCGGCGTAGGCGGTCGTATTCATGTGCGCCATGTAGCGCTCGGAGGAAATAAACGTCGGCTGCGGATAGTTCGTGTTGTAATAATCGCCGCCTGCTTTATCCTTCACGTCCGCCTGCCACGTCGTATACGTGCTTTTGTTTCTGCCGACACCCGGCTCGGACGTCCAGAGCGGAAAGTTTCTTCCTTTTAAGTTCAAGTAGGAGAGCTGCTCCCCGCCGCCGTACACTTTCTCATCCTCGTGTGACACAAGGCGCATCCAGAAACGGTTATGATTGCGCTTACAATTGAATGTAAATGTAAAGCGGTCTTTCTCCAGCGCAGCAATGACCGAAAGAACCGGTTCCGTTCCGTCCGTGAGTTCCGCCTGAAACCCATCTGCTGTTTCTGTCAGTGTATGTACGCGGAGCGGCACCCGTTCGATCACATAGTCATCAATGTCAAAGTTTCCCCGGTACATCTCCATCGTTTCCTGACCCTTTCCGATATAGAGAAACGGGGCCTCGTCTGTGTGGCGGATGATCTCCTTTCCGTTGATCTGAACAGAAAACGACCGTTCACCTGTTTTCACGTTAATGGATTCTGTCATGTCACTGCCTCCCCTTCACGTAAATATTGTCTCCCAGTAATCCCGGCACCGCACCCTGATCAATCAGCACATCGCGTTCCGGGTGCGCAAGCAGCCACTTGTTTTTCTTAAATAACACCGGATCCTGCCTGCGGCTCGCTTCCCGGGTTAATTCCTCATTCGTCCCCCTCGGCAGAATAACGAGACATTGAAAGCCGTCCCCGCAGACCGCCATCGGCGCAAAATGAAGCACTTCCGGGTACAGCTCAAATGCTTCGCCCTTTTTCACGTAGAAGAATTCCGCCTGATTTAAGTCAAACGTCGACTTGCCTTTTTCCAGCCGTCCAAGACAGAGAATAAAGTCCGTGGCGGCCACGTTGATTTCACTAGACTTATGGTATTCCAGCGCATTCACAGCGTTTGTATAACCGTTGCAGTAGCCGACCTGAATATCCATTTCACCGAAAACGGTTTCCGCTTCCTGCACAAGAGACGAATCGTCTTCCAGTGACGGATCAGAGGCCACATACACGTTACCGGCTTCCGGCATCGCTTTTCTCTGCAGTGCAGGAACAGCTGCTTGAAAAGCGTCTGCATCTAAAAGCGTTCCGTATTTCGTAAAACGGCTGGAAGTAAGATGTTGAAGAGGGATACGTTCATCGGATAAAGAAACAGCGGGCATAAACAAAACCACCTTTAGGTACCTTTTTAAAAACATCATAACCTTTTGTGGTTTCATTATATGCGAAATGCATAAACGTTACAAGGTCTTCGTCTAAAAAATCTGATTCTTTCAGGAAGAAGAGAGAAAAAGGTGAGAATCCAGAGGGATGTATACTTACGGTTTAGTTGTAGTATACGTTAATGTTGTGTAGCTTGGGGAGGGAGTTTGCTATAAACAGTCAGGGATAAAGCGCTGCCGATCATAGGAGGTTTCAATTGAGGAAACAGCTGAGGAGCAGAGAGGGGGGGGGCTGTCACATCATGTGCATTACGAGCGCCTGGCCCACTGTGAGTGCTACGGTTTCTTTTGAAGCTTTATAAAAGTTCTTATTCCATCAAATTATTTGGAACACCCATCCATTGAGGGTTCATTATCGAAACAAGAGAGGAAAACTAGACTGTATTTGGCAAGAGAAAAATGGGTCTTATTCATTTTTGGGGAACGCTTGACGCCAAGTGGGTATATAGATAATAAAAAGGAGAATGAGGATCATGACGATTCTTTCTGTCCCGCTGCATGAGCACCTTCACGTGCTGCATAAATTGGAAACCCCTGACTCTTTTGTCTTTGTTGTCGCACAAGAAACCAGGGCGTCTGCCTGTCCATTATGTCAACGAAGCTCTCCTAAAAAACACAGCTCCTACATGCGGGTTATTCATGATCTCCCGATCCAGGGGAAGCCCGTGTTGCTGTACCTTCGCACACAGAAATGGTTTTTTGTATCAATACGGAATGTACCCGAAGGGTGTTTACGGAACGGTATGACTGGCTTCTGCCATCGAAGCGACGCACCTGGCGGCTGGAGGACATGCTGCGCACCCTTGCGTTTTCGACCAATGGTGTCCAGGCATCGAACCTCTGTCAGAAAATCGGTATGGATGTCCGTCATGATACGCTGCTGCGTCTACTGCATCAAACAGAAATCTCAGAAGCGTGCAGCCCCTTTCGTCGGCATGGATGATTTCGCCTGGAAAAAAGGGCATCGGTATGAGCTTTTGATTGGTGACGCTAGAACCCACCAGCCCATGGAAATGCTTCCGGACCGGGAGAAATAAACGATTCAGAAGTGGCTTCAAGCGCATCCGGAAATCACTCTCATCACCCGGGACAGGTATTCCCGATTCAAGGAAGCGATGGAGGAAATACGGACGGATCTCTACCATATTCATGACCGGTTCCATCTCATTCAAAATTTATGAACCCTTCATGCCCAGGTCATGAGAAAGGTGCTCCCTGCACGAATAAAAAGAGAGGAAAAGCTGGAAATCCTGGGAAGTCCCATCCTCATCAAAGAAACGAAGCAGGAAAGACGCCAGAGAGAAAATGCCGAGCAAAAATGGGCACTGATCCAGGAAGCAAAACGCCTGCAAAAGCAGGGATATTCTCTTCGTCGCATCGCAAAAACAATTTCGTGCAGCTGGGTGACCGTGAGGAGATATCTCGCTATACAGGAACCGCCTTCGGCTCATCGAGGTAAGCGCCCCAAACCGCTGGACGCCCATCAAGAGCATGTTATCTCTATGATCGAAAGCGGAGAGAGCATCAAAACCATTTACACGGTATTAACCACTCAATACGGTTATCAAGGCACCTACGGTGCGGTTCGGGTCTTCGGCACAGAATTTCGGAAAAAGAAAAAGCAGGGACAACCGTTTCACGCGCAGGCTTACTATTCGCGTAGAACGATCCGGAGACTACTTTGGCAGAATCCGCTGGCAGAAAAGGAAAAGCGGAATGCCATCAACGACATTCTTCAACAGTATCCCGTACTCGGTCCGTTTTATGCTTTTCTCACTTCGTTCCGTGCCTGTGTTACCGATCGGGATGCCGAAGGCTTCCGTTCGCTTATTTTATTCGAAAAAAACCGGGAGGATCCATTAACCAAAGCGTTCATCAACAGGCTGTTAACGGATTTTCAACCGACCCTTCATGCACTCATGAACGAAGACAGCAATGGTTACGTGGAAGGGCAGGTCAATCGTTTAAAAATGATTAAACGCCTTCTTTATGGACGAGCGTCATTTCATCTGTTACGCATACGAATGCTTTATCGGTCCCAGTAAATAACACGGATTTTAAAATGGCATTTACCTGGTTAGGAAGGGACGCGAGTTCAATCCCCAAAAATGAATAAGACCCACTTTTTTCTTGCAATCTACAACGGGCTTGAAATGCCTACTTCAGCTCACGATTCAACTTTTTCATCTCTATAAAAATTTCGATTTGATTCCAATTTTATCAAATGTAATGTTTGTAATAAGTTTAATTGATTATCTAGTCGCAAGTTATTACCTGTAAACAATTCATTCAATAATTTGAATGTAAATGACTGATTTATACTCTTATAGAGCTCATTATTTGATTGGATTTTTTCTTGGTATTCCTCACTAATCTTAATATTATTAGAATCTCCCCAAGGACCGGGATGTATTTTAGATACTTTCGTCTTCCTGCCAATTAGATCGATGCTCCAGAAAAAGAACTGTACAAAGCTGTTCACATACCAAGGGAAGTATGGGAGACGGCCATCACCATGTTTTAACCATTTTGTTTTCTTCAGATGCGGTTGCATTGCTCTATGGAATAGCTTGCGGTTTTTCTTCCATTTTTGAGGGACCAATGCAGAAATTTTTACAACATCGTTTGACATAAACGGTTCATAACTTTGAAAAAGTCGTCGATTCACATGAATATTTACAATGTTTAAATTCATGGAACTGGGCCATAACTCAAACCATTCAGAAGCCGATTCTTTTCTGAATTCTTTAATATAACTCAGATGCTCCTTGCGCCTTTCTTCAATTTTTCCAATTATTTCCTTCTTTAAAGCAGAAGTATTTTTAACCTTTTCAGGGTTATACATTTTATCTTTGATCTGAGGAAGGAATGGAAATCGTCCTATCCCTCTCACTTTTTTTATTCTAGCTCCTTTTAATAGCGCATCTGAAAAAAGCCCACCAAAAACCGCCGGATATTTCGATAGACCGCACTTATTATGTAATCCCAATGAATGCGCATGTGTATATTGAGCGCCGTGACCTACAAGCTGGCTTCCTTCTTCAAGAATGTTTAAGTAATGTAACTTGTCTCTTTGTACCAGATTGAATTCAATACCGTAGGCTTCAGCCGCTTTCTTTGCTACCCGGCCTTCCCTGTTCATTTGATCAAGAAAAATAAACGATCGACTTCTGGTGAATTGCCTAATGATACTTGATATTGACCGAGAATCTTCTCCACCACTGATAAACTGAGCTACTTGTTTATGATCGGCAATCACATTCTTCACATAATCGTCCAATGAATTCTTTAAATCCTGAGCTGCTTCATTTAATGATTTATATGCATTTGATTCATACGGGACCCAATAAGGCTCCTTATGTTGTTTCCCTGCCTCACAGTGATACTGATGAACTGACGCAGGTTGCAGTTGGTACACACCCTTATACATTGTATACGGATAAGTGACGATACTGTGTAATACAAAATCTCCAACTGACGTTTGATCCAAAATTAATTCTGGCTTGCATGCCTTTATTAAAGAAAGATGAGATGAGATCATTAAGCATTTATCATCGGAGTATTCGTATGCAGGAATAAACGACATCATATCTGTTACAACAGTGATTTCCCCACTCCGTTTATTAATATATATAAATTGAAACGGACCATTTAGATCATTGTCCCAACTCATATTCTCTTGAGAATAACGTAAAGAAATAGCTTTAGTTTTCTCATTTTCAGAAATGCTCAAATCGGTTAAACCTGCAAAATCGAGCAGTGGTCCTCCCAACATAGCAGTTATTTGATCATCGGTCTCATAATAATCAAACCCTTCATAATGATTTGATAAAAACGCAAAGCTTCCCCAACTGCCATTGAACAAATGAATAAGGTTATGATCATTTCCATATATTTCTTGAAAGCTGAGTTTTATCTGTTCCTCATCAATATAGGTATTGCTATAAATGAAATCGCTCATCTGTATCTCACCTTCTGTTTTTAATTTCCAATGCATTCCGAATCACATAATAATATGCTTCATTCCGAAACAAATGAAGTGAAAGCAGGGTTTTATCCGTTCGTTTTCGTTTCAGCAAAAACATAATTATTCTTTTCAACATTCTTAACAAGGATTTAATAACCCCCCCATATACAGGGAATGGAGAAATTGAATAATTAAAATTCTTGCCAACTGATTGATACGCACTCAATACCATTTCTTCATGTTTTTCATCATATGGATCTTCAAGCATTTTGTTTAATTCATCGATATTAATTCTTTCTTCCTCTTTAGACAATACAACGGTTTGATTTTCTTTGTGGTGGAAAATCGGCGTAAGGTTCACTTCATTATCTGCAAAATCCAGTATGACAGAATAAGTATGGCCTTTCTTATTCACATAATTCTTCGAGTCGAAATAAAAATTCCCCAAGCTGTATGCAATAACTCCTCCATTATATTTTTCATAACCTTGAGGTACATGAGGGTGTGAAGCAATGACTGCATCTGCTCCAAGATCAATTAAAGATTTGTAACGTACTCTCCATTCCCGTTGTGGTATAGAGTAATGCTCTAAACCCGCATGAGCAACAACAATGACATGATCATATTTCTGTTTGCACTTCAATATAGATAGATCGATGCGACTATGATTTATCCAAGCGTACCCTAAAGATGCTTCATTTTCCGCAAAATAATCTATCACACCAAACTGTGCTTCGCATGCATTAATAATTGCAATTTTCTTATCACCGATCTCAACGATTTGTGGAGCATACGCCTCTTCAATATCCATCCCTGATCCCACTGTGGATAAACCTATTGATTCAGCAAATTCTTTGGTCTTTTTCATTCCATCAGCACCATAATCCATCATATGATTATTTGCCAAACACACCATATTCATCCCTTGCTTCTTCAAACCATTTAGCGTAGATGAAAGTTGACTGTGATGAGGACCCGATTTCTTGATTGGATTTCCGAAGCCACTAATTGGCGCTTCAAAATTACAAATGGCATAGTTGCTTTGTTTAATGATATATTCTAATTCATCAGAAAATAATAAACCGGATTCATTCTGATAGTTGACTATATCACCACCGATAAATATCTTTGTCACATTAAACGCCTCTTTCTAAATCGAATTTACGACTAATCCCAATCGTTATTAATATCAATGCAATATTTAATAAACCACCCGTAATACTGAATAGTGCAACTGCAACCACATCACTTTGAAATAAATAATAGCCTAAAGCAAGAGCAATCGAACGGGTAATTAAAGTGACCATCGTGAATTTCAAATGAAAAGCCTGTGCAGATAACACAGGCAACGCTTTAATCGTAGGCTGATTCATAAATAGGAAATAACTCCAAAGCGATATCCAGCGAGCATACTCACCTGCCGTGACCCAATCAGCACCAAAAACAAAACCAAATAACATTGGACCAAATGCAATCACGATGCCAAAGGGTAAGATCCCTACTACCGCCAATCCTAATGTTGATTTAATGATCAAAGCCGATAAATTTTCACCCGTATTTGATGCTTCGGCAATTCTAGGATAAAATACATCTCCTACAGCTTTACCAATAAGTGCACTCGGTAATCCCAGAACAGTCTTTCCAATTGAATAGAAACCAGCGGCAGCCGGGCCAAAGAATGCGGTTAACATCATCACAGGCAGTCCTTGTGAAACGGCATTGATAAACACCTGGGGAGCTCTGAATATCGGAAAATCCTTATGTTCTATAAATACATCTTTCATTCGCAATCGTTCATCTGAAAAGTCGGTTAATTTTGAGGAGATAGTAGGATCTTCTTTTCTAGTGAAATAATATAATAAAAGTGCTTTTATCCCATTTCCGAAAGCTGCAATTGTCACTAATACTCCAGCAACAGGAAGCCAAAGACCACCAGCAGTTTTTGTGATGTTTAATAATAATGAATGTAAAAATGCTGCTTTCGCTGTTGATTTAAATTCTTTTTTTCGTATCAACCATTGTTCACCAACCTGCATTAACGCAGACAAAAGAACAACCAACGGAACTAACAATATGTAAAGTGACAGCTCTTTTATATTAAAGACATCTAGTATAAAATCCTGAAAAAATAATACTATTATCAACATAATGACCGACACAAAACCTGCAATCAAAATTGCAAGTTTTGCCAGTGACAGGGCACTACGATCTTCTTTAGGCAATACTATAGCTACCGGTATAGTCAAGGCAGCCACGGGAACGATCATCGAAACCATCGTATTAAATACACCCAAGATCCCGTAAACTTCAGGTCCATATAACCTGGTGATAATTGGTGCAAATAATAAAGTGATCGCCTGAGCGCCTAAAGTACCAGTAGCAACCATCATGACATTTTTCACAAACTTTTTTCTCAATACATTTTTCAGCCTATTCATCATCGACCTTCAACTCTTCTTCCTATCACTTAGTCCCACACATCAAAATCCCTCATATACACTTTATTATTCAAACTCAACAGTTTCCATTCAGTCGATATGCGACTATAACGGTTGCTTCTTCTTTAAACTGCTCAAAGTCATTAACCACACGTAAATTGTAGAACGCGCATTTCATCATTGCTGGCTCAAGACGAGGACTCACCTACCCCCATTTCTTGTCTAAAGACGTTTTATAATATCGTGGAGGGCGTACTATAGGGAGGTTGTCGGAATTGTCCTTCGTTGTCAAGCGTTAGATGCTGGCCATCTTCGACTTTTGGCGGAGGATTATCTCCGTCGCATGGGCCTTTAGTGTACGGCTTGTATCGATAATCGGACCGATGATGTTATTCGGCACGTCTTCATAGTTGCCGAGAAATTGCTTCGTGTTTTTAGTGGACAATAGCTCCCATAGCCGAATGACGGATTATTTCAGCTCGCGCCAATCCGCTATTCGAGCATGATGCCTTCAATAAAATTATAACCGCCAATAATGATATCCCATACGCTTAACTTCTTCTCTTTCAAATATACTTTTCACATCTATTATTATTTTTTCTTCTTTGGTATTATCTTTGAAAAATCGGTGTGTTTGATCCCAACTTAAAGCTCTAAATTCATCATGTGCAACTGCAAAGACAAGACAATCAGCTTCTTTGACATCTTCAAGTTGCACTAAATCAATATCATACTCATGTTTTGCATGGTTAACATTAGCTAGTGGATCAACTATTATTGGATCTATTCCATATTCTTGCAATCTCACTATAATATCCATAACTTTTGAATTCCTTATATCAGGACAATTCTCTTTAAATGTCAAACCAAGTAAAACAACATTAGCTTGTTTTACTACTTTATTTGCAAGAATCAACTTTTTAATAATTGCATCAGCTACAAATTCACCCATTCCATCGTTTATTTTTCTACCAGACAGAATAATCTGGCTATGATAGCCTAGTTTTTCAGCTTCGTATAAGAAATAATACGGGTCAACTCCAATACAATGCCCACCTACAAGCCCTGGATAGAATTTAATTGCATTCCATTTTGTATTCATCGCTTCAATAACATCTTTAGTGTCAATCCCCATCCTGTCAAACACTATAGCAAGTTCATTCATAAAAGCAATATTAATATCACGCTGGCTATTTTCCACAACCTTTGCGGCCTCAGCTACTTTTATAGAGCTAGCTTTATGAACACCTGCTTCAATTACTAATTCATAAATTTTAGAGATTTCACCTAAAACTTGATCATCTCCACCAGATACGATTTTCACTATTCTCTCAAGTGTATTCACTTTATCCCCAGGATTAATTCTTTCTGGAGAGTAACCAACCTTGAAGTCAATTCCACATTCCAAACCTGATTCTTTTTCTAAAATAGGGATACATATATCCTCAGTAACGCCTGGATATACAGTGGACTCAAAAACAACAATTGATCCTTTTATTAAATTTCTCCCAACAATAGTACTTGCGCCTTCCACCGGAGTAAGATCTGGAGTCTTGTCTGAATTTATAGGAGTAGGAACAGCAACAATATGAAACCTTGCATCTTGTAGTTTTTTTTCATCTGAGGTAAACTCCACTTCACTCTGTTGAATTGCATCATTTCCTACTTCGTTTGTAGGATCGGTCCCCAGTTTATATGATGCTATTTTTGATTCGTTTAAGTCAAAACCAATAACTGGGGCTTTTTTAGCAAAAGCTACAGCCAATGGCATTCCGACATAACCTAAACCAATTACAGAAATCTTTTCTTTTTTATTTAATATTTTTTCATACAGTGCCGTCATTATCCTGCCCCCCAACAAAAGTGTTATCTTCTCTTATATTTATGAATAATTTCAATCAATCGAAACAAGTTAAATTGTGAAAGCAGAAAATCTATTGTTAACTTCAAATTCTTATTATTTAGCATATATGCTTGAGAAAAATATTTTTTTTGATTTTTCTTAGAGTCAAAAGATAATAAAGCCATCATTCTATAGTAATGAGATTTCAACTCATTGTTTTCAATAAAAAATTGGTTCTGCTTAAGCATAATAATTTCTAAAGCTTTTATACCATTTAAATCATTTCTTGTAAGACTATTATTTTGAAGATAAGCATCTACTAAAGGTGAATTGATAAATGCTATTTTATACTTATGTGAGATCCTTATCATTAACTCCCAATCTTGAAATCTTGGAAGAGACTCATCAAACATCTCACTAATTAAAACATTTTTTTTAGCTACTATAGTAGGAGTTCCTATAAAATTTCCCCAAAGTAATTTTGTATAAAAATCTTCATCCTCCTTAACATCAAATTGAGGAATTTTATTAGATTTTTTTTGAATGATTTGATTATATGAACTACACACAACATCCGCGGTGCCTTTATCTATAAATGGCATTTGTAATTCTAATTTTTCTTTGACCCATTCATCATCACTATCTTGAAAAGCAATTACATCACCTTCCGAGGCAACTATCCCTCTATTTCTTGAAAAAGCGCCTCCTTGATTTTCTTTATTAACAAGGTATCTAATTCTAGGGTCTTTAAAGGTTTCAATAACTTCAGAAGTATTATCACTCGAATTGTCATCAACAATTATAATTTCTTTTACTGGGTAAGTTTGTTTTAGAACACTGTTTATTGCTCTAGTTAATGTATTACTTCTATTATAAGTAGGTATCACTACACTCACTTGCATAAATATAAAATCCTTTCATACGCTATTTTAGAAAAACGTTTTACAATTTCATCTGATCAATAAATGCAAAAGCATAAATATACTATGTAACAATTAAAATAGTAATGACGTTAAAAATCAGGGGGTATTTAAATTTGATTCATAAAGTGCTTCAAACCTTCCTCCCAGTGAGGTAATTTATTTTTATACAGTATTTCTTTACTCATTCTCGAATTCAAAGGTCTTTTAGCAGGTGTAGGATACTCGGTACTCGCTACTTCATTTACCTTTACCTGCATACCTGATAAACGAAAAATTTCTTTTGAAAAACCATACCAGCTGCAGTAGCCTTCATTCGTCGCATGATAAATTCCGAATCGATCGGTTTGAATCATTTCCACCAGTAGCTTTGCAAGATCATATGTATACGTCGGAGAACCGATTTGATCTGATACAACAGAAATCTCACCCCGCTCCTTACCCAGTCGGAGCATCGTCTTTACGAAATTATTGCCGTTCTCTCCAAACACCCAAGAAATCCGCACGATAAAATACTTTTCCAAAAGATCTTGAACCTCGAGTTCACCTTCATATTTTGTCTGTCCATAGTAATTAATCGGATCAGGTTGATCGGTTACTTCGAATGGGATTTCGCCTTCACCGTTAAACACATAATCTGTGCTTATATATACCATCTTTGCATCTATCTCTTTGCAGGCCTTGGCAACATGCCTAGTTCCCTGCACATTCACTTTACAGCAAAGTTCCTTCTCATCTTCAGCCTTATCAACTGCGGTATAAGCCGCACAATGAATCACAACGTCCGGATTACATTTCTTGAGGACGTTTTTCGTTTTCGTTTCATCTGTTATATCCAGCTCTTCGCGCGTTGTCCCTATGCATTTAATCTGTTCTTGTTGCAATCGATTCATCACATCATGACCAACTTGTCCACCTGCACCTGTTACTAATACTTTCATATGCTCCCACCTTGATTGTTACTATACATGGCTTGGTAATAATCCTGATAGTTCCCATTAATAATTTCTTCCCACCATTTTTGATTATCCACATACCACTGGATAGTTTCTTTGATCCCCTTCTCAAATGATGTTTCCGGTTTCCATCCCAACTCTCCACCCACCTTGGCAGGATCAATTGCGTAACGTCTATCGTGTCCAGCGCGGTCTTCGACAAATGTGATAAGTGATTCCGGCTTATTCAGTTCTTTTAAGATCGTCTTCACGACTTCAAGATTTGTTCGTTCATTATGACCACCTATGTTATATACTTCTCCATCTGTTCCGTTATGAAGAATCAAATCAATCGCAGCGCAGTGGTCTTCAACATATAGCCAGTCCCGAACATTGTCACCTTGACCATATACCGGTAAGGATTGATCGTTCAGAGCTCGGGAAATCATAAGCGGAATTAACTTCTCCGGAAAATGATATGGGCCATAGTTATTTGAGCAGCGGGAGATTGTAATTGGAAGATTAAACGTTCGGTTATAGGCTTGAATTAGGAGATCTGCTGAAGCCTTGGAAGCTGAATAAGGAGAAGACGTATGAATCGGAGTCGTTTCAGTGAAAAACAAGTCCGGTCTGTCCAAAGGCAAATCTCCATACACTTCATCTGTAGAAACTTGGTGATATCGAACGATGCCATGTGTTCTCGCTGCTTCCATTAACACCTGCGTCCCGATGATGTTTGTCTTCAAAAAGATATCCGGGTCTTTTATTGAGCGATCAACATGCGATTCAGCAGCGAAATTCACAACATAATCGAACTGTTCTTTTTCAAAAAGATCATTTACGAACTGACGATCCGAAATATCACCTTTAACAAAGCTGAAATTCGGATGATTCATAATTGGCCTTAACGTCGACAGGTTTCCGGCATATGTTAATAGATCAAGACAAACGATTTTATATTCTTGATACTTTTTCAGCATATAGTAAATATAATTACTGCCAATAAACCCTGCTCCACCTGTTACTAATACTTTCATAGGCTATTCCCTCATTTCTTCAATATTTAAAACCATGTTCGCAATCTTTAAGTAAAGGAGCTTGTGAGTCTTTTTCTGACAACAATGGATTAATTATACCCCAATCAATATCTAACTGCGGATCGTCGTATCGTATACTGCAATCATGCTCTGGTGAATAACCATTATCGACTTTATATTGCACTTCCACATTTTCAGTCAACGTAACAAAACCATGAGCAAATCCTTTCGGTACTAGAAGTTGTTTTTTATTTTCTTCAGAAAGAACAACGGCTATCCACTTGAGGTAAGTTGGCGAACCTTCCCTAATATCCACAGCAACATCAAGAATTTTCCCTCTGGTACATCGTATTAATTTCGTTTGAGCTTTAGGATTTTGTTGAAAATGAAGCCCTCTCAATACTCCCTTTTGGGCTGAAAAAGAATGATTGTCTTGGATGAAATTAAAGTCTGTCCCCTCTTTTTTAAGTTTTTCATAGGAATAGGATTCCATAAACCACCCGCGCTGATCTCCGAATACAGCAGGTTCAATGATGCATATATCGTTAATGTCGGTTTCAATTACTTTCATCCCAACACCTCCTCTTGCTCTAGTAAATCTATTTGTTGATGAGCAAGACGGATTAAATATTGTCCATACTCATTCTTTTTAAGCGGCTCCGCTAAATCCAATAATTGGGTTTTTGAAATGTATCCTTTTCGATAGGCAATTTCCTCCAGGCAGGCTACTTTTAAACTTTGTCTTTTTTCAACTGTTTCGATATAAGTAGAAGCCTCCAATAAGGATTCATGCGTACCTGTATCGAGCCATGCAAATCCACGGCCTAGTAATTCTACTTTAAGTTTACCTTTTTTTAAGTACTCTTCATTAATAGAAGTGATTTCTAACTCACCCCGTTCAGATGGTTGGATTGATTTCGCTATTTTTACCACATCATTATCGTAAAAGTACAATCCTGTTACAGCAAATGAAGATTTAGGTTCCTTTGGTTTTTCTTCTATAGAAATAGCTTTTCCTAATTTATCAAACTCTACTACACCAAAACGTTCTGGATCTTTTACGTTATAGCCGAAAATTATGCCCCCTTCAGATAAATTAGCTGACCTTTCTAATATCTTAGTAAATTCATGACCATAGAAGATATTATCTCCTAAAATTAGTGCTACAGAGTCATCACCAATGAACTCCTCACCTATGACAAAAGCTTGTGCTAATCCATCCGGAGATGGTTGCACAGCGTAATTTAAGTTTAAACCCATTTCAGTACCCGAACCTAATAATTGTTCAAATCGTGGAGTATCTTCAGGTGTAGATATAATTAAAATATCTGTAATACCCGACAGCATTAATACAGATAGTGGATAATAAATCATAGGTTTATCATAGATTGGTAGTAATTGTTTTGATATCGATTTGGTGATTGGATAAAGGCGTGTACCTGAGCCTCCCGCTAGGATTATACCTTTCATGTTAAAACCTCCCTCTATAAAATAATTAATCCTTCTAATATCTCACGATATCGTCGAATTCCTATACTTTCTGTTTTCAACACACGAAGCTTCATGGACATTCATACCATCATTTTAATTAATTGGAAATTGTGTATCCATCCAATAATTAAACCGGATCATAATAACCATTTTTTAGGTGGTTGATTTGGTCGCACTAGTGGATCTCCACAATACTCACGGTGGTTGACCCTCCCATGTCTCGCAGAGTCTATGCTCCAAAATTCCTTCGTTCAACCTGGCCATGAGGTGGAGGTCGGATATGCTCCTCTGCTAGGTCATCCTGCCCGTACGGTGAAATACAGACCGACTTCTACGTGCTTCGTTTGTCAACGTCGTTCATTCTGGACCTTTATCGTGAGATTAAATTCCGTGAATCGTCAGGCAGCTTCCTGTGTGTCTCTGAAATGCGAAATGTTACGAATCATGCGTTCTTCATCGAAATCACACTGTCTTGTCCCAATTACAAAAAAGATGCGTAATAGTTTGCCACAAGGGACTGTTTACCGATCAAGGGATTAGCAGGCCGGTTTCGATAATAATCATGCAGTTTCTTGAAGGCTTGATTTTTGGCTGACAACGGCATGGCAACGCGGAATAGCAGGGCTCGAAGTTTTCTTCTTCCCCGTTTGGAAATCCTGGTTTGACCTTTGTGGGTCCCGGATTCATTTCGTCGCAGATTGAGTCCCGCTAACTTAAGTAATTGGCGTGGATCATCATAGTTGTTCAAATCACCAACTTCTGCGAAAAAACCGGCAACGGTCATTGCTCCGACACCTTTTATCGCAAGCATCTGCTTAGCGCCCGGAATCGGTTCGATCAGTCCATGGAGCTCCTCTTCAAGGAGAGAAAGTTCTTGACCCAGCTCATGATATTCCTGAAGCAAAAGTGCCAATTCACGCTTCGCCATCCGACTGCCGGTCCGGATTCCAATGGATGTTGAAGCAGCTTCCTTCAGGGCACGCACGCGTTTCAAGCCAACCGCCCGTGAAACACCTTTTTTCATTTCGTCCAGAATGGTGTCATCGTTCACCCCAGCCAGTTCATGTGGCAAGAGGTTCATTTCCAGAATCTGAAGTGCCGCTTTTCCTTCCCAGTCTTTAAAGACCTCTGTGAATTCAGGGAAATAGCGATCGAACCAGTTTTGGATCTTTGCCTTGATGCGATTGTGGCGCTCCGTGAGCCAACCATGGACATTCATCCCCTGGCGCAGCTCGGCATAGACATTCTCAGGCAGCACCGGCTCGGAGAACCGGCCATCTTTCACGAGCTGAGCGATGACTTTGGCATCTTTCACATCGTTTTTCGAAGGGGAATTATCATCAAGTTCTTTGGAACGGCTCACATGCATGGTATTAACTGTGACATAATGCAGGCCATGATCCTCCAGCATATGTGCAAGAGGCAACCAATAGTGTCCCGTCGGTTCCATTCCGATGATGACGTTGGTTTTTCCGAAGGATTCCTGGAGGTTCTGAATCCATTGCAGGAAAGCCCGGAAACCAAGCATGGCGATTATCGAATTTCAACGCTTTCGTCAGGTCAATCCCTCTGTCATCCTGAGCACGTGCATAATTGGTTCGTTTGGCGATATCAACACCAATAATTAACGTGTCGTGGTTGATTTGCAAGATTTTTTCGTTGTGGTTATAATTCATAATTGAGTCCTCCTTGGGTATTCGTTCAGGGTTCTTTTTGCTTCGAAGCTTGGACACTCGTATCATACTAGGGGGGCTCTTTTTGTATCAAACTTCACATTTCTTCATTACAGTAATGCTCCTATATTATGATTTTATTTTACTGAACACTTTTTTTACGATTCCATCAGGCGCAAAATTAATAAACAACTCAAAAATGATTAATTGCCAGTCTTCTCTTAAGCTGCGGACCATAAAATATGTATTCTTAACACTTTTCTTTTCGAAAAATACCTTTCTTCTCTCCGTCCAATTTTTCATAGCTTGAATTTTTTCTCTTTGAATTTTGTTAAACTTAAATTCTTTTAATAGATATTCATATTTATTATTTTCTTTTAATAATTTATTATTAATATAATCTTCTCTACTATTTACAGCGACCAACATACTTGCTCCTATTTGATTATTATCGTGAATTCTATACTTAACCAAAGGTTTATTCAAATAAGCGATAGTGCCCTGTGTTGATGCATATAACGTTAACCAATGATCATGTACATAATATTTATGACAAAATGGAATTGCTTTTTTGGCAACGTCAGCTTTTATAAGCATGGTACAACCTGTTACACTATTCCTTCTCAAGAAATAGCTAAAAAGATTTTCACCATACATGTGTTTTACTCTTTTGTTAACATCTTTAAAGCTACAAGCCACAAGATTATCATTATCATCAATTATTGATAAATTTGAATAACAGAGAACCGCATTTTCTTTTAGTATATGCTCTAATAACCTAGCTATTTTATCTTTTTCCCAAATATCATCTTGGTCGCAATATGCAATAAATTCTCCGGTTGAAGACTTCGTCAGTAATTCGAAAGTTTTATTACTTCCCAAATTGCATTCATTCTTATAGATACAATATTCAAATTTTGTTATTTTCTCTTGAATCATTTTGGTTATTTCTTTATGCTCTTCTTCGTCATCACTATCATCTCTAAATAAAAACGCGATTTTGTTATAGGTTTGATTATTTAAACTATCGAGTAACTTTTTAAAATACTCTGCATTAGGTTTGTAAACAGCTACTACAATATTGACAAGATTCATTATTTTATCCCCTCTATTAATCGGATGATATACCTTTAGTTTTTTGTAAATCATAATAGATATAAAGATATGCAAGATATCCTGTAGAACTAAATAACAATGGATTAGTCGCAGCTATAAATAAATAAGTAACATAGGCGATTTTTTTATAACTCCCTGATTTATTGTTATAAAATAAAGGAACCAATAAAAAGGTCATAAATAATGAGAACAACACAAATCCCATTTGTCTCCACATATCAATGTAGGACCACTCAATACTACTCACAAAACTATCTCGACCATATGAAAAAAAACTACTCCCCATTCCGCTTCCAAATATAATTATGAACGGATTATTTTGTATAAGCTCTCTTATACCATCTATATGCCCCCGCCTTATAGTATCAGATGTTTCTCCTCTTAAAATAAATGCGTCATAAAAAGAATCAACTATACTAGAGTAGAAAACTAACATTAAGAGTATGCTGAGAAAAACAAGCCCATATTTAATGAGTTTTGACCTATCACCAACTAAAAACACATAATAAAAAACAAGAAAAAATATCGGAAAAATCACATTAGCTCTAGTTCCTGATAATACAAGGGCAACTAAAACAAGTATCATTCCTATATATTTATGCTCACTGAATTTCTTAAACATTAGAAAAACTAATAACGGAGATGTATACATGAAAACTTTGTAATAAAATGGATATTCTTCTGACTTTCCCATTATACCAATTCTATAATCGTACATAATACTACGTAATAAGCCCGATTGATTTATGTTTATTATATTTGATAAGTCAAATGATACTAATAAAAGTGTAATTAATAGGATTATATAAATCGACTTAATTAATATTTTTTCATAGTTTATTTCATAGTACTTAATTATAAAGATCATCAGAAATAAATATGGAGCAAATGATCTTGCAAAAGAAGTTAAGAGATCTCCTGTTAATAAAAATGAATACAAAATTAAAAAAGTAGGGAATATGAAACCAAAAAAAGAAAATAGATTATTTCCTTTTTTAAACAGAGAATTAAAAATTAACTTAAAATTAAAGAAACATATTATTAAAAATAAGATTTTCTTAATACTAAATATATCACCAGGGAATATAACACTAATTATCACAAATACGCTAATTAAAAATTCGTTAATCGAGCTCTTTTTTATAGATGTATTCATTAGTTCCGTCTTCCTTTATTAAAATGACATGTTAAAAGTGATAATTAAATACCCATTAAAGTATTACTTCGTTTGTAATTTCATCCAACTTCCCATAAAAAGCATGTAGAGAAAACAATTGATCAAAAATCTCACTAGATTTCACTCTCATATTTTGGTATTCTTCTTCCTTTAAAACTTCAATTTTATCAACTAATTCTTCAAGGTTTCCATCCTTTAAATTAATCCCTACATTATATCGCTTTACAATATCTTCAGTGTCAGCTTGTATATTATTAAGAATAGGCAGTCCATGTTGGAAATAATCGATAGATTTCATCGTTAATCCGACACACACACTTTTTTTCATAATATTTAAACCAAAATGACACTTGTCAAAAATATCTTGTTTTTTTTGCGGATCATATATCTCCCCGTGATAAGCCACTTTAGAACCTGTATTTTTCACTTCACTTATCATCAACTCTCTATTTTCACCATCACCAATTATGTGAAGTGTTGTAGGCTTGATTTCATTAACTGACTTCATAATTGTTTTTATTATTGGAATATCTATTACATTATTAATAGAGCCTAAATAGCATAAGTGTATTTCTTCTTCACAGAGTAATGGCTTCCTAACAACTTCAATATTTTTTTTTGCTAAATAGACTGTTTTGGTTTTTAGTCCATCGAGAGCGTAATCTAATATTGACTGGTATAGATCGCATTCAGTAATAATATAGTCTGCGAATTTTAAGCTATTATCTCTCATTAATCTCCAAAACTGAAATGGGGGTAACCTTTTCACTTTATCAACTGGCATTGTTTCCGGCCAAAGATCTATTAAATCAATGATTAACTTGACTTTTCTATTATTTTTTTTATAATTCCCAGCTAATTTTGCCAATGAATTAGGTGGTGCACTTACGTAAAGTAAATCGGGTTTTATTTCTTCTACAACTTTAAATGCGTTTTTGGCATAATTATAATGTGAAATGAGTCGGGCTATTGAAATGTTTTTATAATAGGGTTTTGATTTAATAAAAATAAAATTCTGTTTAATATCAAAACGTTGCGTTTTTTTAAAATGTCTAAAATCGGACTGAATGACTGTAACATTATGACCTTTTTTGACAAAGTAATCATGAATTAAGTCGATCCTATTTTCATATGTATCAAAGCAATTAACTAAAACTATTTTCATTATTTTCATTCTCCATTTCTGTCAACACAATAGTCTCTCGGAAATCAATGAGTCTATATTCTTTTTTATACTCACTTAAACTTTTTTCATAAACTAAATCACCAAATACTTTATTGATAACAATTACCTTTTTACTTAAAATGCTTAAAATTGGATTAAATACTTTAGTTAGCCTTACTTTCTTTTTATGAACCTCAGCTATCATTTTCACCATTTCAGAGGTATTAACATACAATTTATTTTGAGGGAAAAAAACCCCCTTTTCTTTATAGAAAATCATTAGCTTTAAAAACTCACACAGGTTATTAATATGTAACATGCTCCTATAGTTATAAACACAAGGGAATAAGGGTGTTTTTTTAGCGACTTCAGATAATTTCCTATAATTCCCTTTCGCCCCCTTACCATAAATCATAGGGGGCCTAATAAGTACAATGTTGAAATCTTGTGACTGCATTTTATTCAAACTTTCTTCTGCCTCAAGCTTACTTCTACCATAAAAGTTGTCTGGAGTAGGAATTGTATGTCTACCTATTGTTGTTTGATCTTTTCCATACACTATAATGCTGCTCATGAAAATAAATTGATTAACACCTTCTCTTTTGGCTTTCTTGGCGACTTCAACCGTCAGGTCCCGATTCACTTGATAATATAGTTCCTCCATCTTTGGATCAGTTGACACATGTGCAATACCAGCAAGGTGAATGATTGAATCATAATAAGAGAAATCAGTAGATTTCCATTCACCTCCTCTTAAACTAATCTTATCGATTTTATAATCTTCAGACCATTTTTGCATATAGGATTCGAACATTTTTCCAATATAACTGTTTTTTCCTGTAATCAAAATCTTCTTCATAATTATTTTGACTCCTGAGTATCAGGCCTATTATTTTTCCCTTCAATAACACCATCTCTCTTCAATACACTAATGAATGTACCAAAGAAGCACTTAAGATCCATGAACAAGCCTAACTTTTTAACATACTCACCATCTAACTCTGCTTTCACCTCTATAGGAAGTTCATCCCGACCATTAATCTGTGCCCAGCCAGTTAGTCCTGGAGGTATATCGTTGGCACCGTACTTATCCCGCTCAGCAATCAAATCATACTGATTCCATAGTGCAGGTCTCGGACCAATGATGCTCATCTTTCCAGAAAGGATATTTAGGATCTGCGGCAGTTCATCCAATGACGTCTTTCTTAAGAACTTGCCCATTTTCGTAATGTATTTATCTGGGTTGTCTAACAGATGAGTTGGTGTATCTTTTGGCGTATCAATTCGCATTGTACGGAATTTATAGATATTAAAATGGCTTTTATGAATTCCCACTCTTTTTTGCTTGAAAAATACGGGCCCTTTGGAATCGAGTTTGATTCCAATGATGAGACCTAGAAATAATGGTGATAAGACTAGCAATCCTGCTACTGACAGGACAATATCTGATAGTCGTTTTAATTTCATATACATCGTTGAATGCACTCCTTGTTTTTCATGAGATCATTAGTAATGACTTGGTCTTGAACAACAAAATAACTACTAATAATCTCATTCATTCTTCAAATTTGAGACGGATTTCCTCTATTACGATAGCGTCAATTTTATCGTCGTTTGATAGTCACGACGTAATATCTATTCAATCTACCAACCAAACATGAAATAGATATTCTTACATTTACCACCTTAAACCGAGTTTCTTCCTATTAATAAATACCATTCAATCAATCTATGATTCTCACTAAAAACGCCTCAAACCTTTATCCCACAGGGTTCTAGGGTTCAATCTAATAACGATAATCAGTTCCATACCTTCATTCAATTCTTGTTAATAATTAATCAAGTATAGACCCCTCTTGCTTCATTAGAAGGAAAAGAGTAGGGGTGTTACAATATAGGCGCTGGATTTTCATCACTATCACTTGGGTAGGTAAGTTTCCCATCCAAGTAAGCTGGTTCTGACTGATCTGAGCAGTAACAGACATCCTCAGACCAAGTTGATTTATATTGATTTAACAATAAATCAGTATGAACCACATATTCTAACGCTAGAAAATCAAGATAGTCTCTACCTAATATTTCCAAATTTTGAACGTAAACTTTTTCATCCGTGTTTTTCACAATAGCTATTATTGAAATAGTCGCAATGGGGGTAATTATACCAATAATCACAATTACCGCGAGAAGTTCGATAAGTGTAAGTCCCTTTTGATTATGTATTGGATTTTTTTGCACTGTGGTTCCTCAATTCAAGGATTTCAGTGAGGTTTGATTGATCTGATCGAAGAATAGGCGGAGGTTAGGAAAGGGGTATTTACTATTTAGAGAACTCCCCCACCACGGTAATCTCTCTGCCAAAAATACAAAAGCTGGAACAGCCCCCCCACTGTTCCAGCTTTCTTCATTATACCTGCTCTTTCATGTCTTCCAGCTTGGTCTCCATGTACTGCCGGAGCTGCTCCTGCAGGGTTGGATCCTGGAGGGCGAAGTCGAGTGTAGTTTTGACGAAGCCTATTTTTTCGCCGACGTCGAAGCGTGTTCCTTCGAAGTCGTAGGCGAAGACACGCTGGATGTTGTTTAGGCTTTCGATGGCGTCGGTGAGCTGAATTTCCCCGCCGGATCCGGTCTGCTGCTTGTCGAGGAAATGAAAAATTTCCGGCGTTAAAATGTAGCGTCCCATAATGGCCAGGTTTGATGGTGCCGTTCCTGGCTTCGGCTTTTCGACGAGCGAGTTCACGCTTGCGCGGCGGCCGGTCTGCGTGCCGGGATCAATGATGCCGTAGCGGTGCGTTTCTTCGTCCGGAACAGACTGGGCACCGATAACCGAAGCGCCGGTTTCGTTGTATTCGTTAATGAGCTGCTTTAAACACGGCTCGTCGGACTGGACGATGTCGTCGCCCAGAAGTACGGCGAACGGTTCGTCGCCGATGAATTTTCTTGCGCACCAGACGGCATGGCCGAGTCCCTTCGGCTCCTTCTGGCGGATGTAGTGGATGTCGACCATCGTGGATGTGTGCTGCACGCGCTCCAGAATGTCGGTCTTTCCTTTTTCAGCAAGATTCTGCTCGAGCTCGAAGGCGTGGTCGAAGTGGTCTTCAATGGCGCGCTTGCCTTTTCCGGTAACGATGATGATGTCTTCAATGCCGGAGGCGACGGCTTCTTCGACGATGTACTGGATCGTCGGCTTGTCGACGATCGGCAGCATCTCTTTCGGCATCGCTTTCGTTGCCGGCAGGAACCGTGTACCGAGTCCCGCTGCGGGGATGATCGCTTTTTTTACCTGCTTCATGATGCTCCTCCTTTATTTCGCTGCGGCGAGGCTCAGTTCTTTTTCGCGGAAGTGGGCGATATCAAGCACTCTGCTGCGGAGTCTGTCGTTCGTATCGTTATCGAACGTGTCGATCAGTTTTAAGATAACGCTGATGTTGACCGGCGGTGTTTTGCCGCGGTAGATCATCGGATACGTCTGTTCTTTGTGAACTTCGTTTTCGCCTAAGAGCTCTTCAAACAGCTTCTCCCCCGGGCGCATGCCGGAGTACTGGATCGGAATGTCGTCTTCGCTGAAACCGGAGAGGCGGATGAGGTTTTTGGCGAGATCGACGATTTTCACCGGTTCGCCCATGTCGAGGACGAACGTTTCGCCGCCTTTTGCGATCGCGCCTGCCTGCAGGACGAGCCTGGAGGCTTCCGGGATCGTCATGAAGTAGCGCGTCATTTCCGGGTGGGTGACGGTGACCGGACCGCCGGCTTCAATCTGCTTTTTGAAAAGCGGGATGACCGAGCCGCGGGAGCCTAACACGTTCCCGAAGCGGACGGCGACGAATTTCGTGTCGCTCACGCGGTCCATGTGCTGCACGACCATTTCCGCAATCCGCTTCGACGCACCCATGACGCTCGTCGGATTCACCGCTTTGTCGGTCGAGATCATAACGAACGATTCCACACCGAGACGGTCGGCGGCTTCGGCGGTGTTTTTCGTACCGATGACGTTGTTTTTAATCGCTTCGTGCGGATTTTTCTCCATAAGCGGCACGTGCTTGTGTGCGGCCGCGTGGTAAATGACGTGGGGCGCGTGCTTTTCAAGTGCTGCGTGCATCCGCTCGGCATCCTGCACGTCGGCGATTTCTGTTTCAATGTCCATGTGCGGGAACTTTACTTTCAGCTCCATGTCGATCGTGTAGATGCTGTTTTCGCCGTGGCCGAGAAGGATCAGCTTATCCGGCGAGAAGCGCGCAATCTGGCGGCACACTTCCGAACCGATCGAGCCGCCGGCGCCGGTAACGAGCACGGTTTTGTTCGTGATCTTCTCGCCGATCGTTTTCGTATCGAGTTTGACCGGGTCACGTCCGAGAAGGTCTTCCACCTGGACGTCGCGCATCTGGCTGACGCTCACACGGCCGGACATGATGTCCTCCATCGACGGCATGATCTGCGTTTTCACCTTTGTTTTGGAACATTTGTCAAAAATGTCGTTTAATTCCTGTTTTGACAGGGAAGGAATAGCTATAATGATATGTTCGATTTCCTTGTCACGGACGATGTCCGGAATGTCGTCCGACGTGCCGACGACCGGCACTCCCATAATTTCCAGATGACGCTTCGACGGATCGTCATCGATAAACGTCACCGGGCGGAGCTCCGACATTTCGCTGTTCACGAGCTGCCTGGCTACCATCATGCCGCCGTTTCCGGCACCGATGATGAGCGTGCGGCGCTTCGATGGATCGACTTTCAGCTTCGTGTCGCGGTAGAGGCGCCACGAGAAGCGCGAGGCGCCAATCAGCAAGATATGGAGCATCCACGTAACGAGAAGCGTGCGCGAGTACATCGTCTGGAAGAAGGCGAGCTGCATGACAGCGACGGCACCGATCGTAAACGTGACCGCCAAGAAGATAGAAATCAGCTCGCGGATGCTTGCGTACTGCCAGACCCGCTTATACAGTTTAAAGTAATGTGCAAATATATGGTGACCGATGAGCAGTGCCACGGCACTGATCGTAATGACCGATGAGAATTGATCGGTCTGCGGTGCTAACAGCCAGTTGCCGGCGAAAATGGAAAACACAACGATACAGGAATCGACGAGTATAAGTAATCCGAGACGTGTTTGAAAGCTCACAGCGGTACCCCCCTCTTTAAAATTTGTGCAGCTGGAAGAATAGAAAGCCCTTTTCCGAACGGTCGTCGAAAAACGGCTCCCCATTCTTCCGGGCCGGAGAACGAACTCCGGCCGGAACAATGGTTCCGTTTTAAGAGGCATTCAACCTCTCCTCACGTCCCACTTATGACGACGAACGTCTAAGGTGCAGCTGCACCCACCAGCAGGACCGAGTTCCTTCCCTGATACGGGTATGGAAGGAGTGACCCATGTCGAATTCATTCGACAAGTTTCGCAATCTTCTGACTTATGAAAGCAGACGATGCTGTTTTTAAAAGAGACCGAGAAACTTTTTCTTCCGTACGTGCTGCGGCGGGTTCCCGACGACCTGCTGCCCCTCGACGAGGCGGCGGGCGTTTTCCTCCCAGCCGGAAGTGACGGAAGATCCGTGCTGTTTTTCGACTTTTTTCCAGGCGCGGGCAAACGAAAAGCCGCGTACTTCGGCGTCGTGGGCGTCGGAGGCGGCAAAATGGATGAGGTCCGCTTCAATCAGCTGGTGTGCGAATCTCTCCACCGTCGATCCGAATTTGCCGATGAGGCTGTCGGTTGTCACCTGGGCGAGTGCCCCGTTTTTCACGAACTGATACAGCTTGTCCGGTTCGTCCTGGATGGCTGCGTTCCGTTCGGGGTGCACGATGATCGGCTTCTTTCCGCGCATCTGCAGATCGTAGAGTAGCTGCGTCGCGTAGCGCGGGACCTGGTCGTGCGGAAATTCGACGAACAGGTAGTGGCCGGTGCCGGAGATCGGAACGAGCTCGTCGCTGTCTTCGGCCATTTCTCCGTAAATCCGTGTCTCCTGTCCCGGGAGGACGGTAATCGGAATGCCCTTTTTCTTCAGCGTCTCATTGAGCTCGTCCACGGCCGGTAGAATCGAGTGGCGGTGGTTTATGTAGCTTCCGTTCTGGTGGTGCGGGGTGGCCACGATGGTTGTGATGCCTGCTTCATGGGCTTTTTCTGCCATGGCGACGGCTTCCTCCATCGACTGCGCCCCGTCATCCACGCCGGGAAGAATGTGGGTATGAATATCTATCACAAGAAGGGCTCCTTTCTCTTTCTAGTGAAACGACCTATGACTTTTATTCACTATGCTGATTCTAACACAACATTTTCCCACATTGTAGTTCTTTTCTGCATTTGTTGTTAATTTCCGTAATAATAGTAGTACGATCCCTGTGTTCTTTCCTTACGGTTCAGGACCACACCGAGCACATTGGCGGATGCGTTTTCCAGTAGTTCCTTTGCCTTCTGCGCATCTTCCTGCTTCGTCGTCCCGGAGCTTGTGACGAGTACGACACCGTCAGCCTGGTTACCGATAACCTGGGCGTCTGTGACGGCGAGTACCGGCGGCGTGTCGATAATGATGATGTCGTACTGCTGCCGGGCTTCGGTTAAAAGCCAGTCCATGCGCTTTGAGCTTAGCAGCTCGGCCGGGTTCGGCGGGATCGGTCCGCACGTCAAAATATCGAGCGCCGGAACGACAGTGCTGCTCGTGACTTCTTCAAGCTTTGCCTGGTTCGTCAATACGTTTGTGAGACCGGTCGTGTTATCTACCTGGAACGTGTAGTGGCCGGTCGGTTTCCGCAGGTCGGCGTCGATCAGTAAGACACGTGCGTCCTGCTGCGCAAACACCGTAGCCAGATTTGCTGCCGTCGTCGATTTTCCTTCGCCCGGAGCCGTGGAGGTGACGGCAAGGAGGCGCACCTCGTGATCCATGCTCGCGAACTGGATGTTCGTCCGGATCGTTCTATACTGCTCGGAAATCGGGGATTTCGGCGAGAAGTGCGCGATAAGGCTGCGCTGCTTTTCAGTCAGATGGTCTTTTTTCTTTTTGCGGAACAAATTAAGAGCCAACGGATTCACGCTCCCTCGCTTGTGTTGGTGGTGCTGTATTGTCCGGGGTATCGTCGACGCGGTCTTCTTCTTCGTCCATGACGGTGATGGCACCGAGTACCGGAAGGCCGAGTGTGCGGTCCACGTCTTCTTCCGTGCGGATCGTGTTGTTTAAAAACTCCAGTAAAAACGCGAGTCCGACGCCGGCCATGGCACCAACGACAGCGCCGATCGCCATATTCAGCTCGGGGTTCGGGCTGATCGGCTCGATGGAATTATCCACGGATGCCGGGGTCAGAATATGAATGTTGTCGATGTTTAACAGTGTCTGGATTTCCTCCTGGAAGATTTCTGCGGTGACGTTTGTCGTCTCGACGACTTCTGCCGGGTTCGTTCCTTCCAGGCGGATCGTAATGACCTGTGATTCGCCTTCCTGGCTGACGGTAAGAGACGGCGTGTCCTCCAGTCCGACAGCTTCTTCGACCTGGTCGAGAATATATGGACTCTGCAGAATGACGTTGTACGTATCGATGTAGCTGGAGTCGGATTCGAATGGGTTGGCGGATGATAAGATGGACGCGCCGGTGGCGGCCTGACTGACGAGTACCTGTGACGATGCTTCATAGCGGGGTGTGAGTACTAAGTAACTGATGATGCCTGCAGCTGCGATGGCGCCTGCGATCATGAGGATGATGAGGCCGAGCCGCTTTTTAATCGTGCTGAAGATCTCTTGAAGACTGATTGTTTCTTCCATATGTCCCTCCACGTTCTTTAATCCCACCTATCGGTTTGCCTTTCGAAGTATACCAAATTTATTCCTATATATGTAGACCGTTTCTTGATAAATAACTGATCCGGATGTAACAGGGGCTGCCTGAAAGCGACAGCCCTTTTCCTGTTACTGGCTGAAGATTTCGTTTACTGCGTCGTTTCGCCTCGACTGTTTTTCGGCTTCGTAGACAGCTTTTGCTTCCTCGGCCGGTCCGGTGCCGTGGCCGTTTTCCTGAAGCGCTGTTTTGTATTCCGAGTAGATGTCGTTAAAGCGTGCATCTGCCTGGGACTCAAGCCGCTGCACGCGGCTGATGTACTCCGCCTGCAGGTCGCTCATTGACTGGCTGGAATTGCCGTTCCGAACGGCCTGCAGATCGGACTTCGCTTCGGAGACGAGAGACGAGACGCGCCCGGATTCCTGCGAGCGGAGCGACTGCATCTGGCCGGTGTACGTGCTGTTGATAGTACTTACCGCTGTCCCGGAGCCGCCTGATCCGCTTCCGGACGACGAGCTGCCGCTGTTGGAAGAGCTTCCTCCTCCGTTGGACGATCCGCTGTCGGAGGCGCCGCCGCTGCCCGACCCTCCATTCGACGTGCTTCCGCCGCTTGCGCCGCCAGCTGAAGAACCGTCATTGGAGGAAGAGGTGGCGCTGCCGGAGCTGCTGTTTGCGGACGAGGAGCCGCCTGTGTCGGAGGAACTGCCGCCGGCATTGGAGCTGCTTCCTTCCCCGGAGGAGTCACTGCCGGATGCTGCCTGTGCGCTCCCTTCGGTCGATGCGGTCAGGTTGGATGCCGGCTCGTCGCCTTCAAGGTAGGCAATGCCGGCTTCGTTTTTGTAGACTTCTTCTCCGGAAGCCGTGCGGATCGTGCCGTCCTCTTCGTACGTGACCGGCTCGCCGTCGACTTCGGTGAGCGTGCCGTCTTCGCCGTACGTGTATTCATGCTTCTGTGATTCGCCCGCTTCCGCTGCTTCTTTCGCGAAGCGTTCGATGCTGGATCCGATGGCCAGGTCGCCGTTGTACTCGCGCTCGACGAGTTCACTGGCAGCGTTTGTCGTCTCCTCCACCTGCTCGGAATACATCGTCTGGCTGTAGATGACGCCGCCCACTGCAGCTACAACTGCTGCACTGACGAGGATCGTCTGTCTTCTTCTGCGGAAACGGCTCTTTTTACGCTTTCGTCCCATACTGCTCACGCCTTTCTCATCGTTCTCGGTTTACTGCAGCTGAAAAATGACTTCGGTGTCGGTTTCTGTGCCTTCTTCATTCGTCAGCGGTCCAAACAGACGCAGGCGGTTTCCTAGTGCTGCCCGGACGGTGCCGAGCTGGATGTTGTTTTCGGAAAGAATGTCGGCGACGGCGAGGTCATTCACGCCTTCGGACAGTTCCTCCCGGTCGGGCATTTCCGCAATCGGCAGGCCGCGGAGGCGGAGCACGCTGTCCTGGGTTACGGTAATCGTGCCTGCTGTGAGCACGGTGTCGTCGCTGTACCCTGTCAGATCAAAGGTTGCGCGGACCGTGTCTCCGTCCGTTGTAATCGAGGCGTTCACGGTGTCTCCGGAAGCCGTAGTGACTGTTGCTGCCGTAACGTCTGGTGCTTCAAGCGGAGCCGGATCCGGCGTCGGTTCTGGTTCCGGTTCTGGTTCCGGAGCTGGCTCCGGCGCCGGCTCTTCTTCCTCCGGCGGCTCGGTATCTTCTTCCTCGGCCACGTATTCGATGCCGCGGAAGGAGAAGACCGCAAATTCGCTGCGTGTGACCGCTGCTTTCGGATCGTACGTGCCGTCTGTGCGGCCCTGCGTCAATCCGTTCTGTGCGAGAATTTCAATATCTTCCTGGTGCACAGGATGCGCTTCTCTGACGTCTGTCAGCGTCACACCGCCTTCGGCTGCTTCCAGGTTGAACGCGCGGACGAGAACGCTTGCCATCTGTTCTCTTGTGAGCGTTGCCTGCGGCTCATAATTACCTGTGCCGCTGCCGGTGAAAATGCCGGCTTCATACGAACGGACGATGCTTTCGGTGTAGTACTTCCCTTCTTCGACATCGGGGAATGGGTTCGTCCCCTGGCGAGGCGGCAGATCGAGCGCACGTGTAAAGATGACGGCGGTATCTGCGCGGTTGACGGGTGTCGTTTTCCCGAAGCTTCCGTCGGGCAGTCCCTGAAGGATGCCGCGTTCGGCGAGGTCGAGGATCTGCTCGTAGCCCATGTCGCCTGGTTCGAGGTCGGTGAAGGTATGGTCGTCTGCGGCGGCTCCTGTTGGCAGGATGAGTGCGGCGGTGAGGAGGGTGGCTGCTATGTATTTGGTTCGTTTCCAGATTTGCATGTCTTTGGTCCCTCTTTCTTTATAGCATGCCAAAAGAGCCCAACCGAAGTCGGGCCCTTCCGGCTCACGCCTTAGTTAATAAAATCGGACTTCTGCAGGAAACGGTCCAGCAGGGCGGTAATTTCGGCACGGGTGATGTTGTCACGTGGTGCAAACTGGTTGTTTGGACGCCCTTCCATGAGTCCGGATCGTGTCGCGATATTAACAGAGCCGCGTGCATACGGGGCAACGTCATCGCTGTCTGCGTAATCCAGGTAGGAACGGTCCGCGTCAGATTCAAATTCAACACCGACGAGGTCCATCGCACGCTGAATCATCACCGATGCTTCCTGACGGGTAATCGTTTCATTCGGACGGAACTCGTTGTTCGGGTATCCCCCGACGAGACGGTAGTTAAGTACAGCCATTAGTTCATCGGAGAACCATTCGCTTCCGGTTACGTCCGTGAACTCATTGCTGTAGGATTCCCCGGAGTTCAGTCCGAGTCCGCGGGTCAGCACAGCAGCAAATTCAGCACGGGTTGTATGCTCTCCCGGACGGAATTCACCGTTCGGGAACCCTTCGAAAATGTACTGGGATGCAAGCTTTGTGACAGGCCCTTCATACCAGATTGCGGCAGGCACATCGGAGAATGAAACTGCATTTTCCACGACCGTATATTTACTGTTGTTGTAGCTGCGGAATGTTACTCTGTTTCCATCTGTTTTTGTAGAAACCGGTGTGAACGTTCCATCATCGTTCAAGCGCACAGCAACGAGGTTTTCCAGCGTTTCGTCTTCTTCTGTCTGAAGGTTGATACCCCGTTCAATCCAGCTGGAGAAATTGTTCAGTTCCGTCGTGCTCTCCCCGGAACGAACACGGACTTTGAATTCTACAACATCCGAGCGACGGTTCAGGTTGTTTCTTTCCGTTACACCACCAGTATCTTCCGAACGGTTGATGCGGAGGTCAACTTCAATCTCATCGTCTTCATTGAACCCAAGTGCCCGGCGTACCGCGCCGTCATTAATCTGTGAGACCGGTACATTGTACGAGCCTGCCTGCGTGTTTACAACAATTTTTGCGTCTGGATTTCTACGTGCGATGGAGTCCACTGCGCGGGTAGGGATCGTTACTTCCGACTGCACGCCCTCTTCGGTGTCCACGTTGAAAACGACGCTCTCTACAGCAGTGGCACGGTTCAATGTTTCTTCCAGACGCTCCTCATTTACCCGTACACGGTTTGTCACTTCTCCTGTTTCTTCATTTGCTACTCGCTCTACTTCAACGTCTTCGGAGCCGACTGTTACTTCATCTTCGGTTTCATCGACTTCGGATTCATCTTCGTCCAGAACGTCATCCTCATCGTCGGAATCAGTATCGTCGTCTTCGTCAGATGGATCTTCCTCTTCCACATCTTCGTCTTCATCATCGTCGTCTCCGGAAGAAGGTGGAGGTGTTACGACACCGCTGTCTCCATCATCGCTGTCATCCTCTTCTTCATCATCGCTTTCCTGATCGCTGTCGTCCGATCCATCGTCGCTGCCGGAATCATCACCAGAATCCTGATCGTCTTTCTCTTCCTCAGGTGTTTCCAGTACGTAGCGGGCTGCATCAGCGAAAAGAAGGAAAAGTTCGTTTTGATCCACATCGGCAAACAGTACGTTGCTGAACGATGAGACAGCTTCATCGAAATCAGCGTTTTCATAAGAGTTCCACGCTTCTTTCATTGCTGCGTAGGTTTCGTTTCCTTCCAAAAGGTTTTGAATGTATTCCTTTGGATTGTCATTTGCAGTCGGCGGATTCTCTGCAAGCTCATTCTGCAGGTAGGAAATCATGGAAGCAATGTCACTGATCGTAACCGTGCTGTCGGTCCGGCTGTTAATAATATTGGCGATACCTTCCTGATATCGATCATTGTTAGCGAAATTTTCCATTTGAGCTTCTACCTGCTCGGAGTTTTGGTTGGAAGCTTCGTGAATAATAATGATAAGATCCTGTAGTACGTCCTCGACGAAATCGCCGCTCTGACCGGATTCTTCATTGAGTTCAGCAACGAGAGTCTCATCGAGCAGATTTGACCAATCATTATCTGTTTGATAATTAACAATATTCGTTCCGATCTGTGCTAATTCAGCTTCTGCATCTGTATCGAGATTCTGAAGAAACTCTTCATACACCTCCATCGCTGCATCGATGACATCTTCAATCGTGTCATAGTCTACTTCTTCATACTCGGCGGCGTGTACAGTTGCTGCTTCGCCGTCCGCTGCCGGATTGAAAGCAGTAAATGGAGTGAGTGCCATCGTAACGGCAAGTGCTGTTGCGGTTGCTTTTTTACTGAGTGGATACTTTCTCATGGATACGTCACCTCTTCTAATTGATATGAACACATGATGCTGTATAAGTATTTAATTGTTACCATTATTACCATTATTTAAATTTAAAATAGTTTCTATACGCAGGTTTTAAGAACTACGTTAAGTGCATAAAAATATGCATCCCATTTACCTGTATGAATGGAGCTGAGAAGAATGTTTCCACGTTCATTATGTATTTCTTAAGCAATGTGCATATGAATCTATCCTCTGCGTATTTCCCATACATCCACCTAACGGTTAGGTGCATTATATCACAGCTTTTGAAATAAACCGACATTTTTTCAAGTTTTATAAGAAATAAATCCTATTCGACGAAATTCGACTGTCCGTTAAACTGCGACTATCTTCTATTTCGTGGGCCTATCTTCTATGAAGCGGTTATTTGGGGTTGGTTCGTGCCACGAACGACGGATTTCGTGCGACGGAGCTGGTGTTTTGCGCCAATATCGGAGCCGTTCGTGCCAGTACTGAAATTTCGTGCCAAATACGGCACGCCGCGTGCCAAAACAGAAGCGGTTCGTGCCACGAACCGAAAGCCACTCCATCCACCGCCGGCCGAAAACCTCGGCCGGCCATCTGCACTAAAAAGCCACCCCCCGCGATGGAGAGTGGCTCTGTTCCTTCATGAAGTTACCGGCCTCGTCCCGGTGGATCGATCGGGCGGCCGCCGCCCGGATTCGAATTGCCGCGGCGGATGGTGATTTCTTCACTGACCGTGTTGCCCGCTGCATCAGTGAATTCCAGCAGAAGATCTGTACGCCCGCGGTTCAGCTCGACTTCTTCGACGAGCCGCGTGCTCAGCGACGTTTCCTCCGCCGCAAAATCCAGCTCCTGACTGAATACGACGTCGCCGTTAATCGAAAGCGTGCCGCCGTTCAGGTTATCTTCGAGGCCTATTTCAAGCGTCACGTCCTCGACACCCGGCATTACCCGCTCCGGCGCGCCGGAAACAGCGAGCTCCGGTGCCTGTGTATCCACAGCGTACACGACGCGCTCTTCAGCAGATAAGCCGTTCTTTTCCACCTGAACAACCGTTTCATGGAACCCATCGTTGACGTCTTCCAGCACGGTGTCAAAGCGGAGCGATGCGTCCAGCTGCAGCCGCTGCTCGTCCGCGGTTACAACGGCTTCCTGCGTCACTTCCGTCACGGAACCGCTCAGTGCCACATCGGATTCATTGAACACCTGCATGGCTTCCGGTGAATCGATCGTGATCGTCGGCACGGCGATAACCGCCTGCTGCGAACCGGTATTTTCCGCAAAATCAACTGCGCTCACCTGCACGTCATCGCCTTCCTGCAGTGCCTGATCCAGCTCGAGCTCCGTTACACCCGGCGCCAGAAGCAGTTCTTCGTCATTGATCGTTACTTCCTGATAGTATACTCCGCTTCCTTCTTCGGTTATTTCCCAGGAAATAACGTCATCTCCCGCCGATGCATCGAGCGAGACAACCGGCGCAACGGTGTCAATCGTAAACGGCATGTCATAGCTCTGCTCCTCCGCGCCGTCGTAGGCAAGCGTCGAGCGGATATCCATCGTATAGTCGCCGTCTTCCAGCACTTCGTCACCCACTGTGCCATCCCACATTGCTTCGGCGATCAGCGTCGATGGCAGACCGAGTCCGCCGTCGAAGTAGTTTTTGTAAAACTCTCCTTCGTTATCAAAAAGCGTCACGACGTCCTCGCCGTCTTCCTGCACGACGATCTCCAGATCGGAAACATTACGCAGAAATGCAATGTCCGGCACGACCGAGTAACGCTCCGGCGAGAAGGCAACAGCCTGTTCTTCATACTGGCCGGTCAGGCCGTTGAACCCGAGATAATCGCCGAGTTCCCCGTCGGAAACCGTCATGATTCCCGTATTCATGCCGATCTGGCCGTAGTAGCTTCCAGCTTCATACGGCGCCGGATCGACGTTCGGCGCGTCATCCCAGCCGCCCTCAAATCCGGAGAGCGGGACCGAGAGAGACGGTACTTCGTCTGCCGGATCGGCAAATTCAATGAAGCCGTCCACAAAATAGCCGTTCTCGAACGCTTCTGCGGCCGGGACGAAGTCCCCCGCAGCCCGGTCAAACACTTCCGCCTGCGACACGTCGATTTCCACTTCGACCGTGGTTGTCGCGTCTGCGTCGACCGTGACTTCCTCATCGGTGGTCAAAACGGCGTTCTCTAACGGACTGGCGTCGTCCGTCTGCACCGGGCCGTTGACCTGCATGCCTTGGAGTGTTCCGTTCACGTCATATGTGCGGGCCTCGTCGGAATGGTTCGTCAGTTCAAGCGTAAACGACGCGGTGCCGTTCATTTCCTTGAGCTCTACTTTCCCTTCATCGGTGGTCGTTTCGACGACGGTTACCGGAGTCGAGTAGGCGCTGAACAGGTTCAGCTCACCGGCACCCTGGCGGCGCGGGGAGTAGTAGGCGTCCCACTGATTCGTGTCCGACGAGTCGATTTTCGGCTCCGCCGTGTTCAGCATGAGCGTCTGCGCGAGCTGCACACGGTCGAAATCGGAGACGTCAAACTCACTGTCGACGCGGTCCAGAAGCAGTGCGGCACCGCCGGCTGCGTGTGGTGCGGCCATCGATGTGCCGCTCATGAGACCGTAGTCATCGTCGCCGAGCGTTGAGTAGATCTGTCCGCCCGGTGCGGTCACTTCCGGCTTGAATTCCAGCTGCGGAGTGAGCCCCCACGACGTAAAATCGGACATGTTGTTGGCAAATGGGTTGTCGACGATCTGCGGCTCTTCGCCGAATGCGATCGTGAGCGTATCTTCCTCCATCAAGGAAAGCAGTTCCTCTCCGCTGCTCTGGCTGACGGCCAGGTGCGGGATCTCGATGTCCGGATCGCCCTGCATCGACACGAGTCCTGCTTCGTTGTTGTAGATGATGCTCGCTTCCGCACCCGCTTGCTGTGCATTCAACGTTTTGTCGACGAAGGCATATTCGCCGCGCTCGATCAGCGCGATTTTTCCTTCGGCGTCGACCGCGTCGAATTCCTCCACGCTGCCGAGACCGGCATCGACGACTTCAAGCGCCGTGTCACCGATCACGTCTTCCGGATCCGCGTCGGAGAAAGAGCCGTAGCTGAGGAATGCTTCTGATCCAGCTGCTTCGGCGCGGAAGACCGGAGATTCAAACTGTGTGTTTTCGCTCGAGGCGACAGATAGAGATGCTTCTGACACCGACGGCGCACCGACGACACCGATATCCGGATTGTCCGTCAGCGGATCGTTCCAGCCGCTGCCGTAGCGGTTCGAGTTACCGGCAGAGATGGAGACGAACACGCCGTTGTCCTTCGCACGGGCGACCGCCTGCTGTTCGGGGCTTTCATCGTCGACGTTTCCTGCCGGCGCACCGAGACTCATGTTGATGACGTCGGCGCCTAGTTCGATCGCATCATCGAGTGCGGCGATGTAGATGTCTCCGGTCGTCGTTGCGTTTTCCGGATCGTTACTGAACACTTTCATCCCGAGAATCTGTGCTTCCGGGGCGACACCGCGGACGCCGCCTGCTTCCGGATCGCCGTTGGCTGCAGCCGTACCGGCTACGTGCATGCCGTGGTCGTTTCCGGTATCAAACACCTCGTACGGCGTTTCTTCATCGATATAGTTGTATACGTAAGGGATTTTCGCCGTGCGGTACTCACCGTCAAGACCGGCTTCGGTGATATCTTCTGCGGACAGCGCGGCGTTTTCCGGATTCGTGAGCTGCATGTCCGGATGTTCATCGTAAATACCGGAGTCGATAACGCCGATGACCATGCCCTCGCCGTCGGTTTCATACTGCTCGCGCGTCTGGATCGCTTCGATCGTTTCTGAGCCGAAGTTCGTATCCGGTGTCACTTCCGGACGCTCGTATACCTGCGCCTCTGTCACGCGCGCGACCCCTTCTACGTGCTTCAGCGCTTCTGCTTCCGCCTCGGTCACCTCGGCACTGAATCCGTTCGCGACCGTCGTAAATTCCTTTATGTACGCCGGTTCAATGCCGCGGTTTGCGATCGCCTGCTTTGCGATCTGCTGGCCGCGGGACACTTCCTCCTTGAGGCTGCGCTGGCTGTTTTTATTCATCGCGCCAAACGCATTTCCCCGCTGTGCCGCGCGCTCCATTGCGGGTGGTTCCTCCAGCTCAACGATGACCCGGAGCACCCGGTTCAAATTCGCTTCCTTCTCCTCCATTTTCTTTTCCACTTCCGCAAGCCCCTGCGCCTCCTGATCCGGCTGTGCCGAAACCGCACCAGGCAGTGCACCGGTTACGAGCAGCGGTACAGCAAGCGCCGCCGTTAACGTCCGCTTCACCTGTCTCATCCTCTCACCCCTTCTTTTGAATAGCGAAGGACTTACCTATTGTCAGCAGTGAATATGTATCAAAATTAGTAAAATAATCCAAAGTCCTTCGACTTCCAAAATATCGCGATTTCAGATAATTGTCAATTCTCTCAAAAAATTTGTAAAAGTTTCGACTTTGGTGGTAGGTAGAAGGCTCTGATTCCAGTTCAGTGGATGGATTTTTCTGGTACATACCGCACGGGAACGGTTGAGGAGCAGGAGGACTTCTTTTGGGGGAGCGTTCGTGCCACGGACCTAAAACCCACTCATAGACTGCCGGCCGCAGATCACGGCCGACCCTTCACCTGCTCCGGAGCAGGCAGAGGGCTGCGCAGCAGCGGTTGTTTGCCGTTGTTTCGTGCCACGAACGCCGGATTTCGTGCCACGAAGCTGGTGTTTTGTGCCAAAACGGAAGGCGGTCGTGCCAATGCTGAAATTTCGTGCCAAAACAGAAGGCGGTCGTGCCACGAACCAAAAACCCCTCCATCGACCGCCGGCCGGGCGAACGTCGGCCGGCCCTTCACCTGCTCCGGAACAGGCAGAGGGCTGCGCAGCAGCGGTTGTTTGCCGTTGGATCGTGCCAATAACGCCGGATTTCGTGCCACGGAGCGGGTGTTTTGTGCCAAAATCGGAGCCGTTCGTGCCAATCGCGAAATTTCGTGCCAAAAGCAGCGTGCCGTGTGCCAGAACGCAGAAGTTTCGTGCCAAAACGGGAACAGATCGTGCCACGAACCGCATACCCGCAATCCACCGCCGGCTGCAAGACTTCAGCCGGCCTCCAACGCAAAAAAGAACTCCGCACCCTTAAAGGATGCGGAGTTCGGATGGGAACCGATTACTTCGCTTCGAGATCGAAGCGGTCGGCGTTCATGACTTTGACCCATGTGTTGATGAAGTCGTTGACGAACTTCTCTTTGTTGTCGTCCTGTGCATAGACTTCGGAGATCGCGCGAAGAACAGAGTGCGAACCGAGCACGAGGTCCACGCGTGTTGCTGTGCGGACTACGTTGCCGCTCTTGTGGTCGCGTGCTTCGTACACGTCTGCGTCTTCGTCGGTCGGCTGCCATTCGACGCCCATGTCAAGCAGGTTGACGAAGAAGTCGTTGGTCAGCTGGCCTTCGCGGCTCGTGAATACGCCGTGCTTCTTGTCGCCGTAGTTGGCGCCGAGTGCACGCATACCGCCGATCAGTACGGTCATCTCCGGAGCGGACAGGCCGAGAAGCTGTGCTTTGTCGACGAGAAGCTCTTCAGAGGAAACAGCGAACTTCTGCTTCTGGTAGTTACGGAAGCCGTCTGCGACTGGCTCGAGTACTTCGAAGCTTTCTTCGTCTGTCTGCTCTTCGGTCGCGTCACCACGGCCAGGAGAGAATGGTACTTTCACGTCGTGACCGGCATCTTGGGCTGCTTTTTCAATCGCAGCGCTTCCGCCGAGAACGACGAGGTCAGCGATCGTTACGTCCTTACTGAAGTTCGCTTTCACTTCCTCCAGCTTGGAGAGTACTTTATTGAGCATTTCCGGCTCGTTACCTTCCCAGTTGCGCTGCTGCTGGAGACGGATGCGTCCACCGTTCGCACCACCGCGCTTATCGGAATCGCGGTACGTGCTTGCAGAAGCCCACGCTGTTTTCACAAGTTCACTTACGGAAAGGTCTGTAGCAAGAATCTGCTTTTTCAGCTCTTCAATATCTGCTTCTGTCAGGTCGTAGTTTCCTTCTGGAACCGGATCCTGCCAGATGAAGTCTTCTTCCGGCACTTCCGGTCCGAGATAGCGCTCTTTCGGCCCCATGTCACGGTGAAGAAGCTTAAACCATGCTTTTGCGAAAGCATCTTTGAATTCTTCCGGATTCTCGTAGAAACGCTTCGAGATCTTCGCGTATTCCGGATCCATCTTCATGGACATGTCAGCTGTTGTCATCATGATTTTCACTTTCTTATCCGGGTCATGCGCGTCCGGTGCCATGTGCTTGTTGTCCGGATTTTTCGGCTCCCACTGGTAGGCGCCTGCAGGGCTCTTCGTCAGCTCCCATTCGTTGCCGAAGAGAACTTCAAAGTACGTCATGTCCCACTCGATCGGTGTCGGTGTCCATGCACCTTCGATACCGCTCGTTACCGTGTAAGGACCGTGTGCACCGCCCTCATACGTGCTCTTCCAGCCGAGACCCATGTTTTCCGGTCCGGAAGCTTCCGGCTCCGAGCCAACATATTCCGCATCTACGGCACCGTGTGCTTTACCGAACGTGTGTCCACCGGCAGTCAGCGCTACGGTTTCTTCGTCGTTCATTCCCATGCGCTTGAATGTTTCGCGGATGTCGCGGCCGCTTCCGAGTGGATCCGGTTCACCGTCCGGGCCTTCCGGATTCACGTAGATGAGACCCATCTGTACGGCTGCGAGTGGGTTTTCCAGCTCACGGTCGCCTTTGTAACGCTCGTTGCCGAGCCATTCTTTCTCTGGCCCCCAGTTCACGTCCTGCTCCGGGTGCCAGATGTCTTCACGTCCGGCACCGAAGCCGTACGTTTTGCCGCCCATGGATTCGATCGCCACGTTACCGGCGAGGACGAGCAGGTCGGCCCAGGAAATTTTGTTTCCGTACTTCTGCTTGATCGGCCAGAGGAGACGGCGCGCTTTATCGAGGTTGCCGTTATCCGGCCAGCTGTTCAGGGGAGCGAAACGCTGAGAGCCGCTTCCGCCGCCGCCGCGTCCGTCGCCTGTACGGTAAGTACCAGCTGCGTGCCACGACATGCGGATGAAGAACGGGCCGTAATGACCGTAGTCTGCAGGCCACCAGTCCTGGCTGTCTGTCATCAGATCAAACAGGTCTTTTTTCATTGCGTCGTAGTCAAGCTTTTGAAATTCTTCCTTATAGTCAAAATCCGTACCCAGTGGGTTCGTTTTCGTATCGTGCTGTGAAAGGATGTCCAGATTCAGAAGCTCCGGCCACCAGTCTTCGTTACTTGTGCCGCGGATAGATTCACCTGGCATACCCTGGTGCATAACCGGGCATTTATCCATGTTGTTGTCTTTTTCACTCATACTATACATCTTCCCCTTTCTTCTATACAAAATTTATTCTCACATTAGAATTATAATAAATAATGAACCGAAAGGAAAGCAAAACGATAAAACTTTTTTCCCTTCCGGCGGGATATACGCGCTGAGAATAAGAAAGTTACTTGAGAATGAAGGACGCAGCTGATAAAGATTGAATTTTCGGTAAAATCGGGTATAGTATAGAAAACAGTCAGTTACTGCTTTCAGCATCCCTTTTGAGGAGGTGGCGGTATGTATCGGCTTTTAGGTGGTCTGTTGTATGCGTACTTCGCTTTTCTGTGGATGGTCGGAGTGTTAATTCATTTATGGACCGCGTACATCGCTTTTTCTATCAGCGGCATCACAGCAGCAGTCATCTCGCTCTTCCTGCCGGTCATCTCCCAGTTCTACTGGGGCATCGTCGCCTTCATGCAGAACGGCTTTGCCTCCGCCTACGTGCAGTGGCTCATTCTTTTCTTCGGCATGTGGTTCTTTTATTACATTTTTATGCGGATCGGCGGCAGCGCTTCCGGACGGGGAAGCCCAAAATATTTATAGAGACAACGTAATTCTTTTACCCTGATCCCCCTTCAGCCAAACGTGCTGAAGGGGGATTTTTTATTTTGCATACGAAGGGCTGATTTCCCATGTTTTCTGAAAAATTGTAGAGCTGAACATGGTATAAAGAAGGTCATTCGTCGCATCGATAACCACCCATTCTTTTAAAAAGGAGGCTCGGAAGACTCATAGCTGCCATGCTGATTAAAAGGAGGTCATGATGAAGAAATTTCTGCTGTGGCTCGTCGTTTTTACAGTGGCATTCGGGTTTGCTCTGCCTGCTTCTGCAGCTCAGGCTCCTGCCGTCATTATTGATGGGGAAAGGCAGTATTACGATCAGCCGCCGGTGATTGACAGCGGTCGGACGCTTGTTCCGCTGCGCGGTATTTTTGAAGAGCTTGGCGCCCAGGTGTACTGGGATCAAGCGACCCAGACTGTTTCTGCCACAGGTCCTGCCCGGGTGGAGTTAACGATTGGCGAGAACCGGGCGTTTGTGAACGGGGACAGTGTCTCTCTGGATGTGCCGGCGCAGATCCGGCAGGGCCGCACCCTTGTGCCGCTCCGGTTTGTCGGGGAAGCGCTCGGGGCCTCGGTGAACTGGAACGGTGCCACACGAGTCATTACAATTAAAAGCCCGGAAATAGAGAAAGAAGCGCCTTCCGAGGAGGAAGATGTCCCGCCTCCACCAGCAGCGCCGGCCCCACCTCCACCACCTACCGCTCCTGAACCAGATTCTGAGCCTGAGGTTCCGTCCCCGCCAACTGGAGCATTTGCTTGGTATTCAGATGAAGCCATTTACATCTCATGGGATGAGAATCCAGAAATCGACTATTATTATGTGTATTACAGCGACAACCAGGACGGACCTTATTTAGTTTTCGGCGACGAAAACGATCCGCAGGCATTCGATTATGGCGTCGAAGATACGGATGTGTACCCCGGAGAAACCTGGTATTACAAGGTAACCGCAGTGAAAAACGGAGTCGAATCCGACTTCAGCAACGTCATTTCTGCTTCAGTTCCTCAAAGCGAGCCTGAAGCCCTCGACCTGCACATTGTCGCAGACGATTACGATAACACTTATCTTGGGCTTGCTACTACGTATTATCACGAAGACAGCATTTACAACGAAAATGAGTTTTACGGCAGCTCAACCGGTCCATTCAGTATCTGGAACCCTTACAGCAAATTTGGAAATGACTACGGCATGTACAGCGCCTTCAGCCCGATAGCTAAATATCCCCCGATGCTCGTAGATGATGAAGGATTTATTTACGCAAGAATTTCAATCAACCCTTATATTTCAGACGGCATCCATCCCTACGACCTTTACGATCTCCTTGATCGAAACGGTTACTGATCCTTTACCCGCAGCTGATAATAAAGCCCGCACCTGTCCGCATGCTTTTGCAATATCCGCAGCGCCGTCCGCTTGGACACGCCCTCAAACACCCTCTGGAGATCCCGGCGGCGCAGCGGTTCCTTCGTTAATAACCTGATATCTCCGAGCGCCTCCACATACATATTCCCCGTGGCGACACCACATCCGGCACACTTCCAACCGGAACGCTTCTTCATCCACTGATTCTCAAAACAAACTTTACATTGTAGCGGCCCTAATATGTCTTCCAACGAGAGGTGAAACCGCTGCAGCAGGTCCGACCACGGACGTTCAATGTTCATCGCCGTCACTTTCTTTGTAAGACGACGGAATTGGCTTTTGGACAGGAGAGGTTCGGTAAGCTGACCGGCCAGACCGGCTGCTTTTGAAGGGAGGACTGCTGTGTGATAAATGCTGGGGATATGATCCGGAGCGGTAATCTGTGCTTTTCTATTGGAGATAAGTACGTTCGGTAAAACAGGCATCTTTGGGAAGCGGTGTTTTTCGAGCCACTTTTCAAAGAGATAGGCCTGGCGCTCACTCTGCCGGACGGGGCAGGTGAAAACATCCTTCCCTTCCTCTGACGTCCGGATCATCTGTCCGCGCTCGACATCGAATTGGAGCTCTCCGGCAATGTGCTTCACTTCTCCGATAAATACAAACGAAGGCGACAGCAGAAGCAGATCGATCTGAAATGTCTTCGCTTCTCCAGGCGCCGGAAGCGTAATGTGGCGCAGGACAGTGAGGTGATCCGGAAGCTGCTGCAGATAATAATCCAGTGACGCCTCTCCGGCTGCACCGACCTGAAAGAGGAGGAGCTTATGCGCCACTTCCTCCCGTTTGGGGTGATGCGGAGGCAGTCTACGAAGCAGTGCTTCCAGCTGATCGATAATAAAGGGACGGGACTGGGTAGATTGCGGCATTGGGTGCCCCCTTTTTCAATGATAAGTATAGTATATCCTAACACGAACATTCGTTCCACATAAAGCACAGAAAATGTTGTTTTATTTTTGCAGATGGCCGGCTCGGGGTCCTGCAGCCGGCGGTCGATGAAGGGTTTTTCCGGTCGTGGCACGATCGCCTTCCGTTTTGGCACAAAACTTCTGTGTACTGGCACGCGGCGCGCCACTTTTGGCACGAAATTCTGCAATTGGCACGAAACGCTCCGGTTTTGGCACAAAGCGCACACTCCGTGGCACGAAATCCGCCGTTCGTGGCACGACCCAACTGCAAATATCTGCTGCTGCGCAGCCCTCTGCCTGCTCCAGAGCAGGTGAAGGGCCGGCCGACGTTCGCCCGGCCGGCGGTCGATGAGCGGGTTTTCCGGTCGTGGCACGATCGCCTTCCGTTTTGGCACGAAACTTCTGCGTTCTGGCACGCGGCGCGCCACTTTTGGCACGAAATTCTGCAATTGGCACGAACCGCTCCGTTTTTGGCACAAAACGTCTGCTCCGTGGCACGATATCCGCTGTCCGTGGCACGATCCAACTGCAAATATCTGCTGCTGCGCAGCCCTCTGCCTGCTCCGGAGCAGGTGAATGGCCGGCCGGATTTTCACGGCCGGCGGTCGATGTAGGGTTTTCCGGTCGTGGCACGATCGTGTTTCGTTTTGGCACGAAACTTCTGCGTTCTGGCACGCGGCGCGCCACTTTTGGCACAAAATTTTTGCATTGGCACGAACCGCTCCGGTTCTGGCACAAAACACCCGCTCCGTGGCACGAAATCCATCGTTCGTGGCACGATCCACTTCTCCCGCACAAAAAAACGAGACCCACGGCGCCGCTGGGCGTCGTGGGTCTCTGTGTTTTACCGATCCAAAAGATGATACAGCATCTGCGCGGCTTCGGCGCGGGTGGCCGGCTGCTTTGGATGGAAGCGGTTGTTGCCGCGTCCATTCACGAGTCCGGCTTCCTGCGCTTTGCCGATCTCTTCGCGGACCCAGTCGCTTAAGGCGTCTGCGTCTGCGAAGCTGCTTGCGCCGGCGGTGATCTCACCGTGCTCGTACTCGTAGGCACGGACGAGCATTGCGGCGAGTTCTTCCCGCTTCACCGGCCGCTGTGCGGCAAAGGCGCGCGGGCTGACACCGTTGACGATGCCTGCTTCGTACGCTGCAGCAATGCCGTCTACGTAATAGGCGTCGCCGGCAACGTCGCGGAATGGAACGTCCTCCGACGCTTCCAGATCGAGCGCGCGGCTGATCATGACTGCCATGTCTCCGCGGCGGATGTGGGAAGCCGGCTGGAACGTGCCGTCGCCGTTACCTTCAACTACACCCATGCCTGCAAGAGCCGTCACGGCTTCATAGAACCAGTCGCTTTCACTGACATCGCTGAATGCAGGTGCGTCTCCGCCGTCCGTGCTGCCGCCGGTCTTCACTACAACCGCCGTCAATGCATCTACAGTAATCGAATCCGCATCAAGCTCGACGCCGCTCACGTCACTTACCGGCTGTGCGCCTGCTTCGTCGCTGTCGGCGAGAATGTCGCCGTCAGTGAGGTCTTCACGCAGCGTGAGCGTGCGCTCGCTGCTGTCGGCGTTCACGAAGACGTGGTACTGTTCACCGGTATCCGGATCTTCCGCCGTGTAGGCGACGACGAGATCCTGTTCACCGATTTCCGGTGCGTCAATCATCGATACATTTTCATCGACATCGGCCATCGTCTCCTGCGTAAACGCGTCCGTCGAGCGGCGCAGTTCGATGAAGCCCTGCGTCATGTCCCGCGTCAGCGCGCTTACTGGATACGCATCGTCGTTTGTTGCCTTTTCCCAGTCAAACTTATTGATCGCATCTGTCGAATCATACGAATCGTGGATGAAATACGGATACTCAAACGGATCGCCGTTTTCATCGGTCAGGTATGTCGATTTGTACGGGGCATCGGCTTCGTCGACGGTCGTGATGTAGTCGTCATCGCGGAACTGCTTCGTGCGGCCGTATTCCTGGCCGGCGTGAATAAACGCGGTTCCCTGCGCGGTGAGGACCATCGCGTTGCCGAGACGGATGCGCTGGTGGATCTCTTCTTCATGGTCTTTCGGATCTTTCTGGATCGACTGCGCGATCACGTCGTGCAGCGTCAGGTTGTCGTGTGCGGCGATATACGGCACGACATCACCCGGGTCGCTTGCCGTAAAGTTGCCCGGCTCCGCTGTCAGGTTGTTGTAGATCCGCTCCACGTCACGCGCGCCGCCGGTAATAAAACGCGGCTCGCCTTCGCTCCCGAAGCCGGATTTCAGTTCGTTACGGAAGTCATCGGAGAACGAACCGACGCTTTCCGTGTCCTGCATCCACTGCTGGTCAGCAGGCTGTACGTCCGGGTAGTTCTCATCGCCGGCGTACGTAACCCAGCCTTCTCCGATCATGACGATATTCGGATTCGCTTCCTTCGCTGTGTCATACGCAATCTGGATCGACTCCGCATCATGGTCGCCCATCATATCAAAGCGGAATCCGTCCACCTTGTACTCCTCGACCCAGTGCATGATGGAGTCGATGAGCACTTTGCGCGCCATCTCATGCGTCGTACCGAGGCGCCCGCCGCCGAAGCTCACACGCGGCGTACCGTCTGCGTCCATGAAGTGGTAATAGTTCGGCTCGAGGTCTTCAAAAATGTTCACCCGCGCCGTATGGTTGTACACCACATCCAGCACAACCCCCATGTCGCGGTCGTGGATTTCCTGGATCAGGTTCTTAAACTCCTCGATCCGCTTCGCTGCATCATCCGGATCCTCCGAATACATGCCGGAAAGCGAAAAGTAGCTGTGCGGGTCATAGCCCCAGTTGTAGTTGTTGTCATTCGAATCGTAGTCCATGAGACGCTCCACGTTCTCCTCATCGGCGAAGTAATAGCTCATCACCGGCAGAAGCTGAACGTGCGTCACACCCATCTCCTCGATGTAGTCAAGCTTCTCTGCGAAAGCGGCGAACGTGCCGAACCGGCTTTCCAGCTCGTCTGCAATCGAAGGATCCGACGTGAAATCACGGACGTGCATTTCATAAATAATCGCATCTTCGCGCGTTTCAAAGCCGTCAATGTCCGCGTAGTCAAGCTCCGGTCCGATTTCTGCCGGGTCGACGATCGCTGCTTTTCCGACTTCATCACTTTCCGCTTCCTCACTGTTCCACGTCGCCATGGAAGCCGCATACGGATCCAGCGCTTCAACGGTTTCCCCGTCACGCTCAATCACATAGTGGTAGTAGTAGCCGCGCAGGTCACTGACACCGGTGTTGCCTTCATCCAGCGTCACTTCCCACACGCCGCGCTCACCCAGCTCCATCGAAACGTCGTCGGTGATCACATTGTCCTGATCATCCTTGTCGTAAAGCTTGATGCGCACATTGTCCGCACTCGGCGACCACAGCTTCAGCGTCGCGGCACCGTCCTCGTGCACGCTCACACCAAGATCCCCGTCGTAGCTGTACAGCTCATCTTTCAGTCTCCAGCCGGCATTTGCTTCCGCCGTACGGCCGTTAAACTCGATGAAAAACGGCGCTCTCTCCAGGTCAAAATTCCCCTGGATCGTTACCGTGCGCTCATCGTCGATGGATGCTCCGTCCACGGTAACCGCTTCTCCGTCCTTATCGGTCACCTGAAGCGATTCGGCGAGCGTATCGCCATCCAGTGAATCGGTACCGGAGAAACGAAGCTCGATTGTCTCTTCCGACAGCACCTCGGCGTTCTGCAGCCCGTCGGTTGTCGTATAGTACGGGTTGTCGTAGACGCGGTCTTCGCTGTCCTGCACGAAGTACTGCTGTCCGCCTTCAACGTTGTCGATCGTCATGTCGTCTGTCTGCTCTTCATCGGTGTTCACGAAGAGGAAGCCGACTTTCTGCGCGTCGTCTGCCAGTTCGACATCGACATACGCGCCGTAGCGGCCCGTGCCGTCAAAGGCCTGTCCGTTCGGCCACTCCGCCGACGGGGAAGCCACGTCGTCAAAAATCCAGGCGGACCAGTTGTCGTAGCTGTCATCCTCACGGTCGTAGTGGATGCGGATTTCGTTATCGGCCAGTCCTTCTGCCGGCTCCGCAAGGGAATAGGTGCCGTCCGGCTTAAGCCAGATTTCGTTCATTTCCTGGGAAATAATTTCGATATTGACGTCACCGGTAATGTTGTCGCCGCCGGTGTTGTTCACGAGCATGCTGAGCGATTCCGCATTTTCGGCAAGCTCGATGTCGTAGTACGGACCGAAGCTTGTCGTATTGTCCGTGCTGAAACGCTCTTCTCCCGGCCAGGAAGCATTTTCTTCTGCAGGTACGGCTGCGCCGTCCCAGTACCAGACGCCGAGATTTTCAATGTTCTGTCCTTCTTCTGCTGCGTAGTGGACGCGCAGGTGGTTTTCCGGAATATCGGAGACATCCGTGTTCTCATCCATATCCGCGCCGGTGAACGTGCCGTTTTCAATGGAAAGAAGCGCCGTGCCGCCATCTGCTGCGGCAGGTACCGGAACCGTCACACTGCCGTCCGCAGCTGTAAACGTGTCTCCGCTGTAGTGATCGGTGACAACAGCATCGCCGTCAACGGATAGCGTGACGTCTGCCGCGCTGCCGGTCGTGTTTAGTGCGACCGCCGCTGCATCGCCGTTATACGTGCGGGCGAAAGCGAGTGTTCCGTCCTCATCTGATCCGGCAAGCTGTGTGCGTTCACCGCGGGCAAACAGTTCCCGGTTGGCATTACGGAATTCGAGCAGCTTGTCATAGTGGGCAAGCGTGTCGTTTCCTTCGACGCCGTCCCAGTCCAGGTCATAGCGGTTGTCATACTGCGGCCAGTTGTTCGCGCCCGTCTGTCCGAGCTCTTCGCCGTAGTAGATCACCGGCTGGCCTTTCGCTGTCATCTGAAGCGATGCGCCGAGAAGAAGCGCTTCTTCGCCGTGGTTGTGCTTAAAGCCCGGCTCATCGTGGCTTCCGAGGAACTGCCCGAGCTGGGCGTTGCTTTCGATGAAGTCATTGCGCTCCTGCAGCTGTGATTCGGCTGACTCGACGTTGCCGTCCGCAAACGTCGACGCAATGTTTTTAAAGCCGAAGTCGAGCAGGGAATCCATCGTGCCGGTGTTCAGGTAGCCCATGTCATTGCCGGAGGCGGCACCCCATGACTCCCCGATCAGCTTAAAGTCCGGATCCTTCTTCGTCAGTTCGTTTTTAAAGTGCTGCCACGTGGCATCATCGACGTGCTTAACGGTATCCACGCGGTACGAAGAAATCGCGTTTCCGTTGTCCGTTGTCGACTTATCGAGCCAGGACGTCTGCCAGTCCACAAGCTGCTCGCTTACGTCCCAGCGCTCGGTTTCAAAGTCCGGCAGGCCGGAAAGTTCCATCTTTAAGTCTCCTGCACCGGACGATTCGCGGATCATGCCGTCAAAACGGTCCACGATCTCCTGATCCGGATAGCCCGGCGGTGCGATCTCTTCTGACAGCTGTTCCTCCGCCTTCACCCCATAGCCCGGGTGGTTTAAGACGACGTCGACCATGATCTTCATGTCGCGTGCAGCCGCCTCATCAATCAGCGTATGGAATTCTTCAAGCGTACCAAGGTGCGGGTTCAGCGTTTCAAAATCCGCTGCCCAGTAGCCGTGGTAGCCGAAATATGGATCGTTCTCCGGCGCCATCGCTTCGACGTCGTGTGCGACGTTTTCCACGATCGGCGTAATCCAGATCGTACTGATGCCGAGCTCATCGAGGTAGTCGAGGTTGTCGGTCACCCCTTTGAAATCTCCGCCCTGATAGGCACCGCGCGGGTTATCCGCTGCGAGTTCGTCATAGTTTAAGCCGTACGGGTCGTTGTTTGATGCATCCCCGTCAGCGAACCGGTCGGTGAGCATGAAATAGATGCTCTCCTCATCCCAGTCGATGTCATCATTCGTGTTTTCCGTGACGACCGCTTCTGCAGATCCCATGTAGACGCCGCCGGTTTCATCGACGACCTGCACAGGAATGTCATACGTGCCCGGTGCGGTGTCGTGCGTGGCGGAGATGGTTACTGCGCCTAAGTACGGGTCAATTTCCAGATTTTCGTTCCCGCCGAGTGCGCTCGTATCCGCGCTCATTTCGACGATGTCGAGCTCGGAGTTGTTCGTTACGTCAAGCTCCAATACGGCGTTCTGGTCATGATGGAATTCATTGGACACGGACCCTGCCACGGAGATATCTTCTTCCCCTTCTTTGTAGTCTAGTTCTTCTTCTGCGTCCTCCGCGACGTAATATGGGTTCGTGTACACCGTGTCATCCTCATGCTGCAGGAAAATCTGCTGGTGTGTATCGAAATCGGCGAAGCTCATGTCGCCGGACTGGGCTGCGCCGTCTTCGTCCACACGCTGATTTAAGAGAAACCCGATGCTTTCGGCGTTTTCAGCAAGATCCACGTCAATGTAGGCGCCGTATGGCCCGGTCTGTTCATCGGTAAACGGAATGCTGTCCATCGGCCAGTCCTCTGCAGGCTGGGCCACGTCGCCCCATCCCCAGAAGCCCCACGGCTCATACTGCTCGTCGTCTTTGGCAAAGTGGACGCGGAGCGTATCATCTGCAAGCGTCTCCGGCTCGTAGTAGTAGACATTTTCGTCTTCGTCGATCCACACTTCATCCACGTCGTCCGAAAGCATGTCCACCTGGAGGTCACCGGTGATCGCGTCACCTGCTTCATTGTTAAAGTTAAACTGAAGTGCTTCCGCTCCTTCTTCTACGGTAACGTCAAAATACAGGCCAAAATCGGTATCATTGCCTTCTTCGTAGCGGGTCTCTCCCGGCCATTCTCCGCCGGGTTCTCCATCCACCCCGGCCCAGTGCCAGATGCCGACTTCCTCTTTCGGTGTCTCCCCGGAGTCAAAGTGAATGCGCAGATCCCCGTCTGCGATTTCCTCCGCCTGGGTTGATACCTGGGCATCGTCGTTCTGCTCCTGCGCTGTGGCGGATGCAAAAGGCGTCAGTACGCTGAGTCCCATGACACCGGTCATCATCATTGCCGATCGTCTCGTAAACGCACGTTTCTTCAAGGCATTTCCTCCCTATGTAGTGTAGTTTCCTGTGCAATTTTGCACAGATTAGTGCAATCGGTGAAAACGTTTGCACAAAAGGTGAAAAGTAAAAGCGCTGCAGGGGGATTGACTTTCTTTCCGTGTGCAAACGCTTTCCATGTGTATAAGTGTAGCGCAAGTTATTTGATAATTCAAGAGATTGTTTGATGTTTGTGAGATAGTCCCGGGGCTTCAGCCGTAGTGACCCATTAATGCAATATATCTCATGTGATAAAAATCTGGATCTACACCGCGGGTATATAGATGAATCAAGGGTCCGTAGTACCATTCCCTGCCGATAATATATTCTGCGATTGTTCTCTCATTCCCTCCTCCATCTGGCACATTAACATAAATATGATAAAAGTTCCGCTCTGAGAGTGTTTCATAATAATAACGGTAATATCCCAAGCCTCCGGAGACTTCTTCCGCAACATGCAGAAGCTTTTCTTCAATGGTCAGCGGCGAACCGTAATAATCATCACTCCATAGTTCCACCCTAAACTCCGCTGCATTATAAGTGACGGAAACGTCATAGCTTTCCGCAACTAGACGAAGAGGCACCATCGTTCTGCCTTTAATCACCTGTGCACCCTGGTCCAGTGTTATTTGTCTTCCATTAATATAAGCTATACGCTCACCAATCGGGAGCTTGACCAGAACTCCATCTTTCACACTCGTCACTGTTTTTGTTTTCGGATCCCATGTCACTCCCGCACCAATCGATTCGAAAATACCGCGCATCGGCACCAGTGTTCTGCCATCTCGAAGCAGCGCCGGTTGATCATACTCCTGCAGCTCCTCATTGATCGTAACCCCAATATGTCTGTCTTCCGCCGAAGCAGCGGCAGCGAAGCCAAAAAGAACAAAACAGAGGACAAATAGCACAGCTGCGAATGTCTTCATATGCTTCCTCCCTACTTTAGATTTCGAGCAGACTTATATCTGATGCTCCAACTCATCCATCAATAGGTTCGCGTAAAAGGTACTATGTTCATTTACAGCCGAAACGATATAGCCGGGCGGATAGACGGAGAACGTCTTTAGAAGATTCCTGTTTTCTGGATCAAGGAGAAAGAATAGGAATGCCGTCTGCAGTGCATAAAGAAGTACAGCCTGGCTGTACGCAATTTCCGCAGCCGTTGTAGACTCGCTGAGCGTATCTTTTTTAAATTTCTCCTCATACGCCGATAGAGAGACGTCAAGATTGTCTTTCAGCTCCTGCAGGGCACGGTATATCTCATTTTGTACCTCCACACGATTAAGAGACTGTCTTCTAGCGAAACTCCGATGGATTACGGATTGAATGAGATAAAGCGATTCTTGAAGATAGGCGATGTTTCCGGCCAACAGGTGAACATATTCTTCCTGGCCGGAAACCTTTGTCCGCTTTACCAGAAGCTCCTGCTTCAGATCAATTTGAATAGCATTCTTATCCCAGCTTCGTGTCACATCTCTCAGAACACCGGAAATTTCTTTTTCCGCCATTGGGAAACCTCCCTTTCAATGTAAGCAGCAGTCTTTGCTTACTGAGCATTCCTTCCTCTTACCTATTGTTCGTTAAGTATATATAAGGCTGCTATACAAATTCTTGAAAAATAAAGGTATACGTAGTAATTGACCACTATGTACTGTGTTCCTTTTTGAAAAATATCTCCAGCATCTTTACGCTTATTGATCCTTTCACTTGCTGAATGCTGCCTTCATAAAAAACTCACGTCCCTTGATGAAGAAAGGTCGGGAGTGCAGGGAAGAAAGGTTGTTGCCAGACCAGGGTTTCCCCCAGCCTGAAAGCTTTTGGTTAGAAAGGTCGAGAGTTTACCCAAGGTACGGTCGGGAGTTTCTCTTTCCTACACGGATTCAAAACTCTCTCCCCGCCGTCGGAGGACTCCTTTTTCGTAGAGCGACGTACACATCTCTTCCCCAGGATCAGGTGATCCTGCAGTTTGATGCCGAGCACCTGGCACGCTTTCTCCAGCCGTTTTGTCACCCGGATGTCGTCCGCTGAAGGCGTTGCATCGTCCGAGGGATGGTAATGGCAGAGAAGCATTCCCTGCGCATTGTGCAGCACGGCGGTCTTTGCCACCTCCCGTGGGTGCAGCACGCTCTCCGTGAACGTCCCGATGTGCGCGGTCGTGAGGCTCGTCGGCTCCTGCTTCACATTCACGGTGAGCACCGCGAGGCACTCCCGGTCCGGCCGACCCAGGTAGCGGCGGAAGATCACCTCCGCGTCCGCCGGGGAACGGACCTTCCGGTCCGCGTAAAGAAGACTTCCTTCCCGGAGAAGCTGGATACGCTCCAGGCTGATGCGCTTGGCTGAAATGCTGGTTGTTTGGTTTTCGCGTTGGGTCGTCATGAGTCGTGCTCCTTTCCGTTCAAGTTGTAGAACGCAAAAAAGCACGCCTCCCTAAAAAGGAAGCGTGCCCATTTTTCATTTAGTACGTCACCGTGACCTCTTTGTCCGGGTAGCCGGTGGAGACGATCGTGTAGACGATAGTTGTTCCCACAGGGAACACGTAACCCAGCGTGATTTCCCCAGGCGTTCCTGCATCCCATCCACTCTCTGGAATCACCGTAGCGCCTGAGCGAACCTGAGTCACGTTCGTCCGCCACGCTTCCTCTTCCGGAAACAGCAGGATCGTTTCATCCTGGTTGTCGTCCACCGGGTCGTCATTAACCACGAACGCAAAACTGCTCTCTGATGGCCCTTCCCCATTCCTGCCTTATGCCATGCTGTGCCAAATGTAAAGACAGTCCGGCTTACGGACGGACAAAGCCCCAGGTTGTAGAAATGGTCGTGTTTTTCACATCGATCGTAAGAGGAGCGGCATCGTCTGTCGGTTCCTCAAACGGAGCCTCGGCATACACAACCACCCGGTACCGGCCGTCTCCTTCATCATGGACGGAGTTGACGTAGTACCCTGTCTCTTCATCCAGCACCGGATTCGTGAAGTCCGTCCTGGTTAACCCAAGAAAGGGCTCGTCTGCCATGTCCTCCACATCCATCCGCACCTGGAAACCTCCGTCTCCACCATCAAAAACGAGGAGGACGTCCTCTACAAAGCTGGTTCCGGCTCCTACCGCCGGTTCTTCCGGGGTGTCCCCATTCCTGCCTTATGCCACGACATGGTTTTCGGTCAGGCCTTCACCGTGCAGGCGGCTTTCACCGCACACGGCGATCCGTCAGCGATTCTCTGAACCCCGCACGGGGAGAAACGTGCCCTCTCTCCCCCACTTCGTCCAAAGCAGTCACAGACTGGGCCCCTTTGCTCCACACGTTTTCCCCTCTGCCTCTGTTGCCAAAGGCATGCCAACGGCGTGCATCCTCGCTACTACGGGCCCGCAGCCATCCTCTTTCCCTCCTCGCCCCTGCACGAGCTCCGAAAAGAGAACTTCAAACGTTCCAAGCTGTCTATCCCTTCGTTGAACGACCGTAGGTTTCCACTCTCCAGCAAAGAGAACGACCCGTTTAACAGTCAATTGTCCGGATCGCTGCGCGGGGATCGCACCCCGGCAGGAGGACGGCTAACGCCTGGTTCATTCGAACCGCCCTCTACCTCTTCCTGCTTCGTCATGGATTCGTCTTCCTAACCGTAGCCGTCTTTAAGGAGCCCCGCCCTGCTCATGCAGGACGACTTCACCTGACTTCGCCCCGACCCTGTTGCAGCAAGGTCCTGGACGCAGGAGGATCAGGCACCCGGCCGGCGACTGTTGACCGGAATTCTGTATTTCACAGAATAATTCGACACCTTGGTTCAAAGAAAACCCCTGCAGGCAGAGCGCCTACAGGGGAATCTTCGGCTCGTTTCCGTTCAGAAGCGAACGTTATCGAGCAACGTTTCGTTTGTTGCTATTAAGGAGTTGTGATAGTCCAAGTGTCTGTTCCATCAAATTCAGCTGTGTAAGACCCAGTGTTGCCGTTAGTGTCTTCAGCAGTAAATTCGAAAGAGTCAGTATCAGTATCAGCACCGTCAATAGTAAATGTAACTACATTTGAGGCAGTAGAAACATTTGTTACGTCCACTCCAGTTTCAGTACCAACATTTACATTTGCCACATCTTCAGCGAAATCGGCTACAATTTCTGTAGCAGAGGAGGATGTAACTGAAGGATCGTTGAGAGCAGTGTCAATTTCCACTGTTACATTCTCATCATCTGTTTCGCCTGAGATGTTTGTAGCAATTGCTTCAATGAAGACATCTCCATCTGCAAATCCAGAAAGATCAACTGTCTCACTCCACTCTTCATCTGAGTTGGAGGTTGTAGTGAAAGTGATATCTGCATCACCAGAGTTATCAGTTTGACCTTCATAAATTGATACAGCAACAGTAGATCCGCTCTCGACTTCGCCTGCGATATCAACTGAGTCAACTTCTTCAGCGTTAATTACCTCTGAATCTGCTAGAGAGGTGAACGATAGAGAAGTATCTAAAGTGCCATCATCTACACCAGAAACATCATCATCAGCAAGTAGGTTTCTTACTGAAGTAAGGTTATCAAATACATAACGACCAAGGTCTTCGTCGAATTCTGCATCAATGTCGTCATCATCAATAGCATCTTCTGTGAATACAACATCACGGAAGTTTTCAGCCAGCTCAAGCTGAGTAGAACCTTCGAGCTGATCGAATCCTTGAACGGCTTCACGAAGAGCATCACGTGTCTGCACGATGCTGGAAGCATTGTTAACTCCATCCAGACGCTCATTGTAAGCTGTGATAGCTTCAGTAAGAGCAGCACGGATATCTTCTTCTGAAGTGAAGTCTTCATCATTCAGTTCATCAAAGATGCGGGTGACGTCCGAACGACCTGTAGTTCCAAGGTTGAAGTAGTCCTCATCTTCAAGCTCCAGGAATGCACTATCTAGGTTCGTTGTTGTGTTGACACGATTCACGAGGCGCGCTTCGTCACGAGCGGCACGAACATCTTCAATGGAAGAGAACGTAGTCCCTGCAAAGAGGTTAGCGAAAACATCTCCATCGTCAAATGCATCATCTGTATCTACACCAAGAGCTGTGAGAGCTGCTTCCAGATCTTCATCGTCGTCCACTTCACCATCTTCGATGATGTCATTCAGCGTATCAAGAGCATCATCGATGAACTCTTCATTCGCCTCATCAAGGAAGGACTGTACGTCCGCAAGAGTAGCAAAGCTTTCATCTTCGAAGAGGTCACCGAATTCTTCTGCATCGCGGTCGCCAATCTCGAGACCTTCGATTTCTGCATCTTCAAGTGCAGCTACCAGAGCATCATCATCTGCGTCAGCGATCGCATCATTGATTGCTGCAACATCTTCGAGACCTGCAAGTACTTCTTCCAGCTCATCGATGTCATCTTCGTCAGAAAGGAAGAAGTCGATGAAACCTTGCGCACGAGTGATGCTGTCGTTAGATGGCGCTTCAACCGCATCCGCTACTGCGTCTGCTACTACACCTTCTTGAACAGCTGTGAGTACGGCTTGTACTTCTTCTACGGACTCAGGCTGTGCTTCCTGGATCGCATCGAAGTAAAGCTGAAGCAGCTCACTGTAGTCGATGTCTACGTCGTCGAAGTCCACATCGTCGTCATCTTCGTCGAAGAAGTTTACGCCGAGTGCTTGAAGCGCTTCTACAAAGTCTTCCACAGAAGTTGTTGTGTTAAGAGTCTCGATGTTCTCAAGAACAGTTTCTTCAAACTCAGCGTTCGCACGGTCGATCGCGTTCTGGATGCGGTCTGCTGTGTTTGTGAAGCTGCCGTCGATCTCTTCAAGGTACGCACCGATGAAGTCTGGGTTCACGTTCTGCAGGTTCAGTACTGGAGCCTGGAGAGCTGCGAGCAGGTCTTCGTCGTTATCCGCTGCGTTAACAGCGTCTACTGCTGCTTGAAGAGCATCTTCAGTGAAGTCGTACTCAAGAACTGTATCTTCGTCGTTGAAGTTCACAGTTACGTCGCCCTCTGTACCATCAAGGTCAGGGTGTACGAACGTGTAGACTGTTCCTTCTTCGTTAGAAGTCACTTCTACTTCGTCGGAAGTCAGTGTGAACTCGTCTTCGCCTTCGATGTCGACTGTTACTTCGAAGTCTTCTTCGTCCAGGCCAGTGATGCCGCCGTCAAATTCAACGTTGAAAGAAGAAGTTGTTACGAAGTACGCGTCGTCGATCGCTGCATCTTCGAAGAGGTCCGCAATAGCTGCTTCAAGTGCTTCGAGATCGTCAAGGCCATCGATTTCAGCATCTTCGTCTACTTCAAGGATCGCGTCAACGAGAGCGCGTGCAGCCATGATGCTTGCGCGGTCACGGAGCGTTACGTCGTCGAGGTCAACGAGCTCGGAGATAGCCAGTTCAGCCGCTGCGATGTCTTCGGAAAGATCAGCTTCAGCTTCGATCGTGAACGGCTCGCTTGTGTTGGAAGCACCGTCTGCTTCAACAGTTGCCGTGTGCGTTCCTGGAGGCAGTGTGAACGTAGCGGAAACCATTCCGTCTTCGTCTACATCGACTTCTTCCGTAAGCATTGCTTCCAGCTCTTCAGCTGTGATGTCGAGCTCTTCAAGAAGCGCGTCAACGTCGAGGTCCTCGTCCGGGTTGATGGTGATTGTAGCGGAATCCGCCTGCTCAACCATCGCTGTTACTGTAGCGTTAGGACCGTCAACAGTTACATAAGATTTTCCATCTATTCCCATTTGTTCTGTAGCTTCTCTAAACCCTTGGGCCTCAAGGGATTCAGCGATTTCTGTTGCGGCTTTAGGAGGATTCCATTTAAAAATCATTTAAAACTTTTGCATTTTAAAGGCACACTGGAGACAGACAATAAAAAGGCAGGCTGGAGTCACCTGGATGATTCCTGCAACACCCGTTCGACAGTGGTCGCGTAGCCGTGGCGCTGGAGGTACTCCAAAATTGCTCCTTCAACCACCAGCCGCTGCGTCACATTGTGCTCGGTGCAGAAGTCGTGCAGGAGACGCTGCAGGCTCCTCACCAACTGGAACGTTTTCGTGGAGGCCTCTCCAGGAAGCCCATACATCGGTAGTTCTTTTGACATCCGCTGACCAAGCAACTGGCGGATTTCCTGCTCGTGGTCCTGCAGAAACGTAAGGAAATCAGGGGAGATGCCGGGAGGAATCCCCGACATCCTCTCTCGCTGTGCCTCCTGCTCTTCCGGGGGCGGACGTTCCAGAAACTGCCCTTCATCTTTCACGTACGTTTTCTCATCTGGGTTCCAGACAAAGCCCTGATGCCTCAGGTACGAGGCCATTTCATGGGCATCCCGAAATCGCAGACGCTGAGCAATGGAGGGTAAATCCGGCTCCGCTTCGGTAGCTAACAAACGCAGCACCTGCCCGGCCCGGGTCATGGTTTCTTCGGGAGGTTCCTCCGGCAGCCGTTCTTCTTCCGGCACGTAGGCATGCTGCTGCCGATCCCAGAGCAGGCCCCGGCGACGCATGAACATTTCCAGGCTTCGATGATTCTTGTAGCCGAGGTTTTGAGCGGTCTCCTCGCGGCTGAGTCCCTGTTGAAGCATCTGATGAATCTGGTCGACTTTGTCCTGATCTTTCATGAAGCATCACCGCCCCACCCTTTGTTCAGCACATCTTCCAGCGTTTCCATGTCGGCATGCAGATAGATCGAGGTGGTCTGCACATTGGTATGGCCAAGCAGTTTCTGCACATGGACAAGATTAGCTTCTCCCTGATGGAGCAGCCGGGTGGCAAACGCGTGCCGCAGGGAGTGGGCCGAGTAGTGCTGTTTCCAGCCGAGATCGGCTGCTGCCTGATGCATCTTCTCATTCACAAAGGAGGCGGCGACCCGGCCGGCACGCTTGGTAGAAAACAGGTAGGGGGAAACAGGGGCCTCCCGCCGCGGAAGGTAGGACTGGAGCATCGAATGAAGTTCGGCACTCATTGGAATTGTCCTGGCCTTGCCTCCTTTTCCGCACCGAACGTAAAGACGCCTGCGTTCCATGTCCAGGTCTTCCACTTTCAGGTCCCGGGCTTCACTGATCCGGAGGCCCGTAAGGTAAAGTAGTTCCACCAGAGGGCGCACGATAGGATGATGAATGGCTTGAATGAGTTTTTCGGCGTCCGCCGGCCCCGGGTAGGCTCTTTCTTTGGAGGGAATAGAAAACGTCAGCATCCGGACCGATGGATCTTTCGGCACCAGCTCTTCTCGAAGACAGAATTGAAAAAATGAACGGAGAACGGTGATGTGCCGATTCAGCGAGGCTGGCTTGTAATGACGATGGTCCTCCAGGTGCGTAAGGTACGCCTGAAGATCTTCTTCTCTGACGTCCTCCAGCTCAACCTCCATGTTGGCCCGGATGCAGACAAACCGATGGAACATGGCTAAATCCCGTTCGTAACCCTCCTGCGTCACGGGACTGCGCTTGCGTTTCTTCAAGTGTTCCAGGAACTGCACTTTTGCCTGATCTAACTTCATGGGATTCCTCCTTTTTTGAACTCGAATTCATAATATAGCTCTGAATTTCATCTTTTTACGAAGAGCGACGAGGGATAGAGGGTTCAAAAACCTAGTCCTCCTGCCTTGTAGCGTGTTGCCCCCCCCCCCCCTTCTCTCTGCCCGTACGCTGCTTCGTGGTTCTTTATTGTGGGAACAGGCGGTTAAATCGTGGATGATTCGGTGGGCCCGGGATCTGTTCTGCTTCGACCGAATCCGGGAAGGACTACTCTCTCGGCATCTCTGAAAACCGGGTCAGCTTGGTGCTGGGATCCGTGCTCACCCAACCTCGCTGTTGACAGAACTGAAAGAACAAGCGAAGCACTGTGATGTGCGGTTTGCAAGAGTTCAGCTGGTTCGCCCATGGCTCTCGAAGCCTGGTGATGTAGTCATCCAGTTCCTCTGGAGTGATAGTGTGAACGTCCGGCCCCACAATTGTTTGGGTGCTGATAAAGTGGTAGAACATGTTTAGATTTCGTCGGTACTCTTCCATTTTCTTCGGTCGCCTCCCAGTCTCAAACGATCGGAGAAACTGTTCTTTTGCTTGCAGCATGTTCATGACCCTGCCTCCTTTTAGTGGTTCTTCACCATGATGTAGGTTCGATAGATCTTTCAAAACGGAACAGAGGAAATGCCACTTCTGTTCTTCTGCATGGCTCTCCTAGGTTCTTTCGACCAGATTGCCTTTGGTGCCGCTAGAAAAGAACCCCCCCCCCCTGACGCCGAGCCGTCCGACAGGAGCGGAACCTGCCGGGGTGGCAACAGGGGCAGAGGGGGCGAAGATTTTTAAAACCAATCAGCGGGGAAACGACACCCGGCCATCAGAGTTGACCACTCCAAGCCCGCGCTTGGCCACGCCGCGGAGGAAACGTTCCCCGTTCACCTTCTTTTCTGAAAAGGGAACGCCGCCCTGATGAAGCGTGCTCTCCATGGCAGGCCAGAATTTTTGTGTGCTGAGAATTTCGAGCTGGCCGAGGTCTTGGTCTTTACACCAGGCCTTGTAGAGCTTGTATACCTCCTGTTTCTTCAATTGTGCAGTTTCGTCCGGCTGCAGATTGGTGGAGAAAAATTCCTCTACGTGGTTCACCCGATCCCGGTACTGATCTTTCACAGCCTCTGCCTTTTCAGAGACGGTGTGTTGGAATTGCTGCTGTTCGAGTGCCACGTACCCATCCACCGCGAACCGGAAAATCCCCTGAGCCTCCTCTTTCAACTGGGCAGCCAGGTGAGGATTTCTACGGGTCCCGGAGAAAGAAGCGGTGAATGGGAGAAACTGCAGCCGACGGAAGAACCCCTTGGTGGTGTCCATGGTGTGTGGAGCCTGATTCATGACCAGAAACAGGGTGCAGCGGAGGCGGGTGGAAATGCCGGTCTTGTACTTTCGGTTAACATGCACCTGATCTCCTCCAGTAATAGCTTTGAACACCTGAGTATCCATCTTCTCCACCTCATTCTCCGGAGCAATGTTCAGCCACTTCCCTGGAAGAGTCTCGATTGCAAACGTCCCGCCGAGCTCCCGCAGGGGAATGTTCCCGACCAGTTCTGGAGAGAAAACCTCTGTCAGCACCTCCGTAAACACACTTTTGCCGTTTCCCCCGGCTCCGATGAGAAAGTAGGCTTTCTGTGCCCGGTTCCGGGCATCCAGCACAGCCCCCATACTCTCCTGTGCGACGTGCACGAGATCGGGATCCCCTTCGAACACCTCCTTCAGGAACTGCTTAAACTGAGGGCAGTCTGCTTCAGGGTCAAAAGGAAGCGGCAGCTGGGTTGTAGACAGAAAGGCCGGGTCGTGCGGCTTCAGTTTCCGGCTTTTTAGGTGCAGCATTCCGTTCTCCACGTTAATGTAGTCCGGCCAAGGATCCATCTCCGGCACCTTCTCTACTTCCAGGGGCAGCACCTGGTTGATTTCCTCTCCGAACGCATTGGTCCAAGCATTGGGAGTGGTCTCATGGAGAATGTCCCTGCACAACCGCTTCAGCTCCATGTCGTCCAAGAGAATCCAGGTCCCTTTGGTGGTGTAGACAAACAATTCGTCCCTCATGCGGCACACCTGTACCCGACGGAGGACATGGCTGACAAACTCGTTGGCGTTCTTACGCAACCCTTTCCCTTCCCGTTGGACACCCCGCAGACAGGCCAGCTCTTCAAAAACGGCCTGGGTGGATGCAGGAGAAACGGAAGGTTCCGCTTTCTGCACGTGCTCCTGGACGAGCCGCTCCGTCACCTCGGTGTCCAGGTTGTTTTCTCCGACCAGCTTTTCCACCAGCTCTGCCCCCTCTGCCCCCACGATCGGCGCGAGAGGGGCGATCAGCTGCAGGTAGTGCTCGAGATCCTCGTAGGTTTCCACAACCGCCTCCCGCAGCTTCCGGTAGTCAGCGTGTGCCGAAAGCACACGCTGGATCTCTTCGGTTAGTGTCGTTTGATGAATCGTATCCACTGATGCACCGTTCCTCACTGGCCAACCACTCCTTCTGTTTGCAGTGCTGTGTCCGTCTCTCTACCCGGAACAATGTCCACTTGGGGGAACTTGGATCCCTGCCGTTCCTGGACTTTGATGTAACAGTTCTTCCCCTGCAGGCTCTTCCAGTGAAGGGTCTCCGCCAGACCTTCACCTGTGAGAATCTGGTACGCGTCCTTCAGCCGCTGTCCTGGGCGTCGTCCTACAATGAACTTCGTCGAGAGAGGGGCATGGACTGTCTTCCGGACCAATGAGAACTTGAGGATTAAGTCGTAAGTGCCCGGCTCGTTCTGATTTTTAGAAAAGCTTACGTTCGAAACAGTGGCTTGATAGACCTCCCCTGTGAACACTTCCTCAAAGCGGTGCACACCTTCATCATCAGAGACCTCCATCTCTCCCGCAAGGTGCGGGAGGAGCTCCTGCTCCACCGCTTCTTCCTCTGCTTGTACCTGTTCTTCCTTCCAGTTGCTATTCATCTCTGCCTTCATGTCCATTCCTCCTAATTTTGATGTCGTGCAAGTGATCCTATCGTTCTCCACGGACGTAGCAGCTGTGGCAGAGGTGGCAGGCTCTTCCTCCCGCCAGCGCCGCGAGCATTGGATTTCCACGGCTACGGGCACCGTGGGGATCAGTTCGCTCATTCCCTGCACCATGGCCGTTTCCAGAAATGTGGCCGCTTCGTCTGCCTCCTCCTCCGGCACCTCCAGCAGGATCTCGTCGTGGATCACTGCAGCAAGCTTCCATCCCGGCTTCAGGTCGTTGTAGCACCTCGTCAGTGCCCGTTTCATTCCCTCTGCCGCAGACGCCTGTACCGGGTAGTTTAGGCGTGGACGTTCCCCAAGGGGGACGTGGTCCGTTGTCCACACCCGCCCGGCAAGGCTTCGAATGCAATCGGTCTTCAGGTAGTATTCCTGCAGTCTACGCACATTGGGATAGCTGTCCAGGAACGCTTCCAGCAGAATGCCTGCTTCCATTTCGTTGTAGTGGAGACCTGCATCGCTCTGCAGTTGGCCCTGTAGACCTTGGGCTGTCATGCCGAAAACCACTCCAAAGGTAATGATTTTCGCCGTCTTCCGCTCCATGTCGCTCACTTCTTCGACCGGTCTCTGAAAAATACGTGCTGCGGTTTCCTGGTGCAGATCTCGTCCTTCTTCGAAGAGGGTGATTAACGTCCCTTCTCCAGCAATGTGTGCCAAAACCCGGAGCTCAATCGCACGAAAGTCTGCCTGCACCAGCACATGACCCGGCTCCGCCTCAAAACAGCTTTTCACTTCGCGGCCCAGGCCCTGCAGGTTCGGCTTAGAACAGGACATGCGCCCGGTCACTGCGCCGACGGGGTTCCACTGTCCGCGGACCCGGCCGTCTTCTCCGATCGTGGAGGCAAAGTTTTGATTCAGCGTGTTGGTAATTTGACGGGCTTTACGGCATTGAAGCAGAAGCGCAATCGCAGGATGGCCATTCTTATTCCGTTTCAGTACTTTTTCCTCCGTGCTGCTCAGCGGGACTTCCGCTGAACGAAAGGCCTGCAGAAGCTGCTGCGGAGACTGAACATTCAGGTCCGAGGCTTGAAGCAATCGTCGGATGTCTGCTTCTAATGCCTCGACCTCTTGTTCCTTCTGCTGTTTTAAAGCCTGCCACCGGGACTGATTCAGGTAGAGCCCTGTCCGCTGAACTTCCACGATGGCCGGCAGTGCTTCCTCTTCAATTTGAAGAGCTCGGCTGAGACCGTTCTTCTCCAGTTCTGTTCGCAGCTCCTGTTCCAGATGACGCATGGTTTTCTCTTGCGCATCCACGGAAATGGAATCAGGAAGCAACCCCTCTCCGTTCCACCCGCCTTGCCGGGCCGCTGCTTCCAGGAATGGCTCCCCCTCCCGTTGAAGGAATGCCTCCTCCCAGTCTTTTGGACCCTGCCCGCTGCTTGTCAGATGAAGAAGCAACGACAATGTCGTCCACGGGGATCTCTGTGATCCGGGTTGTTCCAATTTTAGTACAGCTGTAGGAAAATCAGGGAAAATTCGACAGTGACTCTCTTCTTGCATGATCTCTTTTTTCAACGTAACTCTCCTCCTTTTGTTTTTCCTGGCCGGTGATTACATCTTTACATGAAGGACATAGATTCTATAGTCCCTGCTTTTTTTATTTTTTTGGGGACTAACGATTTTCTCCGTTGTAACAGGTTTTAAGCGCTAAAAAAAAGACCTGGGGTTCAGGTCTTTAACGCGGGTTTCCTCTTGCTTGCTGCTACATTCCTGGGTGCACTCTCGTGAAGCCCGCCTGCTTTTCAGCTATTTCTACTTTCTTTGTCGGAGCTCAATTGCAGGTAGAGATCCATGAGCGGGAGGCCTCCCCTTCCTAAAATGGCGCCTAAAGCTTCATCTAGTACGTCTTCAGCACTTCGAAAGGAATCTGCATGAGATTCCTTCTCTCTAAACACATCGTGGTTCCCACTGTCGCCACTTTCGAACTCTTTTAGTCCCTTTTTAAGAGCCTCCAAGTCTTCGTACCCTGTCCTCATTATCAGGTTCTCCACTTCATCCCAGAATGGGTTTTTCTTATCTTGACCAGGCTTCATCTTTAAAATTCTTCGCAGATGAGTGGAGTCCATCGGAATACGTTGATCGGACTTAAAGTCATACTCACCGTTTTTTGCTAATTTCATATCTCTGTCATTGAACCCCTCAAGCTCTATTTCCCGAATTTGACGCATTTCCTCCTGAATGCCCCCCACAAGATGGTTTAAAGCACGGCGCTGATTAAGGTACCAGTTGTTCAATGTTAAAGTATCGGTTATATGCTCATTACAAGAGAAGTCTTCTGTGGCCTGGGTACGTAGGAGACGTTCATCTTCGCGGAGGTGGATTATCTCTGCAGCTTCTGTAGATAGAAAAACACGCCTTAACAAATCTTCTTCCACTTCTGGGTCCGAATCTTGAAACTCATTTGAAATAAACTCTTGGAGGAGGAAGAACATTTTAGCGACCACTTCTTCATCCCTTTCCTCCAAAGGTTTCATGCGCTGCTTTCTATACGGGCCTCTTAGCTCGATGAGTTTATCGAGCATTTCTTGGGAACTCCACTCAAAATAGTAGTGGTTTCCTTTTTTGAAAGCATTTTTGTCTAGATCGACTTCTAAAAACAGGTCATCTAAGTTCTGAAGGAACTTCCGGTTATAGCTGCCAATGATCGTCGAGTTCTGCTTCTCTACTTTTTCACTCTCTGGATTTCTTTCCAGCTGGTTCGGCTTGCCAAACTTCTCTTTCGTAAGTTCGTAGGCTGTTACTTTTTTTGACATTGGGAACCTCCCCTCTTAACGGATTGAACTGTCATTATAGCAAATATTTTAGGAAAATAGTGTAATTTAACTTGCTTTTAGCCCCATTCCTCGATCTCGACGACGCTCCTATTCGGGAGGATGTGGACTGCGGGGAGCCACTCTTCGGTCGAAGAGGCGAAGCCCCACCCGAAGAAACCTTCTCCTTGTGGGTGTAGTACGAGCCGGAGCTGCCAGATTCTCCCCGTCCGTGTTCGGATGAACACGCACCCCAAAAGCAGGGGGTCCTCCAGCACATCCAGCAGGTGCGGTGGAAACTCCTGCTCGTCCACTTCCTCCTGCATCAGCTCCACAACCTCCCAGATCGTTACCTCTTCCGCCTCCCGGAAATAGTACGTTTTCAACGTTTCCTGTGCTTCCTCCCAGTTCATCTGGTTGCCTCCTTTTCCTTCATCTCCCACTCGCTGACAAACACCTCTAACAACTTCACCGCAAGGTTGAGCGTCCAGAGCACGGTCAAAAGTACCGGTCTCCACGTTCCTTTCGTTTGCTTTTCCATCGTTTCCCTCCTTTTCTTCACGGCAGTCGGTCAATCTGTTCCTGCCGGAACGCCGTGCTGTGCTGCAGGTAGTACTTCGCGGACACCGTCACGCTGTGGTGTCCCAGGTAGTGCGAAATCAAAAGCAGGTCGGTTCCCTGCTCCAGAAGCTGGCTCGCGAACGTTCGGCGGAGAAGATGCGGATGAACCGTGAGCTCTGCCTCCAGGCCGATCCGTTTCACGATCTGGTTCAGCGTGTCCCGGTACATCCGTACGCCCCGTTGACTGAGGAAACAGAACGGACTTTCGGCGTGGGAGGATGACGCACGTTCGTCTTCCAGGTACGTTCCCAGCTCCACGGCCACCTTTCCATGCATCGGCACCTCCCGATGCTTGCCCCCTTTGCCCCGGACGTGGAGCATCCGGCGGAGAAGGTCCACGTCCCGCACCTGCAGCCCCGCGGCCTCACTCACCCGCATCCCCGTGTAGAGGAACGTGAACAGGACCGCCCGGTCCCGCTGGGAAACCGTTGGCTTTCGGGCAGCTTCAGTTAACGCCTCCACTTCCTTTGCGGCAAGCACGTCGATCCCGCGCTGGGCCTCTGTCACCCGGTCGCGTTTCAGCTGAATCAGTGGCGCTTCCCTACCGGTCGTCTCCATGAGAAACCGGTCGAACATCCGCAGGGAAATGACTGCTTTGTTGATCGTCGCCGGACGGTACCCTTCCTCCTCCATGACCTGCAGGAACTGTTTCATGTCCTGACGGGTCAGGGCTTCAGCCTCTCCACCACGAAAACGCAGGAGGCGTTTTGCATCCGCCACGTAGTTCTCCACCGTCCGGCCCGCTTTGTTCTGTTCCTCCAGCCAACGGGCAAACGCCGCCAGCTGCTGGTTGTCCTTGTTCATGATCCGTCTCCTTTCCGTGCTTCTAGCACGTCGTCGTTCTACTTTTGTCGTTTTCAGTTCCTCTCTTCCTGAAAAACAGGGGGTGTTGGGGACCCTGCCTTTCAGGACTTCTCCCGATTGATGATGTCCAAAGCGCTTCCCGGGTCCTGCTTTTCAGCGAATGGTTTTTCCATTGGGAACTTTCGTCTTTGTCTGGCCCTGCCTCTTCATGGATCAAAGTGGATCTGTGGCGCAGCTGTTTTCAAGGTTCCTGCCTTCCTTCGTTCACAAGGGACCGTGGCATCCTTTATTTTTCGGAGTGCCTGATTCTCAGCACAGAGGAGAAGCACTGGAATCCAGAGCACCTGCTCCGCGCTGCTTTTCTCTGAAGCACCTCCTCTTTGAACATCAGGAATCAGAACCTTCTTGAGTCGGCCGGCACTTTCCACTCCCTAAAGAAAACTCCCGACCTTAGATGAAGAAAGGTCGGAAGTGCAGGGGAGAAAGGTTGTTGCCAGACCAGGGTTTCCCCCAGCCTGAAAGCTTTTGGTTAGAAAGGTCGAGAGTTTACCCAAGGTACGGTCGGGAGTGTCTCTTTCCTACACGGATTCAAAACTCTCTCCCCGCCGTCGGAGGACTTCTTTTTCGTAGAGCGACGTACACCTCTCTTCCCCCAGGATCAGGTGATCCTGCAGTTCGATGCCGAGCACCTGGCACGCTTTCTCCAGCCGTTCTGTCACCCGGATGTCATCCTCTGAAGGCGTTGCATCGTCCGAGGGATGGTAATGGCAGAGAAGCATTCCCTGCGCATTGTGCAGCACGGCGTTCTTCACTATCTCCCGCGGGTGCAGCACGCTCTCCGTGAACGTCCCGATGTGCGCGGTCGTGAGGCTCGTCGGCTCCTGCTTCGCATTCACGGTGAGCACCGCGAGGCGCTCCCGGTCCGGCCGACCCAGGTAGCGGCGGAAGATCACCTCCGCGTCCGCCGGGGAACGGACCTTTCGGTCCGCGTAAAGCAGACGTCCTTCCCGGAGAAGCTGGATACGCTCCAGGCTGATGCGCTTCGCTGAACTATTAGTTGTTTGGTTTTCGCGTGGGGTCGTCATGAGTCGTGCTCCTTCCGGTTCAAGTGGTAGAACGCAAAAAAGCACGCTTCCCAAGAAAGGAAGCGTGCCCATTTTTCATTTAGTACGTCACCGTAACCTCTTTGTCCGGGTAGCCGGTGGAGACGATCGTGTAGACGATGGTTGTTCCCTCCGGGAACACGTAACTCAGCGTAATCTCCCCAGGCGTTCCTGTATCCCAACCACTCTCTGGAACCACCGTAGCGCCTGAGCGAACCTGATTCACGTTCGTCCGCCACGCTTCATCTTCCGGAAACAGCAGGATTGTTTCATCCTGGGTGTCGTCCACCGGGTCGTCATTAACCACGAACGTAAAACTGCTCTCTGATGGTCCTTCCCCATTCCTGCCTTATGCCATGTTGTGCCAAATGTAAAGACAGTCCGGCTTACGGACGGACAAAGCCCCAGGTTGTAGAAATGGTGGTGTTTTTCACATCGATTGTAAGAGGAGCGGCATCGTCTGTCGGTTCCTCAAACGGAGCCTCGGCATAGACGACCACCCGGTACCGGCCATCTCCTTCATCATGGACGGAGTTGACGTAGTACCCTGTCTCTTCATCCAGCACCGGATTCGTGAAGTCCGTCCTGGTTAACCCGAGAAAAGGCTCGTCTGCAGCGTCCTCCACATCCATCCGCACCTGGAAACCTCCGTCTCCACCATCAAAAACGAAGAGGTCGTCCTCTACAAAGCTGGTTCCGGCTCCTACCGCCGGCTCTTCCGGGGTGTCCCCATTCCTGCCTTATGCCACGACATGGTTTTCGGTCAGGCCTTCACCGTGCAGGCGGCTTTCACCGCACACGGCGATCCGTCAGTGATTCTCTGAACCCCGGGAGGGGAAACCTGCTCTCCCACCTCTTGGTTCAGAGCAGTCACAGACTGGGCCCCTTTGCTCCACACGTTTTCCCCTCTGCCTCTGTTGCCAAAGGCATGCCAACGGCGTGCTTCCTCGCTACTACGGGCCCGCAGCCATTCTCTTTCCCTCCTCGCCCCTGCACGAGCTCCGAAAAGAGAACTTCAAACGTTCCAAGCTGTCTATCCCTTCGTTGAACGACCGTAGGTTTCCACTCTCCAGCAAAGAGAACGACCCGTTTAACAGTCAATTGTCCGGATCGCTGCGCGGGGATCGCACCCCGGCAGGAGAGCGGCTAACTCCTGGTTCATTCGAACCGCCCTCTACCTCTTCCTGCTTCGTCATGGATTCGTCTTCCTAACCGTAGCCGTCTTTAAGGAGCCCCGCCCTGCTCGTGCAGGACGACTTCACCTGACTTCGCCCCGACCCTGTTGCAGCAAGGTCCTGGACGCAGGAGGATCAGGCACCCGGCCGTCGACTGTTGACCGGGACTCTGGATTTCACAGAATAATTCGACACCTTGGTTCAAAGAAAACCCCTGCAGGCATCATGCCCGCAGGGGAATCTCCGGCTCGTTTCCGTTCAGAAGCGAACGTTATCGAGCAACGTTTCGTTTGTTGCTATTAAGGAGTAGTAGTGTCAGTTACAGTCCAAGTTCCACCACTGAATGTTGCAGTAAAGGCAGCCTCGTTACCGTTCGTGTCTTCTACAGTGAAGTCAAAGCTGTCGTTATCTTCAGCGTCAACATCGTTGCCGTCGCTATCCACAAGATCAAATGTTACTGTGTCATTATCAACGGAAGTGTTTACACTGTCGAAACCAGCCGCTGTTACTCCAGAAGCGTCAACAATGTCTACGTTTCCTACTTCTTCACCAAAGCTCGCAACAAGTGTGTTAGCGTCTGAAGAAGTATTATCTTCAGAAACATCACCTACAACTATTGGTGTAACGTCGAAGTTAAAGTTACCAGTTACTGGGGTGGAATCAACATCATTTGAAGAAGAAATGGCAGAGAATTCAATATTCCCTTCATCAATATCTTCCAGTTCTGTGACATCTACAGTACCACTGAAGTTACCATCACTATCAACAGAAATACCGTCTACTGTAACAGTGTCAAGATCTTCATCTTCGAATTCTACTGAAACTGTAGAACCTTCAAGCGCTGTACCACTGAAATCAAAGTTTTGATTTGTGTCAGTAGTTGTTGTAGTGAACGTGAATTCTTCGTTAAGGTCTTCCAGGAGCGCTGCATCGATTTCATCAGATACAGAAGTATTAGGATCTTCATCATCAAAACCGTCTACATTTGCATTTAGGAAGTTATCTACACCCGTCAAGCTGTTGAAGAGTACTCGACCTGCATCCTCGTCAAATCCATCTGCCTCTTCATCGAGAGTTGCATCACGGAATGTCTCAGCAATTTCAAGTTGACGCTGATTAGACAGACGATCAAAGTTAGGAACAGCGTCACGGAGAGCGTCACGAGTTTGAACAATTGTAGTCGCTTCGTTCACTGCAGTTAGGCGCTCGTTGTAAACAGCGATTGCTTCTGCAAGAGCTTCGCGGATCTGTTCTTCAGAGTCAAACGATACGCCATCGTTAAGCTCAGCAAAGATTGCTGCTGCGTCCGAACGACCATTACTTCCAAGGTTAAAGAAGTCTTCGTCATCCAACTCGAGAAGCAGGCTAGTGAAGTCTTCAACGTCATCATTGAAGGAAGCAGTAAGTGTTGCTTCTTCAAGCGCTGCACGTAGTTCTTCAAGGGAAGCAAACTCTGTGCCTTGGAAGAGGCGAACGAACTCATCCAGAGCGAACTCTGAAGAATCCAGGTAGTCAGAAAGATCATCAAACTCATCATCCAGATCAGCTACTGTTACATCTTCATCGGAAAGGTCTTCATTGAGAGACTCAAGGATGTCTGCTACTGCGTCTGCATTAGCATTGTCGATGAATGCTTGCACATCCTCAAGGGAAGTGAACGCATCAACATCATCAAAGAGTTCTGCGAAATCTTCAACGAGTGGTCCGAAGCCATCGATATCTGCATTTCCAAGTGCTGTTTCAAGAGCATCAACGTCTACGTCGTCTCCATCAATCGCATCATTGATTGCAGCGAGTGTTCCAAGGTCATCCAGCTGCTCGAGAAGAGCGTCACGATCTTCATTGTCTTCAAGGAATGCAAGAAGGAAGTCGCGAGCGTTCTCAACAGATTCTGTAGTTGGTGCTGCAAGTGCGTCAGCAAATGCTTCTTCCGCAGCTGCTACTTCTACTGCTTCCACTACGTCGCGTACTTCTTGAAGCGTCTGTGGCTGTGCAGCCTGGATCGCTGTGAAGTAGTCGGAAAGATCAAGTAGATCTTCGTTAACCGCTACGCCAAGACCGGAAAGAGCGTTACTGAACTCGGACTGAGAAACAGTTGTGTTGAGCGTCTCGATAAGCTCTTCTACTGTCTCAGCGAATTCAGCATTTACACGGTCGATAGCAGCTTGAAGAGAAGGTACTCCAGAGATGAAGCTGTCATCGATTTCTACAGCGTACTGTACCGTACGGCCTTCTTCTACGTTTTCAAGATTCAGTGCCGGGCTGTTAAGAAGAGCTGCAAGTTGCTCTACTTCTTCGTCAGAAGCAGCGCTTACGTCTACATCGCCGTCTTCATCTACCACGGCGTCCGCAATAGAAGCAGAAACTGCTACGATGTCTTCAACAATTCCTTCAACTGTCTCTTCCGTAAAGTCGTACTCAAGGACAGTGTCCTCGTCGTTGAAGTTCACTGTAACGTCGCCTTCTGTACCATTGAGGTCAGGGTGTACGAACGTGTAAACCGTTCCTTCTTCGTTAGAAGTAACTGCTACTTCGTCGGAAGTCAGTGTGAACTCGTCTTCGCCTTCGATGTCGACAGTTACTTCGAAGTCTTCTTCATTCAGGCCAGTGATGCCGCCGTCGAATTCAACGTTGAAAGAAGACGTTGTTACGAAGTACGCGTCGTCGATCGCTGCATCTTCGAAGAGGTCCGCGATTGCTGCTTCGAGTGCTTCGAGGTCTTCAAGACCAGCGATTTCTGCATCTTCGTCTACTGCGAGGATCGCGTCAACAAGAGCGCGTGCAGCCATGATGCTTGCGCGGTCACGGAGCGTTACGTCTTCAAGAGCAACGAGCTCGGAGATAGCCAGTTCAGCCGCTGCGATGTCTTCGGAAAGATCCGCGTCAGCAACGATCGTGAACGGCTCGCTTGTGTTGGAAGCGCCGTCTGCTTCAACAGTTGCCGTGTGCGTTCCTGGAGGAAGTGTGAATGTAGCGGACACCATGTTGTCCTCGTCTACGTCTACTTCCTGAGTCAGCATTGCTTCCAGCTCTTCAGCTGTGATGTCGAGCTCTTCAAGAAGAGCGTCAACGTCAAGGTCCTCGTCCGGGTTGATGGTGATTGTAGCGGAATCCGCCTGCTCAACCATCGCTGTTACTGTAGCGTCGGAACCGTCAACAGTTACATCAACGTTTCCAACTACTGGAGCCGGGTCAACAACCTGTGTTTCTACATTGTAAATGAATGTTACTGCTTCAGCACGCGTTACGTCGTTTCCTGGGCGGAAAGAACCGTCCTGGTAACCATTAACTGCGTTGTTAGAAGCAAGGATTTTAATAGCATCTTCGTACCATGCGCCTTCAACGAGATCGTTGAACTCAGTGTCTGCAGCATCGCCTTGAAGTTCAAGGTCGTACGTGTTTACGATTACTGTTGCAATCTCAGCACGGGAAATTTCTTCGTTTGGACGGAATGTGTTATCCCCGTAACCTTCGAAAATTCCTGCTTCCACTGTTGCAGCAATTGCATCTTCGTACCATGCACCGTCTACTGTGTCATTGAAGTTGTTGGAAGAATCAGCTGGAACATCAAGGTCTGCAGCGCGAGTGATTACGGCAGCAAACTCAGCACGAGTCATGCTGTTTCCTGGACGGAAAGTCTCGTCCGGATACCCCTGTACATAGTCGTTCTGTACAGCGTAGGAAATTGCTTCCGCGTACCATCCATCTTCACGAACATCCGTGAATTGTGTGTGTGCATCTGCACTAACTGTTGGTGCAACTGCTGTTGCTACCATTGCCGTAGCTACGCCTGTAGCTAGGAACTTGCGGTAAGACTTTGGTTGATAAGCCATTACTTAATTCCTCCTTTTTATTATGTACAATTAAATTGTACAGGTTTGCCAATATTGCTATTCCCTTCCAGAATAGAAAAGAAACTACAAAACTGGCTTGCCCAATAACACCTGCAAATCTAAGTATAATTTCCTCAAAATGTATTGTCAACCACACTCTCACAGAGCGTAATAGATTTTCGAGACATTTTGCAGAAAAATGTACCCAGTACAGGACATCTCAGGGAACCATTACGGCTCATTTTACACCAATTGCCAATAGAATCATAGACTTTTTTTGGATATTCTCTGCAATTTCTTTATTTCTTTTTCCAAATCCCTATCAATACATAGAACTTTTGTCCTCAAACCATGTATTTAGCAGTGTTTTGTAAACAATTGTGAATTTTTCGTTAAATTCTGCGAAGCGCTGTGCTACACTATACCTGATTCGATGGACGCGCATTTATTTTTATTTTTTGGAGGAATGTGTATGACTCTTGTAATCAGTATGGTCCTTTCGGCGATACTTTTCTTTTCTCCCGGCGAATCCTTTTCAGACGATCTGTTAACAGAAGCGGAAGAACAGCTCGGCGCTCCCTATGAATTCGGCGGTACGACACCGGAAGGATTTGACTGCTCGGGATTTGCAGGCTATGTGTTTGCTCAGTTTGATGTCATTCTCCCCCGCTCCACCAGTGAACAGTTTTATTTCGGAGAATCTGTGAAGAAAGAGGACCTCCAGGCAGGTGATATCGTCTTCTTTCAGACGAGAGGCGACCGTGTCTCCCATTCCGGTATTTACATAGAGGACGGGGAGTTTATCCACGCCTCCGCGACGAACGGGATTTCCATTTCCTCTATAGAAGATCCGTATTACTGGAAGGAGCGCTATCTTGGAGCCCGGCGTGTGTTTGAAGAGTCGGACGACGGCATCCGCACGCTCGGCGATATTGATCAAGCAAGAAAGCGTAGTGCAGAGGCGGCAGTCGAAGCAGAAGCAGAAGAACTCGAAGAGGAAGTACGGGACTGGTCGTATTCAAGCGTTCCATACTTTACCGATGTCGCTTCGGAGTACTGGGCGTTCTCATCGATTCAGGCATTTACGGAAGCCGGCATTCTTGCTGTTGACGACAAGACGTTTTATCCGGCAGACGGTGCGACGCGCGGGGTGATTGCCGAGCTGTTGACAACGGCGCTGGAACTGGATCCCGCGGAGCCGGAATTTGATGATGTCGATACATCACACGTGTCTTCGGACTCGATCGGCGCGGTAGCGGAGGCCGGCTATATGAACGGCATCGGAAGCGGACTGTTTGAACCGGACCGCGTGTTAACGCGCGCGGAGCTTGCTGTCGTGCTCGCTAATCTGTTCGAGCTCGATCTATCTCCGGAAGGAAACGCACCGTTTGACGATCTGGAATTGACCCACTGGGCGTATCCTGCAGTTGAAGCGATGCACCGTGATGGGCTGATCGGAGGCTATGAAGATGGAACGTTCCGTGCAGCAAATGATGTCACCCGCGCGGAGGCGGTGACGATGCTTCTTCGGGCATTGAAACGATAAACGGCAAAAAAAAGAGGCTTTTCCCGAACAATCCGGGAAAGCCTCTTTTTTGTTATTGATTTAACGTCCGGTTTACCATAACGGCAAACTCGGCACGCGTCACTTCGTTGTCCGGGCGGAACGTGTTGTCCGGGTAGCCGTCGATGATTCCGGCGCGGAGGAGCTGAAGAAGGCTGCCGCTGTAATAGCGGTCCGTGCGCACATCGGTGAAGGCCGGCGCTTCTCTCTGAGCCGGATAGCTGTACACCCGGCTCAGCATGACAGTAAGCTCCGCTCTGGAGATCGGATCATTCGGCCGGACCGTGCCGTCCGCATAGCCTCCGATGACATTTCTCCGCTCCGCTTCAGCGATCGAACCGCGCGCAAAGTGCCGGTCGGACACGTCCGGGAAGGTGGTGCTCCGGTCGATCGTGTTCCAGCCGCGCTCTCTGGCAAGAATCGTTACCGCTTCTGCACGCGTGATCGGCTGAAGTGGACGCAGTTCCGGTCCTTCCGCAGATTCATAGCCGCCGATCAGCCCCTTCTCTATAAGAGGTGCTACTTCGGAAACGTACCAGCCGTTTTCTGCTACGTCATGGTAGCGGCTTAATACGTCGGCGTACGGATCGTTCAGCCGGATGCGCAGCTCACTAGAGGTCATTACCGGAGACACGTTATCTGATGACTGCCTCACCCGCACGGTATACCGGTAATCACCATCTGCGGTAATCGTATCGGTGTAGCGCTGATCAGTGCCTGCGTAGACTCTCTCGCCGTTTCTGCGGAGGACATAGGTGCTTCCTTCCGGACGTTCACGGTCCTCCCAGTTTACATTGACCGTCGCCCGCTCCGTAGTAATTGAGTCAGCCCGCGCCTGAATATCGATGACCGGCTCTGCAGGCGCTTCTTCAATTTCAATATTGTTTGGAAAGATTACACGGCCATAGCCGGTGTTCCGATTCGGCTGTGTGGTTCCGAGCGGCTGCACCCACGTTCGGAGCTGACTCCGGAGCTCCACCGGCTCTTTCGACGGCTGGGCCTCCATCATAATCGCAAGCATTCCGCTTACGTATGGTGTTGCCATGGATGTCCCGCTCTTACGGAGATACGTTCTGCCCGTGCCAGCACTGTAAATGCCGGTCCCCGGGGCGGACACTTCCACCTGCGGACCGTAGCCGGAAAACGAGGCACGGCGGTCCTGCTGGTCGAGCGCTCCAACCGCGATGACGTTATCGAGACGGCCCGGATAATCGACCGTGGTCGTCAGTCCGGCCGTTGCACCGCGGTTACCGGCTGCGGCGACGAGCATCGTTCCGTGCTCCTCGGCTCTTCTGGTAGCAAGCTCGAGGGTGCGGCTCGTCTCCTCCCCGCCGATACTCATGTTAATGATATCGATGTCTTTCTCGAGTGCCCAGTCAATGCCAGCGGCCATCACGGAATGTCTCCCCTGCCCGCGGTCATCCATAATCTTGACGGCATAAAGATCCACGCCAGGTGCCACGCCGGTGAGGTTTCCTGTGCCGGCAAGAATTCCTGCGACATGGGAGCCGTGTCCGTTGTCATCGTCGTAGTTTGTATTGTTACTGAAGAAGTTATAGCCGTCTGCGACGTCCAGATCCGGGTGTGTTGTTGAGATCCCGGTATCCAGTACAGCGACAGAAATGCCGCTTCCGTCCAGCCCGGCGTCTGCGGCGGACTGGACATTCACTTTGTTATAGCCCCAGTTCGTGCTCGCTATGCTGAACAGACCGTCGTCTGCCGGCTCCTCGATCGGCAGCTCAAGCTGCGTTTCTTCATCGACGTCGATCGAAAGAATCTCGTCTTCCAAAAGTAGAGCCGCTGCTTCTTCTTCACTCAGTGCTGCGGTAATCAGATCGAGCTCTTCCAGCACCAGATCCACGTCCCCGCCCGCTTCTTCGACCATCTCCGGTGCAGCTTCGTCTTCAAACAAAATCAGGTATGTATGCTCTTCCGCTGCGCTGAGTGTTCCGGCGCCTGCGGCAAAAACAGCCACTCCGGCAGCTGCGGTTAAAATGTGCTTCATGCTGCTCCCCCTCTTGCCGGATCTATTACGCCGGCGTTGCAATCTCTTTTCCTATTGTATCCCATTTTCACGGGCTTTGGTATGGGGCAGAAGGGCAAATTTGAAAAAATATGGACGGGCAGATCGTTGATTTTTTCCTTGGAGTCATTTCTTTGTATATGCGGTTCCGCGAGGGACCGCATCACCCGCCTTTATGAAAAGATAGGACGCTCCCCTCTTTCCTGCAGCGCACATAGCTGATCCTTCGCTGCATTTGGAGTTAAGCAGTGCCGTAGAGAAAAAGAATCGTACCAAAGAATCCGTCGTCCCGGTCATCACAAACTGCCTAAAAAGACGAGCGAGGCAGAGCGTTTCCGCTCCTATACCAACATCCGGCTGGCTCCAATCGCTTGTACTGTAGTTAAATCCCCCTGCGGCCGGGCCGCAGGGGGATTTACGTCATTAGTTATCTTCGCTGAACGATGCGGAGATTGTCGGTGTGTTTTCCAGTTCGGCCGGCTCGTCGGCGGTGAAGACGACGTTCGTATCGTTAAAGGATACGGTAAAGCCGTCCAGCTCACCTTCGAGCGCAGAGGCTGTTTTCAGTGCGATTGTCGCGGCAGAGTCGCCTTCACGGATATCAACGGTCACTTCCGCGGAAGGATTCTCTGTCGTGATAGTAATCGTACCTGTCGCCTGTGCCTGGTTCTGCACGCCGGCAGTTGTGACAGATGCCGTGCCGTCGCGTCCATCACGGCTTAAGGCGCTGTCGCCGTCATTTGCGATGACGATGGAGTCCGATGTCGCAATGCCGAGAATGTTGTCATCGGCTCCGGCTTCTTCGGAGCTCGTGATTTCAAGCGCTCGTCCGCCGCCTTCGTTATTGACGTTCTCAAACGAGAAGCGGTCGAGATGGTCGTTGTCACTGTCCTGATATGCTTCCAGCGCCTCGATGACAAGATCGATCTGCTGGGCGTTCGTGTTTTCTGCAGCATCAAACGTGAGAGACACTTCACGGTTCCGCTCGACAGTGATGTCCTGCTCCGCGCCTTCTTCGGTCGTAATATAAACCGTGACGCCGTTAAAGCGGAAGAATCCGTCTTCGATGCCGTTGTCACGCTCCTCAAACTGACCGGTGTTCCACTGGGCTGCGCGCGGATCGACGCCGGCGGTCTGTTCGGCTGCTTCACCGAACGTCACTTCCGGATCGCCTTCCGACGTTTCTACGGCGCTGTCAACCGCCTGCAGGCGGAGTGGCTGTTCCGGCTCGCCTTCGCCGTCCGCGGTGAAGGTGATCGCTGCATCACTTGTATCGACTTCGTAGCCGTCCAGCTCACTGTTCAGCGCGTCCGCCACTGCGGATGCCGCTTCTGCGGCCGACTGACCTTCTTCCAGATCAACGGTTACTTCTGCGGATGGATTCCACGTCGTAATCGTCAGGCTGCCGTCGCCGGTCACTTCATTGTTCACAGCGGCCGTATAGCGGACGATCTCGCCGTCGACGCCTTCCTGAGTAATGCTGCTGGAGTCGTCGTTACTTATTTCAATGCCTTCGTTTGACGTAATCGTCAGGCCGTTATCCTCTGCTCCTTCAGACGCGTCACCGGTAATGCCGAGCGCGCGTCCGCCGGATGCCGGGTCATTTGCGAACGTAAAGCGGTCGAGTTCTTCGTTGCTGCTGTCCTGATACTTCTCGAGTGCTTCCACGAGCAGATCCACCTGCTGGCCGCTCGTCTGATACGTGGAGGCATCGAATTCGAGCGTAATGTTTCTGCTTTCTGCCTCACTGATCGTGTATCCGTCCACGTCTTCACTGGTGACAAGCGTCAGCGTGACACCGTTAAAGTTCAGCTCCCCGTCTTCGACACCGTTTTCCATTGGGGAAATCAGACCCGTGGACCATTCTGCCGCCACCGGATCAGTTCCTTCCCGGTCTGCTGCGATCTCTCCGATCGTCACGCCGGTTTCCTCCGGCTGGGCTTCGACGGTGAGGTCGTAGTCGTCGATGAGCGTTTCGCCGTTGAAGGAGGCGGTGATGGTGTGGTCGCCTGCGGGTACGTCGACTTCGTCGCCGCTGCTGTTTTCGAGTGTCCATTCAGCGTCAAAGCTGTCGTCGGTTATCGTCGCGGTGGATTCGAGTGCGCTCTCTGCGACGTCTTCCCCGTCTGCGTCTTCGCCGAGTTCGAGTGTGAAGTCGATTTCGTCGTCATCGTCGATGTTTTTCGTCGTACCGGTCAGCTGGATCGTGCTTCCGTCGACCGAATCTTCATCGATCTCAGCGCGCGGCGTGGCGCGGAGCTCTTCGATATCCTCGGTGTCATCGGCGGTGGAGTACGTCGTGTCTCCGATGTTAATCGTGAGCGCGGACAGGTCCTGGACGTCTGTCGGGATTTCTACGTCCGTGCCTTCCGGTGTGTTGACCGTCGTTTCCTCTTCGGTGTCGACGGTAACGAAGCCATCGACGTTTGCTTCAATGTTTTTCGTGCCGCCGTTTGGAATAATGACGTCGCCGGCGAGTGTGCCTCCGCCGTCGATCGTAACGTCATCGGCAGTCAGTTCGATGTCGCCTTCGAGCGTCGTGCTTTCGTCAACGGTGATCGAGTCGGAGCCGCCGCCTGCGAACGTGTGCACGGCTCCGCCGCTGTCAGAAACGGATTCAAGCGTAACGTCCTCGACGCCTTCCTCGATCTGCAGCTCGTTGACAGTTAAGTTGCGGAACGTGGCGTTGTTTCCGGAGACGACGGCCGTTTCAATCGTGTCGCCTTCGCCGCTTCCTTCGATCGTCACGTCACTGCCGGAGACGGAGAGTTCGCCGTTGATGCTGTTTCCGTTCAGCTCGATCGTTTCGCCGTCAGTGTCAGCGGTGGCGCTGTCCTGGTCCTCGTCGTAGGTTGTCGTGTTGTCGTCGGAATCGGAATCATCCGAGGAGTCATCGCTTCCGCCGGAGGAATCGCCGTCGGAGGAATCCGAATCGTCATCGGAGTCGCTATCATTGGACGAGTCGTCATCGGAGCTGTCGTCGGAATCGGAGTCACTGTCTGACCCGTCGTCATCCGCGTCGTACGAATAGCCGGTATCCGTGTCGACATCGAAGTCCACGGTTTCTTCATCGTCGCCGAACTGGAACGACCCGCTGTACTGTCCTTCGTTTACCGGTTCGTCTGTTTCCAGTTCGAAGTTTCCGTCTTCATCCAGCTCCAGGTCGCCGCGGAACACCTCAGAGCTGCTTGCAAATTGGCGCAGATCGACCGAGATGCTGTCGTTGGAGCGATCCGGGTTCACCTGGCCGCTGAAGACGAGGCTGCCGTTTTCGTTCCGGCGCACGTCGATTGAGGAGAAGGATGCGCCGCGGAGAAGTTCCTGCCGCACTTCACCCTGAACCGTCGGCTCCCGGTAAAGGAAGACCGCGAATTCTTCACGAAGGATGTTTTCATCCGGCCGGAACGTGCCGTCCGGGTACCCTTCGGCAAGACCGGCTGCGGCGACGCGGTTAATCTGCTGCTCGTACGGGTTGTCCCCTGTATCTTCAAAGTCCGGCGCCACCTGTACGGCGCTGAGCGGGAAGGCGCGCTCTAAGAGAACGGCCATTTCGCCGCGGGTCAGGTTCTCTTCCGGACGGAAACTGCCGTCTTCATATCCGCGGATCAGGGCGGCTTCTGCCGCTGCGTTCACTTCCGCGTAGTAGTAATCGTCTTCGGTGACATCCGGGAAGCTGTTGGAGCCTTCCGGTGCCGGCTCGAGGTTCAGTACACGCGTCAGCAGGATCGCTGCGTCGGCACGTGTCAGTTCCGCCCCGACGCCGAACGTCGTGTCACCGCGGCCCTGGATGATGCCCGCTTCGGTGAGTTCCAGCACCGGATCTCCGTAGTACTTTCTTTCCTCTACATCGGAGAACGGGTTGGATACGTCCACTTCATAGTTTTCCGGTGTTTCTGCAGTCACTGCGGACGGTGCTGTCACCGCCACTGCTGCTGCCGTGCTTGCCAAGAACCATCTGTATGTCTTCGGTTGATACGCCATATACACACTCCTTTAGATTTTTACGGACTTTCTTCCTGGTGGAATGGTTCACTATTTCCTCGAAGAAGCATCATTAAACTGGGGATTTGTCTGGGAGGGGGAACTTTGAGCATAAGAAAATGCGGTTTCGGAGATGGTTTGTGCCACGAACGCTCGGTTTCGTGCCAGTGCGCAGACGGTTCGTGCCAAGTTGGAGAGCGTTCGTGCCCTGTATGGATTTTCGTGCCAAAAGGGATGTTCCGCGTGCCAAAACGGATCACGATCGTGCCACGAACCGTGAATTTCGTGCCAGGTGAGAAAGGGAGTTTGATGACTTCCGGCCGGGAACACCGCCGGCCGGCCATCTGCCCGCTCCGGAGCCGACGGATGGCTGCGCAGCAGCGGTTATTAGGTTTTCGTTTGAGGCAAGGCGCGTCACTTTGTAGGCGTTTCGCGTCATTTGTGGTGCGCGCCGCGTCAAAAAGAGAAGCTGGCGCCTCAATTCGAGAACCGATCGCGTCATTGGCACGTACCCGCGTAAAAAAACAGCTCGCTGCGCGTCATTCGGGCGGTCTACCTCGTCAATGTAGCCGGCAGATGGCCGCTTCAGCGGCGGTATCATTCGCTTTTGGATCGTGCCGCCAACGAAAAAACCGAAAGCAGCGCTGTTACAGCGCCCACTTTCGGTCTGCGGTAAACGATATGGTGAGCCAGACGTCTTCTTCGGGGAGGACGCCGGCGATGCGGCGGCGCAGTTCGTCCTGCTCGGACAGCCGCTGCAGCCGTACGGGGTCGGTGACGATAATGTCCATCTCCACCCAGAGCGTGCTGCCGACGTGCGCCAGGCGGATAATCGATTCGTCGATCGGCTCGTCCGCCACTGCTCTATGGATCGCGTCTTCCACGGCTTCACTTTCTCCCCCATCCGGTCGCTGCTCCAGCAGCTGCGCGACGGCGCGGCGGATTTCACGAACCGGCACGGGTAGGAAATACGCTGTCATGAGAAGCATGAGCACCGGGTCCGTGTACGGAACGAGTGCTGCTGTTGTCTCCAGCAGCGAAAAGACAAACGCGGCGAAAAAGCCGAGCACGACACCGCCGCTGATAAGCGCGTCCATGAGCCACTGGTTCTTCTCTGCCTCGAGAAGCGGCGTCGTTTTCCTTCGGGTGCCCTTCAAAAAGAGGCTGTAGGCGACGGCGCAGGTGAGCGCGCCGAACACGGCGTAGACGAGCGCGCCGCCGAGTGCGGTGTCGCGGCCGCCGGTGAAGAGCGCGTAGATGGCGGCGGCCATGGAGCCTGCGACGAGGAGCGCGATGACGCTGTATTTGATGAGGACGACGAGCGGGTCAACCATCGTCTTGCCGAACGGGTAGCGCCGCGTGTCCTCCTTCTGCTTGAATGCCGCCGCGCCGACGGAGAGGAGCGACAGCCCGACGCTGATGAACGAGTACAGGCCGTCGAACAAGATGACCTGCGACGCGGTGAGGAGGCCGACGATCGTGCCGGCGAGCGCAAAGACGACCGCAGCTGCGGCCGACAAGGTGAGTATCGATTTTTCGCGCATCATACCGCCCCCTTCCATGCACGCAGCACGAAGCGGTACACCGCCGCCTGCGCCTCTTCTTCCGACTGGCGCCGCACGCGGGAAAGGTACTGCGCCTCCGCGCTGTGCTCAATCACCCCGACCGCAAGCGACGCGAGCGACTCCGCCTCTTCCTCCACGACGTGCCCGGACGCCTGAAACGCACGCAGTTTGTCCGCAATCCACGCGTGGTACGGTTCATAGATCGCATCCCACGTCTCAAACGAATGCTCGTACGCAAAGCCCGAATACAAATACGTAATGAGCGCCCGGTTCTCTTTCGTCAGCGAAAACGACTCCTCCACGAGCGCGTGCAGAAGCGCATCGACACTGCCGGTTTCCCGTTTCTTGACGGCCATCAGCTGCTTGTCCAGCAGGATGCGCGCCATTTCGGGGACGACGGCTGCCTTTGCCGGGAAGTACAGGTAAAACGTTCCCTTCGCGACACCGGCACGCGCAGCGATCTGCGCGACGGGCGTTTTATCAAAGGCCTGCTCTTCAATGAGCTCCATGCTCGCCTGAAGCAGGCGCTGTTTTTTATCGGTGGATGATTTCATAGGGGCTGTACTCCTTTGATTCGTTTATGACTGACCGTCAGTCATTTTCTCTGTTTAGTTTAGCACAGGCGGTATCTTTGGCGCAACTGGCATATTGCCGGCCGCTTTTTAATGACGTAAAATGAGCCGCGGAGGTGGATGTATGTATATTTCGGAGCCGGTTGGCTTTTGGCAGCGCCTCGGTGCGCTCCTGGTTGATGCGTTTCTCATTTTGATCGTCATCAGCGTCACCGCGTTTATCGTATACGGTTCCTTTGCAGCGGAGAATCAGGGCCTGCAGGCATTTGAGGGGCTCGTGACGCTTCTTTACAACTTGGTGTTACCGCCTATGTGGTACGGCTACACCGTTGGCAAACGCGCGCTCGGCATTCGTATCGCCAAGGAGGATGGCACGCAGGTTACGGTATTTACGATGTTCATGCGCTACATTGTCTCCGGTATCGTGTATCTCCTGACGCTCGGGATCGGCGCAATTGTGTCGATCGTGATGATCATCGTACGGAAGGACCACCGCGCCATTCACGACTTTATCGCCGGCACGTACGTGACGTCCACGGAGCCGGACGGACGGTAAGTATGCATCAGGTTTGCCTTCATACGGCTGCGGGTACCTGACAGGAAGAACTGTTGGAGGAGGAGTTGTATGGATGTTAAAGATTCGGTCGGCTTTTGGAGACGCCTCGGTGCGGTCATTCTCGACGGCCTGGCCATTACGTTCGTGATTGTCCTTGTATCGTTTCTCATTTACGGACGGTTTGCGTCGGAGGAGCGGGCGATGCAGATGCTGGAAGGAATTATTTCGCTCGGGTATTACCTTGCCGTGCCGGTTATCTGGACCGGGTACACGCTCGGAAAGCGGGCGCTCGGCATCCGGATCGTGAAAATGAACGGCTCGAACGTGGGTATTTTGACGATGGTGCTCCGCTGGACCGTCGGCGGGATCGTTTACGCCATCACGCTCGGGATCGGCGTCATCGTGTCCATTTTTATGGTTGCACTACGGAAGGACAACCGCGCGATCCACGATTTTATCGCGGGCACGTACGTCACGTCACGGCCGCCGGAAAAACGCTGAACCTAAAATAGCCTCTGCAGGATGACCTGCGGAGGCTTTTGTCATTGGTTTAGTTAACTGGCTGGTGCTGGGATTTTCGTTTCTCGCTCCGGTTTCTGCTCGTGGAGTCGGCAAACTGTTCCGTGCATGATGCTTCCCGGACATACCAGCTGCGGTCACGTCTCGAGTGGCTGTTCAACATACGGGCAAACGACTGGGCTTCCGGCTGACTGGTAAACAATTTCGGGACATTGGTTCCGGTGCACTTGAGTGTTTCGGCTCCTTCTGACCCCCGGGTTAGTACATACATGGTGTCATCCTCCAAGTTAAGCGTTACGAGTATTTTACCCCCATGATGCTGTCGCAAAACGTCGAATGTGAGAAACGATGATAAAAAACAGAGAGAGCGGCGGATGCAGCCACCGCCCTGCTCTGTGCTGCACACCTCCGCTGCAAGAAGGTCTGCATGCAGCGCTCCATCGCCGGCCATGCAGCCGGGAGGACCGGCTGCGGCTTCTGGAACGCTGCTCTGCCGGTATAGACGGAACCGGCAGTCAAAGGATTCGGAAATCGGAAACTTTTTTTGTCCTATCGTGGGAAAATTATGTTCTTCCGGGGTGGTTTGATGCTGCCTTCGTTCTGTTACAGAGCAGGCAGAGGCGCCGCGGCGGGGGCCGCGGAGGTGGTTAGGTAGATGGTTTTGGGTGTTTGGAGTTCGTGGCACGAAAATTATCTCTTTTGGCACGAAAAACTGTTCGTTTGGCACACGGCGTGCGGCTTTTGGCACAATTTTTTTTATTGGCACGAAACGCTTCTCTCGTGGCACAAAACCTGTGCTGTTTGGCACGAAACTAGCTGTTCGTGGCACGAACCAACCTGAATACCCGCTGCTCCGCAGCCCTCTGCCGGTTACCAAGCCGGTGAAGGGCCGGCCGATGATTTTTCGGCCGGCGGTGGATCGAAGGTGTAGAGGTTCGTAGCACGAACCACAACAAAATAAACCAGGCAGAAACCGCCTGGTCTTAAAAGAAAAGAGAGATCTATTGAAGAGGTTCCCGCTTCCTGTCTGCACCTCTGGCCGTACGCGTTCCGGAGGGAACGGGCTCCACTAATTCCTTCCTCCTTCCGTCTGAAGGAATGGATTTTCGCCTCGTTCGGATCCTCCCGGAGTCGACGGCCTCCGGTTTCGGCAGGTAGAAAAAAACACTTGCTAGAAGCGATCCCTTTTGCGCAGAAATGCTGTCATTCAATCAAATTGGAAGAGACCATCATTACCTTATAAACATTTTTTCTGCTATGAATCCTTCGTATTTCACCTCTATTTTACTGCGCTTCGGAGCGTTCGGCAGAGACGCCGGTGGGATCAAGCGCAGTCTGAAGATCCTTTCTCAGGGCGCAGGCCATGAGAAATAGCTGAAGACAAGCCCACGGCAAGCTTCTGCCGAAAAGCGGAGAAGCTCCATTAACAAAAACAAACGGCACATAGAACAGAACGTTGAAATACTATAACCCTTGGCGTCCCAGCTCGGAAGAGGCTTCGAATTTTATACTTTCTTGTACTCCAAAATAACCGCCGCGCTGCGGCCATCTGCCCAAAGCAAAAAGCCTGACGCGGGGTCAGGCTTTCCAGTGGATCGTTTTCCGGAATAGTTCGATAAGCGGCTGTTCGTCGGTGACGGAGGCGATCATGGCGTCGAGATACGTGTCCGGCGTCATGTTTTCGAGCTGCCAGACGATGTTTCGGGACAGTGCCCAGCCGTAGATGAAAAAGCGGATCACGCGGCCGTTTCCTTCCCGGAACGGGTGCAGCATGTTCAGTTCTGTCTTAAAATGCGCGAGCCGATAGGCGGCTTCCTCCAGGGACTGCCACGGCGGTTCCTTCCCGATGGCGTCAAACAAGGACGCTGCGTTTTCCTCGATGTACGCCGCCTGGCAGAAGCGCGTGCCGCCTTTGGCGATGTTGACGGTGCGGTACGTGCCGGCGAAGGCGTAGACGTCCTGGAACAAAAAGCCGTGCAGTGCTTTGAAGCGCGCTTCGGAAAACGACGCTGAAAAGGCGGCCCAGTCCTGAACCTGGGCCGCCCGGGCTGCGAAAGCGAGCGCTTCGAGGGATTCGAGTTCCTCGAGGCCGGCGGCATCCAGCAGGTTTTCCTGCAGCAGAAAGTCGTCGTTGTCGAACGTCTCGTACTTATCAGCTGTCATGCCACTGCCGGATGAGCGCCGGCGTAATTTTCTCGCTCTGGTTTATCGAGTCGAGAAGCCGGTGCTGCTTTTCTTTCGGAATGTCCATGTTCTCCATCCGCAGGTTGTTCATGATCCGGCGGAACTCTACACTCTCTGTCGTTAACCTCCGCACATCTATTCCTCCCGTTCGTAATATACTTCTATTATACCACAGAACACCTGCTCTGTCAGACGCGGGAAGTCCCGCGGTGGACGCTTTTTTTTGCTTGTTTTGAAATGAAAATTACTGCTCCGGAGCAGGTGGATGGCCGGCCGGGTTTTCGGCCGGCGGTTTCTTATCTCGTATCGCCTTTGACGCGAACCGGTTCTGTTTTGACGCGATGGGCCGCTCGAATGACGCGCGGCGGGCTGCTTTTGACGCGGGCACGAGCCAATGACGCGATCGGTGCTCCAATTGACGCGGCAGCTTCTCCTTTTGACGCGCCGCGGACTGGAAATGACGCGAACCGCCGCTCGAATGACGCGGCCGCGTCTCAAGAAACGAAAAACCGCCGCTTCCGTTCGTGCCACGAACGGAGAACTAAAAAACGACGCCTCCTGTAGAGACGTCGTTTTCCTGATTCTTATCGGTAGTAGCTGACGATTCCTTTGTAGAGGGAATCGGCTGCGGATTCGCGGAAGGAGCTGGTGCGCATGCGCGCGGCTTCCTGTGAGTTGGTGAGGAATCCGAGTTCAACGAGTGCCGATGGAACCTTTGTATTTTTGATGACGTAGAACCCGGCTGTTTTCACGCCGCGGTTCGTGGAGCCGAGCTCGCGGAGCATGGAAGACTGCAGGTCATCTGCAAGCTTCTTGCTGTCGCCGGCCCAGTAGCGGGTGTCGTAGAATGTTTCGATTCCCTTCGCTGCCGGAGTGGCGGCGTTTGCGTGGACGCTGATGAAGATGTCCGGCATGGCGTTGTTGGCCATGTTTACGCGGTCACGCAGGCTTGGGAACACGTCGGAGCGGCGAGTCATGAGGACGTTGGCTCCTGCGTCTTTCAGCTTGCGCTCGAGGCGGAGGCTGACGTCGAGGTTGATGTCCTTTTCACGCAGGCCGTTCGCAACGGCACCGGGGTCCGATCCACCGTGTCCGGCATCAATCATGATCGTGCGTCCGGAGAGGCTGCCGCCGGATCCCTGCGGGTATGTGATGTCCAGGTAGTACGTATTTACGTAGCCGCGGACACCGGAGTTCGAAATCATCGCCCAGTTTCCGGAGATGTCGTGTACTTTTACGTTCTCGCCCTGCTTCAGCGTACCGATCGGCGAGTGATCCGTCGAGCCGTCCGGACGTACGTTCAGCGTGTCGCCGGAAGGTACGTTGACAACTTTCGCTGTCGCCATTTCGCCGTCGAGGTCGACAGAGTCAACTTCCGGGCGGTATTCCGGGTAAAGCGTACGTGCGATCATCAGTGCGAATTCTTCGCGGTTGATCGTCTGATCGGCTCCGAATGTCCCGTCCGGATAGCCGTTTGCAATCCCGCTCTGTGCGAGCTGCTGAATGTTTCCGTAATAGTAGTGAGTCGGCGGCACGTCGGTGAAGAACGCGCTCCGCTCAGACTGGTAATTGAAGGCACGCGTTAGGATCGCGGCCATTTCCTGGCGTGTCAGTGTACGGTTCGGCTGGTATGTACCATCCTTATATCCATTTACATATCCCCGCTCGGCCATTTCGGCAATCGCCGCTTCCGCCCAGTGTCCGCGTGTATCTGAGAATGGTGCGGATGCTTTCGGTACGGAAATGTCGAGTGCGCGTCCCATAATGACCGCTACTTCGGCGCGGGTGACGTCCTGCTTCGGTCCAAACATATTGGAACCGATTCCTCTAACTACCCCATCATCTGCAAGCCGCTGAATCTCTGTATGATTCGTGTCGTTAAACTGCGTCTGCGCAGACACGGATGTCCCGGCAAACAGAGAAACGAGAAGTGCTGCGGCGAGCAGCGATACTAACCACTTTTTCATCATGAATGCTTCTCTCCCCATCGTCTATTTGTGCAGAGGAAAGATACCCAGCGAACCCGCGCGCATTCTGCAGCCTGCGGGCTTTTGAAAACAAGACTTCCCTGATCGGTATACTACGGTTTGTGCACACATTCTGCTTGCCGTGTGCGCAGAGTCAAGATTTGCAGGTCATTGGGCAATACGCACAACGGAATGCATCATCTTCTATTACTGGCCGGAGTCTTGAATTCATCGTCCCGCGGATATCCTGCGCCGGTCAGGCGTAGTGTCTACGAAGGGCGATCTCAGCTGATCGTCACATCGTCGTTCCACCGCGTCCATGGCTGACGCGCAGCAGTTGACCGTCCTTATATAAACATGATTGGACGCAGGCATCTCGGCTGCAGAATGTCTGCTGCAGCTGCGGGCTCGCTATGTACCTCTCACAATGCAACGTAAGTTTATCATAGAATTTTAGCTTTTCTTATGAGCCGGATGGCGTATTTTTTGTCACGCTCCGGTAATGTGCAGATCCCTTGCCGCCGTAGGTTTCAGGCAATTACTGATACACTTGTGTAACATTCACACACACACCATCGCCCCTGCCCCTTCCATCCGACCCAGAATCAGGAAAACGACGTCCTTAACGGGCACACATATGGATGGTCTCCGCGGATAGGTCTTTTCTTCCCGCGCCGCGTTTTCTCCCAAAAAATTGACCAGCCTGCTTATACAGCAGACTGGCCCGCGTTTACTTTAGTGATATATCTACCGTAAAAAGGAGGACCGGCAGATACCTATCAACCAATTAAATACAGTATAACGCACGTTCCGGTTATTTGAAAAGAAATATTTCTTTTTTCATTTTTATGTTTACTGTCCGGGCCTTATGGGGTACACATTTACTAAGAGCTGAAACCACCACTTTCATCTCTCCCCCCTATCATTTTGATAGAGCTTCGAATACTTAGGTGTTCCAAGCAGCGGAAAAGGCAGCATGCACCCCCGTCCCAGGGTGTATCGCTGCCTTTTTCGTATGTCTGTGTCAAGATAGCATGACTTACAGGCTCGTTTTCGCTTTCGACCCGGAAATTCTCCATGTTTTTTCCTGATTAGATGTTTACGGAGAGTTTCTGCCGGGTACACCTTTACTAAGAGTTGAAACCCACCACTTTCATCTCTCCCCCTATTTTTTTGCCTGTATACTTAATGTATGAGGCGAAGCGGCGTACACTCCTGTCCCAGAGTGTGCGCCGATTTTTTTGAAAAAAGACAGGTATTCTCCCGGTTTTCTACGTTTTATTTCCAGCAGAGCGGGTACATGAAAGGTGAGAGTTGAAACCCACCACTTTCATCTCTCCCCCTTAAAAATGCCTGCATACTTAGTATCCAGGCGACAGGAAGAGCGGCATGAGCTCCCGTCCCAGAGCGCATGACCGCTCTTTCTGCAGCTCGCCCCGCAGCGCTTAGACGCTGCGGTTTTTTTATGTTTTCAGGAGCGCGGTTCGTGGCACCATCCTGAAAACCGGGTGACCGCTGCTCCGCAGCCATCTGACCCGCTCCGTAGCAGGTGGTGGCCGGCCGGCTCTTCCGGCCGGCGGTGGATTGCGGGCTTGGAGGTTCGTGGCACGAGCTTGTTCTGTTTTGGCACGAAACCGCTGCGTTCTGGCACACGGCGCACCGTTTTTGGCACGATATTTTTTAGTTGGCACGATCGTACTCGATTCTGGCACGAAACCGTCGCTCCGCGGCACGAAATCCGCTGTTCGTGGCACGATCCAATCCAAATAACCGCTGCTGCGCAGCCATCTGCTTCATCCCTGAAAACTTTTCTCTACAAAATATTATTCTTATGTTTACTCCGGTTTCCTCCGGGGTACACTTCTACTAGGAGTTGAAACCACCACTTTCATCTCTCCCCCCCCTATCTATATGATAGAGCCTGAATACTTAGTATTTCGGCAGCAAAAAAGGCGATGTACATCCCCGTCCCAGGGTGTATCATCGCCTTTTTTGTGTTTATTGATGAATCGCGCGGTGAAGTACCGAAGCGAATTCTGCTCGTGTCATATTCTGATCGGGCCGGAAGGTACCGTCTTCGTAGCCGCTCACCTGATCGATGGATGCAAGCCTTGAGATGTGCGGTGCCGCCCAGCTGGAGCTCGACACATCGGAGAACGATGCGTTCCCTGACGGCGTCGTTTTCCAGTTGAAGGCCCGGTCGAACATGGTCGCGATTTCGGCGCGTGTGATCGGCTCGGTCGGACGGAAGGATCCGTCTTCGTAGCCGCCCATGACGCCGGCTGCGGTGACAGAGGCAATATCGCCGGACGCGAAGGTGCTGCTGGAGACATCGTTAAACGGCAGGCTGCCGCCGGATCCGAGTTTCAGCTGCCGGTTCAGAAGCGCGGCGGCTTCAGCGCGGCTGATGCTGTCATTCGGCAGGAAGTGCCAGTTGCTGTGGCCTGCGATGACGCCGCTTTCGCCGAGTTCCTGGATCGCGCCGTGCGCCCAGTGATTCGATGCCACGTCGTGATACTGCCCGGCCGGAAGCTCCTCAAAGGATTCCTGCACGCCCGCAACTTCCTGCGAGGAGCCGGAGATAATGCGGCGCGCGGAGTGATACTTCGGCGCCCAGTAGGAATTGTCGAGCGAAACGACCGACACGCCGCGTGAACGCGATGCATGGATCATCTGATTGTTGCCGATGTAGATTCCGTTATGACTAACGCCGTCGCGCCACGTACCCTGGTAGAAGACGATGTCTCCCGGACGCAGATCCGATTTCGCGACGTACGTACCTGCATTGGCCTGATCCCGCGATGTCCGCGGCAGATCGATGCCGAATTGTTCATACACATGCTGGACGAATCCGGAGCAGTCAAATGCTGCCGGCGTGTCCCCGCCGAACGAATACGGCGTTCCCATATAGTTGTGTGCTTCCTGCACAATACCCTGTCCTGACGCCGCCGATGTCTGGTTCATGTCCCACGTGAACACAGAGGTCATCATCAGCGCTGCCAGAAAGGAAAACCACCACTTTCTCACTTTCCAACACCCCTTACTATTTTTGTACAAAATGTTTTGTCCCATGAAGAAGTGTAGCAAAGCGCGGGAAAGAATACCGTAACGGACGAATTACATTATTGTTACATAACATCCTTGTGAAAAACACCACGATTTTAGCGCGTCACAGCAGTGTTCCAGTGAATTAGTCCCCGCGCTAATTTAGGTTTTCCGCCGGATGTTTGGCGCGTGATCCCGGCTTAGGTATGTAATAAGAGCGGAAATCGTTTCCTTCCGGGGACTTTTTCCGGAGAAAGACGAAACAGACCTGCAGAAGCAAATGCCTCTGCAGGTCTGTTTTACGCGTCGGTTTCAGAGCGCTGCTGTTCGGCGTAGAGCCGGGTGAGCGTTCTCTGAAGTAGAAATGCGGTCGGTTCTGCCGCATCGAGTGCGATGCCGGATCCTTCCGGCAGTATCCGGCGTGCGGAGTGGTACTTTGGTTCCCAGAAATCGTCGTCCATCGAAATGACGGTAACCCCTTCGGAGCGTGAGGCGTGGATCATATGGTTGTTTCCAATATAGATGCCGTTGTGGCTCACGCCCTCACGCCACGTGTTCTGGTAAAAAACAACGTCCCCCGGCTGCAGGTTGTCCCGGGTCACAAACATGCCCTCCTGCGCCTGGTCCCGGGAAACCCGGGGCAGATCAACGCCGTTTTCCTCAAACACGTGCTGCACGAAGCCGGAGCAGTCAAACGCCTCCGTCGCATCGCCGCCGAACTCGTACGGCGTACCGGTATGCCGCTCTGCCTCCTGGAGCACCTCATATGCGGCAGGTGAAAAAGCCTGTATTTCTTCTGATTCCGATTCAGATGAAGTACACGCCGACAGCATCAGCAGCGCAGCACCGGCCACCGTCACAAGACCCTTCACCACAAAACTCCCCCTCAAATTAACGCTTAGTACGTTATAGTGATTAGTATAACAGGGGTATGCCTAGGAGAAAAGCCGATTGCTCATTGGTGAGCAAATACTGGTTTACGCAGAGGCGGGCGTATTTCTGCCCGCAGTTTCATTGGTTCGTGCCACGGACGGCGGGTTTCGTGCCATAGATGAAATTTCGTGCCAAAAGCGGCGCACTGCGTGCCAGGACGCAGCGGTTTCGTGTCAAAACAGAACACGACCGTGCCACGAACATCCGAACCCATCATCTACCGCCGGCCGGAAAACACCGGCCGGCCCTTCACCGGCTCCGGAGCAGGCAGAGGGCTGCAGAGCAGCGGTGATTTAGGTTTTCTCGAGAGGCGCCGCGTCATTTTACGTGTGTTTCGCGTCAACGGAGGTGTGCGGCGCGTCATTTCCGGAACGGACCGCGTCAATAAGAGAGCCGATCGCGTCATTGGCCCACGTCCGCGTCAAAAGCAGTCCGCCGTGCATCATTCGAGCGGTGTACCGCATCAAAACAGAACCGGACCGCGTCAGCCGGCGAAACGAGAAAAGGTGCCGCCAGCCGTAAAACCCCGGCCTCTGCCCAAACAAAAAACACCGCCGAGGCGGTGTTTACTTGAGGCGGCGGGCGCCCAGGTAGCGTTCGCTCCAGTAGCTGGAGCTCATGCTGGCGATGGTGACGCCGGTGGAGCTGCCAGAGTGGATGAACTGGCCGCCGCCGATATAGATACCGTTATGGGACGGGCCCGGACGGTATGTTTCAAAGAAGACGAGGTCGCCGACGCGCGGCTCAGATACCGAGGTGCTGGCATTGTACTGCTCCGCTGCGGTGCGCGGCAGGTTTTTGCCGTTCTGTTTAAAGACGTACTGAATAAAGCCGCTGCAGTCGAAACCGGACGTCGTCGTACCGCCCCATAGATACGGGATGCCGATCAGTTCAGAGGCGTCCGCAATCAGATTGATGGCGTTGAAGCTTCCGGAGCCGGAACTGTTATCCGGCTTGACCGCATCTTCAAGATAGATGCTCGAGACTTCCTCGAGCTTCTCCCATGTTTTCTGTGTGACGAGGCCGTCGGAGACAAGGCTCCATTTTTTCTGAAAATCCGTCACTGCTTTCTTCGTAACATCGCCGTAGTAGCCGGTCGACTGCCCGCTGAAAAAGCCGGCTGCTTTTAAGCGGTCCTGCAGTTCGCGGACGCTGTCGCTTCTCGTTCCGGGCTTCAGGAGCACATCGGCCGATCCGGTGTTTCCGCCGGAAGGCGCGCCGCTGATAGCGCGCTGCGTCTGCGGTCCTGCGATGCCGTCAACGGTGATCCCTGCAGTGCGCTGAAATGCCTTCAGCGCTTCTTCCGTTTTCGGTCCGAGTGTGCCGGAAATGCCGCCGGAGTAATGGCCGAGACGTTTTAAGTTTTCCTGAAGTGTCTTTACCGCCTCTCCGCTCGACCAGAGACGGAGCATACCGTCGCTCGTCTGGCCGGTGCTGCCGCCTCCGGAGTTTCCGGAGCCTGCACTGCTTCCCGGCGTTTCGCTCGTATTGCTGCTCGTATCTTTTGCGGACTGCACCGCCTGCAGTGTCTTAGGCCCTGCGATGCCGTCAACGGTCAGTCCCATCGCACGCTGGAAGTCTTTAACTCCCGCTTCGGTTTTCGGCCCGAGCGTACCGGACGCGCCCCCGCTGTAGTGGCCGAGCCGCTTCAAATCTTCCTGAAGCGTACGTACGGCACTGCCTGTCGCCCAGAGACGGAGCATGCTCGGCGTGGATGTGCTTGTTGACGAGGCGCCGGCCGTGGGTGTATCCGGTGCCGGCTCTTTCTTTGCTGCTTCTTTCTGTTCAATCGCCCGCTGCGTCTGCGGTCCGGCGATTCCGTCGACGGTGATGCCTGCCGACTGCTGGAATGCTTTTAGTGCCTGCTGCGATTTCGGCCCGAAAATACCCGTAACTCCGCCATTGTAAAAGCCGAGCGAGCGCAGGTTTTTCTGCAGCGAGGTCACGTGGCTTCCCTCACTCCAAAGGCGGATCAGACCGCTGGACGCCGATGAAGGCGATGCCCCGCTGGCTCCCCCGGTGCTGGTGGACGGCGTCGTTTTTTTCAGTGCATTGAATGTGTTCGGTCCGGCGATTCCGTCGACGACGAGGCCGTTCGCCTGCTGAAGCGATTTGACGGCGGCTTCGGATTTGGGTCCGTAGATGCCGGTGATGCCTCCGCTGTAGTGGCCGGCGTTTTTGAGTGACCGCTGCAGGTCTTTGACGTGGCTGCCTTCGTTCCACAGGCGGATGATCGTCGATGTGGCGGATGCGGTCTGCATCGTCGGGGAGAGGACAATTTCGTCGTTTAAGCGCTGGATGGTGGTGCTTCCGGCGATTCCGTCGGATGTCAGACCACGTGCCTGCTGGTATCGTTTTACGGCTTTTTCGGTGGTGGCGCCGTAGCGGCCGGTGGCGTGCTCGGGCTCATAGAATCCGATTTTGCCGAGTGCTGTCTGCAGGTGCTTGACGTCGATGCTGCTCGTGTTTGGTGACAGGGTGTTCTGCGGGTTAAGCTTTTTTGCCGATTGATCGGTTATGTATTCGGCTGGTGCTTCCGCGGTTTTTCCGAGAAGGGCGGCGAATGTCTCTGCCCCGGTGATGCCGTCGGCGGTGAGCTGGTGCTCTTTTTGAAACTGACGTACCGCCTGGATCGTCGGGCGGTCGTATGTGCCGTCGATGCGGCTCGTGTAGTGGCCGGTTTCCGTTAATTTCTCCTGAAGTGCGGCAACGTCGGCGTGTTCCATTCCCGGCCGGAGTGTCTGTTCTCCTAGTGCTGCTTCCGTGACGGACGGGATGAGAAACATGGCGCTTGTGACGGTCACGGATGATACGATCGCTGTGGCGGTTCGGCTGGTCATAAACGGCCTCCTTGTTTCGCAGTTCGCTGGAAAAATAGTCCGGAATACATGCGGGATTGTCTAGATCTATGCAGATAGTAAGGTCCATATACATTATTGACTGGGAGGCGCTGGGGAAAAAAGTAGCTTTGGTCTTATTTTCAGAATATTCATTTCCGGGACCATTCTTTAGTCCTTTGTTCGTATGTATTTCTAAGCATATGAGTAACGTTATACCCCTTTTAGCAGCCTATTAATGTTACATTCTCATTACACCTAGAGCATCAAGGGGTACAGAAGTTGGATGGAGGACGTTTTCACAAGGCACGTGGTAATTATCTGGATGGTGTGTTCGGGGCCTGTCAGAAAAACGACGTTTCCAGCAGTAAACCGCTGCGTTCACTCCGGGACTATTGGTGACAGCTTTTCGTTTCTATTTCCCGGGAAATGTGAATAAGCCGCCCGGATGGACGGCTTACTCGGTCGGTTCCTCCACGCAGTGAAGGGTGCCGTATGGAACGAGATCCCGGTTCAGCCTGGTAAGGGCGCGGACCGGTTCCGGGAAAGACGCTTCCCATTCTTTCACGGTGGATGGGAAAAAGCCGCTCTTATCTTCCGGATAAAAATCGGTGGAACACGTGCCGACTAGATCTGGATCCTCTACTTCCCTCCACTTCACGAGATATTCTCCGTCGTTTTCATGGACGTGCATGTTTAAGTTATCGGCGGTTTCCTTCAGCGGAATCATGAGGTAGTTGCCGATCCGTTCGTACGAGCCGAGAGAGTATTTCCGGTCGGGGCCGCTGCTTCGGAATTCGCTCCGGCCGTCGGCAAAGTGGAACCGGACAAATTCGCCGGTCATCTCATATTCATCGCGGTTGGAGTGATAGTTCAGCGTATAGCCGAGGTGTTCGCCGAAGGCGCGGAGTGGAATAAACAGATCTTCTCCGGCCGGTGTTTCGCGGACGACCGTCTCCGCCGGCAGCTCCACCGCTTCGCCCTCATCGTAAAAACGGCTCTCCCCTTCGACGAAGCGGAGACTCCGCTCTTCTGCTGATCCCTGCGCCGGAAGCAGTACGACGAGAAGCACCACCGCAGCGATCCCTACTATGAAGTCTCTCACGTTCGTCCCTCCTCCTGCATTTCTTGTTTCATCATAGGAGAAATGGGTGCTTCTGGCAAGAGAAGTCAGGACTTTTTTTGTCACTTATGTAGGAAATAGGCAGAAAGGAAGAGGCAGAGGGCCGGCTTGGGGTGCGGCCGGCGGTGGATGCTGGGTTACGGGTTTGGACGTTCATGGCACGAACCCCTTCGATTTTGGCACGAAGCCATCCAAATCACCGCTGCTGCGCAGCCATCTGCCTGCTTCGGAGCAGGTGGAGGGCCGGCCCGGGTTTCCCGGCCGGCGGTTTCATTCCTGGTTTCCTCTTTGACGCGGTCCGGTGCCAGTTTGACGCGATGGGCTTTCCAAATGACGCGCTGGCATGTCATGTTGACGCGGGCTCGTGCCAGTGACGCGATTGGCTCTTCTAATGACGCGGTCCGACGCACGGATGACGCGGCGCACACCACAATTGACGCGAATCGATGTGCGGATGACGCGTCCGCCGAAACCACAAAGAAAAACCCCGGCGCGGGGGGACGCCGGGATTCGTTATTTTATAAGAAGGGGGAAGGGAATGTCTGTATGGCCCGTGGTCAGGCAGTAACTTACTCTTCTGTGTCTTCTTCTTCAGCTGCTGGGTCTTCCTCTGCAGCAGGGTCTTCTTCCATATCGTCTGCTGGTTCTTCTTCCATGTCATCCGCAGGCTCTTCTTCTGCCGGATCCTCTTCCATGTTTTCAGCCGGATCTTCCTCTGCTGCTGGATCTTCTTCCGCAGCTGGATCTTCAGCAGGCTCTTCCATGTTCTCTTCTACTGCGTTCGTGTCGTTTCCAGTGTCCGCCGGCTCTTCTTCCGCGCCGCCGCATGCTGTCAGCATACCTACTGCGAATACTGAGGATAGAATGGATAATGTCAGTTTTTTCTTCATGGGTTTATTCCTCCTGAAAGTTAGGTTGAATCGGTTCCTTGATTGGAACTGATGTCATCATAACCTTGAAATCCCCGCGCATCAATACAATCTGCGGGTTTTGCAAATTGTTCCATTTTCTCCGGCAAAGTTTTGTAATTGTACCGGCAGAAGCTCGGGAAAATGTGTAAATTACGGCCTTTCCAGCTGATCGAACATAAACTGTGCAATATCCCTGTAACGTCCACCGTCATTTGCGAGGCTGCTCGAATGCGCCCGGTAGAAATACCAGTCATTATCCCACTCAAAAAACGTCAAAAACCCATCCGACTGCTCCTCCTCCCGGATATAATACCCAATCCGCGTCTCCCCGGGAGCAAGCCCATTCTGAATCTCCTCCTCACTCAGGCCGATCGACGCCACCATCTGCTCCTTCGCCTCCGCAAGCGACGACGCCTCCTTCATCCGGCTGATCTCATAATAACTCTCCGGCCCCACATTTTCGTGGGTAAACCGCCACGCTGTATACACGTCCCCGTCTACTTCTTCAAGCGTACTGTCTGCGCCGGCGTATGTGCTCATCTGCGGTTCTTCCAGCTGCACATGGCGGAACGTTTCTTCAATGATCGTCGATCCGCCGATACGAAGGGCGGCTTCGACCTGTTCGGGACGGTCGTTCTCTGCCGATCCGATTCCGGAGCCCGGCAGCAGGTACGCGTCATCCGTTATATCCCAGAGCGCGAGCATTTCCCACGGGTAGGACCACGTATTCTCCTCCTGCAGCGGCAGGTAGCTCGTCACCATTACCGGACGGTTGAAAATCGTGCCGGTAATGATTTCCTGCAGCTGGCCGGTTTTTTGATCCTCGACGGCGTAAACGGTCATGTCGTCCACCGGGAACCAGTCTTCGTAAAATGAATGGATGCCGTCGTTTTCCTCCAGGTGGGCTTTAATATCCTCCCCGTCATACTGAAGCGGCTCGTCGTCGAACTGATCAAGCCGGCGGTCGACGGCTTCGTCAAATGCCGCGTCCGCGCCCGGTGTAAACCAGTGGATGCGCATCGCAGCATCCCCGCTGTCCAGGTAAATGTGCTGACCGTCGTCGATCGTTTCTTCTTCCAGCTCCCAGCCGTCCGGGACGAACAACTGAATTTCTTCATCAAACACCGTGTACGGCACGAGATCGTTGACGTTCATCTCTCCCGGAAGCGGCCGTTCAATGATGTCTTCCAGCGGCGTGTCGTTTTCCTCCGGCAGTTCCTCCGGCTCTTCGTTCTCATCCAGAACGTCGTTTTCTTCGGGTTCCTGTTCATTTTCATCGGCCTGCTGGAACGTACCGATGAGCCACGGTGCGAGCAGAAGGCCGCCGATCCCGGCTGCGGCGGCGGTGGAGACGCCTGCTTTCCATCCGGAATTCTTTTTTCCGGGCGGCATGCTTTTCCGTTCTTCGAGTCCGCGCTGAAAAGCGGACAGGCTCCGGGTGCGTGCGCGCTCACCGGCACGGCGGTCTTTTAAGCGGTTGAATGGGTCTTTATTCTGTGTCACCTGGCATCACCTCCGTTCCGATGCATTCTTTCAACTTCTGACGGGCTCTCCACTGGAGGGCTTTCACGGACAATGTCGTACGGCCGAGGATGGCGGCCGTTTCTTTTAAACTAAGGTCTTCAACGAACCGGAGGTGGAGAACCTGCCGGTGGTCTTCGGTCATCTGCTCCATGCACCGTTCCACGTCTTCCATATGTAATCCGCGCATCACAACTGTTTCCGCGTTTTCTTCGGTGCGTCCGGCATCCTCCGGCCGCGGGTCGGCGGCGAGGACGACGTTTTTTTCTTTATCGGTCCGCCGGTAGTAATCGATAACGGCGTTTCGGGCAATTTTAAACAGCCACGTTTTCAGGGCAGCGCGGCCATTGTACGTGTCGAGTTTTACAGCGGCGCGGTAGAAAACGTCCTGAAGCAGCTCTTCGGAGTCGTGGTAGCTGCTTGTCTGGGCGACCAGGTAGCGGAAAACGGCGTCGACATAGCGGGCATGCAGCTCCGTCACGGCGTCTTCGTCTCCTGCCTGGACGCGGCGGACGAGTTCCTGTTCTTCCATCGGGGGCCTCCTTTCTCAGGGCGGTGGGCCGCTGCTGGTATAGACGGATGCTTCAGGAAAAGGATTCGCTTTGGATCATTCTATTTTCGCACGCAAAAAAGCTTCCTCCAAGGGGGAAGAGGAAGCTTTTTTGGTATGGTCGTTACAATCCTGCTTATTCTGTGGAATCGTCGACCGGATCTTCCATGCCATCATTCATTTCTGCGTTCTCATTCATGGTGGCATTGTCCGTCGGTTCGTTTCCTGCAGGAGCTTCTTCATCTGCTCCGCCACCGCCGCATGCGGCGAGAAGCATCATAGCAGAAAAAGCGGCTGTCAGCGTAAGATGTGCTTTCTTTTTCATTGGATATTCTCCTCCTTTGGTTTCAGGAACGGTTCCCCAATCTTACTTACGAGTTCGTGTCTGTGTCTTCTTCCATGTCCGCGTCATTCATTTCCGCGTTATCTTCCATTTCCGTGTCGTTCATTTCTGCGTCATCTTCCATTTCGGTGTCATTCATTTCTGCATCATTTTCCATGCCGTTTTCGCCTTCTGTGTCGTTCATTTCTGCATCATTTTCCGCTGCAGGGTCTTCTGTGTTCGTTTCCGTGTCTTCCATTTCTGTATTCATTTCTGTGTTTTCTGTACCGCCGGTATTGTTTTCCATTGTGTCATTCTCTTCTCCGCCGCCGCAGGCTGCGAGTGTACCGAGAACAAACATACTGGATAGTGCGGATAGCATCATTTTCTTTTTCATTGTAAATTCCTCCTTGGAACGTGTTACTCAAATTTAGTTTAGTAAGGCGTCGTTTCTGACGCTCTGTGCAGTCTATTTCACTTTTCGGGACTTCCCAAACGTATTCAAACGCAATTAGACATTCTCTCATATTTCTTTCATATTTTCCCAATCAATGCGTAGATTCTTCGTGAAAGAGCGCTTACAAATGGAGGTTGTTGCTCGTGTTCGGTTCGTAGCACGATCCAAGACTAAGTAACCGCTGCTCCGCAGCCATCTGCCGCTCCGGAACCGGCGGAGGGCCGGCCGGGCTTTTCCGGCCGGAAGAGGATGGTTTGGTTTTGCGGTCGTGGCACGAAGTCTTTTCGTTTTGGCACGAAACTTCTGCGTTCTGGCACACGACGCTTCCCTTTTGGCACGAAATTTCAGCATTGGCACGAACCGCTCCGCTTTTGGCGCAAAACGTCTGCTCCGTGGCACGATATCCGCTGCTATTGGCACGATCCAACCGCAAATAACCGCTGCTCCGCAGCCATCTGCCTGCTCCGGAACCGGCGGAGGGCCGGCTGGGAGCTTCAGCCGACGGTCGATGAGCGGGTTTTCCGTTCGTGGCACGATCGCTTTCCGTTTTGGCACGAAACCTTCGCTCTCTGGCACGATATCCGCTGCTCTTGGCACGATCCGCGAATCGGCGAACGCAAAAATGCCTCCGGTCACCCAAATAGGATGACCGGAGGCAGGCTTTAGTCTTCTTTGTCCCCGAGCGCAAACATGAGCTCGGCTTCGGCGACCGTTTTTCCGTCGACCGAGGCGACGGCTTTACCTTTGCCGATGGCGCCGCGGAGGCGGGTGATTTCGACTTCCAGATGAAGCTGGTCCCCCGGTGTCACCTGACCTTTGAAGCGGCATTTGTCGATGCCGGCGAAAAAGGCGAGACGTCCCTGGTTCTCTTCTTTCTTTAATATCGCAACCGCTCCGACCTGGGCGAGCGCTTCAATAATGAGCACTCCCGGCATGACCGGGTATTCCGGAAAATGTCCGTTGAAATAGTCTTCGTTCGCCGATACGTTTTTTAATCCTTTTGCGGATACACCTTCTTCTACCTCCAGGATCCGGTCGACGAGAAGAAAGGGATAGCGGTGGGGAATGATCGCCTTGATCTGTTCGGTCGTAAGCATGAAACTGCCTCCTGTCATCTGCTGGTTTTAGCACCACGTACTAAGTTCAGTGTACCTTCCCCTGCCGTGTGCCGCAACCGCTCCGGGCAAAAAAAAGAGGCTTACCTGGCAGCTGGTGCCGGCGCCTCGAACCTTAACCGCGGTCCCGATCGGTTCCTTCAAAGATTATATCGTAAATATGATACCAGAGGTCGGGATTTAACACGTCCCCGGGATTTCCGCCGCCGCCGATAATCGAATAGCCGATCATCGCACCGGCAATTGCTGCCGCTGCTGCTGCCGCGAGAATTAATACGAGACGAAGCCAGATCGGCAGAATACGGGTCGGCTTCCAGAATGGATGGATGCCCTTCCGCTTCTTTTTCTTTCGGCTCTGCTCTTCTTCTTCCGGCTGTGCCGTCTCTTCTTCAGTTGTCTCCGGAGCATCTGTACGTTCTTCCGTCGTATTCTGCTCATCTTCCCCGCGGCTGTTGCGGAGGTTCGTTTCATTACTCATACGTTAGTAACTCCTATCGAAGATTGGTGACCATGCCCATCATCTGATCGGTCATGTTGATTGCACTGGAATTAAACTGATAATGACGCTGGGCTGCCATCAGGTCACTCATCTGCCGGCCCATATCTACATTCGACGCTTCAAGCGCCCCCTGCTGCACAACGTCCGTGCCCGCTGCAGCTTCCAGTACATCCGCCTCTTCCAGCTCTAATTCATCCAAATCGGGAAAACGAAAGTGGTTGTTTCCGGCATTTTCAAGCAGCTGCGGCTTCGTAATGTTCACGAGGTTCAGCTGGCCGATTTCTTCTTCCACGCCGTCTTCGGTGACAGTGATCGTCCCGTCTTCACGAACCGTGATGTCGCCGGTCACCGGCAGTGTTACCGGGTTGCCTGCTGCGTCCAGGACGTTTGATCCTTCGGCATCGACGAGCAGATTTTCTGTGTCATCGACCGGGTTCGGACTCAGGTAGAACGCGCCGTCCCGTGTGAAGCGGCGGTTCCCTTCCTCATCAGGAGCTACTTCGAAGAAATACCCGGGCTGCGTTACCGCCAGGTCGAGCGGACGGCCGGTCTGCTGCAGGCTTCCCTGCTCAAAACGGACCGCTGTCTGGGACACGCCGGCGCCGCTTCCTCTGCGGATGCCTTCCGGTGTGAGACGCCCGTTTTCATAAGGCCCGACACGCTGGTTGTCCACCTGCCTCGTGAGGAGGTCGGAAAATGACGTGTCACGGCGTTTGAATCCGGTTGTATTGGCGTTCGCCAAGTTGTTACCGGCGGTGTCGAGCCGTGCCTGGATCTGCCCCATTGTCACGGCGGAGTTAATCATGGACTGGTTCACTGTTCATCCCCCTTTACTGGATTCTGCCGACATCATTGACGGTCCGTTCGAGGCTCTGATCGTACGCCTGGAGGGCTTTTTGATTCAGTTCGAACGTACGCATCGTCGTCATCAGCTCGGTCATTGTCTGACGCGGATCGACGTTGGACCGCTCGACGAAACCCTGCTGGATCTGGTACTGCGCTTCGTCATTTCCCACGGCTGTGCCGATGGCTTCCTCCCCGTCATAGCGGAGCAGATCGCCGCCCTCTTTCACGAGCTGGGACGGATCCGGAATGAGCGCGACGTTCAGCTGGCCGAGCTCAATGCCTTCGGTATCCGTTACTGTGCCGTCGTCCGTAATGACAATTTCTTCACTGCCGGCTTCGATCGGTTCCCCGTCGGTACCGAGGACGTAATGTCCGTTGTTCGTCGTCAGAAGCCCTGCGCCGTCCACGGTGAAGCTGGACGTCCGCGTATAGCGGATATCGCCGTCATCATTCTGCACCTCGTAGGCGAGAAGCGCCGGTCCTCCGTCTTCCGTTTCCGGAACAGTGCTCTGGAACAGCGCGGCATCGGTGGAATTTCCGGTTTCCTGAACGTCACCCTGGCGGAAATTCGGATGAATATCCTGCATGTAGACGCCGGTCGTCAGCTCACCGATCTGCGGCCGTGAAAACGGCTGGTTGTGCTTGCTCATCTCCGTGGCAATCATATTCGGAAATTTACGCAGCGAACTCTGGTCGGCTTTGTAGCCGGGAGTCTCCAGGTTGGACATATTGTTCGTCAGCATTTCCTGCCGGCGCTGCTGGGCAATCATGCCGGAGCCGGCGGTATAGAGTCCTCGAAGCATGCGGTTCTCCTCCTTCAGGCACGTACTTTACGGATACGGTCCAGGTTTTCAAGCATCTTGCCGGTGCCGATAGCTACACAGTCCATCGGGTTCTCAGCGATGAATACAGGAACTTTCAGTTCGTCGCTTAAGAGCGAATCAATCCCGTGGAGGTAGGCTCCCCCGCCGGTGATAATAATGCCGCGGTCGATGATGTCTGCGGAAAGCTCCGGCGGTGTGATTTCCAGCACGGTGCGCGCTGCCTGAACGATGTGCTGTATGGCTTCACTCATGGCCTGTCGTACTTCCTCTGAAGAGACCTCGACGGTGCGCGGAAGACCGGTTACCATGTCGCGTCCGCGGATTTCGATGCTTTCTTCTCGTCCGTGAGGAGAAACGGTGCCGACTTCGAACTTAATTTTTTCCGCCGTCCGCTCTCCGATCAGCAGTTTATGCTTTTTCTTAATGTGCGTAAGAATGTCGGAATCGAAGCGGTCACCCGCGATGCGGATCGATTCTGCGGTGACGATCTCTCCCATGGAAAGAACCGCAACGTCTGTCGTGCCGCCGCCGATGTCGACGACCATGTTTCCGCTCGGCTGGAAAATGTCCATGCCTGCGCCGACCGCTGCCACTTTCGGCTCTTCTTCCAGGTAAATGTTCTTGCCGCCGCTTTTCTCTGCTGCTTCTTTGATCGCTTTCTGCTCGACCGGTGTAATGTTTGTCGGGCAGCAGATCAGAATGCGCGGCTTGGAGAACATTCCTTTCACTTTGATTTTATCTAAAAAGTATTTCAGCATTTTTTCGGTTGTATCAAAGTCAGCGATCACTCCATCTTTCAGCGGGCGTGTCGCGACGATATTTCCGGGTGTTCTTCCGACCATGCGGAATGCTTCTTCCCCTACGGCCAGTACCTGACCGCTTCCGGTTTCCACTGCTACTACCGACGGTTCGTTCAGGACAATTCCCTGTCCTTTCACATGAATCAATACATTGGCTGTTCCAAGGTCAATTCCGATATCTCTTCCAAACATCCCTGATTTCCTCCTATACTATCCTGCCGCAGATGCGGTCTGTTTCAGCCTATGTAAGGTAGTCCGTACACATTCAGCCTCATCTTACCATTCTATCATAATATTCAGGCTGCCGGAGGTATTTCTTCGGAGCCGGAGAAAGTTTTTTGGGGGGATTTGGGAAAAGGGGAACGTGTATTTCCCGGGAAATATGTGCGCTTACGGTTATCGGCTTTGAAGCGTGCCCGCGTCAAAACGAAAAGCATATGAAAAGGGCTGTTCCGACGTTGCCAGAACAGCCCTTTGTGGATGATTTATCATCAGTAAGAAGATAAGATAATTACGCTTTTTCCACCGTTTCTTTTTCGATCTGTGGCGCTGCAGTTTCTTCTTCGTCGCGTACGCGCTCGATGTCGGCGCCGAGTGCGAGAAGTTTTTCTGTGAAGTTTACGTAGCCGCGGTCAATGTGCTTCAGCTCTGTGACGCGTGTGCGGCCTTCTGCGACGAGTCCGGTAAGGACGAGTGCTGCGCCGGCACGGAGGTCTGTGGAGGCAACTTCTGCTCCCTGCAGTTTCACCGGCCCGTTAATGATCGACGTGCGGCCTTCGATTTTGATGTCACCGTTCATGCGGCGGAATTCTTCAACGTGCATGAAGCGGTTTTCAAAGACCGTCTCTGTTACGACGCTGTTGCCTTCTGCGATGAGCATCATCGCCATCATCTGCGCCTGCATGTCCGTCGGGAAGCCAGGGTGCGGCATCGTTTTGATGTCGGTGGACTTCAGCTTTTCCGGTCCGATGACGCGGACGCCGGTGCCTTCCTCTTCGATAGAGACGCCCATTTCCGTCATTTTGGCAATGACCGGACGAAGGTGCTCCGGAAGAACGTTTTCTACGAGTACGTTTCCGCCGGTGATGGCTGCGGCAGCCATGAACGTGCCGGCTTCAATGCGGTCCGGGATGATCGTGTGATCCGCTGCGACGAGCTCGTCGACACCATCGATACGGATCGTGCCTGTACCTGCACCGCGGACTTTTCCGCCCATCGCGTTGATGTACGTCGCGAGGCAGACAATTTCGGGCTCTTCCGCTGCGTTCTCGATGACCGTAGTACCTTCCGCCATCGATGCTGCCATCATGATGTTTTCTGTCGCACCGACACTTGGGAAGTCGAGATACACTTTGTTTCCTTTAAGACGGCCGTCAACTTTCGCTTCGATAAATCCGCTTCCGATCTCTACTTCCGCACCCATGGCTTCAAAGCCTTTCAGGTGCTGGTCGATCGGACGGGAGCCGATGGCGCATCCGCCCGGAAGCGCGATGCGCGCGTGGCCGGTTCTGGCAAGGAGCGGGCCCATAACGAGAAACGAGGCGCGCATTTTGCGGACGTATTCAAAAGGTGCTTCGGTTGCGAGCGCCCCTTCCGCATTTACAGCAATCTCATTTTTCCCTTCGAAATCAACGTCTGCGTAAAGGTTTCTTAGAACTTCGCTGATCGTGTAAACATCTGCGAGTGCCGGTACGTCATAGATCCGGCTCGTTCCTTTACTTGCAAGAATAGATGCGGCGATCACCGGCAGTACTGCGTTTTTCGCGCCATCAATTCGAACATTTCCTGTCAGCGGACGTCCGCCCTGTACAATAATTTTTTCCACTATTATTACCTCCGTGTCCAGTCTGCGTCTTCAGCTGGTTTTCATTATCTCTGTTATCGTGCTATCAATAGAAACATCGTTGTGTTCTTTTTTCATGCTGGATTGTATGCATCGTTGTTAACCCTCGTACGCATTTCTCGATGCCGTTTCATGCTATGTACGAGCTTCCATTTCTTCTGTTTCCTGTTCTTCCCTTTAATGGGACTTTTAAAACAAATACCGGAGTGTCGTCGACCAGTTCAGGTATTGCAGAAGAAAGCTGGTGACAAGTTCGGTGAGTGCAATCACGGCGAGTACCATGAGTGCTTTGGCTTTGATGCCGTCAGGATCTTTAACAAACAAATCAAATCGGAAGGACTGGATGCACCACCAGACAACGGTCAGTACCATCAGACTGATGATAATGTTAAATAATGACTGCTGTCCGACTGCTTCGATCATGTAAACCCCTCCGGTGTGTGATGCGCTCTTCTTTAGACAGACGAGCACAAAGATAATCTTAACGAAAAATGAAGAGGTTTACTACCGTACAATCGCTCATAATCGCGAGAAATCGTAGGTATAAAGAATCATTTTCGCCAAATTTGCCCATATTCACACATAACTGGCTGTTTTCACTGCTTATTGTCCCTATTCGTATACATTCACGATTTAAACAAAGATTAATCCCCTTTTTTGTAACGAAAATGAAATATTTGGGGAACTATGGCAGGAAAAGCCCGTCACCATAGTAGTCGACAGCGGTTCCGAAAAGGTTACACTTTTTTGTGAGCTGGTCTTAATTATTTCTGCGGCTGAATAAGAAAAACCCGTCTGCGCTGGACACAAACGGGGCTTTCTTATTTTTCCGCGACATCGAGCCGGTTGACTGCCCGTTTCAGGGCGAGTTCGGCACGGCGGAAATCGATATTGTCCTGCTTTGCCTGCTCAAGGCGGCGCTCAGCGCGCTCTTTAGCGGCGCGTGCACGCGTTACGTCGATCTCTGATGGCAGCTCAGCTGATTCAGCAAGAATGTTCACTTCATCAGAGCGGACTTCCATGAAGCCCCCGCTCAGTGCGATGAGACGGACATTTCCGCTTTCTTTCAGCCTAACAGCGCCGATGGACAGTGGTGTGACGAGCGGCAGGTGGTTCGGGAGAATACCGAGTTCCCCATCGATCGTTCTGACACTGACCATTTCAACCTGGCCATCAAAAACGCTGCCGTCTGGGGTGACGACATTGGTTTGCATCGTCTTCACCGTTCACCCTCCTATCGAACGGAAACTGCCGTCTGTAAGACGGCCCCGCTCGGGTTTTTCCCTGTGCTGCTCAGGCAGCTGCGTGCAGGATACGTCCTGCTCCGCAAATCATGCGCCCACACGGATCCGGAAGACGTGCCTCCCGGAAAACGACGTCCGTTAAGCGGAAGCCTGTTTTCCCGGGAAGGTCTTCACGGGGTGGGTTTATGCCATCTGTTTGGCTTTTTCGACGACTTCTTCGATACGGCCGACGAGACGGAACGCATCTTCCGGAATATCGTCGTAGTCGCCGTTCAGGATCTGGCGGAAGCCCTGGATCGTCTCCTGGACCGGTACGTAGGAACCTTTCTGTCCGGTGAACTGCTCCGCTACGTGGAAGTTCTGGGACAGGAAGAACTGGATGCGGCGCGCGCGGCTTACCGTCAGCTTGTCTTCCTCTGAAAGCTCGTCCATACCGAGGATGGCGATGATATCCTGAAGCTCTTTGTATTTCTGAAGCGTCTGCTGGACTTCGCGGGCCACGTTGTAGTGCTCGTCGCCGACGATTTCCGGAGAAAGGGCACGGGATGTGGATGCAAGTGGATCCACGGCCGGGTAGATACCCATCTCGGAAAGCTTACGCTCAAGGTTCGTTGTCGCATCGAGGTGGGCGAATGTTGTTGCCGGTGCCGGGTCGGTGTAGTCATCGGCCGGTACGTAGATTGCCTGGATCGATGTAACGGAACCTTTCTTTGTGGATGTAATACGCTCCTGCAGCTGACCCATCTCCGTGGAGAGTGTCGGCTGGTAACCAACGGCGGATGGCATACGTCCGAGAAGGGCGGATACCTCCATACCTGCCTGGGTGAAGCGGAAAATGTTGTCGATAAAGAGCAGTACGTCTGCGCCTTTTTCGTCACGGAAGTGTTCTGCCATTGTCAGACCCGTCAGTGCAACACGCATACGTGCTCCCGGCGGCTCGTTCATCTGGCCGAATACCATCGCTGTTTTCGTGATAACGCCGGAGTCCTTCATTTCGAAGTACAGGTCGTTCCCTTCACGGGTACGCTCACCGACGCCGGCGAATACGGAAATACCGCCGTGCTCCTGTGCGATGTTGTTGATCAGTTCCTGGATCAGGACTGTTTTACCTACTCCGGCACCGCCGAAGAGACCGATCTTACCACCTTTTACGTAAGGGGCAAGCAGGTCGACGACTTTAATGCCGGTTTCCAAAATTTCTGTTTCCGTCTGCAGCTCGTCGTATGCCGGTGCATCGCGGTGGATTGGATCGCGCTGCGCATCGGCAGGGATCGGCTCATCCAGGTCGATGTTGTCTCCAAGTACGCTGAAGACACGGCCGAGAGTTACGTCGCCGACTGGTACGGAAATCGGCGCGCCGGTGTCGATGACGTCCGAACCGCGGACAAGTCCGTCAGTGGAAGACATCGCAACGGTACGGACGGTGTCATCTCCAAGGTGAAGCGCTACTTCCAGGGTAAGGTCAATGCTGACAGCTCCCGGAGTCGCCGCTTCTGTGGTGATGGTAAGTGCGTTATAAATGGCAGGAAGCTGGCCGCGGTCGAACTGAACGTCTACGACCGGACCGGTTACCTGTGTGACGCGTCCTTTGTTCATCGTCTTTCCTCCTCACAAATCTTCCTAATTCTGCGCCGCTGCTCCGCCGACGATCTCGTTGATTTCCTGTGTGATCGCTGCCTGGCGGGCACGGTTATAGCTGAGCGTCAGTTCGTCGATGCGGTTGTCTGCATTATCGGTTGCAGAACGCATGGCGGACATCCGGGCACCGAACTCACTCGCTTTTGCGTCGAGAAGGGATCCGTAGATCAGGCTCTCGGCGTAATGCGGGAGAAGGCGTTCCAAAATGGTTTCCGGATCCGGCTCATACAGGTAGTTCGGGGTCGGGCCGGATGCTTCTTCGGCTGCGGCCTCTTTGGCAAGGGTCGTCAGCGGGAGAAGCTTCTCTTCCGTGACTCTCTGGCTGATGGCGCTGACGAAGTGGTTGAAATGGATATAGACTTCATCAAATACTTCATCATTGAACATCTGCACGGTCGTCTCCGCGATGTTTTTAATATCGCTGTAGTCCGGCTGGTCGGCGAGACCGGTGATTTCCTGAAAAATCGGCATGTTCCGCTTTTTAAAGAAATCACGTCCCACCTTCCCGAGTACTACGAGGCCGTACTCATCCTGGGAGGAGTGGCGCTGTTCGATCAGATTCATCGTTTCCCGGAGAAGTCCGCTGTTGTACGCGCCGCAGAGTCCGCGGTCGGAGGTGATGACGATGTAGCCTGTCTTCTTGATCTCCGGCCGGTCCTCGAGCATAGGATGGGAGGCTCCCTCCGATCCCTGGGCGATACTTGCTACGACTTCCCGTATTTTTTCTGTATACGGCTGGAAGGATTCGGCTTTCCCCTGCGCGCGGTTCAGCTTGGCAGCGGAAACCATCTCCATCGCCTTCGTAATCTGTTTCGTCTTTTTGGTCGACCCGATACGGGTTTTAATCTCTTTTAGAGATGCCAACGTGCTTCACCACCTTTACCGGTCCGCCCGCTTCGATCAGCTGGACTGGAATGTCTTCTTGAATTCCTCGACAGCCCCGTTCATCGCATCTTCATCTGCAAGGGCGCCGGTGTCCTTAATCTGGGCGAGCAGGTCTTTCTTGTTATGCTCAAGGAATGTAAACAGTTCTGCTTCGAAGCGCTGTACATCTTCTACGGCGACATCATCCAGGAATCCGCGCGTCAGAGCAAACAGGATGAATACCTGCTTCTCGACTGCAAGCGGCTGGTGCAGTCCCTGCTTCAGTACTTCAACGGTCCGGGCACCACGGTCGAGCTTCGATTTCGTCGAAGCGTCAAGGTCGGAGCCGAACTGGGCGAATGCTTCGAGTTCACGGTAGGACGCGAGGTCCAGACGAAGCGTACCCGCTACTTTCTTCATCGCTTTAATCTGGGCGGAACCACCAACACGTGATACGGAAAGACCCGCATCGACGGCCGGACGGACACCCGAGAAGAACAGGTCGGACTGAAGGAAGATCTGTCCGTCTGTAATGGAAATAACGTTTGTCGGAATGTAGGCACCGATATCGCCTGCCTGCGTTTCAATGAACGGAAGGGCAGTCAGCGACCCGGCTCCTTTGTCATCACTCAGTTTCGCTGCACGCTCGAGAAGACGGGAGTGCAGGTAGAAAACATCCCCCGGGAATGCTTCACGGCCCGGCGGGCGGCGGAGCAGGAGGGAGAGCTCACGGTAGGCAGCTGCCTGTTTTGTGAGGTCATCGTAAATGACAAGCACGTGCTTGCCGTTGTACATGAATTCTTCCCCCATTGATACACCGGCATACGGTGCGAGGTAGAGAAGCGGCGCCGGCTGGGAGGCACTCGCTGTTACAACGATCGTGTAATCAAGCGCTCCATGCTGACGGAGTGTTTCTACAACACCTGCTACGGTCGATTCTTTCTGACCGATGGCAACGTAGATACAAATCATGTCTTCTTCTTTCTGGTTGATGATCGTATCCATCGCGATCGCTGTCTTACCTGTCTGACGGTCCCCGATAATCAGCTCACGCTGACCGCGGCCGATCGGGATAAGTGCATCGATGGATTTGATTCCTGTCTGTACCGGCTCATGTACCGATTTACGGTCCATAACCCCCGGTGCAGCACTTTCGATCGGACGGGTTTTGGTCGTCTCAATCGCGCCTTTTCCGTCGAGCGGCTGCCCGAGCGGGTTCACGACGCGGCCGAGAAGTTCCTCGCCGACCGGTACTTCCATGATCCGTCCGGTACGTTTTACTTCATCGCCCTCACGAATGTCCACATATGGGCCGAGAATAATAATACCGACGTTGTTTTCCTCCAGGTTCTGGGCCATACCCATGACACCGTTGGAGAATTCGAGCAGCTCCCCGGCCATAACGTTTTCCAGACCGTGAGCCACAGCGATACCGTCACCGACGCGGATGACCGTACCGACATCACTAACTTCCATTTCTGTCTCATAGCCTTCGATCTGCTGCTTCAGCAGCGCACTGATTTCATCGGCTCTGATGCTCATATCGTTCACCCCTATCTGCTGTTCCCTTCAATCATACGTTCATGTATGCGTGCCAGCTGGTTAGCAATTGTTCCATCGTACACGGTATCTCCAATGCGTACGCGCAGTCCGCCGATGATTTCGGGGTCTACGTGGCTCTGGATGAGAAGCTCTGTCTTCCCGGTGCGCTTAGCGAAAACACGGGCGATGGCTTCTTTTTCCTCTTCGGATAACGCTTTGGCAGAGTAAACATCCGCTTCAGCAATACCCTGTGCTTCGTAGGTGAGCGCTTTAAAGTTATCTGCGATCACACCGAAAAGATCTTCACGCTTGTTATCCACGAGCAGACGCAGCAGGTTAAACACCGGCGTGCTTACTTTTCCGGCAAATCCCTGCTCCAGAATGCCCTTTTTCCGCTGATCGGTCATCTTTGGATGGCGGAACACTTCGTCAAGAAGGTTCGTCTGTTCCATCACCTGGCTGACAGTGGCGAGATCGGCAAGCGTCTCTTCCAGCGTGCCGTTTTCCCTGGCAGTCTCAAACAGTGCGGAAGCATAGCGGAAGCCTACTGGATGCCTTCTCATAGGTCGTCGCCAACTTCTCTAAGCGTTTCCTGGATCAGACGCTCCTGCTCCTGTTCATCCAGTTCTTTCTCAATGACTTTGGCTGCCACGAGGACAGAAAGTGTCGAAACTTGCTCACGAAGCGCGGAGATAGCCTGTGCTTTTTCTGTCTGAATTTCCTGTTTGGCAGCTTCTTTCATGCGGTCCGATTCCAGACGCGCACTCTTCACGATATCGGCTGCCTGCTGTTCACTCATTTTCTTTGAGTTTTCAACGATTTCTTTTGCTTCTTCACGTGCCCCCTGAACGGCGTCACGCTGTTCTTTCAGATATTTTTCCGATTCTTCCCGGTTTTTCTCGGCGGTTGCAATCTGATCTGCAACGTGCTTTTCACGCTTTTCCATCATGTCCATGACCGGACCGAAGGCGTATTTCTTGAGAAGGACGAGAAGAACGAAGAATGCAGCTATCTGATAGACTGCATTCAGCCATTCGATTTCTGTAATATCAAACAACTGATTCGCCTCCTTTTACAAAACTGCTGAAACTTCCTGATTACAAAAGGAATGGCGAAGAGTGTATACCATACGTTCTCCGCCATTGAAAAAAGAGTTGGTAATAGTTACATATTACCGAGTAATAAGAAGGCGATAACGATCGCGAAGATCGGCAGTGCCTCTACGAGCGGTACACCAATGAACATCAGTGTCTGAAGCGGACCACGAAGCTCCGGCTGACGAGTAACACCCTGAAGTGTATTCGCGATAACGATTGCTACCCCGATACCTCCACCAATTGCTGCAAGACCTGCTGCAAGACCAATTCCAAGACCTAGTTCCATTCTGAAAATCCTCCTTCAAAGATTTAAATTTAGTAATGTATAAAGAATACGCTCCAGTGGAGCTCTTATTCACAAAAAAAGGTGATTAATGTTCGTCGCTTACTTTGTGTGCCATATACACCATCGTCAGCATGCAGAAGATAAATGCCTGCAGCGACCCGATGAACACACTGAATGCCTGAAAGACGACAAGCGGTACAAATGCACCGAACGCCCAGAAGAGGCTGGATGTTCCAAGTCCAACGAGCATCACGAGAATAACTTCCTTTGCGTAAATGTTCGCATAAAGACGCATCCCGAGCGTGAGCGTGTTGGAAAATTCCTCAATGAATTTGAAAGGCATTAAAAACGGTACCGGACGGAACCAGTCCTTCCCGTATTCTTTCGGTCCTTTGAGCTTAATGCCGTAAATGTGGGTGAGCACAATGACGAACAGCGCAAGGGACAAGGTGAGAACCGCGTTTGATGTCGGTGAATTCCACCAGACGTAGTGGTCTCCGGCGGTTGCCAGTTCAAACGGAACCCCCATCATGTTGGCGACAAACACGTAGAGAATCAGCGTGATTCCAAGCATGAAGAAGTTTTTGCCCCGTTCCCATTCCATCGTACTGCTGATGACGTTTTTGATGAACTGCACTAAGTACTCGAGTGCGTTCTGTGCTCCTGTCGGATACATTTCAATCTTTCTTGCCATAAAGAAGCAGACAAAGAAGACAATCGCCATCGCTACGGTAATCAGGATCAAGTTCGGTACGTTCACCGTTAACCACGGGATACCAAACAGGTCAACCTTGAGATATTGAGTATCCAATCGTAAATTCACCTCTCTTTTGATGCACTACAGAGGATTCCACGCATGGAAGACCCTGTTACTGTAAATGCTTAATGTGGAAAATGGGATCGATAAGAAGGATGACGTACGTAACTGCCAGACCGGCAATCACACCAGTCATATCGAAATACTGGGGAAAAGCTTGAGCAATGAACAGTGCCGCCACCACGATGATCATTCTGCCCGCGGTGCCGATGGAGAATTTGTACTTTCCTGTCTCCTGCGTTCTGCTGATCCGTTTTATCTGGAAATATGTACTCACGAAGTTCAGTAAACTAAATAATGTGCCGAACGCCATTCCAAGAAAAAACGTCGAGAAGCCGGTTATTATGGCTGTGATCAGTAAAAGGACAATAATAACGGCGGTATAAATACTATACCGTCGGAAAATGTCACGAGTCGTCATTGTTGTTGTCCCCTGTCGAACGCTGCACGGTTTCATAGATCCCGTACATTGCTGCGCCTAATCCTGTCAGCAGCAGAACCACCGTCCAGATGCCGGCCGTATCGAACCGGTTGTCGAGCCACCCGCCGAGCAATACGCCGAACAATACCGCTCCTATAATATAGGAAGAAATCGTCGACATCAGCGCAAAGGCTTTCAACACCGTCCGGGCCTGCGGCCGCTTTCGCTTTCCAACCATTCCGCATGACTCCCTGCTTATCTCTACGGGCCATTCACCGATACCCTTAGTCATCGTACAACACGACCCCGGGTGTGTCAACAAGTTGAAAACGGAAACAACACTGTTTCAGCGCGGATATTTCTGAACTGCTCCGGACAGGATTTTCACCCAGTTTCCCTTCCCGTTCCGCATCCTATTATACATAAGATTGTGAAAAATGTCTGTTTATTTTGGGATAAATTAAATATGAAATTTTTGTGAAGATACAGGCTCCGAACGGTTGTGCTGTCAGGGTTTTTCCGCTGTCAGCATCCGTACGGGAAGTTCGTCCCGGGCAGAACAGTTGAGTTTCCGCGGGAAAAGGAGTATGGAGCGGAGAGGGCGGTTTCATCGATGGGGTCTGTTTCAGACAGGTGACACGGTACGGCTCTGGTTTGACGCGATGGGCCGCTCGAATGACGCGCAGAGAGCTGTTTTTGACGCGGGTGCAAGCCAATGACGCGATCGGTGCTCCAATTGACGCGGCAGCTCCTCCTTTTGACGCGGTCCGCACTGGAAATGATGCGAAGCGCCGCTCGAATGACGCGGCCTGCTTCAGACAAAAACCAAATAACCGCTGCTGCGCAGCCATCTGCCTGCTCCGGAGCAGGTGCAGGGCCGGCCGCGGGCTGACGGCCGGCGGTTTCTTTTCGGGTTTTGCACTGACGCGGTCCGGCTCTGGTTTGACGCAGTACGCTGTGCCAATGACGCGCGGGGAGCTGTTTTTGACGCGGGCACGTGCTGATGACGCACTCGGCTCTCCAAGTGACGCGGCTGCTTCTTCATTTGACGCGGCGCTCCCCCGATTTGACGCGAAACGCCCGCGAAATGACGCGCCGCTTCTCGAGTAAAAACAAATAACCGCTGCTCCGCAGCCCTCTGCCCGCTCCGGAGCCCGTGGATGGCCGGCCGCGGGCTGACGGCCGGTGGTGGATTGCGGGTTTTACGTTCGTGGCACGAATGTGCTCCGTTTTGGCACGAAAATCCGGCATCCTGGCACGGCGCCCCCTGATTTTGGCACGATATTTTTTACGTGGCACGATCGGCTCCGGTCCTGGCACGAAACTGCTGCTTTGTGGCACAAAATCCGCCGTCCGCGGCACGATCCCAACGGAAAAACCGCTTCCGGCATCTTAAGCCGAAAGCGGTCGCGTATCTCTATTCGGTTTTGAACACGTCCGGGCGGTCGTCCCGCAGTCCGTAGAAGTAGCGGATCGCTTCGACGATACGCGCGGAGGCGGCACCGTCGCCGTATGGGTTCGACGCGCGCGACATCGCTTTGTACGCTGCATCATCGTCGAGCAGCTCCGCCGCATCGCGGTAAATGTCTTCCTCTTTCGTTCCCGCAAGCTTCAATGTGCCGGCGGCAATCCCTTCCGGACGTTCCGTTGTATCCCGCAGCACGAGCACCGGTACACCAAGGGATGGCGCTTCTTCCTGCACCCCGCCGGAATCCGTCAGAATAATATGCGCGCGCGACGCAAAGTTATGGAAATCCCGCACGCCGAGCGGCTCGATCAGATGAATGCGCGGATCGTCTCCTAAAATCGTATCCGCAAGCTCGCGGACGACCGGATTCAGATGCACCGGATACACGACCTGCACATCCTCATAATCCTCCACGAGACGCTTGATCGCGCGGAACATATTCTCCATCGGCTCCCCGAGGTTCTCCCGGCGGTGTGCTGTGACAAGCAGCAGCCGGTCCTCCCCGAGACGCGTCAGCACCTCACTCTCATAATCATCCCGCACCGTCGTCTGCAGCGCATCGATCGCCGTGTTTCCCGTCACGAAAATCGCTTCCTTCGTCTTGCCCTCCGCCAGCAGATTCTCCTCCGCCTTGTTCGTCGGCGCAAAATGAAGGTCACTGATCACACCCGTCAGCTGCCGGTTCATCTCCTCCGGAAACGGCGAATACTTATTCCACGTGCGGAGCCCCGCCTCCACGTGGCCGACCGCAATCTGGTTATAGTACGCCGCAAGCGACGCCACAAACGTCGTCGTCGTATCCCCATGCACCAGCACCATATCCGGCTCCAGACGCTTCATCGCCTCATCGAGCCCCTCCAGCGCACGCGTCGTCACATCCGTCAACGTCTGGCGCGCCTGCATAATATTCAAATCCTCATCCGGCGTCACACCAAAAATATCAAGCACCTGATCCAGCATTTCCCGGTGCTGCCCGGTCACCGCCACAATCGACTCAATATCCTCCCGCTTCTCCAGCTCCAGAACAAGCGGACACATCTTAATCGCCTCCGGCCGCGTCCCGAAAATCGTCATAACCTTCTTCTTCTCCGCCATCACAATCTCCTCCAATCTCACTGCCACTCATTCTACCAATCCGGTATCCCGCCGGCAACAACACTCCCGCAAAACACCACGTTCCTTCCGCGTCTTCCGTCAGGCTCAGCCCGTATGTACTTCAGCGGAACGAAAAACACCGTTCCCCCTTATTGGACGGGAACCTTCTATTTCCGTTACAACCGTCGTTTTCAAAAAAGGCCGGCAGAAAAAACTCTGCCGGCGGATACATCAGTTATTTCGTTCCGAAAAGGCGGTCGCCGGCATCACCGAGACCCGGGACGATATAGCCTTTTTCGTTCAGCTTTTCATCGAGTGCAGCCAGGTAGATGTCGACATCCGGGTGCGCTTCCTGCATGGCTTCGACGCCTTCAGGAGCTGCGACGAGGCACATGAGGCGGATGTTTTTCGCGCCGCGCTTCTTCATGACGTTGATCGCTTCGATCGCGGAGCCGCCGGTGGCAAGCATCGGATCGACGACGATGAAATCGCGCTCGCCGGTGTCTTTCGGCAGCTTCACGTAGTATTCAACCGGCATCAGCGTTTCTGGGTCGCGGTACAGCCCGACGTGGCCGACTTTTGCGGCCGGAACGAGTTCCAGCATGCCGTCAACCATGCCGAGGCCGGCACGCAGAATTGGTACGATGCCGAGCTTTTTCCCGGCGATCGTCTGGCACGTCGCTTCTGCGACCGGCGTCTGCACCTTCACGTCTTCAAGCGGCAGCTCGCGTGTAATTTCAAATGCCATAAGACCTGCGATCTCATTCGTCAGCTCGCGGAACTCTTTCGTGCCGGTGTCTTTGTTGCGGATATAGCTCAGTTTATGCTGAATCAGCGGATGATCAAATACGTATACTTTTCCCACACATATCACGCTCCTGAAGTCGTTATTCCTTGACGTATTCTACACGGCATTTCTCTTCCCTGCAAGAGCGGATTCGCCTGTGCATACGTACGGGGCTCACCGGACCACAGTCCGGAAAGCCCCTTTTCCCGTTCGTGTAACGATTATAGGTCGGTGTACATTGGATGCGCGCTCGTCAGCTTCGCTGTCCGCTCCGCTGCTTCTTTAAGCACCTCTTCGGATTCCGGATCCTTCAGCACCGATGCGATGATGCTTCCAACTTCTTTAAGGTCCTCCTCCTTGAATCCGCGGGACGTGACCGCGGCGGTGCCGATACGGATGCCGCTTGTGACGAACGGGCTTTCCGGATCGAATGGAATCGCATTTTTGTTCGTTGTAATGCCGACTTCATCGAGCGCTTTTTCTGCCGTTTTCCCAGTCAGGTTCAGGCTGCGGAGATCGAGCAGCAGCAGGTGGTTGTCCGTGCCGCCGGAAACGAGATCAATGCCGTTTTCATTGAGGGAAGCTGCAAGCGCACGCGCGTTGGCTCGGATCTGCTTGGAGTACGCGGTGAACTCGTCCTGGAGCGCTTCGCCGAACGCGACTGCTTTGGAGGCAATCACGTGCATGAGCGGGCCGCCCTGCAGTCCCGGGAAGATCGCCTTGTCGATCTTTTTGCCGTACTCCTCTTTTGTCAGGATCATGCCGCCGCGCGGTCCGCGGAGCGTTTTGTGCGTCGTCGTCGTAACAAAATCCGAATACGGCACCGGATTCATGTGCTCGCCGGATGCGACGAGACCTGCGATGTGGGCCATATCCACCATAAGGTAGGCACCGACTTCGTCTGCGATCTCACGGAAGATTTTAAAGTCGATTTCGCGCGGGTAGGCGCTTGCACCGGCAACGATCATTTTCGGCTGATGCTTCTGTGCCAGCTCGCGTACCTGATCGTACTGGAGCATGCCTGTTTCCTCGTCGACGCCGTAGCCGACGAACTCGTACTGCTTCCCGCTGAAGTTCACCGGGCTGCCGTGCGTCAGGTGTCCGCCGTGGGCCAGGTCCATACCGAGAACGGTGTCGCCCTGCTCAAGAAATGCAAAGTAAACAGCCATGTTCGCCTGCGCGCCGGAATGCGGCTGCACGTTGACGTATTCTGCGCCGAACAGCTCTTTCGCCCGGTCGCGCGCGATGTTTTCCACGGTGTCGACGTGCTCACAGCCGCCGTAATAGCGCTTTGCCGGATACCCTTCTGCATATTTGTTCGTCAACACAGAACCCTGCGCTTCCATTACTGCCTTGGAAACAAAGTTCTCTGATGCAATCAGTTCAATGTTGTCCTGCTGCCGCTTCAGCTCCTGATCCATTGCTGCAAAAACATCCGCATCCTTTGCCCGTACGTGACTCAGCGTTCGCTTATCCATCGTCGTCATGAATGTAGACCTCCTATAATCCTTACTATCATGCCATCTAGTGTAACGCCTGGAGCGGAAATAAGCAAAGGAATTTGCACTTGTCGGACAACTGTAAGCGCTTTGATTTCGTCTTTTCTGATTATTGATACATAAAATCTTCCGTTTTCGTTGAATCCAGGAAGCACAGCCGGATATTTAAGCGTCGTTTTCCTCCGATTGTTCGCCGGGATGGAGATTATCTACCGGAGTAGGGCTGCTCCTCCGCTTCGTCGTCTTCCAGCGCTTCATATTCATAGGCGAGCTCCTCCGGTTCCGGCGCTTCGGCCGCGGCGGGTACTTCGCGCTGGGTGCTGAGTGCGGCAACCGTGAGCAGGATAACGGCCATGCCGCCGAGCTGGAACAGGGAGAGCATGTCGCCGAGCAGCACGCCGAACAGGGAGGCCGTCACGGGTTCAACCATCGCGGTCATCGCAGCAATCGCCGGGGTCGTCAGCCGGATGCCGTAAATATAGAAGATAAACGACATGCCTGCCCCCACCACTCCGAGAAGAAGAAAGAGCCAAAGATCTTCTGATGGGAGAACGGCCCTCATCTGTCCGCGGTCGCCGAGAAAAAAGAGCACGAGGCAGAAGACTGCAAACGCCACGGTCAGCGCCGTCTGCGGGCGGCCGATCGGCGCGGCATTTTTAAAACCGAAGATAAACAGCGTGTAGCTGAGCCCGGCACCTAGACCTGCGGCGGTGCCGATCCCGCTGACATCCGCTCCGCCCGGGGAGAGAATGCCGGTGAGAAGGACGATGCCGACCATCACACTGGCGATGCAGCCGCATTTAAACCACGTGGCGCGCTCGAGGTGCAGCGCAAAGGAGACGAGCAGCACGAAAATCGGGGCGGTATACATCAGCGTCGCAGCCACGGCAACGCCGGACGCCTGAATACTGAAATAATAGAAACTGAAGTTGCCTGCCACACCAAGTCCCGCGGCCGCCGCCCAAATATAGAACCGGAGCGGGGGCTTCTCCTCCGGCCGGTACCGCGCGGCCAGCCAGATGCTGAAAAACACCAGCCCAATCAGTCCGCGGTAAAAGGAGATGACCATCGGCTCCCACCCGCGGCTCATCAAAATGTCGCCGATTCCACCGCTCAACCCCCATCCGACAGCAGCAATAACGATCAGGATCACACCGTAAAACTTCACTTCGTCCCTCCCACGCTCGTATCGGCCGCCGGTACAAGCTAAAAAAATCGTCCAATTGTCATTTATAGGTAATACTATCGGCAAGGATACTGATTCCTTTTATGATTAAATCCAAAACAGAATATTTACGTTTTATGTATTTTTTCAGCAGATTATAGAAATCACTCTGCAAAAACCACAATCCGCCGCATTTGCGTTCCTGAAGCTGGTCAAAAGACCGCAGCAGCCGCGGCTCATGCCGACCGCCACGCAGCCACCATCGACCGCCTCACCTCTTCCTCCGCACACCAAAAAAGAAAGCCGGTCCGCGGGGACCGGCTTTCTTTTTTTGACAGCTTCCAGCAGTTTTATTGCGGTCTCCGTCCAGCACGTGGCGGTGTTTCTTCCTATCATTGCGATCTCTGCTTTCAGTGTGGCGGTGTCCTCTTGAGAGATGGCGATCTTTTTCTCCGGTGTGGCGATCTTGGAAACCGCCGTTGCGATCCCTGATCTCCGCACCGCTGTATTTCTCCGAAAGAGACATTTCTGCGCCCACGAAAACACGCACTATCTTCATCGAGATGATCCTCACCCAAGCTCCGCCAGACATTGGAGCCGTGGGCGGAGACGTACGGGCACAGCGGAGATACCGATAGATGAAACAATGGGTGAACTGCCGCATCCCCTGGCCCGCCTGCTTGGATGAAGCTTCGAATTGCAGCCTTTCTTAAATTGCAAAAAAGCTGCACCGGAAGATCCGGTACAGCTCATCGCTTCTTATTCGTATTTTGCTCTGGCACCGCCGACGAGCTTCGGGCGGGTGCGTGCATACGTGACGTGCGCACTCCCGATTTCCGTGACACTCGTGCGGACGGGAACAGCGACCCGGCGAAGATGCATACCGATAAACGTATCGCCGATATCGATGCCGGCGTGCGCCGACACTTCATCCACAAGCACCGGATCTTTCATCTGCCGGTGCGCATAGGCAGCCATCGATCCGCCTGCTTCCGGCACCGGAACGGCGCTTACTTCTTCGAGATGGTACGTTTCCTGCGTGCTGCGCTCGACAAGCACCGAGCGGTTCAAGTGCTCGCAGCACTGAAACGCCAGGTGGACGCCGGTCTCTTTCTGGAACGCGTCAAACGCCTCCCACAAGATTTCCGCGGTATCCACCGTTCCGGCTTTGCCGATCCGCGCCCCGCGGATTTCACTCGTACTCGTGCCGATGACAAGCATCTGCCCCGGCTTCAGTCCGGCCTGCTCCTGCAGCTCACGAAGTCCCTGCATCAGCTGATCTTTCCATTCGCGGCTCATGATGCATCCCTCTTTCTTTTAGGACTGCTGTTCGTAATCCATCATCTTCTGAACGCGGCGCTGATGACGTCCGCCTTCAAATTCTGTCTCCAGCCACACCTTCACAATTTCCCGGGCAATACCCGGGCCGACGACACGCTCACCCATCGCAAGCACGTTCGTGTCATTGTGTTCGCGCGTCACTTTCGCCGTGAAAAGGTCCTGCACGAGCGCGCAGCGGATGCCTTTCACTTTATTCGCTGAAATCGACATGCCGATGCCGGTGCCGCATACAATGACACCGCGGTCCGCACGTCCGTCTGCGACCATTTCCGCCGCCGGGATACCGTAATCCGCGTAATCCACCGACTCGCCTTCATGGTTGCCGACATCCACCACTTCGTGACCAAGCTCCTCGATCACGGGAACAATCTCTGCTTTTAATGCATAGCCTGCATGATCAGACCCCACTACCACTTTCACACAACCCACATCCTTTATCCCTGGTTTCGGTAATTCCAGCTTTCCAGCTTCGCAATCAGCTGGTCAACTGCTTCTTCGATCTCCTGATACGTCGCCTCATAAATCGACTCATCGCCGCCGAACGGATCGCGGATATCCATCGATGGAAGATCCCACTCCAGACGATCGACCGCACGCTGATGCGGCTCGACCTCTTTTAACAGCGCTTCTTCCAGCTGCTGCTGGTTGCCGATCGGCTCATCTTCATTATACTTATCCACTTTGTTCTGATTCTGGGCGACGAACTGTGCCTTCTTCATCTCAATCTCCGCGAGATGCGCCTTCAGCTCTTCCATCTTCGCCTGGCTCTCCACATCATCCGTCACATACTCCTTCAATGTATACACCTGCGCAGCACGGTCCGGGAACTGCTCCACAACCGCCTGTTTATGTGAATCCGTCATCGTCAGAATCACGTCCGACCAGCGGAGCATCTCCTCGGTCAGCACCTCCGATTGATGACTTTCCATTAAATTATGACGGGCCAGCGCCTGGCGCGCTCCCTCCGACATCGGTATGCCGTCCGTCGCATGAACCCCGGCCGAACGCACTTGATAACTGTCATCCGGGCGTTTGGCCAGAAAAATGGCCTCCGCCATCGGGCTGCGGCATGTATTTCCAGTACAGACAAACAGTACATTTTTCATTATTTCCACATCCTTCAATCAGGCTATTCTCTCACTTACCCGACATACCATACCGTCAACCTTATTTCTATTTTATCATATTATTGGCAGAACGACGTCTCCACACGCCTGTCTTTACTCGCTTTTCCGCTCCGTCCACACACGGCCGCCTGCCGCCTTCATCAGGCGGTTCATCACCGCAAATCCCAGTTCTTCGGAGGGGAGTACACGCATGAGAATAATGTCCACATCCTCCCGGCGGAACGCCCGCAGCGCTCCGTACAGTTCACGGGCTGCGTGCACGATACTGTCGCTCGATAATACGAATGCTTCGTCCGCCTCCACGCTCCCGGCACGGGATTTCGGAATGATCACCCCGACGCGGAAGCCGTCCCGCTGGGAGGACGAGATGCATTCCTGAAAAAACGATTCACTGCCGTCCACCAGCGTAAGCGGCGCTTCCGGCGCATAGTGCGTATATTTCATCCCGGGAGATTTCGGGGCGGCGTTATCCACATGCAGTGCCGGATCCACGTGCACCGCGCCGCAGCAAGCTTCAATCTGTTCCTTTGTGACGCCTCCGGGCCGCAGAATAATCGGCACGGCACCGGAACAGTCCACAACCGTGGATTCCACACCGACACCAGTTGCTCCGTCATCCACAATCGCCGCGATGCGGCCATCGAGATCTTCGGCTACGTGCTGGGCCGTTGTCGGACTCGGGCGGCCGGAACGGTTTGCGCTCGGTGCCGCCACACCCGTACCGGCTGCCCGGAGAAGACGAAGCGCAGTCGGGTGATCCGGCATGCGGAGGCCGACCGTATCGAGACCCGCTGTCACGAGTGTGGATAACCTGCCGTTGTGGGGCAGAATGATCGTAAGCGGCCCGGGCCAGAACGTATTCATTAATTTTTCTGCCATTTTCGGCACCTGAGAGGTGTACTTATACACATCTTCCGGGGAGGCGATGTGGACGATGAGCGGGTTATCTGCCGGACGCTCTTTTGCTTCGAAAATTTTCTTTACCGCATCGTCGGAGCACGCGTCAGCACCGAGTCCATAGACGGTTTCTGTCGGAAACGCCACGACTTCGCCGCTCTGAACCAGCGACGCCGCCCGCGCGAGTTTCTCCTTTTTATCCACAGCGTTTTCCACAGGGAGGTATTCCGTCTGTATATAACTCATTCATAAGCCTCCTTTTACATGTCATGTTCGCCTTTATCTGTGTACAAAAAAGAACTTATCCACAAAAACAGGGGATAACTCCCTTCATTTCTGTGCATAAGTCTGTGGAAGACGAGAAAAGTTATCCACCGGGGGGAACATGAATGAGGACAACCCGTTCGTTTCCGTTCATGTCTTTATGCACGTCGACTGCAGCCTGTGGAAAAGAACGATTCATCAAGTCTGCTACTGCTTTACCCTGGTCGTGCCCGATTTCAAACGCGGCAAGACCGGGTTTTTTTACGTATTCCGGAAGCACCTCGGAGAGCCTCCGGTATATATCCAGCCCGTCGTCTCCGGCAAACAAAGCCCCTTCCGGCTCATGGCCGGTGACGTTTTCTTTCATCCACAGGCGGTCGCCTGCTGGAATATACGGCGGGTTGGAGACGACGATATCCACAGGTCCGCGGACCGGCTCCAAAAGATCGCCGTGAGAAAACGTGACGCAGGCGCCGAGTTCGGCCGCGTTTTTCTCCGCGGTTTCAAGCGCTTTTTCCGATATATCGACAGCTGTCACCGAAGCTCCCGGAATTTCCAGCGCCAGCGTACAGGCGATGATCCCGCTTCCTGTACCGATATCCACAATGGACGGCTCTTCTGCCGGAACGTGCCGGAGCACGGCTTCGATCAGCTCCTCTGTCTCCGGTCTCGGGATCAGCACATGTTTGTTGACGTGAAACGGCCGGCCGTAAAACATCTCGGTACCGGTTAAATGCTGAACCGGTATGTGGCTGCACGCTTTTTCTACATCGCGGAAATAGGGCGCTTCTATGTCAGACGGGAGCGGTGATCGGAGCTCGGCATAGAGGCGTGCCCGGCTCCATCCGGTATGGTGCGCGAGCAGAATATAGGCAATTTCCTTCTCATATCCGGCTTCTTCCAAAAAAGAAGAAGCCCGGTTCAGGGCTTCCTGTACGATCATCTGCTTACTCCGCATTCTGCATGAGGCGGGACTGCTCTTCAATGATGAGCGGGTCGATCACTTCATCCAGTCCGCCTTCGAGAATTTGATCGAGCTTCTGCAGCGTCAGGCCGATGCGGTGATCGGTGACGCGGCTCTGTGGAAAGTTATACGTGCGGATCCGCTCGGAGCGGTCGCCGGAGCCGACAGCCGATTTCCGGTGCTCGTCGTACTCCGCCTGCGCTTCACGCTGAAACTTGTCGTAGATCCGGGCACGGAGAACTTTCATCGCTTTCTCTTTGTTTTTAATCTGCGATTTTTCGTCCTGACAGGACACGACGGTCCCTGTAGGCACGTGCGTCAGGCGTACGGCAGACATCGTCGTGTTGACGCTCTGCCCGCCCGGTCCGCTGGAGGCAAACGTATCGACACGGATATCCTTCTCGTGGATATCCACTTCCACTTCCTCCGCTTCCGGGAGTACCGCAACGGTCGCAGTCGACGTATGAATCCGTCCGCCGGATTCGGTCGACGGTACACGCTGTACGCGGTGGGCCCCGTTCTCATACTTCAGCCGGGAGAATGCCCCTTTGCCGTTCACGCTGAAAACGACTTCCTTGAAGCCGCCGAGTCCGGTGTCATTCGCTTCAATGACTTCAATTTTCCATCCCTGGCGGTCCGCGTACCGGGAATACATCCGGTACAAGTCGCCTGCGAAAAGCGCCGCTTCATCGCCGCCGGCTGCACCGCGGACTTCCACGATGACGTTCTTATCATCGTTTGGATCCTTCGGAATAAGAAGCACACGCAGCTTTTCCTCGAGCTCCGGAATCTGCGGGGACAGCTCATCCATTTCAGCTTTTGCCATCTCTTTCATTTCCGGATCGTTTTCATTAAGCATTTCCTTCGCGTCCTCATACTGCTGCTTAATATCTTTGTAGCGGCGGTACGCTTCCACCGTTTCCTGAATATCCGACTGTTCTTTGGAATAATCACGAAGCTTTTTCGTATCATTAATTACATCCGGGTCCATCAGTAACTCTGTCAGCTGATCGTACCGGTCCTCTACTGCCTGAAGGCGGTCAAACACCTTACTTCACCTCTCCTTATAAATACCTCTCTTCAGTATAGAACCTGTCCGGCCGGAATGCAAACCGCCCCCGGTACAGAGACCGGAGGCAGGTGCGTTTATAATCTTCGTGCCGCTTTTTGAATCGGGTCCCACGTGGAATTAAACGGCGGTGCATAGCTGATATCCAGGTTTTGAATGTCATCGACGGTCATCTCATTGTAGATCATGACAGATGCCGTATCGATACGTTTATCCACACCGTGCACGCCGGCTGCCTGAAGACCGATGAGCCGGCCGCTCTGATTGTCTTTAATCATTTCCATTTTGAATGCTTTATTGCCCGGGAAATAACCGGCAATCGGCGACGGTTCGAACGTTTCACAGGAAACATCGAAGCCAGCCTCTTCAGCTTCGACCATGGATATACCGGTGCGGCCGACCGTCAGCCGGAAAAAGCGGAAAATCGCCGTGCCGAGCATGCCCTGGAACGTCTTCCGCTCTCCGGAAATGTTCGCTCCGGCGATACGTCCCTGCTTGTTCGCGTGGGTGCCGAGCGGAACGTAGTCGTCCACTTCCTTCACGCGGTGGTACTGCGTTGCGCAGTCTCCCGCTGCATAAATATTTTTGACGTTCGTGCGCATATACGCGTCGACTTTCACTGCGCCGGATGCATGCAGATGAACGCCGGTTCCGTTCAAATATGACGTATTCGGTGTAATGCCGACCGCGACGAGTACACCGTCCGTCTGATACGTGCCGCGGTTCGTCTGTACTGCGCGCACGCGGCCGCTTCCGTCATCGACAAAGCCGTGAACGTCCTCCTTCAGCACGAGCTCCACATCATAGTCATGCGCCTCGGCTTTCAGCGCATCGCTGATGTATTCATCAAACCCGCTGCCGAGACGGTCCGAGCGGTTGATAATCCGGACACTTTTCCCCGCTTCACGGAGGTTCTCCGCCGCCTCGAGTCCAATGTAGCCCGCGCCGATAATCGTGATGTGCTCTTTATCCTTAAAATCCTGCTTGATCTTCTCGATATCCGGAATCGTCTTCATCGTATGAATGCCTTCAAGTTCCGCTCCGCCGACCGGTATCATATCCGGGCTTCCGCCGGATGCAGCAAGAAGCGTATCGTACGGCAGCTCAAACGCTTCCCCGTTTTCCAGATTCGTACCGTATACCATCTGCTTCTCTGCATCGACGTGCGTCACTTCGTGAAACACCCGTGCATCGATCCCCTTTTCCCTGAAAAAGTCAATCGACCGCGCGATCAGCTCATCCGTATCCGGAATCGTATCACTTAAGTAATAAGGCAGGCCGCACTGGGCGTAGGAGTAGACGTTTCCCCGCTCCAGCACCGTAATCTCTGCGTCTTTTCGTTTGTGTACAATCTGCATGGCAGCGCTCATTCCTGCTGCGTCGCCGCCGATAATGATCATCTTCATGACAGCACCTCCTTTTTGTCTATACCCTTAGAGGTACCTGAGAAAACGAGTTACGGGCGTTCGTTTTCAAGCATCGCAATGAGTTCGTCTCCGTTCATATCCCCCGGCACGTTAAACCGGTGCAGCATGCCGGCTTCCAGATGCTCCTGCTCGTTCATGACCGGATGAATCGTGAACAGAAGCGGCATCCCCATTTCCCGGGAAATATCGACGCTGAACTCGTTGTATTTACCGAACGGAAACGAAAAAGCGGTGACCGGTGTATCCAGCTCCATTTCCATGAGCTCTTTCGCTTTGGCAAGATCAGCCCGGACTCTCATTTCATATTCCAGCTCCGTCTCCTCCGGCGTCCGGCTGATGAGCGACGCTTCTTCTGCGCCGGTTTCACCCTCGTGCAGGTAGTGCATATCATATGTATGATGCTGGATGGACACGGTTCCTTCTGCTTCCATCTCCCGCGCTTCCTCCCACGTAAAGTGGTTGTCCGCGCCGCTTTCTCTTCTTTCGGCAATCGCAAAGATGACCGCATGCATGCCGGCTTCCTGAAGCGCCGGATAGGCATACTCATAATTCGAGCGGTAGCCGTCGTCGAAGGTGATCAGCACCGGTTTCTCCGGAAGTGCTGCTCCTTCCGCCCGGTACGCGTGGATCTCTTCGAGCGTGATACTCGTGTAGCCTGCTTCATTAAGCGCAGCCAGCTGCTCTTCAAACACGTCCGGCGGCACGGTAATCGAATCAGCCTTCCCCGGTTGAAAATCATGGTACATCAGCACCGGAAGCTCCACCTCCGGCTGTTCCTCTGCGGCAAACACCACCTGCTGCAGCACAAACATGACCAGCATCCCCGCGATAAACGCGGCAGCTGTAAATAATCCCTGTTTCATTGACACTTCCCCCAGTCCTCTGATTAACGTGGACACAGATTTTTGGAGGGCCCTCTGCTGTGTTCTACCAGGGTAGACGCAGACAGTGTAAAAAGGATTCGTTCCAAAGGCATCTTTTTTATCAATTTTTTTGAGGAAAGTCCTATATCGCGTTCGGCCCCCTGGAACCGCCGGCTGTAATCCGAAAAACGAAAGTGCTGCTGCCGGGGAGCGGCGGCGGAGTCTCATAACGGAGGGGGAAAGTCTCATAACGGCGCCCTGGAGTCCGATAACTTCGTCTGCCAGTCCCACAACTCAGGGGGTCGTTCCCAAACGAGTCGAAAAGTCCAGCTTCTCCCTCCCGGATTCCCACAACGCACCGGCAGATTCCCACTTCCCGTCCACCGGCCGCAGACTCCCGGCGCTCCAGCCGCCTACCTATGAGAAACGTTTTTTCAGAAGAAGCATGCCTCGCCGCTTACCTCAGCCATGAAAAAAGCTGCCCCGGAGGACAGCTCATGACGCTTATTCAAGGGATGTATCCGAGAGCGGCTGGAACAGAAGCTGCAACGGCAGGTTGCTTCCGGAGGCCGGGATGAATTCGATCGTGACATCCTCTTCTTCCTCCCCTGTCTGATACAGCTTCAGCGCCTTTCCGGAGGAAGCCAGCGATCCGGTGACGACCTCTCCGTTTACGAGAAACGCTCCGCTGTAAATGCCGCCGCGCGGATTGACAAAAATGCCGGTATCCTCAGCCACGGTGCCGGAAAGCGTATAGTGCACACCGCGGTTGCCGAAGTTCGTCTCCGAAAGACCTGTATACGCGTCCACTCCCGTCACATAAGGATCCACGCCACCGTCACCAAGCACGACACGCTGCGGCGTCCGCCCGGCAGTCTCCTGCAGAAAGAGTGTCCGGTCCCCTTCGGCGAAAGTTCCCCGCGTGTGCTTCTCCGCACGCGGCACGATTGTTTCCGCTTCCGGCTCCTTCTGCGTCACCGCCCGCACGAGTACTTCCGCCTCCCCGTCCGTTTCCACATCCAAATACATCGTCGCTGTCATGCCCGGATCGATCCACTTCTCGATCAGCTCCCAGCCGATGATCCCTTCTGCTCCCGGCGCGTAGACGACCGCATTCATATGGGAGCTGTCCAGAAAACGCGCTACGGCAGCCTGACCGGACGCACTCGGAAACTTCGTCGGACCAGCTGTACCGATCCTTGTCTCCGTCACCGCAAGCTCCCCGTCCGACGGATTTTTCACCACAGCCTCCAGACGCATCGGCACGTCCAGCGCATTCTCATGATGCACCAGCACTCTCGCCTTCCCGTCGATCGTATCCTCATAATACACCCCCGGCTCCGTTACACGCTCCGGATTGTTACTCCGGAGAAGCACACGCTCCCCGGCCTCTGCGCGCGGAACGACCTGCTCCATCCCGAGAACCGCCGTCCCATTCACATCAACAAGCTCTCCCGGACGGGAAAAACGACGCTCGAATTCCGCTTCGCTGTAAAGCTGTTCTCCGGTTATCTCAATCTCCTCTTCCACACGGATCGTCTGCCCGTTTACGACGGTCTCAGCACGAATCGTTTTCGTTCCCGGTGTGAAAAAGCCGCGTTCGTTGTTGGTATACGTGACATCGGCACTGTCCAGATCGAAGCCGTCCGCTCTCCATTCATACGGGATCGGTTCACCCATGGCAAACGTCGTTTTCGGCAGATGCAGTTCCAGTGAAGCCGGGGCTTCCGGTGCCGTCTGCCAGTTAAGAAAGACTTTGCCTTCGCCTTTATCGTGGCGGACGCGCATGCCGAGCGCCTCGGTCGTTTCGCGGAGCGGCACCATGAGCGAGCCGTTTTTCAGGTGGGCTTCGCCGCTTCGGAAGGAGGCTTTGTCCCCATCGATCCAGAAATGCCCGGCGCCTGCAGCATAACCGAGCGTGGTGCCGAGGTAGTCTAGTGTGTAGGCACGGGTGGCCGGATTGTATGTAAGCTCTGCGCCGAGACGCTCGGATAAGGAGCGCATGGACACAAACGTCACCCCGTTGATGATTTCGTGCGGTGCCTGGGCGAGGTACACCGAGTTGTTTTCGTAGTACTGCCTTGTATCCATAATAAACATTAATTCCCGTTCGGCGGCGTCTGCGTTATGTACACTTCCTGCGAGCAGCGCCGTGCCGAGTGCCAGTGCGGCAAGTCCCTGTTTCAGCATGATCGTTCCCCCTTAGGTTTGTCGGATTGATTGTACCTCAGCCGGGAGGCCCTTTCAACCAGATCGTGGAAAATACATCCATCGACTCACCTGTTATTGTCACAAAAAAACTCCCACCATCCGGTGAGAGCTGTGGCCGTTTAGTCGTTTTCACTTCGTGCCAGATTGACGGCGTGAACGTGCGTCGTTTTCGGCCTGCCGGGCACTTCATGGCAGTGGCGGCAGCGCGGTTCGTACGATTCATCAGCGCCGACGAGGATAATCGGATCGTTGTAGGAGGCCGGCTGTCCGTCGATCAGCCGCTGTGTTCTGCTGGCAGGTGACCCGCAGGAGAGACAGATGGCCTGAAGTTTCGTGACGGTTTCGGCGAGTGACATGAGCGCCGGCATGCAGCCGAACGGTTCGCCGCGGAAATCCTGATCGAGTCCGGCACAGATGACGCGCCGGTTGTCATCGGCGAGTGTCTGGACGACGTCGACGATCGGGGCATCGAAAAACTGTATCTCATCAATGGCGACGACCTGCGTATCTTTGTGCAGCAGCGTGTAAATATCCTCGGCGTCTGTCACCGGATAGGCAAAAACTTTGGTTCCGTTGTGGGAGACGACTTCCTGTTCGCTGTAGCGGTCGTCGAGCTGTGGTTTGAAGACCTGTATTTTCTGGCGTCCGAAGCTGGCCCGCCGGACGCGCCGGATCAGTTCCTCGGATTTTCCGGAAAACATGCTTCCGCAGACCACTTCGATCCACCCTTCTTTTCGCGTGAGATGCATGGGCACCGCTCCTGTTCCATGAAATATGTATACATTCAGCCTACGCGCCGCAGGCCGGCTGGACAACCGTCCTTTGTCACACTTCGGCAAAAAAGCGATAAAAAAACAGGCAGAACGGAAATCCTGCCTGTTTCAAGTGAATTCTTACATACCGTATTTCTTCTTGAAGCGGTCCACACGGCCGCCTGCGTCCGCAAACTTCTGCTTCCCTGTGTAGAAAGGGTGAGAATCAGAAGAAACTTCCACAGTCACCAGTGGGTACGTGTTGCCGTCTTCCCACTCGATCGTTTGATCCGTGTTTAACGTAGATCCGCTCAAGAACGTGAAACCAGTACTCGAATCCTTAAATACGACTTTGCGGTATTCTGGATGAATTGCCTGCTTCATGTCCATTCAACTCCTTCCGCCCTGAATCTTTCGAAACAGAGTAAGATAGTGCATAGGCGTTCACACATAGAAAGATTATACCAACCGTTTCCGCTGAATGCAATGGGGTTCGGCATATTTTTCCCGCAGAGGGCCGGCCTGATTTTTGGCCGGCGGTTTCTTTTTTGTTTCTCTGCTGACGCGGTACGGCTCTGCTTTGATGCGGTACGCCGTTCTATTGACGCGCGTGGAGCTGCTTTTGACGCGGTCTTGCGCTGATGACGCGGTCGGTTCTTCAACTGACGCGCCCGCTTCCCAGTTTGACGCGGCACACGCTCACGATGACGCGAAACGCTCGCGAAATGACGCGGTGCCATTCGAGAAAACCCAAATAACCGCTGCTCCGCAGCCCTCTGCCCGCTCCGGAGCAGGTGAAGGGCCGGCCGCGGGGTGACGGCCGGCGGTGGATTAGTGGTTTTGAGGGTCGTGGCACGAAACCGTTCGGTTCTGGCACGAACCAGCTGCCTTCTGGCACGCGGCGCACGGCGTTTGGCACGAAATTTTACTTTTGGCACGACCGGCTCCGTTTTTGGCACGACACCTCCGCTCTATGGCACGAAATCCATCGTTCGTGGCACGAACCGCGCGAAAAGGCACCCGGAGCAGGGCTCCGGGTGCCTTTTGATCAGCTGTCGTTTGATTTTGTCGATTTGGCCGGACGCCGGCCTTTATCGAAGGATGCGAAAAATTCTTCGTTCGTTTTCGTTTCGCGGACTTTTTTAAGAAACTTCTCCATGTAATCCGGCTGGTCATTGAGTGTGCGGCGGATCGCCCACAAGTCTTCGATCTGTTTCTGCGGAAGCAGAAGCTCTTCGCGGCGCGTGCTGGAGCGGCGGATATCGATGGCCGGGTAAATGCGGCGCTCGGCCAGGCGGCGGTCCAGATGAAGCTCCATGTTGCCCGTTCCTTTAAACTCTTCGTAAATGACGTCGTCCATACGCGAACCGGTTTCCACGAGCGCGGTGGCGAGAATCGTCAGGCTGCCGCCTTCTTCAATGTTTCTCGCTGCACCGAAAAAGCGCTTCGGGCGGTGGAAGCTCGCCGGGTCGATCCCGCCGGAGAGCGTGCGTCCGCTCGGCGGAATGACGAGGTTGTAGGCGCGCGCGAGACGCGTGATGCTGTCCATGAGAATGACGACATCTTTCTTCGATTCCACGAGGCGCATCGCTCGGTCGAGAACGAGCTCGGCGGTTTTGATATGGTTTTCCGGTACTTCATCGAACGTGGAGCTGACGACTTCGCCTTTGATCGAACGCTCCATGTCCGTCACTTCCTCCGGACGCTCGTCGATCAGCAGAACGATGATTTCCATGTCGGGATGATTTTCTGCGATGCTGTTGGCCACTTCTTTTAACAGAAGCGTCTTTCCGGCTTTCGGCGGCGCGACGATCAGTCCGCGCTGACCGAATCCGACAGGAGAAATCATATCCAGGACGCGGGAGGCGACCATGTTCGGCTTCTGTTCCAGCGTCATTTTGCGGTCGGGGTAGAGCGGTGTGAGCTGTGGGAAGTGCGGGCGTTCGCCGGCGTTTTCCGGATCTTCGCCGTTTACCGCCGCGACCTGCAGCAGTCCATAGTAGCGTTCGTTTTCTTTTGGCTTCCGCACTTTCCCGGAGACGCGGTCCCCGTTTCGCAGCTTAAAGCGGCGGATCTGGGAGGCGGAGATGTAAATGTCCTGTGGACTCGGTTTGTATGTGTTCGAACGGAGAAAGCCAAATCCTTCCGACTGGATAATTTCCAGGATGCCTTCCATGAACATAAGATCTTCGTTTTCTGCCTGCTTCTTGAAAATCGCAAAAATAAGCTCTTTTTTCGTGAGCTGACTGTAGTAGGAGACTTTGTGCTCCTTGGCAAGCACATACAGCTCCTTGAGCTTCATGTGCTCCATTTCCTGCATTGATACACCCATATTGTTTCACCAAACCTTTAAATTATTGTGGCGCCTGTACGGCTTCTGCTGGGATTATGTACTATCCGGGGGAGATTACCGGGATCGGGGGATGACGATACGCGCCTGCCGGAGGCGTCATCCGCTTCCGGCAGCACTTTCTATCTAAGCATATCCGGGGTTCAGGGGCAAGCGTGATTTTCCCTAGGAGTTTTCGATTTCCTGAAGTTCTTCTTCGCTCAGGCCTTCTCTCCAGATGACAGCGCCGAGTCCGCTCAGCTTCTGTTCGAGGCGGGCGTAGCCGCGGTCGATGTGATGCACGTCGGTGATTTCGGTGACGCCCTCTGCGAGCAGTCCGGCAGCAATGAGCGCGGCGCCGGCGCGGAGGTCGGTCGCGCGTACGCGTGCACCCTGAAGCGCAGTCGGGCCGTAAATGAGCGCGGAGCGGCCGTCCACTTTGACGTCGGCACCCATGCGGCGCAGTTCATCGGTATGCTTGAACCGGGCGTGGTAGATCGTATCGGTCACCATGCTGGCGCCGTCCGCCTGGGTGAGAAGCGACGTCATCGGCTGCTGGAGGTCGGTCGCAAAGCCGGGATAGACGAGCGTTTTAATATCGATCGGCGTGAGGTGCTCTGCCCGTTCGATATAGATGCTGTCGTCTCCTGCCTCGACGGTGACGCCCATTTCACGGAGCTTGGAGCTGAGTGATTCGACGTGAAGCGGAATGACGTTATCAATCGTCACCGCGCGTCCCGCCGCAGCGGCAAAGATCATGTACGTGCCGGCTTCGATCCGGTCCGGGATGATCGAGTGGCGGCAGCCGTGAAGCTGGTCGACGCCTTCGATGCGGATGACATTCGTTCCTGCTCCTTTAATTTTTGCGCCCATGTTCGTCAGTAGGGTCGCGACATCGATAATTTCCGGTTCTTTCGCTGCGTTTTCGATGACGGTTTTTCCTTCCGCCCGGACGGCCGCGAGCATGATGTTGATCGTCGCTCCGACACTGACGACGTCCAGGTAGATCCGTGCACCGCGGAGCTTGTCCGCCTGCAGGTACATCGCGCCCTGTTCGTTCGTCACTTTCGCTCCGAGGGCTTCAAATCCTTTAATGTGCTGGTCAATCGGCCGCGGGCCGAGGTTGCATCCCCCGGGAAGCCCGATGACCGCTTTGTTGAACCGGCCGAGCATCGCTCCCATCATATAATAGGAGGCGCGGAGCTTTTTCACTCTTCCGTTTGGCAGCGGCATCGGAATCATGCTGGACGGATCCACGGTAAGTGATCCGGTCTCCAGATGTGTCTCTGCTCCTGCTTCCTCCAGAAGCGCACTTAATATGTCCACGTCGGAAATCGACGGGAGGTTGTCAATTGTCACCGGGGAATCCGCAAGCATTGCGGCGGGAATCAGTGCAACGGCGCTGTTTTTGGCGCCATCTACGGAGACCCTTCCCTGAAGCGGGTGACCGCCTTCAATTAATAATTTATCCATAACGTGCGTCCCTTCCTTGTTTCAGAAATGATCCTTTTCTGGATGTCGTTTCCGGGGTGTCTTCGGTGATGGCAGCGGAGGGTGGGGGCTGGTAAAAGAAGCGCAGCACAGGTACCGGCCGCCGGGCTCCTCCGAGGAGAAAGCAGCTTCTGGATACCTGTGCACGTTTTTAAGAAAGTTAAAACCTACTTCTGCGTTTTCTGCCAGTCGCTTAAAAACTTTTCAAGGCCGATATCCGTGAGCGGATGCTGGGTCAGCTGCTCGAGCACCTTCCCGGGAACGGTGGCAATGTGGGCCCCGCGGAGGGCGGCTTCTGTCACATGCACCGGATGCCGGATGGAAGCGGCGATAATCTGGGTATCGATGGCGTGCCGGTCAAACAGCTCCGCGATCGTCTCCACCAGATCCAGCCCGTCCTGACCGATATCGTCGAGGCGGCCGAGAAAAGGAGACACGTACGCCGCACCTGCACGCGCAGCGAGAAGTGCCTGATTGGCGGAAAAAATAAGCGTCACGTTTGTCTGGATGCCGGATTCGCTGAACGTCCGCACAGCTTTCAGGCCTTCCAGTGTCATCGGTACTTTGACGGTGATGTTCGGCGCGATGGCCGCAAGTTCCCGTCCTTCACGGATCATTCCTTCCGCATCTGTGGCGATGACTTCCGCGCTTACCGATCCCGGCACGAGCGCCGTAATTTCTCTCAACCGCTCGTGGAAATCGGCTCCTTCTTTGGCAACAAGGGACGGATTGGTCGTTACTCCGGCGAGGACGCCGAGAGCCTCCGCTTTCTTAATTTCCTCCATGCTTGCTGAATCAATGAAAAACTTCATTCCTTTTCCCTCCCATCCGTAGTTAACGAAACGTCCGGTTTCCTGCCGCGCCTGCATGATAACGCTTTCTCTTTTTTACCAAAGAGAGAGGCTGTTCCTCCAGCCCCTTCTCTTCATCCGAAAAACAACCGATTACTTTGCCTGGCCGGAAGAACCAAATTCACGCATTTTGCCGATCACTGTTGCTTTGATCGCTTCACGTGCCGGACCGAGGTACTTACGCGGGTCGATCATGTCCGGATTTTCGTTCAGTACTTCGCGCACTTTCGCCGCAGAAGAAATCTGATTTTCCGTGTTGACGTTGATCTTCGCTGTACCGAAAGAGATCGCCTTTTTGATGTCTTTTGTCGGGATACCTGTACCGCCGTGCAGTACGAGAGGCACCGCTGTCATCTTCGAGATCGTCTCCATGCGGTCAAAACCGAGGTTCGGCTCGCCTTTGTAAGGGCCGTGTACAGAACCGAGCGCCGGAGCGAAGCAGTCCACGTTTGTCTCGTTGATGAGCTGCTCGCACTCTTCCGGAATCGCATACGCTGCTTCTGCATCGTCTACGATAAGGTCGTCTTCCTGTCCGCCGATGCGTCCGAGTTCTGCTTCTACAGAAACGCCGCAGAGGTGTGCTACTTCCACTACTTTCTTTGTCAGAGCGATGTTTTCCTCCAGCGGGTGGTGGGAACCGTCGATCATAACAGAAGTAAATCCGGCGTAGATAGCTTCCACACACTTTTCAAAGCTGGAGCCGTGGTCGAGGTGAATGGCAACCGGAACCGTCACATCGTACGCATCCATGAAGCCTTCCACCATTTTGACTACTGCTTTAAAGCCGCCCATATATCTGGCCGCTCCTTCAGATACACCGAGAATCACCGGGGATTTCTCTTCTTCTGCAGCCTGAAGAATCGCCTGCGTAAACTCCATGTTGTTCAGGTTAAACTGACCAACACCGTATGAGTTCGCTTTTGCAGTTTCCAACATCTCTTTCATTGACACTAATGGCATTCGCTGAGTCCTCCTTCGAATATACGTGCTTCTGCCCACCGGACGTGTCCGTTCACACAAAAACATACAAACGCCGATGATGCATGCATCACGCGTCCGTTTGTATGTTTCGGACGTTTGTGAACAACCTGTGTCAGGTGAACTCACATGGACATTATAGCATAGAAATGAAGGATTTCACGCGGAATTATCCGATTATTTATGCCGCAAACGCTTACATGCCGTCTTTTTCGTCAAAAAATTCCCGGATGCGGCTCCGGACGGTATCAATATCAAACGGCTTCGCAAAATGGGTCACCGCACCGAGACTTTTCGCCTCTTTAATGAGCTCCATTTCCCCATAGGCCGTCATAAGGAAAACGTCCGTTTTCATTTCCCGCTGGCGCATTTCCCGGAGAATTTCAATGCCGTCCATTCCTGGAATTTTCATATCCAGAAGCACGAGATCCGGATGCTCCGATTCCAGGATCTGCAGGGCCTTCTGACCGTTGGCCGCTTCATATGTTTCGTATCCATCTTTTTCGAATACTTCCTTTAACAGGACACGGATACCAAACTGATCGTCTACTACAAGCAGCTTTTCGCTCATTCTTTACCCCTTCCCTCGTACCTTCTGATAGTCGCACATACTGTATTTACCATGATAAGGAAGAAAGTGGTCGAATTCAATCTTTTCCGTTCGACATCTTCCGTGCTTTTTCTTTTTCCACCTGCTACACTTTCCCCGACACCTGTTTTAAGGAGGAATCCTCATGAATAAAATCTTTATGACCCAGCTCCGCGGCCTGCTCGAGAAAACAGCTGATCAGGAGGAAACGATGGAGGACGCCGCGCGCGCAGCTGCCCAGAGCATCGCCGCCGGCGGCAGGTTCTTTCTCCACGGCACCGGCGAACTGAAAGGGATCGAGGCCCAGGCTTTCGACGGAGCCGACCCGCTCCCCGGTGCCGTCCGCCTCACCAGTGCCGAAGACGCCGGACCGATGGAGATGGTGTGGCTGTTTGCTGACAGCGCGGAAAGCATCCGCCCGCTGACTGAAAACATTCTGGAGAACGGGGGCCACGTTCTGCTCGTCACACCGGAAGCGGTGGAAGACCTTCCGCCGGGAAGCTTTTCGCTCGCCACCGGCGTCACGCGCGGCCTTATCCCGGAAGAAAGCGGAAAGCGGACCGGCCGCCCCCATCTTCTCGTATCCCTTCACCTTTACTACGATCTCCTGTTTCTCCTCCGGGAGATCCTCGAAGAAAACGACCTTCTGGAGGAGATAGAAGAATAACGTCCTTCCGCCTGGAGAGTGGAAGGCAGACGGAGCGGAAAAGACGGCAGCGTCTTTTCCGCTTTTTATTAGAACTGCAGGCGGTCCTGTCAGAGAGGCAGCGGGCCTGGCTGCAGGTGGATGTTCTCTACGTTTTTTTCTTGGACGTCCCGAAAAAACGTCCACTTCCCGCGGTGTAATGTATCGTAACCCGCTGGGAAACGTTCGTAAGCAGGGACTCGACGTTCGTAACTGAGGCATGGACGTCCGCTTCTATAAAAATGTATCACTTCTCCTGCTGAAACGTCCGTAACCGGCACAGAAGGTTCGTTACTGCCGGAAAACGTCCACTTCCTCAAAACCAAACCACCTTCCACCGGCACCGCCCTGCGCTGCCCCGCTGCCAGAACCAACAAACGGTTCCAAGCAGAGGCGGGCGCCTACCAGCCCGCGGTCTTCAAATCCTTTAAAATCCCCTCTCCGCTGCATCATAAAAACCGGAAGCAGCTGCTGCTTCCGGCCGTTATGGTCCGTGCTGGTTACGCCTGGGCGGCACGGATAAATTCACGGAAGAGCGGCTGCGGCCGTGTCGGCCGGGAGACGAATTCCGGGTGGAACTGGGACGCCACGAAGTACGGATGATCGGTCAGCTCGATGATCTCGACGAGGCGGCCGTCCGGGCTCAGTCCGGAGAACGTAAAGCCGGCTGCTTCCATTTCTTCGCGGTACTTGTTGTTGAACTCGTAGCGGTGGCGGTGGCGCTCGTAGATCACCGGCTCGCCGTACGCTTCATACGCTTTCGTATCCGGCTTCAGACGGCACGGGTACAGACCGAGGCGGAGCGTACCGCCGAGATCTTCCACATCCTTCTGTTCCGGAAGCAGGTCGATGACCGGATGCGTCGTTTCCGGATTCAGTTCCGACGAATGCGCATCCGAGTAGCCGAGCACGTTTCTCGCAAACTCGACGGACGCCAGCTGCATGCCGAGGCAGATACCGAGAAACGGCACGTTCTGCTGGCGGGCGTAGTTGATCGCCGCAATCTTTCCTTCAATGCCGCGGTCACCGAAACCGCCCGGCACGAGAATCCCATCGGCGCCTTCTGTCATTTCCGCAACGTTTGCGTACGTCACATCTTCAGAGTTCACCCATTTGATATCTACGTCGGCATCGAAGGCGAAACCGGCGTGCTTCAGCGCTTCGGCGACGGATAGATACGCATCAGGCAGCTCGACGTATTTTCCGACGAGTGCGATCGTAATCTTTTTCGATAAGTTCTGCACACGGTCGACGAGCTCCAGCCATTCGCTCATGTCCGGTTCCGGCACATTCAGCTTCAGGTGGTCGCAGACGAACTGATCGAGGTGCTGCTTCTGCAGATCGAGCGGCACCTGGTACAGCGTATCGGCATCCCGTGCTTCGATGACGGCGCGCTTATCGATATCACAGAAGAGCGCGATTTTGTCTTTCATCTCTTCCGGCACCGGACGCTCGGTACGTACGACGATAACGTTCGGCTGAATGCCGAGACTGCGGAGCTCCTTCACGCTGTGCTGCGTCGGTTTGGATTTCATTTCACCGGCTGCGCTCAGGTACGGAATGAGCGTGCAGTGAATGTAGAGCACGTTTTCTGCGCCGAGGTCGCTTTTCACCTGGCGGATCGCCTCTAAAAACGGCAGACTCTCAATGTCGCCGACCGTACCGCCGATTTCGGTGATGACAACGTCCGGATTTCCGTGGGAGGCGGCCTGTTCTATACGCTGTTTAATTTCATTCGTAATGTGCGGGATCACCTGCACCGTGCCGCCGAGGTAGTCGCCGCGGCGCTCTTTTTTCAGAACAGAGGAATACACTTTCCCCGTCGTAACGTTGCTGAATTTGCCGAGATTGATGTCGATGAACCGCTCGTAGTGCCCGAGGTCCAGGTCTGTTTCGGCGCCGTCATCGGTGACGAACACTTCCCCGTGCTGGTATGGGCTCATCGTACCCGGGTCGACGTTGATGTACGGGTCGAACTTCTGGATGGTGACGGTCAGGCCGCGGTTTTTCAGGAGTCTGCCGAGGGAAGCGGCAGTGATTCCTTTGCCGAGCGAGGATACAACCCCGCCGGTGACGAAAATATACTTTGTCATGCTGTTCACTCCTCGTTTATCGATCATGGGGCGGAAAAATGCTGCTGCAAAATAAAAAAAGCGCTCCCCTCCATAGAGGGGGCGCTGAACGTACAGATACGCTCCGTTTTTAGGGAGCCCAAACATGATTCTAGCGAGGCGGCATCGAAAAGTCAAGCACGATTCTGTATCCGGATGCGTGCTATTTCTCTTCTTCCTCTTCTTCTGCTTCCTCATCCTCGTCGTCTTCTTTTTCTTCTTCGCCGTCCGCTCCGAAGTCCTCTTCGTCGAGATCTTCAAAGTCGGTATCTTCTTCATTGGCGAGTTCATCGAGCTCATCTTCAATATCTTCGAACTCGTCCGTTTCTTCGAGCTCATCATCGAAGCCTTCTGCTTCCGCTTCTTCCTTCGCCGCTTTTCTCCGCTTCGGCATCGTCTGGGACAGCTCTTCCTCTGTCTGCTCAAACGGGTACCAGGAACGGAGCGCCCAGCGGTTGTCGCCTAAGTTGACAAAGCGGCCGTCGAGCGACATCTGCGTGTACAAGTGCGAAATCCGCTCTTTTTTCCGTTCGTCGGAGAGCTCCTGAATTTCAGCAACGCGGTTGATTAAAACCGAGTAATCCTCCGGTTCGTTATGCTCTGTTAACAGCTCAAACGTCACATCGATCATGGAAATTTCCTTCAGCTGTTCCTGCGTGTAATCCTTAAGACCCATCGGTAGGCACACCCTTTCTCATCCTGTATCGTCCAGTGCACAAATCGGCACTATCCGCTTCTAAATCATACCTTCCATTATAAACATACGGGAAGGTGTTTTTCCAGCGGAACAGGCATTTTTTTCAGCAGAATGGCCGTTAAATGTTCCGGCGGTAGCGTCCACCCACGCCATAGAGCGCATGCGTGATCTGGCCGAGGCTCGCATAACGGACCGTCTCCATCAGCTCTGCGAATAGATTCCCTCCGTCGAGTGCCGTTTCTTTCAGCCTGCGGAGCGCCTCGTCTGTTTTCGATGCGTTCGCCTTCTGAAACGTGCGCAGCCGCTGGATCTGATCTTCCTTCTCCTCTTTGGACGCCCGGGCAAGCTCCATGGAAAACGACTCGGCTTTCGGCGGGTTCGGGTTTAAATACGTGTTCACCCCGATGACCGGCAGTTCGCCGTTGTGTTTTTTGGTCTCATAGAGGAGCGACTCTTCCTGAATCCGGCCGCGCTGGTACTGCGTCTCCATCGCGCCGAGCACACCACCGCGGTCGCTCATGCGGTCCATCTCCAGAAGCACCGCTTCTTCGACGAGATCGGTGAGCTCTTCGATAATGTAGGCTCCCTGCTGCGGATTTTCGTTTTTCGCAAGTCCCATCTCCTTCGTAATGATGAGCTGAATCGCCATCGCCCGGCGCACGCTCTCCTCGGTCGGCGTCGTCACCGCTTCATCGTAGGCATTCGTATGAAGCGAGTTGCAGTTGTCGTAGATGGCCATAAGCGCCTGAAGCGTCGTGCGGATATCGTTGAAATCGACCTCCTGCGCGTGCAGTGAGCGGCCGGACGTCTGAATGTGGTACTTCAGCTTTTGACTGCGCGCATCGGCGCCGTACTTCTCCCGCATGGCCACCGCCCAGATGCGCCGCGCCACACGGCCGATGACGCTGTACTCCGGGTCGAGGCCGTTTGAGAAAAAGAACGACAGGTTCGGCGCAAACTTATTCACGTCCATGCCGCGGCTCAAGTAATACTCGACGTACGTAAATCCGTTCGCGAGCGTAAACGCCAGCTGGCTGATCGGATTGGCGCCGGCTTCGGCGATATGGTAGCCGCTGATCGACACCGAATAATAGTTGCGCACCTGGTGGTCGATGAAATACTGCTGAATATCACCCATCATGCGGAGGGCGAACTCCGTCGAGAAAATGCACGTGTTCTGCCCCTGATCCTCTTTTAAAATATCCGCCTGCACCGTGCCGCGCACAACGTGGAGCGTCTCCTTCCGGATGCGTGCGGCCTCATCCGCATCCGGTGCGCGTCCGTGCTCCTCCTCAAACCGCTCCAGCTGCTGATCGACCGCCGTATTCATAAACATCGCCAGAATAATCGGCGCCGGTCCGTTGATCGTCATCGACACCGACGTCGACGGCGCCGTCAGATCGAATCCGGCATACAGCTGTTTCATATCCTCAAGCGTGCAGATGCTCACGCCGCTCTCTCCGACCTTTCCGTAAATATCCGGCCGCTCCCCCGGGTCCTCCCCGTAGAGCGTCACCGAATCGAATGCCGTACTGAGCCGCTTGGCATCCTCCCCGTCCGACAGATAATGAAAACGACGATTCGTACGGGCCGGGCTCCCCTCGCCGGCAAACTGCCGCTTCGGGTCCTCCCCTTTCCGCTTGAACGGGAACACGCCCGCCGTGTACGGAAAGGCGCCCGGAACGTTTTCGCTCCGCAGAAAGCGGATAATCTCTCCATAGTCGTGAAACTTCGGCAGGGACACTTTCGGAATCCGCAGACCGGAAAGCGAATACGTATGCGCTTCGGTATGCAGTTCCTTTCCGCGGATGACGGACGTAAACGTCTCCTGCGCGTAGGCTTCCTTCAATGGCTCCCAGGAGGCAAGCTGGGTTTTCGTTTCCTCCCGGAGATTTTCTTCGAGTGTGTCTTTCAGCTCCGTCACAGAAGATGGCGCCTCCTCCAGCTGCTCGAGTACGCCTTCGGCCTGGAACAGCTTCCGCGCTTTGTCTGCTTCCTCCGCAGTCGTCGCATGGTAGCCGCGCACCGATTCGGCAATATCGCGCAGGTAATGGACCTGCTCTGGCGGAATCACGGCGCGGCCCGGCTTCAATTCGGCATCTTTCCCAATGTCGGTTTGAAACGCCGGGTCGAACCGTGTCAGAAGCACGGTCAGCTCGTAAAACAGACGCGTCGTCCCGGTGTCGTTGAACTGGCTTGCGACGGTGCCGAACACCGGCATGTCCTCCGGTGATTCGTCAAAGCGGAGGTGGCTGCGCTGGTACTGGCGGCGCACTTCCCGCCGCGCATCCTCCGAGCCGCGCCGGTCGAACTTGTTGATGGCGATAATATCGGCAAAGTCGATCATGTCGATTTTCTCGAGCTGGGACGGCGCGCCGAACTCGCTCGTCATGACGTACATGGAAATGTCAGCGACGTCCGTCACTGCCGCGTCGCCCTGCCCGATGCCGCTCGTTTCAACAATGATGAGATCAAATCCCGCTTCTTTTACTACCGGAAGCGTCGTCCGGACGGCTTTCGACAGCTCCTGCCGGCTGTCCCTCGTTGCCATGGAACGCATGTAAATGTTGTCGTGGTGGATCGCATTCATGCGGATGCGGTCTCCGAGAAGGGCACCGCCGGTTTTTTTCTTCGTCGGATCGACGGAGAGAACGGCGGCCCGCTTCTCCGGAAACGTCCGTAAAAAACGGAGGATCAGCTCATCGGTTAAAGAGCTTTTCCCGGCGCCGCCGGTACCGGTAATGCCGACGATGGGAACGTCGTTTTCCCCGGACAGGCTGTTCAGGAATTCGTGTTCGCTGTCGGTCAGCGGCTGGTCGAATGCCTGTTTTTCCGCTGCGGTAACGGCGCGGGAGAGGACGATGCTGTCTTTATCTTTGAGCGCGTCCCGGCTCAGCTCCGTGACAGGGCGGACGGCGTCTCTGCATTCGTCGATCATGAGGTCGATCATGCCCTGCAGGCCGAGAGTGCGTCCGTCGTCGGGAGAGAAGATGCGGGCGATGCCGTAGTCGTGGAGCTGGTTGATTTCGGACGGGATGATGACGCCGCCTCCGCCGCCGTAGATGCGGATGTGGCCGGCGCCGAGGCGTTTTAATTCGTCATAAAGGTACGTGAAGTAATCGATGTGGCCGCCCTGGTAGGAGGAGATGGCGATACCCTGGACATCTTCCTGAATGGCGGCGCGGACGACTTCTTCGACGGAGCGGTTATGGCCTAAGTGAATAACTTCGGCACCGGCTGCCTGAAGCATGCGGCGCATGATGTTGATCGAGGCATCATGGCCGTCAAAGAGGCTTGAAGCGGTGACAAAACGTACGGGTGTCTGTGTCATGATCCACACGTCTCCTTTCGTTCATCCTGCACGCGCAGGCCGTAGAACAGCTGGTCGATCTGCAGGCGGATGTAGGTGTCGATGGAATAATGTTTCGAGAGCGCCCAGCGCCGGAACGTCCACATCTGGCCGGCGACGAGAATCTGGTGGGCGAAGAGGGGGCGGGCTTCTTCACTCAGGTGAATGACGCCCAGTTTTTCCGCCTCCGCGAGCTCCTGCTGGAACACCTGCTGCATGCGGGTTTCTTTTTCCAAAACATAGGCGAGCGCGTCGCCGGAGAGGGATTTCGTTTCCTGGTACATGACGAGCACAGCGTCCTGCAGGTCATCGACACTCCGGAAATAGGCTTCCATCACCTGCCGGAGCCGCTCCAGTCCGGTGCCGTCCGACTGCTGCAGCTCTTTCCAGCGCGCGGTGACGTCATCGTAGACGGCGTCACAGACGAGGAATAGGATGTCTTCTTTCGAACCGATGTATTCATACAGCGTGCCGATGCTGAATCCGGCAGCGGCAGCAACTTCTCTTGTCGTTGTGCGGTGGTAGCCTTTTTCATGAAAGGCGCGGACCGCCGCGCGGATAATCTGCTGCCGGCGCTGGTCGACGAGCCGTTGGTTTTTCACAATGGACGGAATATCTTTTCGGGACGGCACTACAATCGGCCTCCTTTCGATTCAAGCCAGGCAGTGAGCGCCGCGTGGGCGGCGGTATACGGGTCGCTTTCCCGGGCGGCTGTTTCGGTGACGAACGGCTCTGCTTCCCGGCGGAACTGTTCGTACAGACGGCGGCGTACTTCTCCTTCGTGCTGCCGGCTGCGGCGTTCGTCGAGTGCGCCGGTTTCCCGGAGCATAAGCTGGTGGGCATCGACTGCTTCCATCAGTTCTTTCATGCCGCGGTTTTCAGGCACGGACGTTTCTACAATGCGGCGCCACTCCGGGGAACTGCTGATATGAAGCAGATCTTCAAGCTCCGAGCGGAGTTTCCCCACTCCCGGAAGGTCGGCTTTGTTAATGACAAACAGGTCGGCGATTTCCATGATGCCTGCTTTGAACGCCTGAATAATGTCGCCGCCGGACGGATACAGGACGAGAACGACCGTGTCGGCCGTTTTCATAATATCCAGCTCCGCCTGTCCGACGCCGACCGTTTCAATGAGAATCCGGTCAAACCCGGCGGCATCCATGAGCCGGACGATGTCCTGGCACGATTCGGACAGACCGCCGAGACTTCCACGGGTGCCGCTGCTTCTGATGAATACTCCCGGGTCGCTGTCGTGGTCCTGCATGCGGATGCGGTCGCCGAGGAGCGCGCCGCCGGAAAACGGACTCGTCGGATCGACGGCGCAGACTGCCGTCGTTTTTCCGTCCTGACGGAATTCATGGATCAGCCGGCTGACGAGCGAGCTTTTGCCGGCGCCGGGGGAACCGGTGATGCCGATGATCTGCGCGCGTCCGGTGTGCGGGTGGACGGCTTTCATCAGCTCCCGCGTCCCTTCTTCGTCGTTTTCCACGAGAGAAATCGCACGTCCGAGCATCCGCTCATCGCCTGCCAGCAGCTTTTCCACATCAACTTTTTTCTTCACAACGCTACTCCTGAAGCAGCATTTTGGAAATGACGACGCGCTGAATTTCGTTGGTGCCTTCGTAAATCTGCGTAATTTTCGCGTCGCGCATGTACCGCTCGACAGGATAGTCTTTCGTATAGCCGTAGCCGCCGAATACCTGCACCGCTTCGACGGTTACTTCCATCGCGGAATCTCCGGCAAACAGCTTCGACATGGCGGAGGCCATTCCGTACGGCACGCCTGCCGATTCGCACCACGCAGCCTGGTACGTCAACAGCCTTGAGGCTTCGACCTTCACGGCCATATCCGCAAGCTTAAAGGCGATGCCCTGCATCTGGCCGATCGGCTTACCGAACTGCTTGCGCTCCTTCGCGTATCCGGCGGCCGCATCCAGCGCTCCCTGGGCGATGCCTACGGCCTGGGCGGCGATGCCGTTTCTGCCGCCGTCGAGCGTCTGCATGGCGATTTTAAAGCCCTCCCCCTCTTCCCCGAGGCGGTTCTCTTTCGGCACGCGGACGTTGTCCATAATGATTTCAAGCGTCGGGGACGAACGGATGCCGAGCTTCTTTTCCTTCTTGCCCATCGTGAAACCGTCCATGCCTTTTTCGAGAATAAAGGCGGTGCACCCTTTATGTTTTTTCTCCGGATCGGTGAGGGCGAAAACGATGTAGAGATCGGCTTCGCCGCCATTGGTTATCCATACTTTCGAACCGTTGAGCACGTAATCGTCACCGTCCTTTACGGCCGTCGTTTTCATACCGGCGGCGTCGCTTCCGGATCCCGGCTCGGACAGCGCGTAGGCACCGAGCTTCGCCCCTTCGGCGAGCGGACGCAGAAACTGCTGCTTCTGCTCTTCGGTGCCGAACGTGTAGATCGGCCAGCTACAGAGCGAGATGTGGGCGGAGAGCGTGACACCGGTCGAGGCACAGACGCGGGAGAGTTCTTCGACGGCGATGACGTAGCTTAAGTAGTCTGCGCCGATGCCGCCGTATTCTTCCGGCCACGGGATACCGGTGAGGCCGAGTTCGGCCATTTGATCGAAGATACCGCGGTCAAACCGCTCCTCTTCGTCCCGTTCCGCGGCCGTCGGAGCCACCTCTTTTTCGGAGAAATCGCGTACCATTTTCCGGATCATTTCCTGTTCGTCGCTCAGTTGAAACTGCATGTATGTCTCATCCTTCCTCTGTTTGGTCTATGTGTGTTTCAGCATATGTTTGCTCAGTACGATGCGCTGAATTTCGCTCGTGCCTTCGTAGATCTGCGTCACTTTGGCATCGCGGAAAAACCGCTCCACCGGATAGTCTTCCGTATAGCCGTAGCCGCCGAAAATCTGGACGGCTTCAATAGCGGTGCTCATCGCCGTTTCGGAGGCAAACAGCTTGGCCATCGAGGCTTCCTTTCCAGCTTTTTCCCCGCGTGTGCGGAGATCCGCCGCCCGGTACGTCAGGAGTTTCGCCGCCTCGACGCGCACGGCCATGTCGGCGAGTTTGAAGGCGATGCCCTGCATGTCCCCGATCGGCCGGCCGAACTGCTTTCTTTCTTTGGCGTAGGCCGCAGCGGCGTCGAGCGCGCCTTCTGCAATGCCGAGCGCCTGGGCGGCGATGCCGATTCTTCCTGCATCGAGGTTGGACATGGCGATGCGGAACCCTTCGCCTTCCTGCCCGAGACGGTTGGCTTCCGGTACGTGCAGATCCTCAAACGATAGTGGCGTCGTGTATGAGCCGTGGAGCCCCATCTTTTTTTCGCGCGGCAGCACGTGGAAGCCGGGCATGTCTTTTTCCACGATAAAGGCGGTGATGCCGCGGCTTCCTTTATCCGGCGCCGTCTTGGCGAAAACGATGTATGTATCCGCCGCGCCGCCGTTCGTGATCCACATTTTCGAGCCATTCAGCACGTAGCTGTCTCCCTTTTTTACGGCTGTCGTTTTCATGGCCGCAGCGTCACTGCCGGCGCCGGATTCCGATAAAGCGAAGGCGCCGAGGTATTCACCGGAGGCGAGCTTCGGCAGATAGTGCTCCTTCTGCGCGTCGGTGCCGAAGTCGAGAATCGGGTACGTGCCGACGGACGTATGCACGGATAAAATGACGCCGAGGGCCGCGCTCACGCGGGAGATTTCGTGAATGGCGAGAATGTAGGACGTGACGTCCATGCCGGCACCGCCGTATTTTTCCGGGATCGGGATGCCCATGAGGCCGAGCTCTCCCATCTCCCGGACGATTTCGGCTGGAAACCGGTCCTCTCTTTCCATGCGCGCGGTTTCCGGCTGCACTTTCTCTTCAGCAAACTGGTGCACCATCCGCTGCATCATCTGCTGTTCGTCGGTAAAGGTGAGGTTCATGAGGAGCCTCCCTCATACTGATAGAAACCGCGTCCGGACTTCAGGCCGAGCCAGCCGGCGCGGACATAGTTTTTCAGAAGCGGGCACGGACGGTATTTCGGATCGGAAAAGCCGTCCTGCAGCGTTTCCATAATGTAAAGACACGTATCCAGGCCGATGAAATCCGCGAGTGTGAGCGGGCCCATCGGATGATTCATGCCGAGCGTCATGACGCTGTCGATCTCTTCCGGCGTGGATACGCCTTCGTAGACGGCGTAGACCGCCTCGTTGATCATCGGCATCAAAATACGGTTGGAGACAAACCCGGGATAGTCCTGCACTTCCACCGGCGTTTTCTGCATCGATTCCGCAAGTGCCGTGACCGTCTGATGCGTGGCGTCGGACGTCTGCAGCCCGCGGATGACTTCGACGAGCTTCATGACCGGCACCGGATTCATAAAGTGCATGCCGATGACGCGGTCCGGCCGCTTCGTCTCCGCGGCAATTTCCGTGATGGAAAGCGACGATGTGTTTGTTGCGAGCACAGCGTGCGCCGGTGCAAAGGCATCGAGCTGGGCAAAGATCGTTTTTTTCACGTCCATGTTCTCCACCGCGGCTTCGATAATAACGTCCGCCTCTGACGCTTTTTCCATGGACGTCGTCACGGCGAGCCGCCGCATGATTCGTTCTTTATCGGCGTCGTTCATGCGTTCTTTTTCCACCTGCTTTTTCAAGCGCTTCCCGATCGACTCCCGGCCGGCTTCGGCGCGGGATTCTTCTACATCGTATAACAGGACTTCCAAACCTGAAGATGCGGCAGTCTGGGCGATTCCGGATCCCATCTGACCGGCGCCGATGACCATTACCTGGTTGATTTCCATCGTTTATCCCTCCTGTGCAGGTACGTCGATTAACACGGCATCCCCCTGGCCGCCGCCGCTGCAGATGGCCGCGATACCGAGCCCTCCGCCGCGGCGCCGGAGTTCATAGGCGAGTGTGAGAATAATCCGGGCGCCGCTCGCGCCGATCGGGTGGCCGATCGCAACCGCACCGCCGTTGACGTTCACTTTTTCTGCATCGAGCCCGGCAATTTTTCCGCTGGCAAGCGACACCGCGGCAAACGCCTCATTCACTTCAAACAGGGCGATATCATCAAGCGAATGGCCCGTTTTCTCCAGCAGCTTGTTGATAACGAGTCCCGGGGTTTCCGGGAAGTTTTCCGGTTCGACTGCTACGCGGGCGCTGTCTTTTAACACGGCGAGGACGTCGTGACTTCCGGCGGCCGCTTTCTCCCGGCTCATCAGCACCATGGCACAGGCACCGTCGTTGACCCCCGGCGCGTTTCCGGCGGTAATCGTTCCGTCTGCGCCGAACACCGGCTTTAATTTCTGCAGTCCTTCAACGGTCGTATTTGCCCGCGGCGCTTCGTCGTCGGTGACGCGGACCGGATCGCCTTTCCGCTGCGGAATTTCCACCGGCTCGATTTCGTCTGTGCGGCCGGCCTCTCTCGCTTCAAGCGCACGCGTATGGCTTTTCACCGCCCATTCGTCCTGCGCTTCCCGGCTGATCGAATGTTTCTGTGCCGTCTGGTTACCGTAGTTTCCCATATGGACGCCGGTGAATGTACACGTCAGTCCGTCGTGCACCATGAGGTCGTGGAATTTCTGCTCCCCCATTTTGAAGCCGAAGCGTGCCCCTTTGACGAAAAACGGCGCCTGGCTCATCGACTCCATGCCGCCGGCCACGATCGTGTCGTAATCTCCGGAGCGGATCATCAGGTCGGCGAGCGTGACACTTCTCATGCCGGAAGCGCACACTTTGTTGATCGTCTCCGTTTCGGTCTGCCACGGAATACCGGCTTTCTCCATTACCTGTCTCGACGGCAGCTGCCCCTGTCCTCCCTGGAGCACGCAGCCCATAATGACGTTTTCCACCTGCTCTGCGGGCGTATTTCCTCTGGCGAGCGCTGCTTTCACGGCGTGGGCGCCGAGCTGGGCCGCTGTCCACGAAGACAGCGCGCCTCCGAGCTTTCCGACAGGCGTGCGGGCGCCGCTTACGATTACTGTTTCTGTCATCGTTCATCCCTCCTGATAAAATGACCGAGCGTTCGCTCAGTTTTTTCTCACTGCGAAAACGGGCAGATTGGCTGCACCGGGGTTATCGTCACTTAATAAAGCGCTTACATACTTTTATTGTAAATCATTTCAGCGGAAAAAGGCACCCTGTTCTTTGAAAGACTGTCCGCCGGTGAACAGGGTGGCCGGCCGCTCCTGCAGTGACGCTGTTCTTTTGAAAAAGCGGACCATCGCGGCCCTCCCGCGGACCAGAAAGAAGGATCAGCGGAACAGGACAGCAGCGTATCGGAACAGGAACGGCTGCTGCCGGACCATCTGCGTCCTATCGGACCAATTCTCCGCGAAATCGGAACAGGTTCTCCCCCTCAGCGGAACAGAAAACGAGCTCTCCGGATCAGCGTACTGGCTCCCCGCCCGCCGGAAAACGTCCGCTTCTCAGGAGACGGTGTATCATAACACGCTGTTAAACGTTCACAAGCCGCGGTTTGACGTTCATAACGGACGGGCCGACGTCCGCTTCGCCGTCCGGTCAGACAATGCCGGAAAAGCAGTAAAAATCCCACGGGGTCCGCAGACGGCCCGTGGGATTTCCGGTCAGACGGCTGCCGGTTCTTCTTTTTTCACGAGGGAGCGCTCCAGAATTTCGGCTACGTCCATCGTTTTCACGTCTTCATCTACTTCTTTCGCTTTCGTTCCGTCGCTCATCATCGTGAGGCAGTACGGGCAGGCGGAGCCGATCATCGAGGACGATGTCGCAAGTGCCTGCTCGGTGCGGGCGACGTTGACGCGTGTTCCGGTATCTTCTTCGGTCCACATCATGCCGCCGCCGGCTCCGCAGCACATGCCGTTTTCTCTGTTCCGCTCCATCTCGACGAGCTCAACCCCCGGAATGGACTTCAGGATCTCACGCGGCGGATCGTACACATCGTTGTAGCGGCCGAGGTAGCAGGAATCGTGGTAGACGATCTGCTCGTTTACTTCGTGCGTCGGCTTGATACGCCCTTCCTGGATCCACTGGAATAACAGCTCGCTGTGATGGTAGATTTCTGCCTCGAGTCCAAAATCCGGATACTCGTTTTTGAAAGTATTGTACGTGTGCGGGTCGATCGTGACGATTTTTTTAATGTCGTTTTTCTCGAATTCCTGAATGTTTGCCGCGGCAAGCTCCTGGAATAAGAACTCGTTGCCGATGCGGCGCGGCGTATCCCCGGAGTTCTTTTCTTTGTTGCCGAGAATCGCGAACTTAATGCCGGCTTCATTCATAATTTTCGCAAACGACTGAGCGACTTTCTGGCTTCGGTTGTCATAGGAGCCCATCGATCCGACGAAGAAGAGGTACTCGAACTCCTCGTCGCGCTTTTTCATTTCGCGCACGGTCGGTACATCGATATCGTCCCGTCCTTCTCTCCAGTTCTCGCGCTCTTTGCGGTTGATACCCCATGGATTGCCCTGCTTTTCAATGTTCTGGATTGTCCGCTGGGTATCCGGGTCCATCTTTCCTTCGGTGAGTACGAGGTAGCGGCGCATGTCGATGATTTTGTCGACGTGCTCGTTCATGACCGGACACTGGTCCTCACAGTTGCGGCACGTCGTACATCCCCACAGCTCCTCTTCGGTAATAACGTCGCCGATCAGGCTCACGTCATACGGGTTGATGTTTGTTTCTTTTCCTGCGGCAAGCTTATTGCCATCCGTGTGGGAAAACGCGTACGCCGGCATCCACGGAGACTGGGACGTGACCGCAGCGCCTTTTTCCGTTAAATGGTCCCTCATTTTTAGAATCAAATCCATCGGGGACAGCATTTTTCCTGTGCCGGTCGCCGGACACACATTCGTACAGCGTCCGCATTCCACACAGGCATACAGGTCGAGAAGCTGCTTCTGATCAAAATCTTCAATCTCATTTTTACCGAACTTCTCTGCATCCTCATCTTCAAAATCGATGGCTTCGAGCTGGCCGCGTTTATGCGTCGGCCCCAGCCAGACGTTGGCAGGCCCTGCCACAAGGTGGGCGTGCTTCGACTGCGGAATGTAGACGAGAAACGTCAGCAGGAACAGGAGGTGCGCCCACCAGAAAACGAAGAATCCGGCACCGGCTGCGGTGGCACCGATCGGAGAAGCCGCGGCTGCGATTCCCGAAGCGATCGGCTCCGCGGCCGTTAAGTCCTTCCCGAGCCAGATAAATTCCATCCCTTTGGCCATCAGCTTCGATACCATGAGGCCGCCGATAAAAATCAGCACGAGTCCGGCTTTGAAGTTGCGCTTTAAGCGGACGAGCTTTTCCACGTAGCGGCGGTGGAATGCCCAGACAACCGCCACGAGAATCATGACAACGACGATTTCCTGGAAAAATGTAAACACCGGATACAGCGGGCCGAGCGGCAGGTGGCTCCCGGGATTCAGTCCTTTCCAGATCACATCAATGGCGCTGAACTGTACGAGCAGAAACCCGTAGAAAAACATCACGTGGATGATCCCGCTCTTTTTGTCTTTCAGCAGTTTTTTCTGTCCGAATACCATCGTGATCATGGCATCCCGGCGTTCTTTCATCGACAGGATAAATTCCGGTTTCTTGCCCATTTTGATGTACGCCATCCGCGTCTGAACGAGCCGGGCGAACAGGAAAACAGCGTAAGCGGTTACAAGAAGGAACATGATCCAGTTAATTACGATTGGATTCATGAGGATAACGCCCCTTTCTATAAATTCATTTCTTTTCAGCTGATATGATTCAGTATAGCATAAAATGACAATGAATGAGTATTCATTCATAAAAATTCTCTCTTTTTTTTGTTTTCTGTTATGATAAAGAAAGTTTCGGGTAGAGCAAAATGAAAAGGGGGACTATATATATGAAGAAAAGCACTTTACGCTGGGCAGCTGCGGCTGTCATTACCTGGATATCACTGGATCTGTACTTCGGCAGAAAACAGCATGAGAAACAGTCAGGTGATTTCCGGCCGCCGGAATCGTCCAGCGGGGAAGCGGCTTTCTTCCGTAACGGGACAAAGCTGTATGAGCACATGATGGAACGGCTCCGCGGGGCAGAGCACAACATTTATATGTACAAGTATTTTTTCCGCGACGACCGGCTCGGCTCGGAAATTATTCAGGTATTGACGCAGAAGGCGCAGGAAGGCGTTCACGTCCGGCTTCTCGTGGACTGGATTGCCTCGGAGGTCCGCGGCGAAACGAAGAAAAAATTGAAAAACGCCGGCGTTGAATTTGCCTATTCCCAGAAGCCATCGTTTCCCTTTTTCTTTTATTCGCTGAATGAGCGTAACCACCGGAAAGTGACGGTTATCGACGGTGAGCACGCCTACATGGGCGGCTTTAACGTCGGGGATGAATATGCCGGGGACGATCCGGAAATCGGTATCTGGCGCGACTACCATCTTCACATCCGCGGTCCGGCGGTGCAGATGCTCGGTCATCAGTTTGCCCGGGACTGGAAAACGGCGACCGGCGAAACCATTTCGCTGCAGAAACCGAAGTACGAACCGGAAAACCCGATGCCGATGTACCTTCTCTCCACGGACGGCGCGCATCTTCCTCAGCATTTCCGCAGCCTGTTTCAGCGGGCGGAGCATTCGGTGTTTATCGGTACACCGTATTACGTTCCCGACGGTGAAATGCACAACGAAGTCGTCCGTCTCGCTCAGCGCGGCGTCCGCGTCCGGCTTCTCTTTCCGAAGTACCCCGACCACATCCTGGTGAAGGATGCAGCGTTCTCCTACCTCCGCGAGCTGCTGGAGGCAGGCGTCGAAGTCCGCCAGTTCAATCAGGGCTTCTACCACGCTAAAGTCATAATGATCGATGAAAAAGTCGTGGATATCGGCACCGCCAATTTTGATATGAGAAGCTTCTATATGAACCATGAAGTGAACTTGATGATCGAAAGCAGCGAATGGGTGCCCCGCGTCACGGAGTATATGGTCGATGATTTTGAAACGTTCGGGGAGCCGATTACACTCGAAGATCTCAATGGAAGAACATGGGTCGATAAACTCCGCGAACGGATTGCCATGGTTTTTTCATCCTGGCTGTAAAACAAGTTTGCAATGAATGTAAAAGGGTATATCTTTACTAACAGCATGACTTTCACACCATGACTTTACAGCACGAAGGCTGCCGGAATCTTCCGGCAGCCTTTCTGCATGTCTGGATGTGTTAAAACGCAGCGGACGCATATCCGAGCAGGAAGCCCAGTACGGCGCCGATAATCGTAAGCGTGCTGTACCAGAGTGCCGGCATCCACGATTTCTGCCGCAGCAGCTGGAATGTTTCCACGGAAAACGTGGAAAACGTCGTAAAGGCACCGAAGAAACCGACCCCTGCGATCAGGTAGACTGGATCCTCCGGCTGTATCACAGGCACCATCTGAAGGTACAGGCCACAGAACAGGCCGAGGCCATAGGAGCCTGCCGTATTCACGATCAGCATCGGTGCCGGAATAGCAGCGTCTTTCGTCCAGCCGGATAAAACGATGCCGAGAACGTAGCGGAGGAGCGCCCCGGCCCCTCCGGCCAGTGCGAGAAGAAGGATCATCATACGCTTTTCCCTCCCCGCCGGTAACATAGAAAAAAGCCTGCCGCCGCGGCCGCAATACCGCCGACGGCACTTCCGCCGAGATACAGAAGCACAGCTCCTCCGTGCAACCCGGACGTTACCACCGTATCAAGCGCGAGCGTTGCCATCGTTGTAAATCCGCCGCAGAACCCGGCACCCGCTCCGGCCTTCAGCCAGAGCGGGATGTTTTTTGTCAGCGCCAGAGCCGTTACCGCACCGAGCAGAAAGCTTCCGGTCACGTTCGCCGTCATCGTTGCGTACGGAAACGACGCTTCGATAAATAATGTATTCAACCCAACGCGGAGCAGTGTGCCGAGCGCTCCGCCGGCAAACACCGCAGCCAGTACATGAATCTGCATGCTTCTCTCCCCTTCGTTTTCCGTGTTCAGTGTAGCATGTGCGGGCGCCGGGAGAAAGTGCTTCTGCAGTGCGGATGACTGCGGGCGCTGTCCGTCCTCTGACCAGAGCCGGGATCAGGAGCAGAGGAAAGCAGATGGGCCGCCGCGGGGGCCGGGGGCCGGTGATCCGGCGGGATTGTTTTCTAGGCCGGTAAGAGGTGAAACCTGTTCCGATTTCGGCTGAAGATGGTCCGCTATGACGCGCTTGGTCCGGGGAAGGCCGATCCTGGCCGGGATGTTCCGATAACGAGCCATGCTGGTCCGCAGAGCTCCATTTCTGGTCCGGCGTTTTCTGAAGGACATCAAACAGCTGCTGCCTAATCCACTGATACCCGCGGGCAGACACCGCCCCCTCTGACCAGATCCGGGGTGGATTCCAGCAGGACCGCCATGGCAGCACAGAAGATCGCAACGCCCGCACATCAGACCGCCACAGCACCTGCGAAGACCGCCATGCCATGTGAGGATCGCCACGCGCAGGCTGAAGACCGCCATACGAAAACCGAAGATCGCCACAGTTCATCCCCGGACCGCCACAGGAGGGCCGAAGACCGCAACGAAACCGCCCGGGCCTCTAACAAAGAGAAAACCGCCCGGCTCTCACCGGACGGTTCCTTCCATGTTATTCAAACGGGGCCATGGGATCCATTGCTGTCTCCACTGCTTTCGGCTGAATGCTGCGTTCTCCGGGGTCTTTCCGGAGCTCGTCGTACAGCTGCTGGGGCTTGTCGTCAAACGCATTCTGCTCCGCGACCGACAGGCCGTAGTACACGTCCGTAATCCCGCTCCAGAAAATAGCGGCATAGCACATCGGACACGGCTCGCAGTTCGTATACAGCACGCAGCCGGATAAGTCCCGGCTTTCCAGTGCACGGCCGGCCGCCTGGAGCGCGCGGATTTCGCCGTGCGCCGTCGGGTCAAATGCAGCTTTTCCGTCATTCACACCGGACGCCACTTCCTCCCCGTCCTTCACGACCACCGCCGCAAACGGGTCCTGCCCCTGCTTCGTATTATCCACCGCCATGCGGATGCATTTCTCGATCCACTTCTGATGCTCTTCCATTCTGCCATCTCCCTTCCGCGCTTCCTCCCAGACGATATAGCCGTTTTCACACCGCCCTAAACCATCAGACCGACGTACTGCTCATACAGCCGGAGCGCCTCCGACTCATCCGGCGCCTCATGCACCAGCACACGTCCATCCCGGAACACCACCATCCGGCATCCCTCCGGATACAGCTGCAGCACAAACTCATTTTCCCTCCACGGAATATCCATTCCTTTCCCCTTCACCCGGGAAAACGGGATGCGCCTGTCCGGCTGGATCTGTACCGTACGCCGGCCGCAGAGCATGCGTACCGACGGCATGTTCTCCTGAAGAGCCGGATAGTCCGGTCTGCTGCCGCATGCCGGACAGTCTTCCGCTGCAAGCCGCTTCAGGTCCATCGCTTTCGTTCGTCCGGTGAACACATCCATCCACTGCAGCACCGGCGTTACGTCTTCACTGCCGCCGAGTATCCGGAGGGCCGCGGCTGTCTGGATCGCAGACGTCCACTGAACGGCAGGCGAAACGACGCCGGCCGTATCACACGACTCCTCCGGACCGGGCACGGCCTGTTCCAGGCAGCGGTAGCACGGCTGTCCGCCGGCAAGAATCGGTGCGGCCATGCCGATCGTGCCGCTGACTGCGCCGTACACCCACGGAAAACCGTATTTCTGCGCTGCGTCATTCAGCAGCCGCCGCGCTTCGCGGTTATCGAACGCGTCGACGGCCAGATCGATGTCCCGGTGCTCTTTCAGAAACGACGGCGTGAGCTCCCCGACCGTCGTCTCGATTTCCACGTCGGAGCGGATATCGTACAGCCGCCGGGCAGCTGCTTCCACCTTCGGAAGCGCGGCTTCAGCGTCGGCTTCCGTGTACAGCTGCTGGCGCTGCAGATTGGAGAGCTCCACATGGTCGCGGTCGATAAGGATCAGTTTCCGGATACCGGCGCGGACGAGAGTTTCTGCAGCAGCACTGCCGAGCGCCCCGGCGCCTGCGACCAGCACGGCAGCTTCTTCGATCCGCTTCTGTGCGCTGCTTCCGAGAACCTGCTCCTGGCGGTTATACCGGTTCATCACGATGGCCGGCTCACCCCTGTCTGAGGGCTGGAGGCGAAAGCGGTGTCCCGCGGCGGGATCGGACCGCTTTCAAAGGCGAGCCTTCCCGCCGTCACCGCTGCTTTCATCGCCTCCGCCATTTTCTCCGGATCACCGGCGCCTGCTACAGCGGAGTTTAAGAGGACCCCGTCTGCGCCCATTTCCATCGCCTGCGCGGCGTGCGACGGCGTGCCGATGCCCGCATCGACGATGACCGGTACCTGTGCCTGCGCGATAATCTGCTTCAGGTTGTACGGGTTTACGATGCCGAGTCCGGAACCAATTGGTGCTGCGGCCGGCATGACGGCGTGGCATCCGGCCTCCTGTACGCGTTTTGCGAGCACGACGTCATCGGACGTATACGTCAGCACCGTGAAGCCGTCCTCCACGAGCATTCTCGTCGCTTTGATCGTCTCTACCGGATCGGGAAGAAGCGTTTCGCTGCAGCCGATCACCTCGACTTTAATCATGTCGCAGAGCCCTGCTTCCCTCGCGAGCCGTGCGGTGCGGAGTGCTTCCTCCGCCGTGTCCGCGCCGGCCGTGTTCGGAAGCATCTCGTAGCGTGCAAGGTCAAGCCCCTGAAACGTTTCCTCACGCGCATTATCGAGCGGAATGCGGCGCACCGCAAACGTCAGCACGCCCGTACCGGAAGCCTCCACTGCTTCGACCTGCTCCTCCGGTGTCCGGTATTTTCCTGTTCCAAGCAGCAGCCGGGACTGCAGCGTTTTTTCGCCGATCTGAAGTACACTCATTTGTTCAGCCTCCTCCTACAAATTGAACGATCTCAATTGTATCGCCTTGTTCCAACGTTTCGTTTTCCCATTCGTCCCGCTTTAAAATCATGCCGTTGCGCTCCATGGCAATCCGGCCTTCAAGACCTAAATGCGCGGCGAGATCTGCAGCACTCATTCCTTCTCCGCCGATCGTCCGCTCTTCGCCGTTAATCGTCAGTGTCATTTCGTTACCTCCTCCGGTGAAAATGGCGCCAGCTCTTCCGGGCGGCTGCCGGTGTCCATCCACCGGGTAAGCAGCCTGCCGGTCCAGCCGGCGTATAAAATTCCGTTCCGGTAGTGACCGATCGTCGTAAACAAGCCGGGCTTCGTTTCCGCGACGAGCGGCGGTCCACCTCGTCTGCGCGGGCGGACGCCGGCCCAGTGCTGGATGAGCGCTGCGTCGGCAAGAGCCGGGTACAGAGCAACGGCCCTTGAAAGCAGCTGCGCTGCTGCGCCGGCATGCACGTCCAATGTTTCGTCCCCGGGCGTTTCTGTCGCGCCGATAATAATGCGGCCGTCTGCTTTCGGTACAAGATAAATGTGTTCATCCACGATCGTTTCCTTAAACGGCTGTACAGCAGGGCGGACGGCGAGACACTCCCCCTTGACAGGTTCCAGCACGGCTCCTGAAAGGCTGGTCCCTTTCACTGCTCCGGAAATGCCCGGCGCCTGAAGGACGTACCGGCTCTGATAGATGCCGCTTTCTGTCTCCACCTGCCAGACGTCTCCCGATAAGACCGCCGCGCGGACGGTTGTCTTTTCTCGAATCTCTCCGCCGGCGTTTTTGATCCCCTGTGCAATGGCAGCCGCTGCCTGAATGGCATCCACCTGCGCTTCCTGCGGGAAAAAGACGCTTTCTTTCACGTCGGCGCCATCTGGAAACCGTGACTGTACCTCCAGGCCGAGCGCTTTCTGTTCCACGGCTGCCGAACGGAGCTCGTGGATGCATTCCGGAGAGCTTGCGGTCCGGTAGGCTCCGTGAAGACGGAGCCCCGTCGATTTCCCCGACGTCCGTTCTATTTCCGCCGCCCACGTTTTCCAGTAGTCCCGCGCGCTTACTGCCGCACGCTGCAGCGCTTCACCGGCATGACGCTCCGTCTGTGCGCCGAGCATGCCTGCGGCTGCTTTTGTCGCTCCGCCTGCCGCCGTTCCTTTTTCGACAACGAGAACATCCGCGCCGGATTGGGCTGCATGCCAGGCCGCACTTAATCCTTGAATTCCGCCGCCGATGACGAGAAGGTCATACATCGTTCCACCTCTTTTCGGTACTGCCGTGTGCTGTTTTCCGGATCAGGCGCCCCCATCATGCCGGTGATGACGGCTGCTCCGGCGGCTCCTGCCTGATACAGCTCTTCCATATGCTCCGGTTTGATGCCGCCGACAGCGATCACCGGTACGTTCACTTTCCGGACGATCCGGGAGAATGCCTCGATCCCGATGCCCGCCCCCGGCTTGGAACGCGGAGGGTAGACCGGTCCGGCAATCAGGCGTTCTGCGCCGTTTAACACGGCCTGTTCCGCGGCTGCCGGGCTGTGGACCGAGCGGCTGTGCGGCACCGTCTCCGGCGGGGCGTGCTCCGGCAGATGAATTCCCTCCGGCCGGACCGTATACGCCGTTTTCGTGTTCAGGATGAGACGGGCCGGACCGCTCCAGGAGCGGATCACGGCATCTGCTTCCGATGCTGTCCAGTCCGGCTCCCGGAGATGCACCGCGTCCGCACCGGCGAACTGCACCGCCTGCGCGGCCTGCCACCAGAGAGCCGGCGGCATCGTTCCTGTTGAGATTGCGTGTAGTTCCATCATTACTCCTCCACTCTGTGTGAGAAAGGGCGGAACGCAAAAAAAGACGCCCCCTGTCATTGCTGCAGGGAAGCGCCTGTACTGGTCCTCTCGTTCCGTCACTTCCCTCCGCCAGTATCAACTGGATCAGGTTCTGGGAGTCCCGAAGTTATCCGCTTCGATCTCAGCCCTCTTAAAGGGCACCTCCAGTGCACATCTGTATCATGTTGTCAGAGCCGCTTCAGTGAGCAGGCCGGTAATTGGCTCCTTTTGAAAAAGCCGACCTTATCTTTGAGCGTACGCTGTTTTCTGAACATTGTCAACAAAGGCACAACTGTCCACAATCAGCGGAGTGTTTTCTCCATGCGCACGTGCTCAATGCCGTCCTCATCAAACGGCTCGGACGTCGTCACGTACCCGTGGCGGTGGTAAAAAGCCTCCGCATGTGTCTGGCCGTGAAGAATGGAAGACGACGCACCGGCGCGCACTGCCTCTTCTTCGAGCTTTTCCAGAATCCGGCTGCCGAGCCTTCTGCCGCGGAACGCTTTCTGGACACAGATCCGCTCGAGCTTGGCCTGACTGCCTTTCATATGAAACCGTGCCGCTCCCGCCGGCTCCCCGGCCGTTCCCGCCAGAATATGCACAGCACCGGACGTCAGCGTGTCCCACTTATCAAACTCATCTGCTTCCGGTACGTGCTGCTCCGTGATGAAAACGTCCCTGCGGACGCGGAACGCCGCCTCCAGTTCTTCTTCTGTTTCAATTTTATGTACGTTCATTTCTGATTCCTCCTTCTGTGTTCAGTATACCGATGTCTCCAGCAGGGCACAAAAAAAGCCCCCTTCTGCTTTGTATGAGCAGTCAGGGGGAGGGTTACGCGAAAAAGGTCACGGACGCCCATTCATATAGTTTATAGCCGAAATAGATTCCAAAGATACCCATAATTCCCGGAAGTGCGGGTGGTGCCGGAATCGGCAGTTTGACGATACCAAAAACAAGTCCAACGATCAGTCCTGCGAGCAGGGCAAGCAGTACTTCCTGCATGTAGGTCACCTTCCTTTTTATAAATACACCTTGTCAGTTTTTCTAACCTCACTTATTCTAACAGATAGAGGTACGTACATCTAGTGTTTTTTTGTATTTCATGAAAAATAGTTCGTTTCGATTCGAAATTTTGTTTAATTCAGATAGAAAAAGACTCCTCCGAAGAGAAGCCTTTTCGTATTATTCCGCCGGCGACAGCACGTTTAAAAAGACATCGCCGTGCCCCCACAATTCGCTTTCATAGTGCGCATTCTGATTAAAAATAGATAAGTAGCGGCCGTTCAGTTGACCGTAGTACAACTCAAAATAGAATTCGCCGGCCACTTCAAAGATATAGCCCGTTTCGATGAAGTCTTCGGGAAGCCCTCCCTCGAGTTCGGGAAATTCATCCTCGGACAACGTAGTGATTTCCTCCTCGAAAATGTACCCGCCGTCAAACAAGTGGTCAAAGTGCGCTTCCACATCCTCCGCCGTGGCCTCCGGCTCAAAATACTCCACCATCAGCGTCCCTTCGATCGACACGCGGTCGGGCACCCCGTCCTCCGCTTCTTCGATTTCGGTCACTTCCCAGCCTTCCGGGATATAGCCTTCCACCGGAATCAGCTCCGGGGAAAACGGCACGTACGTCTCCTGCCAGCTGTTTTCCTGCTGCGTGAATTCCACGGTAAATGACGACGCACCGCTGTCTTCAAAGTCGAGCTTTTCAAACGTCGGTTTCACCCGGACCGGCTCTTCGGACTCCGCAGGCTCCTTCTGCGGTTCATCCGGCCCAGAAGGTTCCGCCGTGTCCTCCTGTGGCTCTGCCGATTCCGTCTCCTCTTCTGCATGCGCGGCTTCTGCTTCCTCCTCAGACGTTTCCTGCGCACCGCTTTCGCCGCCGGCCGGATCCGCTGCCTCTTCCTGCGGACTTCCTGCATCATAGATCAGCAGCGCGGAAATAACAGCCGCAGCTCCTACCGCACCACCGACTTTCCACTTCGTGCTTCGCTTCTCTTTTCTCATCCCGACCGCCCCTTTCTGTTTCTGTAGACGCAGGATAGGCGAAAAAGACTCGCTTTTTTAGAAAACGATGCAAAAAGACAGATACACGGGCTGCCTTCTTCTATCTTTTTGCTGTCGTCGAAGCGCGCACGACGAGTTCCCCCGGAATGAGCACTTCCCGGTCCACCACGTTGTTTTCCATCCAGCCGAAGAGGCTGTGGGCTGCACTCTCCCCAAGCTTTTCCTGCTGCTGCCGGACGGTTGTCAGTCCGAGGTACCGCGACGCAAAAATATCATCCAGCCCGATAAACGCCATGGAATCGAACCCGCGTCCCGACTCCTGCCACGCCCTTACAGCCCCGAACGCCATCATATCCCCCGCAGCGAAAACGACGTCCGGGAGCGGACCTCCGGCTTCGAGCCGCTTCATGGCATCAAAGCCTCCCTGTTCGGAGAAATTCCCTTCCAAGATCCACTCTTTCTTCAGCGTCAGCCCGGCATCCGCCGCTGCTTTATAAAAGCTCTGATCCCGTATGGTGGCGATGATGGACGTCTGCATGCCGCTGACATAGGCGGCGTTTTCCCATCCCTGCTGCTGGATATAGTCGACGACGAGACCCATCATCTGGTCATTGTCGGACATGACGTAGCTGGATTTCGGACCGGTCAGCTCCAGATCGAGGCCGACGCACGGAATATCGCTCTGGTCGAGCTCGTATACGGAGGACTGGATATTGCCTCCGTTAATGATGACGCAGCCGTCCACGTTGTAATGAAGGCAGCGCGCGAGAAAATCTTCACTGCCGGTGTGAAATTTTTCGTTGGAGAAAAAAAGCATGTCATAGCCGTATGTACCGATCGTCCGCTTGAATGCGCTCAGCACCTCCACGAAAAACGGGTGATTGAAATCGGCGTTGACTTCCCCGGCGTACACGACGCCGACGACGTTCGTTTTCTTTCGGGCAAGCGTCTGTGCCGAATAGGAAGGACGGTAATTATGCTCCTCCATAATCTTTTTGACACGCTCTTTCGTCTTATCGTTAATATCATCGTAGTCATTAATAATTTTCGATACCGTCGCCCTCGATACACCCGCAAGCTCTGCTATCTGCTTAATCGTCATCCGCACTGCCGGAGACCCCCTCCAGAAGAAGTTTCTTCCATCATATCACAGCTGTTTCACGTGAAACACTGCAGACAGCCGGACGGTCGCCCGTCCGGATTCTTGCTTTTTATCAGCTCGTTCCCGCTTTTCCTACGCATGGCTCCGGGCGGCCGCGCCGCAGGGCAGGAGAGCGCTGCCCGGCGGCTCAGGACACAGGCCGCCTCCGCTCATGCGAAAACCGCCGGGCATAGACCGCCCGGACAGGTTCTCTCTTCTTCCAGCCCGTTCCCGCTTTTCTTACGCATGGCTCCGGACGGCCGCGCCGCAGGGCAGGAGAGCGCTGCCCGGCGGCTCAGGACACAGGCCGCCTCCGCTCATGCGAAAACCGCCGGGCATAGACCGCCCGGCGGTTTGTCACATTTTTTCTGGTGCGTTTACGCCTACGAGGGCGAGGGCTTTTTTCAGGGTGATGCGGACGGCTTCGACGAGGGCGAGCCGTGCGTGTGTCCGTTCTTCGTTGTCGGTGATGACCTTTTCTGCATTGTAGAAGCTGTGCAGTGTCTGGGCGAGATCGTAGACGTAGTTCGTAATCCGGTGCGGGGCGCGGCGTGTAGCTGCGTCTGCGACTGCTTCCGGGAATTCGCCTACTTTCTTCATCAGATCGAGATCTTTTTCACTCTCCAGTACGGACAGATCGGCATCCGGGTTGACCGTGAAGCCTTTCTCGTCTGCCTGGCGCAGCATGCTGCAGATGCGTGCGTGTGCGTACTGCACGTAGTAGACCGGATTTTCATTCGATTCCGATTTGGCAAGTGTCAGGTCAAAGTCCAGGTGCGTCTCCGCTGCGCGCATCGCAAAGAAATAGCGCGTCGCGTCGATGCCGACTTCTTCCATCAGCTCACGCATCGTCACCGCGTTTCCGGTACGCTTGCTCATCTTTACTTTCTCCCCGTTTTCAAACAGGTTGACCATCTGGATGATCTGTACGCTCATCTGCTCTTTTTCGTAGCCGAGCGCCTGAATCGCTGCCTGCATCCGCGGAATGTAGCCGTGGTGGTCGGCGCCCCAGATGTTGACGAGCTCTTCAAAGCCGCGGTTCAGCTTGTCTTTATGGTACGCGATATCCGGCGTCAGGTACGTGAACGTGCCGTCGTTTTTGATGAGGACACGGTCTTTGTCATCGCCGTATTCCGTCGAACGGAACCATGTTGCGCCGTCCGCCTCGTACGTTTTGCCGCGTGCGGCAAGATCATCGAGTACCGGCTGAATTTTGTTTTCATCGTACAGGGAGGATTCAGAGAACCAGTGGTCAAAGGAAACACGGAATTCCTCGAGATCCGCCTTCAGCTTGTCGAGCTCGCGCTTCAAGCCGTATTCCCGGAAAAAGGCGCGTCGTTTTTCCACATCGCTGTCTTTGAAGCGGTCGCCGTAGTTCTCGACGATTTCCTTCGCGAAACCGATGATGTCCTCCCCCTGGTAGCCGTCCTCCGGCATTTCGGCCGGTTCGCCGACTTCCTGCAGGTAGCGCGCTTCCAGCGAGTAGACGAGGTTGTCGATCTGGTTGCCGGCATCGTTGATGTAGTATTCCCGCTCGACGTCGTATCCGGCTGCTTCAAGCAGGTTGCAGAGCGAGTCGCCGACAGCGGCGCCGCGTGCGTGGCCGAGGTGGAGTGTGCCGGTCGGGTTCGCGGAAACGAACTCCACCTGGACTTTCTTACCGCCGCCGATGTCGGAGGTGCCGAACGCTTCCGGATGCGTCAGCACGCTCTGGATAATGTCCCCGAGGTAGTCAGTCTGCATAAAGAAGTTAATAAAGCCGGGTCCGGCGATATCGAGCTCGCGGATGCCTGCTTCGCTCCGGTCAACGTGGGAGGCGATATCCTCCGCAATCGCGCGCGGTGCCTTCTTCGCCACACGTGCGAGCTGCATCGCAAGGTTCGTCGCAAAATCTCCGTGTGCTTTATCCTTCGGCGTTTCAATAACGATCTCCGGAATCTCGGACGCATCCGCAAGTCCGGCGCTTACCACTGCCTGGTGCAGCTGTTCCTTCAGTTTTCCTTTCAGTTCCTCCATCTGGCTCATCCCTGGCGTCCCTCCTCAAATGTCACTACCATACTGTATGTGCCGGTCTGCTGCCCGGCCAGGCGGAGCACGTAGACAAGATTAATCCGCCCCTGCTGCTCCGCTTCATTCCACGTATAATCAACGGTCTCTGTGTCGGTTTCCATAAGCATCGGTCCGGCCGCACTCGTAAACGTCCCCTCCGTTTTCACACCTTCCACAAAGCGCTGATTCATCTCCACAGCACCCTTCCGCTGCACGGAGAGGCGCCCGTCCCGGAGCTGCATCGTCTGGTGCGTCCGGTCCGTCTCCTCCTCGTGCGGCTCCTGAAAGCGGAGAACGAGAAGACTCCCGCGCCACATCAGCTCCCCCTCGCAGTCCATCGTATGACGCTCGCGCTGCTTTCCGTCCCGGATCGTCGTCTGAATCCGGATCGCTACATCCATCTTATTCATTGCGTATTCACCCGTTCCTTTCCTCATAACCCGTTAATTATAACGGAGAACACAACCCCCAATCAAGGGCCGTGCCGGGGAAAACGCCGCGTTCGATTGAAAAGGCCGGCGCGGACCGCGTTACCGGCACTCTCTGTCTTTCGGAAAGCCGAGCATCATCTCGCGCAGAAACTTCGCTGCGGCAACAGACGTCTGTTCTGCCGGATCATAGGCCGGCGCCACTTCGACCAGGTCCGCTCCAACGACCGTCATATCCGCATCGGCTATCAGCCCGATCGCTTCCAGAAGCTCCCGGGAAGTGATGCCGCCTGCTTCCGGCGTCCCGGTTCCAGGAGCATAGGCCGGGTCGAGCACGTCGATATCGATGGTTACGTAGACGTTTTTTCCTTGAAGGGACGGAAGCACGCGCTGCAGCGGCTTCTTAACGTCAAATAAGCTCAGGTGCATGCCTGACTCCCGCGCGTAGTCGAACTCCTCTTTCATGCCGGAGCGGATGCCGAACGAATAGACATTTTCCGGACCGAGCAGGCCGCACGCCTTCCGGACCGGCGTGGAGTGCGACAGCGTCTCGCCTTCATATTCCTCCCTCAGATCCGCATGGGCATCGATATGGATGAGAATAAGATCCGGATATTCGGCGTGCGCCGCCTGAATGAGCGGCCAGCTGACGAGGTGCTCGCCACCCGCAGCGAGCGGAAACTTGCCGTCGCGGTAGAGCTGACCGGCGTACGTGCGCATCTGCTCGAGGCTTTTGGCGGCGTTGCCGAACGGCAGAAGCATGTCGCCGGCATCATGAACCGATATGTCTTCCAGACTCCGGTCCTGGTGGATGCTGTATTCCTCCAGACCGATCGACGCCTCGCGGATCCGGTTCGGTCCGAAACGAGAGCCCGGACGGAAGCTGACCGTGTAGTCCATCGGCAGTCCGAAAAAGACGATCGGCGCCTCCTCATACGTTTTATCAGCCAGAATGTATTTCCGGCCGGAATATTTTTCGTCGAAAAACATTTACGCGTCTCCTCTCAGCACATCCTGCACGAATTTCGGCAGCACGAATGCAGCGTGGTGGATGGCGCGCGTATAATAGTTCGTTTCAAACGCGTGGTAGCGCTCTTCATCCACCTGAAGCGGGTCGTAGACTTTGGATCCGAGCGTAAACGTCCAGAGGCCGCTCGGGTACGTCGGAATGTTTGCCGTGTACAGGCGGGTGACGGGAAACGTCTCCTGAATGTCGCGGAACGCGCTTCCTGTCAGTTCCTTTTGGAACCACGGGTTGTCGGTCTGCGCGACAAATACACCGTCTGGCTTCAGCGCTTTGGAGATCCCTTCGTAAAACCCGCGTGTAAACAGATTTACCGCCGGGCCGACCGGCTCCGTGGAATCAACCATGATGACATCATACGCTTCCGTGCTTTCAGCGATGTGCATAAAGCCGTCCGCTACTTTCACCGTCACGCGCGGATCGTCGAGCGAACCTGCGATGGACGGCAGGTACTCCTTCGAGCATTCAATCACACGGCCGTCGATTTCGACGAGCGTCGCTGTTTTCACTTCCGGATGCTTTAAAATCTCGCGGATCACGCCGCCGTCCCCGCCGCCGACAACGAGCACGTGCTCCGGGTTCGGATGCGTGTGAAGCGGCACGTGGGCCATCATTTCATGGTAGACGAACTCATCCTTCTCCGTCGTCATGACCATGCCGTCGAGAAGCAGCATATTGCCGAACTCCTTCGTCTCCACAACGTCCAGCTTCTGAAACTCCGTCTGCTCACTGACATAGGTTTGTGTAATTTCGGCGGTAATTCCGAAATGCTCGGTCTGTTTTTCGGTAAACCAGATACTCATGTTTTCTCCTCCTCATTCGTTCACGAACGTCCTGTCATTCGATCTTCCTTTCCAAAAATAGCGGAAATCGGACCGGACCGCAAGTGCTCCTGGTGGAAAAGCAGAAATCAGCGGCTTTCTTTCAAAGAAAAAAGCCGAAGCGTCCCATCCGCTCCGGCTGATTCGTACGTATGCTTTGGCATTCTCCTGCTGTTCAGGAGAAAGATACGGCCTTTTTGATTTCATCCACGTCCAGCTTTTTCATCGGCAGGAACACCTGCACGAGCTGCCGCAGCTGCTCGTGGTCCGCACGTTCCATAATATCGTTCATCTCCACCGGAACGACCTGCCATGAAACGCCGTAGCGGTCTTTCAGCCAGCCGCACTGCTCAGCCTTCGGATCGGCGCTCAAGTGCTCCCACGCCCGGTCCAGCTCTTCCTGCGACGCTCCCTGGTAGATCAGCGAATGCATTTCGTTGAACGAAAATCCGTGCGGATAGGCGCTGTCCATCACAACAAGCTGACTGCCATCCACCGAGAACCGTGCATAGGCAATCGTCCCTTCTTCATCGAATTCCATTCCGGAACCGTGACGCATGAAGTGCCCTTCCATCATTTCTCCGCCGCCGAGCGCCATGTAATGCGCCGCAGCCTCCTCCGCTTTTCCGGCCTGTTCACCGGTAAACATGAGCGCCGGTGTGACACGCTGCACCTCCGCATGCGGCGCGTACATGAGCTGCCACGACACACCGTACTTGTCCTGCACCCAGCCGAAACGCTCGCTGAACGGGTAGGCATCGAGCGGCATCATGATCTGTCCGTCCTCCTGAAGCTTTTCCCACGATCGGTCCAGTTCCTTCTTGTCGGAAAACGACACCATGTAGGAAATCGACGGATTGTGCGCATGGAGCGGACCGCCGCCGAGAAGCTGAAACAGCTGACCGCAGATCTCCACGTTGACCACTTCTGCATCGCCGGACGGGGTATCCGGCAGTACGATATGGGAGAGAAACTGACTATCCGGGAATGCTTCTGCATACAGTCTGCCGGCCTCCACTGCCTTCTCCTCCAGCCAGATATGCGGAACAATGCGCTGCCAATTCATCAGGAACAGCCCCTTTCTTTAGTGAACGCCCGAGTCATTGTTAACGCTATCATAGCACAACTTAAAAGGGAACACAAGTTCTCATTTGACGATTGGCACTGCCCGGCAGAAGCACGGCTTGACGCGGCCGGCAATACGTTTATAACCGCTGCGGGCTGAACCCGCCGCAGCCATCTACTTAAAAACACAAAAAGAAAAACAGACGAAGGGGAGTGTGTGGGTCCCGTTCGTCTGTTTTCCTGTCTTAGTATGGTGCTTGCGTGTGAATTAAAGTGTACTAAATCTGAGGGTGGGACTCAATGGAAAACACCCCTTCGTCACACTTTGTTCACAAACAGGCTTCCGGCAGAAAGAAAGCCGGCAGCTTCTCAGCGCTGCCGGCCGTGCTCTATTCGTCGTCTGTGTGGAGATGGTTTTTCAATTCATCGGTCGACGCATCCCAGTACTCCTGATTAAAGTCTTTCAGGAAACGGCGGAGAACGCCCTTGGAGCGGTCGTCCATATGATCGACGGCAATTTTTCCTTTCATCGATTTATCCATGTTGTTCACGTGCTCCGGCATGCTCTTGTAGCCGCGGCGGATCGAACGGTCGACGATCATCTCGCAGGCACCGACACCCGTATAGGCCGGTTTTCCGTCAAGATGCTCGACTGTCACCCAGACGAGCCAGTACAGCTTGCCGTTCGGTACTTCCTGTCTGTCCTTTAGAAACTTGATCCGCTTCTCCACGTCACTCCGCGCGTGAAGCGCCCCCATGTCGATAAATGCGGTGTTTTCCTCCGGATCAACAAATACCGGGGTGACGTTGTTCAAATTGATCGTACCGACACCGTAGCCGCCGTGGCCGTCGGTGGAATCGTTGCTTAATATATTGAAACTGCCGCTCATTTTTTTGATTTTCTCATTCTTCTTCCGATCTGCTTCATTCATGTGGATTCATCCTCCTTGTCGTGTTTTCCCTCTCTCCAGTTTACCACAGCGGAACCGGCGGTTGGCAAGCCGGGCGCCGGCGGTAAATTTCTAGTATACTGAAACACAGCGGCACAAATGCTGCATTCCATATTAATAAAAGGAGAGGATTTTATGCCGATCGTAACCGTAAAAATGCTGGAAGGGCGCACCGACGACCAGAAAAAAGCACTCGTGGAACAAGTGACAGAAGCCGTCACGAGCACGACGCAGGCTCCTGCCGAGAAAGTCACCGTCGTTATTGAAGAAATGTCTCCGAACAACTACGGGAAAGCAGGCGTCCGGCCGGCCGACCAGTAATCGATTCGAAAAGACTGTCAGACAAAAAATCGTCTGACAGTCTTTTTATGCCGCTCAGCGTTTCCGGAGCGCATCGATAAACGCGTAGGCTTCATCGATATCTTCATCGCTGTAGTTCTGGCGGGCTTTCAGCTTATACACCTTCGCCTTGACTTCCTCTTTCGGCAGCTGGTCGAAATAGAGCACCGTGGACACGAGCTCTAAAAACTTGGCACTCCGCTCGTTCAGCGTTTCCAAAAGCTCCGCATCCAGACCGGCTCCCTCCGGCATCGCCGCGTCGAGAAATTCCTCCCCGGCAGGCGTCAGCGAATAGCGGTACTGATAGTAGCCGCCCTTCTGCTCGTGCGTTTCCTGAATAAACGAAGCCTGCGCCATCTCTTCCATCTGCAGCGTCAACTCCTCGGAATACGGTCCGTACATATGAAACTGAAATTTCTCCTGGAACGGCTGCTTGAGCCGCTTGGCTATGTACACCAGCTTCTGCAGTTTTTTCCGCCCGGTCACCTCATCGGTCTCTTTCAATAGGGCGAGCAGCTTGGCATGTTCCTGCAGCATTATGATCCCTCCTGTGCATGTAAAAGCGTCAAAATCCGGCGTTTTTCCTCGGCGTATTCCGACTGATCCTCCAAAAGGTCACGCGGGTAATACAGCTTGTGGTCCGTCCGTTTCTTTCCGGAGATCGCCTCCACGATATCCGACTGGCGCGACAGCTCGCTCAGCGAACCGTCCGGCATCAGCAGATGAATCGGCAGGCGTTCGTCCTTTTCTCCGGGCCGGTAAAAATCGTACGGGAGATCCGACGAAGAATCAATGATCAAATAGTAGGATGGATCGAGCCCGATTTTCCGGAACAGCTCCTGAAGCTCCGGCCAGATCAGCATCTGCTTGCTCGGGTCGCACTCCACATACTTAAATAAATGCCGGTTCATAAAGCGCCGGCACAAATCCCGCAGAATCGGATCCTCCTCGTCCTCCCACTCCTGGAAGTAGTACAGCACGAGCGATTCATCAAGCCGGATATAATCCCGGATCGACAGCGTCTCGGAAAACAGCGACTGAAAGTGGACCGGCTCCTGACGAAATGGATAGCCGCCGCGCATTAATTCCCGCGCCCGGTGCAGAATGCGGCTCAAAATCACCTCGGCACTCCGCGTCACCGGGTGGAAATACACCTGCCAGTACATCTGGTAGCGGCTCATGATGTAATCCTCCACCGCGTGCATGCCGCTCAGCTTAAACACCGCCTGATCCTCCTGCGGCCGCATCACTCTAAGAATCCGCTCCATATCAAAATTACCGTAGCTCACCCCGGTGTAGAACGCATCCCGAAGCAGATAATCCATGCGGTCGGCATCAATCTGACTCGAAATCAGGCTGACGATCAGCTTATTCTCGTACGTTTTCCCAATCACGTCCGCAACCCTCTCCGCAAAACGACTCCCCATACGGGAGAGGACCGCATTCACTTCGGTGTCCCCGGTAATGATCCTTCTCGTCCAGTCCTCGTGGTCCGTTCCGAACACCTTTTCAAAGGAATGGGAAAACGGACCGTGGCCGATATCGTGCAGCAGCGCCGCGGCGAGACAGACGAGCCGCTCGTCTTCATCCCACGTCATTTTCTTCTCGAGGTTCTCGACCATCCGCCGCATCACTTCGTAGACGCCGAGGGAATGGTTAAAGCGCGTATGCTCCGCCCCGTGGAACGTGACGTAGGTCGTGCCGAGCTGGCGGATCCGTCTGAGCCGCTGGAATTCACGGGTCCCGATCAGCTCCCAGATCAGCTCATCGCGCACGTGAATGTAGCGGTGGACCGGATCTTTAAATACCTTTTCTTCTACTAACTGGCCATCCGGACGTCCCATGGCAGCTCCTCCTCCCGGCTTCTGTTCTATACCCGTTCTATGTATGATTCATGACAGGAATTATTGTACCTTTCCCGTGCGGCCGGGGCAATCTTTTTCCACAGGAATCCGCGCTGCGTGATATAATGGCTGGCAGTGAAACAGAGAAAGGACGAACGTATTCATGACATCAATCCCCTCCGTCCTGCAGAGGAAGCAGTGGCTCATGATCGATCAGTCTGTCACCGGGCTGTCGATGAATCCGATGGCTTCGTTTGCGATGGACGATACATTATGTGAAACGGCCGGAAGACTGGAGGATACCGGCATTGCACGAAGCTGGGTGCACGGACGAACGATCGTGCTCGGCATTCAGGACAGCCGCCTGCCCGGCATCGAGGAAGGCGTGGACTTCCTGCATTCCCAGGGCTACAAAGTGATCGTCCGCAACTCCGGCGGACTGGCTGTCGTCCTCGACCGGCACGTCTACAACCTCTCGCTCCTCTTTCCCGATTCAAGCGCGCTCTCGATTGATGAAGGCTACGAAGCGATGGTCGCTTTCATCCGCTCGCTTCTTCCGGAGCTGGAGGGGAAGATCGAAGACGGCGAAATCGAAACGTCCTACTGCCCCGGACGGTATGACTTAAGCGTTGCCGGACGGAAATTCGCCGGCATTTCCCAGCGCCGGATCCGCGGCGGCATCGCCGTGCAGATTTACCTGGCGATGGAAGAAAGCGGGGCGGCCCGGGCCGAGGTCATCCGGGAATTTTACCGCCAGGCGGCCTCCGGCGGACCGGTGAAATACCACTACCCGGATATCGTTCCGGAAACGATGGCCTCCTTGAGTGAGATTCTTGGAAAAACAATGGCCTGCGAAGAGATCCAGCACCGTGCGCTGCTCGCCCTCCGTGAAAACAGCGGCACCCTCGGCACGTACGAGCTGAACGAGCAGGAGGAAGAGCGGTTCCTCTATCATTTCAAACGGATGGAAAAACGGAACGAGCGGCTGCTTTAATTTTTTAGAGGAGGGCTGTGTATGCTTCCCGGAAGAATCCGATACGCTTCTTCATTTTCGTGAAAAAAATGAAGAAAGCGGGGCGTTAACGAATGAATCAAACAGACATCATACAGCTTGCAGCGAAACACGGGCTTCTTTTGAACGATACGACCGTAAAACTGAACGAATCGGGCGTCGATTTCCTGGCCGCTCATGCAGCGGATCAGAGCGGACAGCAGTGGATCCTCCGCCTGCCGCGCTCTGAGGCATCGATGCGTCATGCGGAGAGAGAAAGACGATTGCTCGCCGTGCTGAAAGAGCACGTCACGTTTGCCGTTCCCGACTGGCGGATTTTCTCAGAGGAGCTGATCGCGTATCCGGCTGTGCCGGGGACGCCTGCCGCAACGATCGACCCGGAACTTCAGGATTACCGCTGGGTGCTGGACCGCGGAAACCTCCCGGAGGCTTACTACGATTCCCTCGGCTCGACGCTCGCCTCCCTGCACGCCGTGCCGGTACATGCAGCCGAAGCGGCCGGCATCCGTATCGTACGGGATTTCCGCGCGGAGATGGAGCGCCGCATCGACTGGACCCTCCGCACCTACACCGTGCATCCTGCGCGGAAGAAACGCTGGGCGACGTGGCTTGAGCAGGAAGCATACTGGCCGGATGCGCCGGGCGTGTTTCACGGCGATCTCCACCCCGGTCATATTCTGATCGACCGGAGCTCCGCCGTCACCGGACTGATCGACTGGACCGAAGCGGGCGCGGGCGACGTGTCGACCGACTTTGCCTCCCACCTGCTCCTTTTCGGCGAAGACAGCCTGGACCGGCTGCTTCGTTCGTACAAAAAGGCGGGCGGCACCGTCCATCCGGACCTGGCTGCACACATCCGCTGCCTGCTTTCCACAAGCGGCATCATCACGGCCGAGTACGCCGAAACCGTCGGCAGCCGGGACATGAATGCCATGGCCGTCGCCATGCTCGCGCAGGAAAACGACTGGTAAAGCCATAATAAGAGCGCTCCGGAAACGACCGGAGCGCTTTTTGTTATGTTATTTGTTGAACTGGAGGTTGCCGAGGAGAGCAGAAGGCGGATAGCCGTCCATGCTGACATACTCCACTTTAATGACATCTGCATCGTTTACATTCACGCTGAGATTTTTCATCCGCATTCCCGGCTGAATGGTTTCTGAAGCCACTCTCCGGCCGTCTGCGTAAATATTCACCTGGCCGGTACCGCTTCTATTTTTCGTTTCATCGACAATCGCAAGTTCTGCGGTCATCGTCCGGTATTGATTATTTGCTGCAAGTTCATAATACACATTTTTTGATGCAGTGCTGTTGAAGCCGAGAGCTAAGTAAGTCCCGTATGATTTCCCTTCGTGGGAAGTAATGGATCCTGCCAGGCTGAACCAGTCACTGTGAATCACTCTGCCGTCCACACCCAGTTTCCCCTGTCCCTGGAAGTGGTCCTGCTGATACGTCAAATACTGCACGCCATTTCCGACCGTGCCGGCACCTTCCGACGGGCCGCCGATGGTGATCGTTTTCGTCGCGCCGTCCCATTTGACCGTTTCACCGAGCTCCTGGCTGACGAACCGGAGCGGTACGTACGTGGTGCCGTTGTAGATGAATGGATTGTTGTCCGGATTCGACGGCATCGCCGATTCCCCGTTGATCTTAATGTCATTGACGTTGTAATACACTTCGATCATCTTGCTTGTCGCAGCTCCTGCACCTGTTCCTGCAGCAAAAATGGCAATCAGCACCAGCCAGACGAGAACCTTCCTTTTCATCCAAACACCCTTTCTTTTTCGGGACTCACGAACAGAACGTTACGCCCAGCTTAGCAGAAAGCGCTCAACAAAAACTGGCTGAATGACCGGGACAACGGCATGTGTCTTATCTTTTTCTTTCCGGAGCACGGCTGCTGCGGGCTCGCCTGCAGCTGTTGTTTGGGGTATGGCTCCCGGCGGAGTCTCATTACGGACGGTGCCAGTCCGACAACGGCGGCCGGGAGTCCCACAACTCCCGCTGCGAGTCCTATAACTCCGGAACCCATTCCCAAACCGATCGGAAAGTCCAACTTCCAGTACCGAAATTCCCACTTCTCCTGTGAGAATTCCCATAACGCACCATGAAATTCCAACTTAGCCATCAACTCCTATCCACCGGCAGCTACACCCGCTGCCCCCACACTTTTCCCCAAAGCAAAAAAGCCGCCCGGGATCGGCTGGGACCCCGGGCGGCTATCCATTTAAAACTGTGCGGTTTCGGTGGAGTGCGACATGGCGAGCGTGGAGGAGGTGCCTCCGGAAATGACCTGCGATACTTCATCGAAGTAGCCGGTGCCGACTTCCCGCTGGTGGCGCGTCGCGGTGTAGCCGTCTTTTTCGGATGCAAATTCACGCTGCTGCAGCTCCGAGTAGGCAGCCATGCCGCGGTCGCGGTAGCCGAGCGCCAGTTCAAACATGCTGTGGTTCAGCGCGTGGAAACCGGCGAGTGTCACGAACTGGAACGCGTAGCCCATCTTTCCGAGCTTCTCCTGGAACGAGGCAATAACCTCCGGCTCCAGCTTCTTTTTCCAGTTGAACGACGGCGAGCAGTTGTAGGCGAGCTTTTTGCCAGGGAACTTCTCATGAATCGCTTCCGCAAAGCGGCGCGCCTCGTCGAGATCCGGCTCGCTCGTTTCACACCAGAGAAGGTCTGCGTACGGCGCGTAGGCCAGGCCGCGTGAAATCGCCTGCTCGATCCCCGGTGTCGTCCGGAAAAATCCTTCCGCCGTCCGTTCCCCGGTTAAAAATTCATGATCGTACGGGTCGACATCGCTCGTGATCAAGTTCGCTGCGTTCGCATCGGTGCGGGCGATAATGACGGTCGGCACCCCGCTGACGTCCGCTGCAAGCCTCGCGGAAATCAGGTTCCGGACAGCTACCTGCGTCGGCTGAAGCACCTTTCCGCCGAGATGGCCGCATTTCTTCTCAGAGGAGAGCTGATCCTCGAGGTGAACACCTGCTGCGCCGGCTTCGATCATCTGCTTGGCAAGTTCAAAAACGTTGAGCGGTCCGCCGAATCCAGCTTCCATGTCAGCGACGATCGGCGCAAACCAGTCTGTTTCCCCGCCGCCTTCCGCCGTCTGAATCTGGTCGGCTCGCTGGAACGTCTGATTGATGCGGCGTACGACGTGCGGCACGCTGTTTGCCGGGTACAGGCTCTGATCGGGGTACATTTCCCCGGAGAGGTTCGCATCAGCGGCGACCTGCCAGCCGCTTAAGTAAATGGCTTCGAGTCCTGCTTTCACCTGCTGCATCGCCTGGTTGCCGGTGAGGGCGCCGAGCGCGTTAATGTACGGCTTCTCTTCCATGGAGCTCCAGAGACGCTCTGCGCCGCGCCGGGCCAGTGTATGTTCGATCTGCAGCGATCCACGGAGCCGGAGAACTTCCTCCGGCGTGTACGGGCGCTCCACTCCTTCAAATCGGCTGCTTTCCCACATGGCTGTCAGTTCATTTCTTTGTGTCATACTATCTCCTCCTGTACCAAACAGTTTTTATTTTTAAGTTATGTTATATAACAGATAAGACAGAAAAATTAGTCCAGGTATGCGCAGCACTGCAGTGCATCTTTCTCTGTGTCATATTCCATCGAACAGCAGCGGCACAGATGCGCCGGTGGCTGCGGCTGTTCCGGAGAGCGGAAAATAATGACATCGCCTTCGCTCCGCTCCCGAATCGTACCATCTTCCCCGATTTCCATGATCCGGCTGCCGTAAACAAAGCGCGTATGCTTCATATCCTCTGTTGTGCGGCCGATTTCCTGCTGGTTCATCATCCACTTCCGAACCAATTCCTCTGCGGACGTCATTTCGCGTGTCATCATTCTCATTGTAATTACCCCTCTCCAATTTGGTAGTCAGACCGGCTCTCACCGGTCCGCATAATTAGGAATGCTGTTTCTGTGCCTCTTTCACTTCTCTTCGTTTCCGGTGCAGAATCGGTTCTGTGTAGCCGTTCGGCTGCCGGTGCCCTTCCAGGACGAGTTCAAGCGCTGCCTGATAGGCTGGATGCGTCTCCAGATCCGGATGTATCGGCCGGTACGCCGGGTCCCCTGCGTTCTGCTCGTCCACGAGTGCCGCCATGCGGCGCATCACCTCGTGCACGTCGTTTTCGCTGCAGATGCCGTGGTACAGCCAGTTCGCCATATGCTGGCTTGCGATCCGGAGCGTCGCCCGGTCCTCCATCAGCGCCGTTCCTTCCCGGTTCGGCACTTTGGAGCAGCCGATCCCCTGGTCCACCCAGCGGACAACGTAGCCGAGAATGGCCTGCGCGTTCGTTTCAAGCTCCATCTGAATCTCCTCATCGGTCCACGACGGGTTTTCCTCGACCGGGACGATCAGCATCTTCTCCGGGGCAGCCGGCGGAAGCGACTCATACACGTCGTCCATATCCACCTCGTGGTAATGAATCGCGTGGATCACTGCCGCGGTCGGCGAAGGCACCCAGGCGGTACTGCCGCCGGCGCGGAGCTGGGACTGCTTCTGTTCGAGCATCTGCTTCATCTCGTCCGGCATCGCCCACATTCCTTTGCCGATCTGGCCCCGCTGATGCAGAAGCACCTCCATCCCGGCTTCCACATTCGCCGTTTCGTAGGCCGCAAGCCACGGCGCATCCTTCATCTCCTGCTTCCGGATCATCGGTCCCGCGTAAAACGCCGTATGAATTTCATCGCCGGTCCGGTCCAGGAAGCCGGTATTAATGAAGAAAATTCTCCGCCTCACCGCCTGAATAGCCCCCCGAAGCTGCAGTGACGTCCGCTTCTCCTCATCCATCACCCCGACCTTGATCGTATACGCCGGGAGTCCAAGTAATTCCTCGATCCGTGAAAACAACGTGTCGGTCAGGGCGGCCTCTGCTGGGCCGTGCATTTTTGGTTTGACGATGTAAATGGAGCCGGCAGGAGAATTCGGCCGATTCTGCCGATGATCAAGTGAGCCGATCAAGGCGGTGACAAGCCCGTCGACGAGTCCTTCCGATACCGGTTCTCTGTTTTCATCGAGAATCATGTCGGTCGTCATCAGGTGACCGACGTTCCGGATGAGCTGCAGTGCCCGTCCACGGAGACGGCTTTCGCCGCCGGCTTTGTTCCGGTAGATTTTATCCGGTGCCGGCTCCCGTGTCACGGTGCGGCCGCCTTTTTCCATGTCGGCGCGGAGCGTGCCTTCCATCAGGCCGAGCCAGTTCCGGTACACCGTGCATTTATCGTCGGCGTCCACGGCAGCCACGCTGTCTTCCGCGTCCATGATGACAGTGAGCGCCGCTTCCATTTCAATGTCCTTAATGCCGGCTGGATCCGCCCGGCCGACGGGGTGGCTGCGGTCAATATGAATGGCGGTGTGAAGCTTATGATGAAGGAAGTAAAATGTATCCTCCCCGCTCGAGCCGATAAAGCGTTCCGGCTCCTGAAGCGCCGTTTCGTTTCCGCCTTCAAGTGTAACGACGAGTTCATTTTCTTTCCGGGTATAGGCGGAAACTTCCGCGTGGCTTCCTTCTTCCAGCGGAAACCACTGATCCAGAAGCTTCTTTGCATACGCCGTCACCCTGGCACCTCTTGCCGGATTGTACGTACTGCCCTTCTCTGCACCTTCTGTTTCATCGATGATATCGCTTCCATAAAGAGCGTCGTAAAGGCTTCCCCATCTGGCGTTTAATGCGTTCAGCGCATAGCGCGCGTTGGAGAGCGGGACGACGAGCTGCGGTGCGGCCTGCTCGGCCACTTCCGGATCGATATTCGTCGTCTGCACCGGCTGCGGTTCAGCCGCTTCTTCCAGATAGTTGATCGATGTTAAAAACGATCGGTAGGCTTCGGGATCGGGGCGGCCGGGATGTTCCTTATGATACTGATGTACACGCTGTTCCAGCTCTTCGCGTTTTTGAAGCACGTCCCGGATCTGCGGCTGCATTTCCCGGATCAGTGCGGCAGCCCCCTTCCAGAAAGAAGCTGTTTCCATGGATGTCTTCGGCAGCACATCCTGTTCTAAAAACTGGTACAGCGTTTCATGAATATGAATGCCTTCCACCTCTGTCCAGCTCATCCAATCCCTCCCTGCTGGTTTTGATTACTGTTTTATAACAGTTGTTTAATATGTTTTTTATTATATAACAACGAAAATAGATTGCAACCCTTTTTCATAATTTTTTTGAATAATTTTTTCCAACCCTGCCGGACCGCCTCCACGGCAGGAAAGCTTCCTTTTTTTCTCCGAAAGTTCCGCTTCTGCAAATCAAAAAAACAGACTGCGTTTACACAGTCTGTTCAGAGTGGAGACAGAGTAATAGAGAGTGAATAAGTATACCTCTGCCTTCACCTGCACCCGTACGCGTTCCGGAGGGAATCTGAAAAGCGGAAGCGCCCTGGTCACGAGCGACCTGTCCTGGAGGCCCTGCCGACGAAAGCTGCTCTTTGCTTTCTTCGGCAGGGGTGAAGGAACCTCGAGCAAGTGGGCGCTGCAGCTGGACAATACTTCAATTACAAGAGGCACGGCTTCGCGCGGCCGCGCCGCATGACAGAAAATCGCTGCCCTGCGGCTTAAACCAAAGGCCGGCTCCGCTCGTGCTTTCAGCCGCTTGACGCGGCGTGGATTTTCGCCTCGTTCGGATCCTCCCGGAGTCGACGACTTCCGGTTTCGGCTGAGAAATCATCGTAAACTAGCAGGAAACTGCCAGTCTATAGCAGAAAACAGGTTTTTTGAAGGCCCTCTGCTGAATAAATCAGACAGCTTGTGCTGCCGTTATTATGAGTCACTTAGTCTGCTTTGCCATCAACGAAATCACTTCGGAGTGCCCGGCAGGGGTGAAGGAACCAGAGCAGGCGCTGGAGCTGGACTATGCTTCGATTGAAGAAGCATGGCTCCGCGCGGCCGCGCCGCATGGCAGATGAGCGCTGCCCTGCGGCTCAAACCATAGGCCGGCTCCGCTCATGCGCTGCAGCCGTGCAGACAGCGCCCGGCTGGAAGACAAGCCCACGGCAAGCTTCTGCCGGGGAGCGGAGAAGTGTCCTATAACAAAAAGCAATAACTATGAATCTGCGTTGAATTTGCCTCTGTTCTATTACAACGTTTACTTCAGTTCTTCCTCCCACCAGCGGCGTGCTTCTTCAACGGGGACGAGCGGTTTTTCTTTTCCCCAGGCATAGTGCCCTTTCGGATGATCGCCGATCCAGCGCTCGTCCATCGGTTCCGAAGCCGGCTGGAAGCGGGTATCGGCGCTGATGCGGAAGCGCGGGCTCTCATTGTTGAACGAGCTGTGCATTGTATACATACCGAACAGAAGCACATCGCCCATCTGGAATTCGGTTGTCGCCCACTGCGTGTGGAACCGGTCCACCATTTCCAGCGGTTCGTGCGTAAACCAGCCGGTTTCGACATGATCGATATCAACGTCCATCCGGCCGTACGTCTGCTTCAGTTTTTCCAGTTTGTGTGATCCGAGGCTGATGGCAAGCGGTCCGTCTTTATAGGAAATATCACCGAGCGGCTGCCACATCGTGTACAGTTTTTCTGTTCCGCGGCCCATATAGACGTTGTCATAATGGGCACCGGTGCTTCCGCCGGGCGGTACCGCACGCGGCCACTTGTAGGCGAGCGCCACCGCCTCTTCACCGAATAGCCGGCTGAAGAACGAAAGCACCCGCTCGTGCTCGACGAGATCGTAAAACGGCTTGAGAGAGCGGGGCCCCTCTGCCCGGGACCCGCCGTAAAACGCGCCGCCTGCGCCCGCTGCCGCCCACGCTTCTTCCTTCGGTTTCGTGTTGTCGAGCTTCTTCTCCTTCTCCAATTCCTCCAGGATACCGAGACGCGCCCGCTGTACCTCTTCTCTCGGATGAAACCCGCGCAGAAGCAGGCAGCCGTCCTCCTGCAGTCGTTCCTGAAGCGCACTGGTATCCTCCAACAGGTCCGTCGAATCCCGTAGTGTCGTTAGTTCTCTGGAGGGAAGCTCCATCGTGTTTTTTCCCATCGTCATTTTCATGTGTGGGTCCTCCTTTTGGCTGGATACGTTCAGTATAGGTGCCGCCGGAGTCCTTGTCTTTATCCGTTCTGGTCTTTTGTTTATCCATTTCGCGCATCGTGCTGCGCCTGGTACCAGCGGGTCGGAGCCATCCCGGTCTGCTGTTTGAACCAGCGGCTGAATGCATGGACCGTCTGGAAACCGAGTTCCTGACCGATCCGCTCCACCTCCGGCTCTCCTTCCCGGAGCAGCTGCTTGGCTTTGTTCAAGCGGTGGAGCTGCTGATACTGCTTCGGCGCCATGCCGTATTGTTCGATAAAGCGGCGCCGGAACGAGGAAATCGACCATCCGGCCTCCGCCGCAGCTTCGCCAATGGTTCCGCTTCCTTCGGCCAGCGCTTCCGCGGCTACCGTGACTGGATACGCATGGGAGCTGGAAGCGTGGGCTGAGGCAAAGGTACAAAGCAGCTCCATCCAGGCATGCTGCAGTGCTTCGGCCCCTTCTGCATCCATGAGCCACCTGCGGAAAAGCTGCTCGTAAACCGCCGCATCTCCCGGCCTCAAATACGTGACTGACGTTTCCTGAATCCGCTGCTCTGTATGAAGCACCGCAAACCGGACCCGCCCGTCTGCCTGAAAGGCGTGAGGAGTTCCCGGCGCAAACTGCAGCACCGTACCGGGAACCGCCCGTACCAATTCGCCGTTGACCGCTGCGTACGGCTCTCCGGACAGAACGACACTGATTTCCCCCTCCTTATGCGTATGTTCTGTCATCGACCACCCGCGCTCGTGCCGTGCGATACTCGTCCGGATCATCGTCCCCGCCTCCCTTTCGTTTTCTTTTCCACAAGCCGGCTTCTATTTCCTTGTTTTGTTTACGGACTTCCGAACGAGAAAGCCTACGGTTTAAATCGTAGGATGAATCGTTCGTTTTTCTCGGGGGAAATGTTGCAGTAAACACATTAAAATGATACAGTGGCATTATGGAAAATCAATATAGAAAAACCAATACAACTGTCTCTCTGTTAAACTATCATTTTGTATTCTGCCCTCGTTATCGGAGGAAAATATTCCTTCGGAATGACG
>NZ_PVNS01000005.1 GCF_002993335.1 Alkalicoccus urumqiensis | reverse complement strand
ACAGTGCGGAGGGGAAATGGTTCCGGTTTATTATACGAGCATTCATGGCATCACGCATGATCATTCGATGCTCAAAAAATAGGCTACGTCCGCACCCAAAGGGCGAGGCGTAGCCGAGCTTTTTTTAAAACAAAGCAGAACCACCGAATCCACCGCGGGCTGAGAACCGCCCGCCATGCACAAAAAAAGACCGGGACTGCTCCCGGCCTTTCAACATACTTATTCGGTTACCCACTCATCGATAAGATCCTGGTTGTCTTCGACCCAGTTTCTCGCGCCTTCGAGTGGATCTTCGGTGCTTTCTACTTCGTTGATCAGGCTGCCGATCTGCTCGTCGTTCATCTTCCAGTTTTTAAACCACTGGCTTACTTCCGGGTGGTCGTCCGCGAAGTCTTCGCGCGTGGCATGGTGGATCTTCTCCGTGCCGCCGTACACGTTCTGCGGATCCTCGAGGAACTTCAGGTCGAAGCTCGAGAACGCCCAGTGCGGACTCCAGAGCGGCACGACGATCGGCTCTTCGTTTTCCACCGCGCGGCGCACTTCGTCCATCATCGCAGGCTCCGAGCTCGGCTGCAGGATGAAGTCCAGATCGTAGTCGTCAATCAGCTCTTCGGTTACTTCCATCGTACCGGCACCCGGGTCAAAGCCGACGATTTCCCCGTCGAACAGATCCCGGTTCTCGTTCAAGTCCTCAATGCTGTTTATATCCTCCATGAATTCCGGCACGACGAGGCCGACTTTGGCCGAGTCAAACCACGTCTCTTCGGAGAAATGAACGGTATCCTCATACTGTTCGAGGTAGTTGGCATCCTGCACCGGCAGCCAGATCTCCAGGTTCGCATCGAGCTCGCCGCTCTCAAGCGCCTCCATCGTAAAGCCCATCTCCAGAAGGTTCAGCGTCACATCGTAGCCGCGGTCTTCGAGAATAACTTTCCACATATTCGTCACCGCAATATTCTCCGCCCAGTTAATCTGGGAAAATGTCAGCTCGTTGTCTCCGTCGCCGCCGTCGATCTCAGTGCCCGGCGCTTCATTTTCTGTTTCCGCTGCTGCTTCATTATCTGCATTTTCTTCAGTATTTCCGCACGCAGTCAGTGCTCCTGCTGCGAAAATGGACAGCATCACCCGTCGTTCTTTTCTGCTTCGTAACATCATAAATCCCACGCTTTCTACTGAATTTTAGTAAATAAAGTTAAATACGTTAAATATAAATTTAACAATATGTATAGAGTAAACTTATCTCTTCTCCGTTTCCAAGAAGAGATAAGGAATACGTTTCACACTACTTTTCCTTCGGCAGAAACTCGAAAATCTCACCGCTCCGGATACTCTGAACGAGGTCTGACAGCCAGCGGTAGTACGTTTTCGAATCCTCGAGCTGATCGTAATACTTCTTCGCATCAGCCACAATCTCCGGCGTACTGGCAGGATCCTTAATCGCATTGATTAAATCCTCCTGCGCCTCCTCGACTGCCTCCATGTTCATCTTCACTTCCCGCTCCCACATCTGGCAGTAAAACACCATAAACGAACGGAAGAAATTTTTCTCCGCGGCATACGTATGCTTCCTCGAACCGCGCGTGTACGTCTTTTTCACCATCTCGATCTCCTGCAGCTTCCGCACGCTCGTGCTCATGCTCGGCTTGCTCATCTCGAGTTCCTCGCGCATCTCGTCGAGCGTCATCTGGTCCTTAAAATACATCGTTGCATACAGATTCGCGGCAGCCGGAGTGACACCGTAGATATCCATTGTCTCTGCAATGGCGCCGATCACCTTATCTTTTGCCTGCTCGATCTTTTCTCTTGAGGCCTGTGAAGACTCTTCCATCCAGTCCCCTCCTTCACGACAAAGTAAAGCTTGTTAAATAATTATTTAATTTTGTTCACAAGCTTTATGTTACCGAATGAAACAGAAATGTCAATGGCATTGGCGGAATTCATGACATAGAAATGCAGATTCTACAGAATGTAAGCGGCTTTCTTTCGATCGAAAAGCCTGTAGGGACGTCGTTTTGACAGGGTGGGAGAGACGTGGTAGTATGTTAAAAAGATTAAATAAATATTTAATATAATGAATTGTAGGAGCGTGTTGCTGTTGATGAAACGAGTGAATCACTATATTAATGGAGCGTGGACGGATTCGCTGTCGGACGAGACGCGGGAGATCATTAATCCATACAATCAGGACGTGATCGCGGTCGCGCAGGAAGGCGGTGCGGCGGATGCAGAGGCGGCGATTCAGGCTGCGCGGAAGGCGTTTGACGCAGGCGGCTGGGCGAAAACGTCGTCGACAGAACGCGGAGCCATTGTGCGCCGGATCGCGGAGCTGATAGAGCGTGACCGGGAGGAGCTGGCGGAGCTGGAAACGCTCGATACCGGGAAAACGATGGAGGAGAGCCGCGGGGATATGGATGATATCGCCGGTGTGTTCCGCTACTATGCGGAGATTGCGGACAAGGACGGCGGGGAAGCGATTGCGTCGCCGATTCCGGATTCAGTGAGCCGCGTCGTCCGTGAGCCGGTCGGTGTGTGCGGGCAGATTACGCCGTGGAACTATCCGCTGCTGCAGGCGTCGTGGAAGCTCGCGCCGGCGCTCGTGACAGGAAATACGCTCGTGATGAAGCCGAGTGAAATTACGCCGCTTACGACGGTGAAAGTGTTCGAATTAATGGAGGAGGCGGGCGTGCCGGCAGGCGTTGCGAACCTCGTGCTCGGCCCGGGGCACTCGGTCGGTGCGGAGCTTTCGTCGAGTCTCGACGTGGACTTGATTTCGTTTACCGGCGGCATTGAAACCGGGAAGAAAATTATGCAGGCGGCAAGCGTCAACGTGAAGAAGCTGGCGCTGGAGCTCGGCGGGAAAAACCCGAACATCATTTTCGCGGACGCGGATTTTGATACGGCAGTCGACCAGGCGTTAAACGGCGTGTTTTTCCATGCCGGCCAGATCTGCTCGGCGGGGACGCGCCTTATCGTCGAGGAGTCGATCCACGATGCATTCGTGGAGGCGCTGAAACAGCGCGTCGAAGCCTTTACGATCGGCAGCGGCTTTGATGACAGCACGCAGATGGGGCCGCTCATTTCCGCAGAGCACCTGGAGAAGGTGGAGCGCTACGTGGAAAACGGGAAAAAAGAGGGCGCTGAGCTCGTCACCGGCGGTGCGAAACCTTCGGCGCCGGAGCTTGCAGACGGCTTTTTCTACCTGCCGACGATCTTTACCGGCTGCACGTCGGACATGCAGATCGTGCAGGAGGAAGCGTTCGGTCCGGTCATTACCGTGGAGACGTTCCGCACCGAAGAGGAAGCAGTGGCGATTTCGAACGACTCCATTTACGGCCTCGCCGGCGGCGTCTGGACGAAGGACACCGCCAAAGCCGAGAGCTGTGCAGCCGGCATGCGGATGGGCACCGTCTGGATCAACGAATTCAACGTCTACTTCCCGCACGCGCCGTGGGGCGGATTCAAACAGTCCGGCATCGGCCGCGAACTCGGCAGACCGGGACTCGACGAATATACCGAAACAAAGCACATCATGCAGAATATCAACCCCCAGCCGCTGCACTGGTTTTAACGCAGCAGGCGCCGCCGGTCCCCCTTCCGGCGGCGTTTTTAATTGTGGTGGAGTGCCGGTAGAGCGCTGCGGCTGAACCCGCCGCAGCCATCTGCCTGAAAGCGGCGGATGGGTTTGGCAGAGGGGCAGCGGGGGTCGCTGCCGGTGGATGGAGAAGTTGGAATTTGCCGGGTAGTTGTTGGAATTTACGCGGGGGAAGTGAGACTTTTGCGGCCGGAAGTGAGACTTTCAGGCCGGAGTGAGAATGGCCCCCTGAGTTGTAGGAGCCGGAGCCGGAGTTGTTAGACTCTAAGCCGCAGTTGTGAGACTAAACCCCACCGAAGTGAGACTCCGCCGGAAAAGCCGGCCTCAGTCCGGCACAACCGCTGCGGCCAAGGCCGCAGCAGCCATCTGCCTGAAAGCGGCGGACGGGTTTGGCAGAGGGGCAGCGTGGTTCGCTGCCGGGGGATGGGGAAGTGGGACTATTCTTTGCAGGAACGGGAATTTTCAGACCTTGTGGGAACGCACCCCTTCCTTATGGGAATGCCCCGCCAACTTATCGGACTCGGAACTCCCGTTATGGGACTCCGCACCTTCATTGTGGGACTCCACCGAGAAGAGAAAATAGCAGAAAAAGTATAGCAGAACGAAGAGATCATTTCCGTCATTCAGGAAATGATCTCTTTTGACTGCAGGCTTTTTCTTTTCCGGAGCTGCAAAAACCTTGTTGTTATGACTAAGTCAACATGAATCCGGGACCGTTCCTAGGTACATTTTCCTTTCTCTTTAAAAGCAAGTTGACAGACTATTTGAAACCGTGTACATTATACGAAAGCGCTTTCGTTTTTGATTAGGTGAAATACCACTTATTTTAGGTAAAGAGAAGGTTAAGCTCGCAGATCATCTTAAAACATGTACATAAAACCTTCTTTTTTCGCTGAAAACGAAAGCGCTTTAGATTATTCTGGGTATCAGGAAAGGGGAATGTTATGAGGAAGCGGACATTTTTAGGATTCGGCGCAATGTTTCTCGTGTCACAGGGAGTTGCAGGTGGCGTATCGGCGGAGGAAAGCAGCGAACCGAACTGGCAGCTGACGTTTGAGGATAACTTTGACGGTACGGAGCTTGATACCGACAAGTGGCGCATCGATATCGGCAACGGTTTCTTCGACGGCGATGAGTATGTCGAAGGCTGGGGAAACAATGAGAAGCAGTCGTACCAGGAGGACAACGTCAGGGTCGAGGACGGCAGGCTGATTCTTGAAGCGCGCGAGGAGCAGACGAGCGACGAGCACGGCGATTACGACTACACGTCCGGCAAAATTTTAACCGACGAAAAGTTCAGTCAGGCATACGGCCGCTTTGAAGCGAGCATGAAGCTGCCGGAGGGCCAGGGCTTCTGGCCGGCATTCTGGATGATGCCGCAGGATGATGTGTACGGCGGATGGGCCGCATCCGGCGAGATCGACATCATGGAAAACCGCGGCTCACACACTGATGAAGTCGGCGCCGCGATCCATTACGGCGATCTGTGGCCGAACAATACATACAGCGAACAGAGTTATGATTTCCCGGAAGGCCAGTCGACCACGGACTTCAATGAGTACGCCGTCGAGTGGGAGCCGGGCGAAATCCGCTGGTATGTCAACGATGAGCTGTACTCCACGAAAACGGAGTGGAGCACGAAATACGGCGAATATCCGGCCCCGTTTGACCAGGAATTCTACATGATTCTGAATCTGGCCATCGGCGGATGGTACGGCGGCGACCCGGATGAAACGACCGGTTTCCCGGCGCAGGTGGAAGTGGAGTATGTCCGCGCTTATGAAGACGCTGATGCGGAGCATCCTCCGCCGGGAGAGAAGATTGATCCGGAAGAGAGCGATGAGGAAGAGGACGAAGGCCCGGAACCGGTCGATGAAACGAAAAATTGGGAAGAGATCGGGGAGAACCTGATCGAGGACGGCACGTTTGATACGACCACCGAATTCGGGGATGAAAACGGCGGCTCCACGTGGAATGTTTTCAATCTTGCCGATCATGATCCGAACGGCGGGAAAGCAGATTTCGCCATTGTAGACGGGACGCTTCAGGCAGAGGTGAGTCAGTCCGGCTGGAACTGGTGGCAGATTCAATTGATGCAGGACGTGTCGGCTTCCGCCGGAACGTACAAGCTGGAGTTTGATGCGCGTTCAGATGAATCACGTACGATCCGGACAGAACTGACCGGCGCAGGCTACCGCCTTGTCGATGTCGATATCAGTGAAGAATGGGAGACACACGAAGTGCTGCTCCGAGCTGAAGAGCCGGGAGACTTCACGGTACTCTTCGGTCTCGGTAACGACAGCGACGACCCGGAACCTGCCGTGCCATATGATATTGAACTCGACAACGTCCGTCTTGTCGAAGTCGGTGAAGACGGAGAATCTTCCGCGCCGGCCGACCCGAACGAATCGGATAACTGGGTCGAATCAGGCGGGAACCTGATCGAGGACGGCACATTCGATGAAACAGCTGAATTCGGGGACGAGAACGGCGGTTTCACATGGAATGTGTTTAATATGGCTGATCATGATCCGAGCGGTGGTACGGCTGACTTCTCGGTCGTGGACGGTGAGCTGAAGGCGTCTGTGACGCAGGTCGGCTGGGAGTGGTTCCACATTCAGCTGATGCAGGACGTTGCTGCGGAAGCGGGCGTGTACAAGCTGGAGTTTGATATGCGTTCGGAGGAGGCGCGGAATGTGCGTGCGGAATTGACGGGCGCGGGTGCTGGTCTGAAGACGTTTGATGTGGACGAGGAGATGTCGACGTACTCGACGTACCTGAATGTCGAGAACCCGGGTGATTTCACGCTCATGTTCGGCCTCGGCCGTAATCAGAGTGACGTGGAGCCTGCGGTGCCGTACGACATGTTTATTGATAATATGCGCCTCGTTCCGGTTGTGGAAGGTGAGCCGGAGGAAGAGGCAGAGCAGCCGGAAGAGGAACAGGCGCCGGTGTTCACGCCGCCGGGGAACGGTGCTTCGTTCAGTGTCGATGAGGATGGAAACTGGAGTATTCACACACCGAATGGCAAGGAAGTAACGCCGGGCGGCGGCAAGCAGACACCACCGGGGCACGAGAAAGGGAAAGGTAAGGGTAACGGGAAAAATTAAATAAGGAATGTGGGTGGAACCGGAGAGGAGGCCGGTTCCATCTTTTTATTATGGGCCGGCCGATGTCTTTCGGCCGGCGGTTTCTTTTCGGTTTATCGCGCTGACGCGAACCGGCTTCGGTTTGACGCGGTAGGCCGATCCAATGACGCGCGGTGAGCTTGTTTTGACGCGGGCCCGATCTAATGACGCGATCGGTTCATCCATTGACGCGGCCGCTTCCCGATTTGACGCGGCGCGCACCGGAAATGATGCGAAACGCCGCGCAACTGACGCGGCGCGCCCGAGGAAAAACAAAATAACCGCTGCTCTGCAGCCATCTGCCTGTTCCGGAGCAGGTGAAGGGCCGGCCGGGATTTCCGGCCGGAAGTGGATGAATGGGTTGGCGGTTCGTGGCACGATCACTTTCTGTTTTGGCACGAAACCACTGGATTCCGGCACGCTGCGCGCCACTTTTGGCACGAAATTTCGGGAGTGGCACGAACCGCTCCGAAATTGGCACGAAAAGCCCGCATCGTGGCACGAAATCAAACATTCGTGGCACAAACCACGCCGCTCCCACCTGAAAAAACCGCACCCGCGTTCTAATCACCGATTATACGAATGAGGTCATACTGAAAAAACTTTTTATTTCGTTTCCGGTCATCGGAGAAAACGAGCTGCTGCTGCACCAGTTCCTGAAACGCCCTTCGTACCGTCGGCAGCGGCATACCTGCCGTTTCCGCAGCCTGCTTTATCGTGGAGACCGGATACATCATCATTACTTTCCATACTTGTTTAGCAGAGGGAGTATGAAGCTGGGTGAGGCCGTCCTGATACAACTGTTCGGCACGGTCGAGTTTGCCAGACTGCGCATCCGCCATCCGGGAAGCAGCATCCAGAAAAAAGTGGATCCAGGAATGCCAGTCCGGCGAAGATTTCCCGATGGCACGCACACCATTTAACAGCGCATAATAACGAAACCGCTCTTTTTCAAGCTCTTCACTTAGGAAAAAGGCAGGGGAAGCGATAACGTCTGTCCGCATTAAATAAAGAACTATCAGGATTCTTCCCAGGCGGCCATTCCCATCCAGAAAGGGGTGGATAGACTCAAACTGCGCATGAATCAGCGCAGATTTGATCAGCGGATGAAGCGGATCATCGCTTTCTTTTTTGTAAGGATGGCCATTAATATACTGCTCCAGATTCGACATGTATTCTCCCATCCGCTGAGGCTCCGGAGGTACGTACGAGGCATCCTTCTGATGCTTTGTCGGACCGATGAAATTTTGAATTCTGCGGTATTCCCCCTCTGCGCCGGTACTCCCCCGGGCCCCTTCCATAAGAATCGCGTGCATCTGTCTGATCAGCCTTTCGGATAAGGGATAGCCAGCCTGGACAGCTTCCATTCCAGCCTGCAGTGCCCGCCGGTAATTACGGACTTCAATGCGCTCCCAATCCTCCTGGTGGTCGATTTCATCCTCCAGCATTTCATGAAATGTTACCTGCGTACCTTCTATCCGCGTAGACTGTACGGACTCTTTTAACGTGAGAAGCTGAATAAACGACTCGCGGACGAGCGAGTAATGCATTTTCTGCCGGAGTCTCTCCAACTTTACCGCCGTATCCGCAGCCTTCTTATAAAAACCAAGTTCCTCTTCCGCAGAAAATGCGATCGGAAGCAGCGGAAGATCGTAAGGCGTTTTCATCGTCTCAACTCCTTTGTGATCATTTATTAAATAATTTTATCATATAAAATGATTTTAGTCTTTTTATGATAAAATTTATATAATTTTAAACGCCTTTTCTTTTTCAAGTTCTCACGCTGACGCGGTGCGGTTCCCGAGAAGAAAAACAAAATAACCGCTGCTCTGCAGCCATCTGCCTGCTCCGGAGCGGGTGAAGGGCCGGCCGGGATTTTCCGGCCGGAAGTGGATGAGTGTGTTGGCGGTTCGTGGCACGGTTGTCGTCTGTTTTGGCACGAAACCACTGGATTCCGGCACGCGGCGCGCCGCGTTTGGCACGAAATTTCGGGAAAGGCACGAACTGCTCCAAAATTGGCACGAAAAGCCCGCATCGTGGCACGAAATCAAACGTTCGTGGCACAAACCACCCCACCTCCACCTGAAAAAACCACTCCTGCATGCTAAAATAAACAAAGCACACTACGAGAGGAGCGCCGCACGCCATGAATTTGCCAAAACCCTACACTAAAAACGACATCCAGCAGGACATCACCGCCGGACTCACCGTCCTCGTCATGCTCGTCCCACAGGGCATGGCCTACGCGCTCCTCGCCGGACTGCCGCCCGTCATGGGACTCTACGCCGCTACCATCCCGCTCCTCATCTACGCCCTGCTCGGCACATCCCGGCATCTCGCCGTCGGCCCCGTCGCCATGGCGTCCATCCTGATATATACCGGCGTCTCCGCACTCGCCGAGCCTATGAGTGAAAGCTACATCACACTCGTCCTCATCCTCACACTCATGGTCGGCGTCCTGCAGCTCGCCCTCGGCCTCATCAACGCCGGCGCACTCATCAAATTTGTCTCCCAGAGCGTCATCAGCGGCTTCACCTCCGCCGTCGCCATCATCATCGGCATGAGCCAGCTCGGCAGCTTCTTCGGCATCAGCATGCCAAGCGAAAACCAGCTCATCCCGCTTTTCACTGCCTTTGTGCAAAACGTCGATGGCATTCACTGGCCGACCGCTCTCGTTGGATTGATCAGCCTTGTCCTTCTCGTCACCATACCGAAGTTCACGCGCCGGCTGCCGGTGCCGCTGCTCGTGACCGCGGGCACGATCGCTGCCGCGTCCTTCTGGAACCTCGACGCACAAGGCGTTGCCATCGTCGGAGACGTGCCGCAGGGATTTCCTGCCTTTCAGGTACCGGACGTGTCGTTTCCGGCCCTGCAGATCCTGCTGCCGACGGCGCTTACGATCGCGCTCATTGCCATGATGGAATCGCTCGCGATTACGAAAACGCTCGCCGGGCGCGACAGTCCGCCGTTAAACGTGAATAAAGAGCTGCGCGCCATCGGAAGCGCGAACGTCATCGGCTCGCTTTTCTCCGCATACGCCGTCACCGGAAGCTTTTCGCGGAGTGCCGTCAATCACCGGAACGGCGCCGTATCCCAGGTCTCCTCCATCGTTACGGCCGTCGGCGTCATCATCACGCTTCTCTTTTTTACACCGCTGTTCTACTACCTTCCGCAGACCGTGCTTGCGGCGATCATTCTCGCCGCCGTCGCCGGACTGATTAATTTCCGTGTGCTCCGGAAAACGTTCGCCGTCAAACCGTCCGACGGCGTCGTCTGGATCGTGACGTTCGTTTCCACACTGACGATCGGCATGCAGTGGGGCCTTCTCGTCGGGGTCGGCGTCTCGCTCTGTATTCTGTTGAACCGGATTTCGCATCCGCACATCGTCGAGCTCGGCTGGGATGCGAAAAACCGGCGCTACGTCGACGTGAACCGGTTCGATCATGCCGTGCGCGTGCCGCAGTTTATTCTGCTGCGGATTGACGCCAGGCTCCATTTTTCCAACGTCGAGTACGTCGAAAAGCAGATCGAATCACTCATTCACGAGAAGGATAAAGAAAGCAGCCGCTACCATATCGTCGTTGATATGGGCGGCGTGAACGACATCGATACGATGGGCATCACGTCCATGGAGCGGATGCTGCACCGCTACGATGACGGTGATCTAACGCTCCGCTTCGTCAACGTCAAAGGCCCCGTCGCCGACCTGATCGACAAGGCCGGCTGGAGTGAGCGCACCCGCCGGGCCGTCTTCACGATCTCGCTCGACTACTACGTCAAGCAGCATCAGCCGGAACAGGATTACATGATCTAGCCGGCGGTCAGAGCAGAGGTGGTCCGGTCTGTTCCAAACCTGGTCCGATATGGACTGGAACCTGGTCCGCCGGGCACGTTTCCTGGTCCGGCAGAGGCCGGTTGTTCCGATAGAAGCTGATTCTGTTCCGCTCCGGGGCGTTCCTGTTCCGCCGGAGGCCATTTTTGGTCCGATAAAGCTCAGAGTTGGTCCGCTTTTCTGGGGAAAGCTTTTCCAGGCGGAACAGTACGATTGACCGCGGGCTGATACCGCCCGCCATGATGAACAAAAAGGCTGCGGCCGGTACAATGACGTACCAGCCGCAGCCTGATTTTTGCGTTAAAACACGTCCTCAAACGCCCGCTGCGCGTTCTCCCCGCGGTGGCCGGGGGCGATCGTCACCGTGGAGAACCAGCTCCGGATCGTCTTCTGCGAAAGCACGTCGCTCATGGCCGCCGCTGCCTCCACTTCGGAAAAGCCGTTTTCCTCAAGGCCGAACGCGTCGAGTACAACGTGGTGGTGTCCGAGATTCGCTGCGAGCGCGAGCGTTTTCTCCAGGCGGTGCTTCAGTTCCTCAAGCCGTTCCTTTTCCGCGCCGGGTGCCGGAAGCACCGGCGCTGCCATCATGAGGGACACCGGGAACGACTCATATGCCGAGCGCGTCACCGGAACGTCCGGAAAATACAGCGCGTGCGGCGTATAGCGCCCGTCCCGGACCGGCCGGTTCACCTCGTCCACACCCGGATACCTCGACTTCAGCTGCGCAAGCGGCACCGCCGGGAGCAGCGCACGCTCCCCGTCTGACATCTCTTCCGAAAACGACAGCGGGTGCACGAACAGCACTGTCTCCTGCTCGGACATAATCTGCCGCCGCACCGCCTCCAGCGGCATATCTCTCGTCACTACCGGCGTCATCCACCTCGCCGCAAGCATCGGCCGTGGCTCACACACCGGCAGATAAAAACTCCGGCTGTTCATCAGCGCATACTCCATCGCCCATTTCTTCTCCGGTTTCACTTGTACAGGCACACTCATCTGCCTCATCCTTTCGTCTCCGAATCCATTCTGCCGGTGTAGACGAAGGTGCTTACAAAAAGATGCGCAAAACGACGTTTTATTTCCGGTACTGGAATGCAAATGAGATGCCGACGCCGTGATGATACTGGCAGCCGGGTGTCTCGTTCACGTTAATCGTGCTGCCTGTTCTCGTAAAGGTCACTGTGCAGTTATGTCGGTCCGGGCCGTACACTGCCGTCGTACCATTTTTCACAGCCGTTCCTTGTAAATAACCGACATGACTGTATGCAACATCAATGACAAAATCCATGGAGCGGCTCGTTTCATTCTGAATCGTGAGTCCGCCTCTTACTCCAGAAACGTTATGCACGCGGTAAAGTCCTTTTCCCCACACGTTCTGCACGGTTGTCGGCACGGTAAACACGTTCCCGTTGTGACGGATTTCCATCGTCTTCGTCGTGTTGTTCCAGTCCACCGACGCACCGAGGCTCTCGCTGATAAACCGTCCCGGGACGTACGTGCGGCTGTTCTGAATGAGCGGAGCCGTGTCGAGCTGGATCGTCTGACTGTTTTTCCGGGCGGTTTTCGAGCCGATTTTCAAATAAATCGTGTCTTTTCCGGACGTCGCCGTAATTGATTTGTCCGCGGCTTCGTAGTGCACGTCGGCATCGAGCGCCTCAAAAATACTGCGGAGAGGCAGCAGCGTACGCGAGTCGCGGATAATCCCTTCATCCAGCTGAACGGAAGCGGCGGCACCGGCAGGGAAGGCTGTTACGAGAAGCAGAGGGACGAGCAGCAGAAAAAGGAGTCGTTTCATCGTCATCACCCTTTCTCCATGGTCTCCTTATCATATCCTGCTTCCGCTTACCGGCCTATACACGAAGGCACGAACTTTTTTACGAGAACGTACAGGTTCTTCCGCCCAGCTTTCCCCTTAGTTTTTATGGTGCTGGATGTGCCGTAGGAAAAATAATTTATTCCGCTTCCACCCACTTCTCTCTGTACGCCTGGACTACGAGGTCCGTTCTGCTTTTATTTCCGGTTTTTCTTAACAGTCTGGTGAAATAGCCGCGGATAGTTTTGGGGGAATAGTACAGCTTATCCGCTATTTCCTGTGTGCCCAGTCCATCAGCCAGTAATAGAAGTACCTTCTTCTCTTTATCAGTGAGAAACGCTGGAACGTTTTCCTCCTGAAGCCGGAGAATTCGGATCGGACGGTTTAACTGTTTGGATTCCTGTATAAGCCGGGCCATTTCGTAGTGCATTTCCGGTTCGACAAGTATGTAATTTCTAAATAACGCTGCAAAACACTGCTGTTTATACTGAATGAATGTTTCCCAGCTGATCAGCCCGGCGATTTCTTTCATAAGAAGCGCGCTGCTCTGTTCGATCTGCTCCTTTGCAGGCAGGTACACAAAGCAGAATGCGGAATCCAGGCCGTCCTTATACAGAAGATACTGTTTCATCGGTGAATCGGTCTGCCACAATACCAGTCCTGGAGGATGATTGTACAATTCTGCTGGCTCGGCCAGCAGGTGCAGTTCGCAGGAGGTGGGGAGGGTGACAGAATCAAGCGTTTTCGTCCGGTCGTCTGCTATAAAATAAACGTGCTTCATAAAACATCCTCCTGATCAACGTCGTGTAAATGATTGGTTTCCATGCTCTTCATGGATACGTGCAGGTTTAGAACCTGCATAGAAACGTGCGGAGAGGAAAGTGCGGGGAAGCTGTGATTATCTGGAGGGGAAACTTCTTATGAGTAAAATGATGAAACGTAAATGGAATGAAAACTTACGAACGATCCTTATACATACCAAATGTGTAGGCAGATTATTTACCGAGAAGTATATAAAGAAGTGCACATATTGTCTATCGCTTATCAAAAGATATTAACAATAGAACAGAACAGCCTAGTTAATTTGTTTTACTTATTTCCAATATTTATAAAACAAGTGGGTTTGAGCTAATTTGATATGAAGAGAACCAGCTTCTAGTTAACTAAAAGCTGGTTCTATCCGGCGTATTATTTCCCGGGAAATATCCATTCCTGGACGAGAGGTGCCTTTGGGGGAGTGTCGTTAAGAAGGTTTTGGTGATGGGAGAGGTGCCAGGTTTTTGTAAGAAGGTGCATCCGCCGGATGGAGCGGCGCTGTTCCCGGGAAACCTGCTTCAGCTCATTGCGGAGGTCTGTGATTTTCTGCAGAAGCTGCTGCTCTTTTTTCAGCAGTACAGTCAGGCGCTCAAGCGCAGGCAGGTTTCTGCCGAACTGTCCGGCGAGCATCTTTTCTGTCAGCTGCTTGCGGAGCCGCTCGTTTTCCAACGGTGCCGCGCTCTGTACAAGCTCTTCTTCAAGGCTTTGTGCTTCTACTGTGTATGGATCCAGAAAGCCGGCCTTCTGAATTGCTGCTTCATACAGGCGGAACTGTGCAGCTGTGACGGCTTTTGCGAGCATTTCTTTCTGCAGCAGGAGTCGTTTTTCTTCTTCCTGGAGGTCTGTCACCATGTCAGATGCAGTTTCTGCCACCGTGCTGTGGACGTTCAGGCTTACTGCAAGCATACGGCTTTTTTCCAGCCGGCCGCGCCATTCTTCCAGGAATGCATACAGCTGATAATTTCTGCTGGAGCATGAATGAATAAGCGTTCTCGCTATCGAGAGAACGGCCTTCTGAGTGTCCGTCATCGGTTCTGAATGATCTGCATGAAGAAGAGGACGTACGGTTTCAGGAGATTCGCCGGCAAGTACATCGGCTAAGGCATTCAGCACGTTTTCATTCGCCATATCCGGATAAACACCCGGTATGATCCGCTGAACTTCCCCTTGGTTTCGGAAGGCAGCTTCCCGCAGACCGGTTTGATACAGCGCAGTGAGCGGTTCGTTTATGGACCACTGCCGCTCCCCGCAGGCATGAAGCAGATTATGTACCAGGAGATAGCAGTTTTTCTCCAGCTGTTTCCGATCTGCGCAGTACTCCCAGGAAACCTCCGCAGCTCTGCACCAGAAAAGAAATAAATCGACCTGTAAATACGCATCCGGATGCGCCGGGTCTATCTCCTTCTGATAGAGACGTTCCCATTCCTCACAAAGTGCCTCTCCGGATAATGTCCAGACCTTTTCTGCCAGCAGGGGAGTGTCCATTGCTCCACCGCCTTTCTCTAAGATGTAGTTAAGTCCTAGTATATAAGAATGGAAGGTAAATTGCCAGAATCATTAGTTAATTTATGTCAGGAATTAAAAATAAAGGCTGAGCCTTTTTACGCACTTTTACACAGATAAAAATAACTTCTAAAGGGTATACTAAGAAAAAAGACATGTTAAGACAAAAAACGACAAAAATGAACGTTCTTTTGTCTTAGAGGAAGGTGGCTGTCTGTTATGAATGTCAAGCGACTGTCGATGGTTCTGGCTCTGTTTAGTTTCTCCCTTCTGATTCACCTGACGCTGCCTTCCGTTTATACGGTAATTCACCTTGTCGTCCTGACCACAGCCGTCGTTTTAATGAGCGTCCTCCGGTCCGTCTGGAATTTCCTGCTGCTTCTCACCATTTCGCTGACCTACGGCTTCGGGCTGACGATTTTTGCTCTCCAGATGGCCTACTTCGACAGCCAGCAGTATCTGCTGATCCAGGCCCATCTGGCGCTCACGGCGTCGCTTCTCCTGTTATGGGTGCTCATGCATGAAGTAAAGAAAGGAGCGGAGGCTTATTCAGCTCTCCAGCTGCGCGTAAAAGAATTGGAAAAATTTGATGTGGATACCCGGGCCCTTTCCATGACGGAGTTTTTGGAACGCGGGGAGGCAGTAGAGGCCGGAATGAAACGCCGCGGAGAGATGAGCCGTCTCGTCCGTCTGACGCTTTCCGATCATATCCCTCCAACGACGCAGCGGGAAGTGCTGCAGAAAATTGTGCAGGAGGCGCTTTTAAGCGTCCGGGACTCCTACGATCTCGTCACCCGTCCGTCGGAAAACAGCGTTCTCCTCTGCCTGCAGAATACGAACGAAGAAGGGGAGCGGATTGTGCTGAAGCGGCTGGAAAAAAGACTGCACCGGCAGCTGAACTTCGTGCGTATGCCGGTCGAGGTCCACAGTGAAGCGGTCGTCGATTTCGCCGCGCAGGTGGATGCACTTCTGGCTGGACAGGAAGTGTCGTAGATGAACGTCATTCTGATCTTCATCATGTCGTTTTTCTGGCTGCTGCTCGTCTATTATTCGCTCGTCACGCTCGCCGGGGTGACGTACCGGATACGGAAACGCCCCCAAGCGGAAATGGCGTCGTATCCGTCGGTATCGGTGCTTATTCCGGCGCACAACGAGGGTGTGGTGATGACGGATACGCTTACGGCCATGAGCCGCCTTTCCTATCCCGGTGAGCTTCAGGTATTTCTGCTTGATGATCAGTCGAGTGACGACACAGGGGAGATCGGCCGTTCCTTTGCAGAAGCCTTCAGCCGCATTCATTATATTGCGGTCCCGGACGGATCGCCGAAGGGGAAATCCCGCGTCCTGAACTACGGGCTCTCCATCACGGATACCGAGTACTTTGTCGTCTTTGACGCGGACAACCAGCCGGAACCGGATGCGGTGAAACGTCTCGTGGAGAAAGCGGAAACGACAGACCGTGCGGCCGGAGCCGTCGGCTACGTGAAAACGCGGAATGCCGATACGAACTGGCTCACGCGGATGATCACGCTGGAGTTCCAGGTGTTCCAGCTTCTCATGCAGTGCGGGCGCTGGCAGATGATGAAAACCGGCTCGCTTGCCGGAACGAACATGCTTCTCCGCAGAAGCGTCGTCGAAGACATCGGCGGTTATGACATGAACGCACTTGCAGAAGATGCCGAGCTCACCATCCGTCTGACCGCTGCCGGCTGGCTTCTGCCGGTGGAGCCCGAATCACGCACGTGGGAGCAGGAGCCTGAAACCCTCCGCACCTTCATCAAACAGCGCACCCGCTGGCTCATCGGCAACCTGTACCTGCTGGAAAAAGTCTTTTTCACGAAAACCTTCTGGAAAAAACGCGCCTTTTACCACTCGATCCAGCACGTAACCGTCTATCTCTTTTTCGCCGTTCTGCTCCTGTTTTCGCACCTCTTCTTCATCGGAAGCCTGTTCGACCTGTTTGAACCCGTCTTCGCCGCACCCGTTCTCATGCTCTGGTTCATGAGCTACATCGTCTACACTTCCCAGCTCATCGGCGCACTTGTCATCGACCGCACCGTCACCCCGGTGAACGTTCTGACCGCACTCATCATGTACTTCACTTACGCCCAGCTCTTCGTCCTCCTGCTCGGACGCAGCGCCGCCATCTACCTGTGGAAGCGCCTCATCAAAAAGCAGGTCATCGGCTGGGACAAAACACGCCGCTTTAAAAATCGGCCGGTCGCCTGATGAAAACGACGCTGCTGTGTGCTGGCCTTCTGCTCACCGCTTTGGCTGTGTGGTTCTGGGTGACGCCGTCCGGGTGGGAGGCACGTGAAGTGGATAAGGTGATTCAGGATCATTATATGGAAGAAGACGGCCGCATCCGCTCTTACGGCACCCCGGATTCCGACGAATACCTGTCCGAATCCGCCGGTCTCTACCTGCAGTGGAAGCACGAGCGTGGAGACAGGAGCGGGCAGGCGGAAGTCGAAGAGATGATCCGCCGCGTTTTTCTGGTCGAAACAGAAGAATCGGCGTTTCTTCACTGGCGGATCGAAGGGGAGGAGAAGATTCCGGTCAACGCGTGGATCGATGACCGCCGCATCGCAGACTATACCGCAGATGAAGCGCTCCGCAGCGCGCTGCGGCAGACCGCCCGCGAGCATCAGCTCGCAGACGGCCTGCCGCTTGATTTCTATGACTGGGAGCAGGAGGCAGCGAGCGCCCGCGTCGTCCTGAGCTACGGGCCGTTTCCGGGAGAGGAGGAGGCGATGCGCCAAGTATATGAAGACGCGGCCATCGATCCGTTCTTTCCCGAGCGGTTTCTGCCGGAGAGCGGAGAATACGAACGGGAAGAGGAAGTGCACCTCGTCGATCAGATGCTCGCCGGCGCAGAAAGCGAAGCACTCGGCGTTTCCGCCGATCCGCTCTGGAACTGGACCGTGCAGATGTGGGAAGAGGAAGACAAGCTCCCCGGCCGCGCCATCCGTGCCACCGGAGCGCCCGCCTCCGAGGTGGAATCCGCCTCCGTATACGGCACCGCCGCCGTCTGGGCCGCGGCGCGCGGTGAGCAGGACCTCGCCCGCAGCTGGCAGGAGCGCGCGGAAGCCCTCGTCCGCGCTCCCGGAAGCTACGAAGACGTCCACTTCTTCGACCTCATCTGGAGCCAGCTCGCGAAAAAGGCACTGGAGTAGTGGGGGATGGCTTTGGCTGTTCCGGGACTGTGAAAAACGTCCGCTTCGACCGGAAGGGACGCTGGACGATACTGGTCAAAATGAAAAAGGAAACCTGGCCGGCTTTTACAGCCACTGAATCAGTATCGCCCATCGGCTTGTATATACCGTAGATGAGTATCCATAGAATGTGAGACCCTGCCGCTATCATTATTCGATTCGACTATCGACAAAAGGCGTCCCGGAAAATTCCGGAACGCCTTTTGTCATAGTGGGGAGACTCGGCGGCAGGAGGAGAGTCCCACAATGAAGGTGCGGAGTCCCATAACGGGAGCTCCGAGTCCGATAAGTCAGCGGTGCATTCCCATAAGAAAGGGGTGCGTTCCCACAAGGTCTGAAAATTCCCGTTTCGGCAGGGAATAGTCCCACTTCTCAGCCGATTTTCCTACAACGCACCGGCACATTCCCACTTCCCCATCCACCGGCAGCCAAGTCCGCTGCCCCCTATGCTGGGGCATTGCAGGCTTGTTTTTCTGCAGATATGTAGACGAATTGTACAATTAAATGTACAATCAAAGAAGAGGGGCTGATCACAATAAGTGTCATGAATTACTCCAACGCACGGAAGAATTTTAAGCAGCTGATCGAGAAAGTCAACGATGACAAGGAAGCCATTACGATTACGACCAAAGAGCGGAATGCCGTTCTGATTTCAGAGGAGGAATACAACCAGTATATGGAAACTATTTATCTGATAAGCAATCCGAGCAATGCGGACCGCTTATCCGAATCGATTCAACAATTAAACGATCAGAATACGACGACTGTGGATATCGATGAGTAAACTCAATGTTTTGTTTACGCATCATGCGTTTCAGGATTATCAATATTGGCAGACGAAAGATAGAAAAATGCTTACACGCATCAATCAACTGCTGAAACGCATCGAGCGGGACGGAGCGCTTGAGGGTATCGGAAAACCGGAAAAATTAAAAGGAAACCTGGCCGGCTTTTACAGCCGGCGGATCGATATCGAACATCGGCTGGTGTATACCGTTGATAAACAGCAGATCTGTGTGATTGCGTGCCGCTACCATTATTAGAATACCCCTGCTCCAAAAGGCTTTCCGGAATCTGCCGGAAAGCCTTTTGAAATCTGTAGAGGCAGATGGCTGCGGCAGAATGTGCCGCAGCGGTCATTCAGTGACTGCCTGAAAAAACGTCCGCTGCTCTCTAAACCCGCGCCCAAAACAAAAAAACAGCCCGCTTATCCGCGGGCTGCGTTGTTCGAACTTACTGCCATTCGTGCTTAAACTGAATGCTTTCGCTGCTGTCAAACTCGACGTCGAGATCCACCTTCTGCACCTCATCGGCATCGAGATCGAGCGCGCTGTAAAGCTGCTCCTTCAGCTCATCGATCGAGTGATCCATCGTTACATCAAGCGCACCAATCAGCGCCTCTACTTCTGAAAGGGCCTCGGCGCCTTCCACTTCACTGTCATCCCGGCGCTCGATTTCCGCCTCATTGTCGTCCGCTTCAAACTCATACTCCACGTCCTCGCCGTTCGTGAAATCAATGTCCAGATCCAGCTCGCGGATCGTGCCGCCGCCGCTGTACTCATGATCCACATCGATCTCCTCCCCGGAAGCCGTCTTCACATCGAGATCAAACTCCTCGACCTCCGACGGATCCGCGCCTGCCGCTTCAATCACTTCCTGCTTGATCTCCGCCATCGGACGGTCTGCCGCCACGTTTACATCCGCAAACAGCGACTCGATCTCCTGCGCTGCCGCATCCCCTGTCAGGCTCTCGCCGTCGTCACGTTCAATCTCCGAATCCCCGCGCTCATACTCAAACTCCCACTCGCGGTCATCGGTAAACTCCAGCTGCAGATCAAATTCTTCATAGGAAAACGACCCTGCTTCATTGTCCCCGGCAGTCTCTTCTCCGTCCGCGGCTCCATTATCATCTTCCGCAGCCGCCTCTACCGGCGCGTTTTCTTCAGCGGACGGCTCATTGCCGCCGGCGTCTGCCTCTGCATCTCCGGTGTTCTCTTCCGGTACGTCGTTTTCCCCGGATGTGCCTGCGGCTTCGTTTTCGGCCGTGTTGACGTTGGTGTCGATTGATTCGCTCTGGTTGTTCTCCGGCTCGACGTCGGCTGCTCCGCATGCGGCGAGCAGTGTGATGGCTGTGATTCCAGTGAGTACTTTTTTCATGTCAAATCATCCTTTCGTGATTGGTTCTAGGTTCACTGTACCTCCGGGGAGTGAGAGGACAATGAAGGGAAGATTAGAATTTGGTGAGAAAAGTCATCTGGAAAGAAACGGGAGGGAGGCGTAGAATAGAAGGAAATGTGTGTGGACGGGGAGTGGCGGTATGAATGCGTTAGGATTGATTCTTCTTGATATTCTGCTGCCGGTGTTTGTGATCATGCTGCTCGGGTACGTGATGCAGCTGAAATTTAAGATGGATCTGCAGACATTGGCGAAGCTGAATATTTATTTTGTTGTGCCGGCGTTTATTTTTGTGGAGCTGTACGACAATGACATTGCGCTCGGTCTGTTCGGACTCGTGCTGGTGTTTTTTATTGTGTATACCGTGCTGTTGTTTCTGGCGGGGCAGGGGCTGAGCCGCATGGCGGGGCTCACGCAGTCGCGCCGGATTACATTTACGAACAGCCTGATGTTTTATAATTCCGGAAACTACGGCGTGCCGGTCAATGACCTCGTGTTCCGCGGCGATCCGCTTGCGATGGGGGTGCAGGTCATCATGATGACGCTGCAGAATGTGTTTCTATTTTCGTACGGCGTCTTTTCGCTGCAGGCGGCGTCGATCGGGAAGCTGCGGGCGCTGCTCGGGTATTTGAAGATGCCGGTCATGTACGCGATGGTGCTCGGTGTGCTGCTCGGATGGCTCGAGGTGCCGCTCCCGGCGTTTGTCTGGACGCCGGCGGAGTATGTGGCCGATGCGATGATTGCGATCGCGCTGTTTACGCTCGGCGCGCAGGTCGCCTCATTTGAGTTTCTGCCGGTGCGGCTGTCGGTGTACGCAAGTGCCGCTGTCCGGCTGATTGCCGGTCCGGCGATTGCGCTCGTCATTCTGCTCGTTCTTCCAGTGCAGGGTATGCTTGCCCAGGCGCTGTTTATCGCGTCTGCGATGCCGACGTCGGTGAACAGTGCAATCATCGCGCAGGAATACCGCATGCACCCGAAGTACGCCGCACAGATTGTGCTGTTCTCGACGATATTCAGCGCAGCGACGGTGACGGTCGTCATTTACCTGTCCCGGGTGCTGTTTGCATAGCCGTGCACGCGGGTGTATACTTATATAGGAAATTTGTTGAAGAAGTGTGGGAAAACGGCGGTCCATTTACGTGGGCCGCTTTATGATGAGGGGCCGAAATCGGTTTCGGCACTGAAGGAAAGAAGGGACGTTTGTGTCATCGTGGAGAGATCGTCTGTACCTGATATACACCCCGGTGCTCGGGCTGTATATGATCAATGTGTTTATCGGACTGCCGCAGCTGGATGCGTTTCTTGCCGGCGCGGCCGTCATTCTGCTGGTGCTCTCGTTTCCGGGAGCGCCGCGTCTGTTTAAAGTGCTCGGCACGGGGTTTCTCGCTGCCGGTTTTTTGTTTCATTTTTCTGCAGGAGGCGGCATCACGGAGATTCCGTGGATGCTGACGGACAACTACAGCCTGCTGGCGCTCATTCTCATGCTGCCGTGGATGAAGAGCGTGTTTGAAAGCGGCCGCTTCGATAAGCGGATTTCGATGCTTCTGGAAGCAGGGGCTGCGGACCTCGGCCGGATGTACCCGCGCAGTCTGTTTACGTCGCTTCTGTTGACGTCGTTTCTGAATTTATCGGCTGCTCCGATCGCCCAGGGGCTGCTCCGGAAAAACTTAAAGGAGCTGCCGACAAAAGTGCGCAACGCGTTTATCAGTAAAGCGACGCTCCGCGGCAATGCGCTCGCGCTCGTCTGGAGTCCGCTGGAAGTGCTGATCGCACTCACGATCTCCATTACCGGCGTCTCGTACGTCGGCCTGCTGCCGTGGCTCATGCTGACGGCGGGGCTGACGTTTATGATCGATGTGTTCTGGGGCCGCTTCAAGTGGCAGCGCGAGACGCTTCCGCACGCCGGAGAAGCGCTGACAGATCAGAATCGGCGGCTGATGGTGCGGAAAATGGCGCACATGCTGACCGCACTGAGTGCGTTTCTTGCAGCGGTCATCACCGTCGGGAACGTGAGCGGCCTCGACTTTATTTTGACCGTCACGCTCGTCATTTTTCCATTTGCGATCGGCTGGGCGTTGGTCCTCGGCCGGACACGCCGTTTTCTTACGCTCGGCTGGACGAACTGGAAAGAAAAGACGAACCGGATGGAGCACTTTTTCGTGCTGTTTCTGACGCTGTCGTTTTTCGCGGAGGCGCTCGGGGAAAGCGGCGTGCTGGAGCTGCTGCGTGCGCCGATTGAAGGGTCGGCGGATATGCCGCTCGTCTTGTTTGCGCTCATTATGGGGAGCTTTATTTTCATGAGTCTGTTCGGGGTGCACCCGATTGCGACGATCGGTATTTTAAGCGGGGTGGCGCCGCTTATTATGGAATTCATCAGCCCGATGAGTTTCTCGGTGCTTTTAATTACGGCGTCGATTGCAACGCTGACGGTGAATACGTACGGGCTGTTTGCACAGATGACGGCGATGAATCTGAGTGAGAATCCGTACCGGATTTCGATGTACAACCTGCGTTTTGCGGCGGTGTACTGTCTTGTCGGTATGGGTGTGGCATTTTTATTGCTGTAAATTTCATCTGGGACTTTAATCTGCGCAGATGTATGCCGATATGAGTAATAATGTGCTACGTTTCAAGTAGATGGGGGTTTTTCCGGTATGCATCAATGGTTGTTAAAAGAGTGCGAGGAAGTGTTTCAATGGGCGTCAGGGACGGAAATTACAACCGGGATGGAAGGAAGAACGGTACTTCCGGCTCATGAAGGGGCGGAGTCATCCGGAATGCTGTGGCACCGGGCGTCGTCTTACTATATTTCGGCGGCGCTCCGTGCGGGCTATATTTTGATTGGGCCGATTGCGGTTGTCGGCGAGAAGCCGGAGGCGGTGCCGCTGGAATTGGTTCCGGACGGACATGCGGTGCCGGTGGAGATGGTGCTTACGGATGCGGAGCAGCTTCCGGCACTGTTCGCCGGTTTTCTGGAGTTGTATACCGGTTCCTATCCAGAGGAAGCGGAGGTGTTTCCCGGCCGGAAGCTGCTGGAAGAGCTGCGCCGGCTGCACCGCGAGTTTATCGAGTCCTACTACGTGCGTGCCTGCCAGTTTGATGAGAAAACGCTGGAGCTGCTTCAGGCGCTGTACCAGCATACGGACCGGACGGGAAGCCGTCTGTTTCACGCAAAAAACCGCGTCCGGACAGCCGGTGCGCTCTTAAGCCGCGCGGCATTGGAGAACGGTGCGGAGGCAGAGACGATGCTCGGCATTCTCGATACGGTGGCGGAGGATCTTGAAAAGGCGCGTGCGGAAGGGGAAGTGCTGCTTCTGGAAAAGCAGATGTATGCGCAGTACTACCAGCGGATGCATGAGGAGACGGAAGCAGACAATCCGGCGTTTATCGCCCGGATCCGCCGCTACATTGAGGAGCATTTAAACGAGCCGATTACGACGAGCAGCATTGCGGAGCAGATGAACCTGCATCCGAATTATTTATCGTCGAAGTTCCGTGCGCACAGCGATATGACGCTGATGCAGTTTATCCACCAGCAGCGGATCGAACGGGCGAAGCAGGAGCTTTTGGAAACGAACCGTCCGATTCAGGACATCGCGGTGTCGCTGCAGTACGGCAGCCAGCCGTACTTTACGGCAGTGTTCAAAAAACATACAGGAACGACACCGAAAAAATACCGAGCCCTGCAGGTGTAGGTGGGCGTTTGATGAGAGAGGAAGAAGCATACCGCTTCTTTCTTTTTTTATGTTCCGCGGTGCGTTCATGCGGAGACAGACAGGACGCTTATGCCACCGCGGGCTGGGAGACGCCCGCCATCTGATTGGATGCGGCGGGCGGTTTGGGCAGAGGGGCAGCGCCGGGTGCGGGCGCTGCCGGTGGATGGGGAAGTGGGAATGGGCCGGTGCGTAGTGGGAATACTCGCTGGGGAAGTGGGACTATTCTTTGCCGGAACGGGAATTTTCAGGCCTTTTGGGAACGCACTCCTTCCTTATGGGAATACACCGCCGGCTTATGAGACTCGGCGCTGCCGTTATGGGACTCCGCCCCTTCATTGTGGGACTCCATTGACCACCCCCTCACCCCGAACAACCGCTGCGGCCGGAACCGCCGCAGCCATCTGCTTCGGACGGCCGCCGGTTTCCTCCCCGCCTTTTCAGGGAAAGCTTCACGTAGAATCTTTCTTTCTGTGGAGGGACCGCCCGTGGATATCGTTCCGTACATTATTCTGCTTTTCATCGGATATCTCGTATTTACACTCGATAAACATAAGGAACTGCTTCCGGCGCCGCCCCTTCTGGCAGGCGTCGGTATTGTGCTCAGCTTTATTCCGGCGTTTTCCGGACTGTCGATTACGGCGGATACCATCTACCACGTGCTTCTTCCAGGGCTTTTATTCGTCGGGGCGTACCAGTTCCGCGCATCGCTTTTCCGCCGTTACGCAGGGAGCATTCTCTCGCTCAGTACGCTCGGGATCGTGCTGACGATCGGCCTCGCCGGAAGTGTGATTTATTTCATCGCCGGTCCGGCGGCGTCAGTGACGTTTTCCGGGGCGATGCTTCTTGCGGCAGTATTCATTCCGACCGATCCCGTCTCGGTCATTCAAATTCTCTCGCGCGACATGAACGACGAGCTCGTCGTCAGCGTCGTCGAGGGGGAAAGCATGATCAACGACGGAACGAGTATCGTCGCGTTCACGCTTCTGCTCGGCTGGTATACGAGCAGTGAGCAGACGATCATGACCGGACTGCTGGAACTGTTCCTCGCCACGATTGCAGCCACGGCGCTCGGCCTTGCCGCCGGCTGGCTTTTCAGTAAAGCCGTACATATTACGCACGACCGCCAGTATCAGATCATGCTGAGCATCGTCGTCGCGTACGCCGTTTTCCTCGGGGCGGAAGCACTTCACATGTCCGGGGTGATCGCTGTCGTGTGCGCGGGGCTCGTGCTGTCGCACACGTTTGAAGTGAGCGAAAAAGAGGATCACTTCCGCGAGGCGCTCGACGGATTCTGGGGGGTGGCCGAGGCGTCGATTCTGTCGATCCTGTTTTTGTTCATCGGCATCGCCGCCGCGCCGTTTTTAACCCACGGACTGTGGCTCATCTGCGCCGCCATTTTTCTCGTGACCGTCGCCGCGCGCTGGCTCGTCGCTGAAGGACTGCTGCGATTTCTGCCGATTACGCACCGGGCAGAGCCGATGGAGCGGTTTCTCATCAGCATCTCCGGCGTGAAGGGTGCGATTTCGATCTACCTCATCCTCAAGCTGCAGGAGGAGAGTGCCCCGAATATCGACATACTTACGTCGATCAGCTTCACCGTCGTCCTGCTGTCGCTGCTCGTGCAGAGCGTCGCCATCCACCCGGCCGCTGCGAAAATGGCAAAAAAAGATTGACGGATGCAGATTGGAATAGTACGATATAACGAGAATGAGAATCTTTATCAATGAGGGGATGACCAGTCGTGAAAAAATGGATGCTGCTTTCAACTGCTGCACTGCTCGCTGCATGCGGCGGAACGGACGAAGAATCGAACAACGGAGCGGAAAACGACGCGCCGGCCGAAGAAAATACGGCAGAGAATAACATGAACGAAGAGAACACCGGCGGCAATGAGAATGCCGATGAAGATGGCGGAGAAGAAGAGCCGTCGGAAAATAATACATCAGATGAAAACGAAGCGTCCAGTGACGGAATCACGATCAGTCACGCGCTCGGAGAAACCGAGCTTGAGGAAGAGCCGGAAACGATCGTGGCACTGGAGTGGACTTACGTGGAAGATCTGCTTGCACTCGGCGTCCAGCCGGCAGGTGTAGCGGATATTGAAGGCTACAACCAGTGGGTGAATATTGAGGAAGAGCTTAGTGGGGACGCAGTGGATGTCGGTACGCGCCAGGAGCCGAGTCTCGAGGAGATTGCGCGTCTGGAGCCGGACCTGATCATTACGGCGTCGTTCCGACATGAAGCGATCGCGGACAGCCTCGAGGAAATTGCGCCGACGGTGATGTTCAACCCGTACCCGGAAGAAGGGGAAGGCGGCCAGTATGAGGAAATGGAAACGACATTCAACGAAATCGCATCCGCTGTCGGCCGCGAAGACGAAGCGGAAACGGTGCTGAGTGATCTGGAAGATACGTATGCGGAAGCAGAAGAAGCACTTTCCGGCGTGGAGGCAGCAGAGAACGAGTTTGTCGTTTCCCAGGCATTCAGTGCCAACGAGCAGGCGACGCTCCGTCTCTTTAATGATAACTCGATGCTCATGTCGATCCTCGACCGCATCGGTATCTCCAACGCGTTTGAAGAGGACGAATTCCAGGTGTACGGCTACACGGAAACGTCTGTCGAAGCGCTTGAGCCTTACGGTGACGCCAATTTCATGCATATCGTTCAGGAAGATGACAACGTATTTGAAAACCAGCTCGCCGGCAACCCGGTCTGGGAAGGTCTTGATTTTGTAGAAAACGACCGTGTCTATGCGCTGCCGGGCGATACGTGGACGTTCGGCGGGCCGCTCTCTGCAGAGGTCATTGCAGATGAAGTGGTGAACGCGCTGACTGAGGAAGAGTAAACGATGCAGAAACAGGCAAAAGGGAGAGCTGCTCTGATCTTAGCGGTCGGGGCAGCTCTGCTGTCTGTTCTCGGAGCGGTTCATGTCCTCCAGGGAAACAATGCCGTTCCATTTTCCGTTGTGCTTGATGTCCTCGGCGGAAGCGGAGATACCGTGAATCATGAAATTGTCCGCGGCGTAAGGCTGCCCCGCCTCGTGGTCGGTATTCTGGCGGGCGCCGCGTTCGGCGCTGCCGGGGTGCTGTTTCAGACGCTGACGAAAAACCCGCTTGCGTCTCCCGCGACGCTCGGAGTGAATGCCGGGGCGTATTTTGTTGTTGTGGCAGGATCGGTGTTTCTTCCGTTTGCTGTAAATGGGTTTGTGCTGGCGCTTGCCGGCGGACTTTTTGCGGCGGTGATTACGTTCGCGCTCGCCGGCGGTATTTCCGTTTCGCCGGTGCGAATGGCACTTTCCGGCATGATTTTAACGCTCGCGTTTTCCGCCTTTACGTCAGTCATCCAGATTTTTTATGAGTACGAAACGGCCGGTCTCTTTTTATGGGGGAACGGCACACTGCTGCAGCAGAACTGGAACGGCACGCTGTTTATGCTGCCGTGGATCGTCGTTTCCGCCGTCGTGCTCGCTCTGTTTGCTCCGAAGTTTGATGTGCTTCTTCTCGGCGAAGAGACGGCGCGTGCGCTTGGCGAAAACTTAGTCTTTTTAAAGGTGCTCGTCTTTTTAGGGGCAACGCTTCTGACCGCGGCCGCCGTCAGCGTCGTCGGGCCGATCGGCTTCATCGGTCTGATCGCGCCGCACCTGCTCCGCATACTCGGGCTGTACATGCACCGCTGGCTTCTTCTCGGGTCGATGATCTGGGGTGCGGCCATTCTCATCGGTGCAGACGTTCTTGCGAGAATCATCGATCAGTCTGCCCGGGAACTTCCGGTCGGGGCGGTGACGGCGTTTATCGGCGCACCGTGGCTCATATGGCTGATCTGGAAGTACCGCGGCACATTTTTTGCCGGTGCCTCCAGGCGCTCCTCGCAGACGATGGCAAACCGGCCGTGGCCGTTTGCTGTAGTGCTGCCGCTTGCTGCGGCTGCACTTCTAGCGTCGTTTTTCTTCAGTACGGCGGTGAGCAGTCAGGGCTTCGCCATCGTGGAAACGTGGCGCGCGTTTACCGATCCGGAAGCGGAAAGTCTCCGTTTTCTCGTGTTTGATCTGCGTCTTTCCAGGGTGCTCGTCGCGGCGGTAGCCGGAGCGATGCTTGCCGCAGCAGGTCTGTTTCTGCAGAGCGTGCTGCGTAACCCGCTTGCTGATCCGTCCGTTATCGGAATTTCCTCCGGTGCCGGCGTCGGGGCAATGCTGATCCTGTTTGCGTTCCCGGCCGTTTCCGCCGTCTGGATTCCGGTCGGCGCTGTTCTCGGCGGGTGTGCGGCGGTTGCGGTCGTGCTTTTCCTCGCCTGGAGGATGCAGTTTCAGCCGGCGGTGCTTGCACTTCTCGGTATTGCCGTGTCGGCACTCGGCACAGCGGTGATCCAGCTGTTCGTCGTCCGCTACAACTTGAATGCAGCGACTGCCCTGACGTGGCTTTCCGGAAGCACGTACGCGCGCGGCTGGAGTGAACTGTATACGTATCTGCTGCCGCCGCTCATTTTGTTCGTACCGCTTGCAGTCTTTTATCTGAAAAAACTCGATCTGCTCGCATTTGGCGATGAGACGGCGACAAGCCTCGGGCTGGCGCCGCAGCAGACGCGGTGGACGGTGACGATTCTCGGCACGCTGCTTGCCGCTTTCGCCGTGTCCGCGGTCGGCACGATCGGCTTCGTCGGCCTCGTCGCACCGCATCTGGCACGGCTTCTCGCCGGAACGGACCACCGGCGGCTCCTGCCGCTCGCTATGGTGCTCGGCGCAACGCTTCTCATGGCCGCCGACGGACTCGGCCGGCTCGTGCTGGCGCCGAAAGAAATCCCGTCCGGCATCGTCGTCGCCCTCATCGGCGCACCGTTTTTCTTATGGCTGATGCGAAAACAGAAATAGCTGTATCCCGGTTTCTTCTATAAAAAGAAGAGCCGGGATTTTTTTGTTGGGGCAGATGTCGGCGGTCACCGGCGTGTGGAGGGGAGTCTCACAACGGAAGCGCGGAGTCTCATAACGGCAGCGCCGAGTCCCATAAGCCGGCGGTGCATTCCCATAAGCAGGGGGTGCGTTCCCACAAGGTCTGAGAATTCCCGCTTCGGCAGGGAATAGTCCCGTTTCCCCAGCGGGTATTCCCACTACGCACCGGCCCATTCCCACTTCCCCGTCCACCGGCAGCGCCCGCACCCGGCGCTGCCCCTCTGCCGGTTTTCAATCAGAGGGCGGGCGCTTCCCAGCCCGCGGTATTATTATGATAAATTTTTCATAGTGGAAAAACCGCTCTACACCGGCGTTTAGACCACTATTAATAAAAAAGAGAAAAAAGTTTTTTCGAAAAAAGTGATCCATTCGGACATCCGTCTCGTTAGCTTGGGTGAAAACAAATTAAATGAGGATGGTGTTCGAACATGAAAATGAATTGGAAGCGTACCCTGACAGTAGTACCACTGAGTGCGGCACTGCTTTTGCCGACAGCGACAGCATTTGCTGATGATCACGGCGATCACGGCGGAGACGGAAACAGCATGGAAAACGCACCGACGGTATCGTCACCGGCTGCGGACCTCCGCGCCACGCTTGATCAGTATCTTTCCGAACACGCCTACCTGGCCGTATTTACAATGCAGAAAGGCATCGACGGCTCTGAAGATTTTGATCAGATTGCCGGCGCCCTGCAGCAGAACACAGAAGACTTAACCGCAGCGATTGAGAGCGTCTACGGTGAAGAAGCCGGCAGCATGTTCCAGGAAATGTGGGAAAACCATATCGGCTTCTTCGTTGACTACGTGACTGCAACAGCCGAAGGCGATGAAGCCGGACGCGAAGAAGCACTGACACAGCTTGACGGCTACCGCGCCGATTTCTCCGAGTTTCTTGAAGGCGCTACCGATGAGCGGCTTGAAGCAGGCGCCCTCGCCGAAGGACTGCAGATGCACGTCGACCAGCTCGTCTGGGCATTCGACCAGTACAATGAAGGGGACTTCGACTCCGCCTATGACAACATCCGCGAGTCCATCCACCACATGTACGGCGTCAGCAAAGGCCTCTCGACCGCCATCGTCGACCAGTTTGACGAAGACTTCGAAGGCTCCATGGCAGACACACCAGCCGCCGACCTGCGCTCCGACCTGAACTACCTGTTCTCCGAGCACGCAGGCCTTGCCGTAACCACGATGCAAAAAGGCATTGACGGCGCGGAGGATTTCGAAGCAGCTGCCGGCGCGCTGAATGACAACACCGAAGGACTGACGGAAGCGATCAGCGGCGTTTACGGGGAAGAAGCAGGCGATGCCTTCAATGAACAGTGGAGTGAACATATCGACTTCTTCGTTGACTATGTAACAGCAACCGCTGAAGAAGACGAAGCGGGACAGCAGGAAGCGCTCGATAACCTCGCCGGTTACCGTGACACGTTCTCCCAGTTCCTGTCTGATGCAACAGAGAACCGTCTGGAAGCAGGCGCACTGGCCGACGGTCTGCAGATGCACGTGGACCAGCTCGTAGCAGCGTTTGACAGCTACGAAGCAGGCGACTATGAAACAACGTATGAGAACGTCCGTGAAGCTTACGGCCACATGTTCGGTGTCGGCGAAATGATGTCCGGCGCAATCGTGGATCAGTTCCCGGAAAACTTTGAGTCCGGGATGCCTTCTGAAATGCCGCGTACCGGTCTCGGCGGAACGAGTGAAGCAGCAGGCCAGACACCTTGGTACCTGTACAGCATCGCTGTGATCCTTCTCGCATCTGCGGTAGTCTTCATGACACGCCGTCCAAAAGTACAGCAGTAATTTTCCAATAACGACAGAGGGGGCGTTCCCTCTCTGTCTTTTTAAAAAATGGCAGGTGATAACGATGAAACGCTGGCTGTGGGCTGTGATGATCCTTTTTCTTGGAGCATGTGCAGCAGAAACGAATAACGAAACACAAGTGGAGAATACAGCAGAAGTAGACGAATCAGCGCCGGAGGAGGAGACTCTTTCAACTGGATCGGAGGACCAGTCAGCTGAAACGTCGTTTTCGCTCCCGCGTCCCAGTGAGCTCGCGGGCGCATCATCAGAGAGTGACATCATGAGTTACGAGCGTACCGGCATCGAGCCGCACCGTATCGAGATACCGGCGATCGGGGTGGACGCGGAGATTGAGGATGTTGGTCTGCTGCCGGGCGGGCAGATGGATGAGCCGTCGACGATGGACGGCGTTGCCTGGTATGAAGGCGGCTATCAGCCGGGCGAACAGGGCAGCTCGGTGATGGCAGGTCATATCGACAGCAGAACCGGCCCTGCGGTGTTTTTCGACTTGGAGGATCTGGAGGAGGGCGATGAGATTATCGTCACGGATGAGTCTGGGGAAGCCCGTGTGTTCGTCGTTCAGACGAGTGAAGCATACGACCGTGAAGACGCTCCCCTTCAGAAAATCTTCGGTTATTCGTACCGCAGCCAGCTCAATCTCATTACCTGCACCGGAGAATTCAACTCCGAAGCGGGCACCCATGATCAGCGGCTCGTCGTATATACCGTTCTCAAAGAAGACCTTCCATCCTGACGGGTGGAAGGCTTCTTTTTTGGATGAGGAGAGACTGCGGGCTGAGGAGCGCCCGCCATCTGCCAACCCCTTAAGGACCGCGGGCCGAACTGCCCGGCCCGCCATCTGCCGGAACGGGGAACGGGTTGGAGCAGAGGGGCCGCCGCGGGTTTTCGGCGGCCGGTGGTCCGAAGGGCTGGAAAGTTGGTCCGGTTTGGTGCGGAAGGTGTTCCGATTTTGGCTGGAGATGGTCCGTTACAAAGTGCTTGGTCCGATAAAGGTCGATCCTGTTCCGCTGCAGGGCCGCCGTGGTCCGATAGCGAGCCGTGCTGGTCCGCGGGCGGCAGTTTTTGGTCCGGCGTTTTCCAAATGACATGAAACTGCTGCTTCTATAAACCCAACTGCTTAATAACCACGGGCCGAACTGCCCGGCCCGCCATCTGCTTGAACGGGGAACGGGTTGGAGCAGAGGGGCCGCCGTGGGTTATCGGCGGCCGGTGGTCCGAGGGACTGGAAAGTTGGTCCGGTTTGGTGCGGAAGGTGTTCCGATTTTGGTTGGAGGTGGTCCGTTACGAAGTGCTTGGTCCGATAAAGGCTGATCCTGTTCCGCTGCAGGGCTGCTGTGGTCCGATAGTGAGCCATGCTGGTCCGCGGGCGGCAGTTTTTGGTCCGGTGTTTTCCGAATGACATGAAACTGCTGCTTCCGTAAACCCAACTGCTTAATAACCACGGGCCGAACTGCCCGGCCCGCCATCTGCCGGAGCGGAGAACGGTTTGGAGCAGAGGGGCCGCCGTGTGGTTTTCGGCGGCCGGTGGTCCGAAGGGCTGGAAAGTTGGTCCGATTTGGTGCGGAAGGTGTTCCGATTTTGGTTGGAGGTGGTCCGTTACGAAGTGCTTGGTCCGATAAAGGCTGATCCTGTTCCGCTGCAGGGCTGCTGTGGTCCGATAGTGAGCCATGCTGGTCCGCGGGCGGCAGTTTTTGGTCCGGTGTTTTCCGAATGACATGAAACTGCTGCTTCCGTAAACCCAACTGCTTAATAACCACGGGCCGAACTGCCCGGCCCGCCATCTGCCGGAGCGGAGAACGGTTTGGAGCAGAGGGGCCGCCGTGTGGTTTTCGGCGGCCGGTGGTCCGGGGGACTGGAAAGTTGGTCCGGTTTGGTGCGGAAGGTGTTCCGATTTTGGCTGGGGATGGTCCGTTACGAAGTGCTTGGTCCGATAAAGGCTGATCCTGTTCCGCTGCAGGGCTGCTGTGGTTCGATAGTGAGCCATGCTGGTCCGCGGGCGGCAGTTTTTGGTCCGGCGTTTTCCGAATGACTGCAGGCGCAAAGAAATTTAATTAAAAGTCACTGAAAAAAGAGGTGAGGAAAACAAGCAAAAGGCGAATGAACGTTTGCTTTTTGAGGTAATTTCTGTAAAATGAATATATCTACTTTAGAAAGGGGATTACTATGCAGCATACAATTCAGCACCGTCCCTTTATTCTTGATCAATTGAGAGCTTTGCTCCGGCGACTTCCTGTACATCATCCAAAGTATGAGGAAGTGCTCCAATTCTACAAAAGATTTGATGCAGGTTTTGCAGGTGAACAGTCTATCGGGTATCACTTGAATTTCTTGCGGGATCAGGCTTTTATTTATCAAGGACTTTCTCTGGAACTAAAAGAGAAGAACATAAAGTTTCAAGTCGATCTTATCCTGGTCACCCCCTATTTTCTGTATATAGGTGAGGTAAAAAATTATTCTGGAGCATTGCAGTTTGATTTGGAGCGTAGTCAACTCATTCGAACAATAGAAAATCGGTCTGAAGTTTTCGCATGTCCGGTGGCGCAGGTAGATCGCCATGCAAGACTTATAAAGCTTTGGCTGCAACAGCACAAAATTCCTTCTCTACCGATCATTCCCCATGTCATTGTTTCAAATAGACGAGCACAGATTGCTGCTCCCCCTCATCATCCCGGCATTTATCATAGTGATGGACTGCTAAAGCAGTTCGATAGATTAATTCAGACGTACCCTAAGCGAGTACTATCAAAAAATCAGCTAGCGAGGCTGGACAAGCAGATTCAATTAAGTCATGTTGATACCGGAACAAATCTACTGCAACGATTTGATCTTCACGTAAATGATATTTTAGGACCGCCGCGCTGCTCCTCATGCAGAAGCAGCCGATTTATTCCTGGTTACCAGACATGGTCCTGTCAAGATTGCCGAATAACCACTAGAAATGCTCATGTCTCATGTCTATATGATATTAGTTTATTAATAAATGAACCTCTAAAGCGTAAAGCCTTCAACCACCTTCTTGAACATCTGTCAAAACAGTCTATTTTACGATTGCTGCGTCAATATGCCGTTTATGATGGTAAAGGGTATGTGCTTTCACCAGAAAAATTTCCTGCTTCGGCAGGCAATACTAAAGTCTAGCGTGATGTAAAAAAGTTGAATTAAAGCGGATGGGCCGCCGTGTGGTTTTCGGCGGCCGGTGGTCCGAGGGGCTGGAAAGTTGGTCCGGTTTGGTGCGGAAGGTGTTCCGATATTGGCTGGAGATGGTCCGTTACGAGGTGCTTGGTCCGATAAAGGCTGATCCTGTTCCGCTGCAGGGCTGCCGTGGTCCGATAGTGAGCCATGCTGGTCCGCGGGCGGCAGTTTTTGGTCCGGCGTTTTGCGAACGACATGAAACTGCTGCTCCCATACCCCCAACACCTTAACTACCGCGGGCCGAACTGCCCGGCCCGCCATCTGCGAAACGAAAAAAGCCGCCCGGGGAGGCGGCTTTACGTGCGTTTTAACAGCAGGTAGACGAAGTACGGGGCGCCGATGAGGGAGACGACGACGCCTGCGGGGACGCCTTCTGGCGCGGGGGTATTGCGGCCGATGGTGTCCGCGGTGACGAGAAGCAGCGCGCCGATGAGCATGGCCGCCGGAATCATCCGGCGGTGGTCGACGCCGGTGAGCGAGCGCGCGATATGCGGTGCCATGAGACCGACGAACGCGATGCCGCCGGTAACCGATACGGCGGCAGCGGCGAGCGCAACCGCAGTTACAAGCAGGGTCACCTGCGTGCGGCCGACGGCGACGCCGGTTCCGACAGCGACACCTGTATCCAGGTAAAGCAGGTTCAGCTGCCGCGCCGCGTACAGTGTAAACGGCACGAGCAGCAGAAGCCACGGAGCGAGCGCCAGAACGAACGGCCAGTCCGTGCCCCAGATGCTCCCGGCGAGCCACTGGGCGATAAAGTCCACCTTCATCCGGTCTCCGCCGGAAATCAGAACGATCATCAGCCCCGACAGCGCAAGCGAGAAACCGACGCCCGTTAAAATGAACCGTACCGGCTCGAGTCCGGTGCGGCGGTCCCACGACGCCGCATAGATCAGAACCGCCGTGAGCAGCGCCCCGGAAAAAGCGATGACCGGTAGCACATACACAAAATTCCCGGGATCGAGCGGCATAAAGAGAAAGTAGACCGCGACGGCAGCGCCGGCTCCGGCATTGATACCGATTATGCCCGGGTCGGCAAGGTCGTTTTTCGTCAGGCCCTGCAGCACGGCACCCGCGACGGCGAGCGCGGCACCGGCGAGGATGGTGACGACGATGCGGGGCAGCCGCAGGTTGAAGAGAATAAAGTTTTCCTCAAACGTTCCCTGGCCGAGCAGCACCGGCACCATGCGGTCGAAGCTGAAGCTCGACGTGCCGAGCCCCATGCCGGCGAGCGTCATACCGAGGAGGAGGGCAGTAAGGACGAGCATGAGCGGAAGAAAACGACGTTTCATGCGGGTGTGCCTCCTTTCCTGCGGACGACCCAGAGGAAAAAGGGCAGTCCGAGGACGGCGACGAGCGCCGCCACGGGGGTTTCATAGGGTGCGTTGATGGTGCGGCCGGCGGTGTCGGTCAACAGCAGGAAGGCCGCTCCGGTAACGGCGGAAACGGGCAGCACGGTCCGGTAGTCGCGGCCGGTGAATGGACGCACGAGGTGCGGGATCATGAGACCGACGAAGGCGAGGTTTCCTGCAATGGCGACGGCGGTGCCGGCGAGAAGTACGACGATGAGAAACAGCATGGCTTTGACAACTTCGGTGCGCTGGCCGAGGCCGACCGCGACGTCTTCGTTGACGCTCAGCAGGGTGAGCTGGCGGGCAAGGAAGAGAGCTAGTACGAGCGCTGCGGCAATGACAGGCACGATAATCTGCAGCTGTGTCCAGTTCGTGCCGATCAGGCCGCCGGCGGTCCACATGGAAATGTCCTGTGAAATGCGGACAAGCAGGCCGAGGCCCTCTGCAGCCGCGGCAAAAAAAGCAGACACGGCTGCACCGGCGAGGACGATGCGGAACGGGGAGACCGGCCCGCGGGACGTATAGTTGATGCCGAAGACGATGCCGGCGGCGACGGCTGCACCGATCATGCAGACGAACATGATGCCGATATAATTGAGCTCCGGAAAGAAGGCAAGCGAGACCGCAAGCGCAAACGTGGCGCCGGAGGTGAGACCGAGCAGCCCCGGTTCGGCAAGCGGATTGCGCGTCATTCCCTGCATGATGGCGCCGGCGCAGGCGAGTGCGGCCCCGGTGACCGCGGCGCCGATTTCACGGGGAAGTCGGATCTCCTGAATGATGAGAGAGGCTTCCGTCTGCTCCTCTGCGAAAATGGCCCGGAAAATATCGGTGCTCGTTGTCGCTGCGGCTCCGAAGCGGAGCGATATGTAAAAGGATACGAGAAGGATGACGGCTGCGCCGGCAAAGGGAAGCAGCAGCCGGAGCACCGGCTTCTCAATGGATAATTTCGGCATACAGTCACCTCCAGAAACAAAAGTTAAAAGCCGCGGAACGGCGTGGAAGCATATGTCCACGGGTTTTCGGCAGCCGGTGGCTCAGGATTTCCGCTGTGGAGGAAGCACATCTGTGAAGATCGCAACGCCGGCAGAAAAAATCGCCATACGGACGCCGAAGACCGCCACAATAGGGGCAGACCGCCACGCCGGTGCCGAATATCGCCACACCAGAGGCGGACATCGCAACAGGAAGCGGAAACTCCGCCACACGAAGCGCAGAGACCGCAACGAAACCCATCAATCACCGCAGGCCGAACTGCCCGGCCCGCCATCTGCCGGAGCGGGGAACGGTTGAAGCAGAGGGGCCGCCGTGTGTCGGCGGGCGGTGGTCCGATCGGGTTAAATCTTGGTTCGCGGTTTTCGCAGCGGTGTTTTCAGGGAAGCATCATCCAGCAGAAAAGCCGCCGGCTCCACGCCAAAATCCCACGGCGCTTGTGCTGCCGTGGGATGGGAGAGGCCTTACTCGCTCAGGAATTCTTCTTCAAACACGCTCAGCTGGTGATCGAGGGAGGTGGCGTCGTTAAAGTAGAACGACTGTGCGTCGACTTCAATGACGTTGCCATCCTGGACCGCAGGAATGTTCTGGTACGTTTCGGTTTCCTGGAAGGAGTTGTCCTGGTCGGCTACTTTACTGACGACGATGTAATCACCGGCGTATTCCGACATGACTTCCGTAGAGAGGGCAAAGAATCCGTCGCTCTCAGAGACTTCCTGCACCGATTCCGGCATGCCGAGTTCCATTTCCTGATACAGAATTTCTGTACCGCGTGCCCAGTTATCGCCGAAGACATAAAGCTGTTTGTCAAAGTTTTCGAAGACGGTGACCGTGGCATCTTCACCGATCTCTGCTTTGATCTCCTCGCCGGTTTCAGAGGCGCGCTGCTGGAAGTCCTCCACCCAGTCGCGTGCTTCGTCTTCCTTGTTTACGAGTTTGCCGATTTCAATGTGCTGATCGAGGTAGTCGACCGCACCGTACGTAAACGTAACGGTCGGAGCGATTTCCTGAAGCTGATCGACGTTCTGGATGTTGGAAAGACCGACGATCAGATCCGGATCGAGCTCGATGATCTTTTCGAGATCTTCGTCTGTGACGGCTTCTGTATCTGCAAGCTCTTCTTCAAATACCGGGTTGTCCATCGACCATGTATCCGCGCCGACGACCGGTACGTCGAGTGCCAGCATGTCACCTACGTAAGAAGAGAGAACGACGACGCGCTGCGGATCCGCAGGTACTTCGACCGGACCGTTTTCCGATTCGTACGTAATCGTATCGCCGGAAGCATCGGCGCCGCTTTCGTCTGACTCATTATTTTCTTCCGTTTCTTCGCCGGTTTCCTCATTATCCGCGGCATTGTTTTCTTCTGCCGGTTCTTCCGCATCGTTATCCTCTGCAGGCTCGTTATTGGATGTATTTGTTTCTTCCGTTTCGTTCTGGCTGTTATTTTCCGCAGCGTTGGAGCTGTCGGTGTTTTCCTCCGCGCCGCATGCGGCAAGTGTTACCAGTGCCGCTGTGCCGGCAAGCATCATCATCTTTTTCATTGTCCCAAATCGTCCTTCCATTCGCTGATTAGTTGTTTACTGCCTGTTTCAGTGGAGCTGTCTGCTTCTGCTGCAGCAGGTGGTACGTCATGCACATCGGGCATCCGGTCATCGGATCTTCTCCGATAATCGCTTCGATTTCAAAGACGTGGCGGAGAATGTCACACTGGATGACTTCCTTGCTCGATCCGGCGTGGACAATTTCTCCCTCTTTCATCGCAATAATGTGATCTGAGAAGCGCGCTGCCTGATTCAAATCATGCAGCACCATGACGATCGTGCGTCCTTCTTCACGGTTCAGGCGCTGCAGAAGCTCGAGCACTTCCAGCTGATGCGCCATGTCGAGGTACGTCGTCGGCTCGTCGAGAAAAATCATCTCGGTATCCTGTGCGAGTGCCATGGCAATCCAGACGCGCTGGCGCTGACCGCCGGACAGTCCGTCCACCGGCTGGTCCGCAAAATCCGTCGTGCCGGTCATTTCCATCGCCCAGGCAATTTTCTCTTTATCGGTCCGCGTCAGCCGGCCGAAGCCGCGCTGGTGGGGAAAACGTCCATAGGAAACGAGCTCGTATACGGTCAGACCGCCGGCGCCCTGCTGCGTCTGCGGCAGAATCGCGAGCGTTTTCGCGAGCTCTTTTGTCGGCATCTGCGTGATTGAGCGGCCGTCGAGCGCCACGCCACCGGATTCCGGTGACAAAAGACGCGTACACGCCTTAAGGAGCGTCGATTTGCCACAGCCGTTGGAGCCGATGATGGTTGTGATTTTTCCTTCAGGAATGGAGGTCGTCAGTTCGTCGATGATCGGCGTCCCGCCGTAGCCTGCCTGAAGATTGCTCACCTGCATATGTGCCACGTGTGCGTCAGTCCTTTCTATGGATGAAAAGTTTATGTTGAAAATGATTCTCACTATCGTGTACAATAATTATAGTACGCTTGGTGAGAATGATTGTCAATGAGAATTTAAAATATAAAACGTCTTCCTATAGTTGATACGAAAGGGTGCGGCACACATGACGGTAACGGATATCACAGTGATCGGCGGCGGTCCGGCAGGGCTTTACGCCGCGTTTTACAGCGGAGTCAGACAAATGAGCGTGCGGCTGATCGAGGCCCAGGAGGAACTCGGCGGCAAAGTACGTCTCTATCCTGAAAAAATGATCTGGGACGTCGGCGGTGTTCCGCCCGCCCGCGGCAGCGAATTCCGAAAAAACCTCATTCAGCAGGGGCTCACCTTCGACCCCGAAGTCCACACCGGGACCACGGTCACCGACATCAAACGTCAGGAAAACGGGCAGTTTGAAATCATCACGCACGACGGCCGGTCTTTTGCATCGAAAACGGTCATTATCGCCGCAGGCAGCGGGATTATTAATCCGCAGCGGCTGACGATTGACGGAGCAGAACGGTTTGAGATTTCAAACCTTCATTATACAGTGCAGTCGCTTGAGACGTTCCGCGGGAAGAACGTGCTCATTTCCGGCGGCGGCAACGCAGCGATCGACTGGGCGAATGAGCTCGATGATATTGCAGGCCGCGTTATTTTATCGTGCCGCAGTGAAGTGATGAAGGGGCATGAATCGGAAGTAAATAAGGTGATGTGTTCCAACGTCGACTGCCAGTTCCGCACGTCGATTCACCGTCTGATCGCCAGCGAGGACGGGAGCCGCATCGCGCAGGTCGAGCTTCTCTGTGGGGAGGACGAGTACCGCACCGTGGACGTGGATCACGTTATCGTCAACCACGGCTACGAGCGGGAGCTCACGTTTTTAAATGATTCGACAATCGCACTGGAGCAGACCGGGCATCAGCGGATTGCGGCCGATGCCGACGGACGGACGTCGATTGACGGGCTGTACGCTGCAGGCGACGTCGTCGATTACAGCGGCAAGCTGAACCTTCTTGCCGGCGCGTTTCAGGACGCGGCCAACGCCGTGAACGCCGCCAAGCAGTTCGTCGACCCGGAAGCCGGCGCCAAAGGCATGGTCAGCTCCCACAACGAAGTATTTAAAAAACGAAACGAAGAAATGAAAAAACAGGAAGCTGCTTCAAAATAAGATGAAGCTTCTGTAAGAGTGCCCCCGGAAGACCGTTTACTGCGGTTCTTTCGGGGGCTTTTGTGTGGTTGTGGGGGAGGGAGGGCGCGGTCCGGGGTGATTGGAACGGGGAGAGGGAAGTTTCGCTGCGGTCTCCGACGATGGTGTGGCGGTGTTCTTCCTGCACAGCGGAAATCCTGAACTACCGGCCGTCGCTAAAACCAGCGGCGGCCCATCTGCCGCAGACCGTTCTCCGCTTCGGCAGATGGCGGGCGGGTTTGGCCCGCGGTGATTAAGGTGTTGGGTTTATGGAAGAAGAAGTTTCATGTCATTCGGAAAAAGCCGGACCAAAAGCTGCCGCCCGCGGACCAGCATGGCTCACTATCGGACCACGGCAGCCCTGCCGCGGAACAGGATCAGCCTATATCGGACCAAGCACTTCGTAACGGACCACTTCCAGCCAAAATCGGACCCCCTTCCGCACCAAACCGGACCAACTTTCCAGCCCCTCGGACCACCCGTCGCCGCCAAACCCGCGGCGGCCAATCTGCTCCAACCCGTTCCCCGCTCTGACAGATGGCGGGCGCTGCCCAGCCCGCGGTTAATAGAGCTTTTTGCTGCCGTCTGCGTCTGCCGTACAATCTCCACGTAAAAAAGCCGCCGGGCTTTCACCGGCGGCGGGAGGCACTTTAAGATTGTTCGTTTATCGGGACGTATCCACTCTGTTCGACGAGGGACTGGCCTTCTTCGGAGAGAATCCAGTCGAGGAGTTCGTCGATTTCCGGAGCGTCGTTTTCCGCGAGGCGGATCGCGTAAAATTCGCTCGTAATCGGATAGGCGCCGGATCGGATCGTGTCGTGCGACGGCGGTACACCGTTTACGTGCACCGGCTTCAGCGCATGATCCTCGGTCATGGAAAGCGCAAAGTGACGGAAGGAAAAGCCGATGGCACTCCGTTCACTTCTAAGAGACGCCGTTTCTTCCAGAATGCCGCCCATGCCGGCCGGGGTCCGGTCCTGCGGCGCTTCGGCGATCGGCGTTTCTCCCATAAAAGACTGCAGCGCTGTCTGGCTGCCGCTGCCCTCGGGACGCTGGAACGCGGTAATCGCTGCAGGAAGTCCGCCGAGTTCGCTCCAGCGGGAAATCTCCCCGCTGTAGATGCTGCGGATTTCTTCCTCGGACAGAGCTGTCACCGGATTACTCTTATGCACGAGAAACACAAACGCCTCGAGGCCGATGGGTGTCCGCTCCATCGTCACACCGGCTTCTGCCGCAGCTTCTTCCTGAGCCGCGGACGGAGCGGCTGTAAAAATGATATCCGTATTCCCGGCGATGAGCCGCTCGAAGGCGTCCGGCGTCTGCGTGGAAACGACAGTGCTCCGCGCGGGACTGTAAGGCATGTAGTCCCCTTTCGGATACACGGCCTCCACAAACGCCGCATACACCGGATAAAGCGCCGTCGCACCGTCGAGAGCGGGAGCATTTTCCTCGAGCTGCAGCGACGCTTCCGTGCCGAGCTGCGCCGGACGCCCTGTCTCAGAAAACGGCTCGTATTCGGTCAGTTCCACGCCGCGGGATTCGGCATCCACGTCCAAAGACACATCCAGAAGCGAAACCGACGCTGCATACAGAAACACAGCCGCGGAAGCACTGATCCAGACGACTGCAAGCTGCCGGCCGGATTCTGCCGTGAAAATAGAGAAAGCTGCTGCTGCCGTCACCGCGAATACCGCAAACAACACGGTGCCGCTCTCTGCGGTCTGTGGAAACAAAAGCATGGAGAACGGTATGATGAAATAGGAAAAGAACAAAATAACGAACAGGACACCTGTAAAAAGAAGCAGCTGGTTTCTCATCGCTGCCTAGCTGTTCGACGAGGCTGCTGCGGAGGCGGCGGCCATCGAAGAGATCATTGCAGCGTTCTGCGCCTGAATGACCGTATCCATCGCAGCATAAAGTCCGGCGTGAAGCGTCGAATCATCTTCAAGCATCCGGGATGTGACAAATGCGGCGGCTGTCCGTTCGTTCCAGTCACGATGCCAGCGGAAGCCCTGCAGTTTCTGGATGGCTTTCGCTGTATCATGAACTTCCTGGAAGGTGCCTTCCTCCATCGACGTAAGCGCCAGCATACCGGCTGCCGGATAGTGCAGGCGGCGGAACTTCAGACCGGTGTTTTTCCAGCGCTCCCGCGCGTCCACTGTCCGGCGGATGAGCTCCTCTGCTTCATGATCCGTGTCGAGAGAGAGAATATGACTCAAAAACTGAAGATCGTTGCCTTTCATAAACGATTCTTCTGCAAGGCGGGTGTAAAAATGTTCGACGCGTTTCATGATTTCCTCCGTCGATTCCGACCGGTGGGATAACAGCGTCGCAAGCGGGTAGTCCTGCTCGGACGTAATAAACGGATGTTCACTCTGCATCGCTTTGTACGTTTCCCGTACGGCTTCCGCCTGTTCGGAGAACGGCATTTTCCGGTCCGCCGTGGAAAGAAGCGTAAGGGCCGTGACATAGGTCATCTCGCCGCGCTTCAGCTTGTGCTCCACGAGCGCATCGTATACCTGCTTCATATGCTCTGCAGATTCCTTCGGTTCGTCAAACGTCGTATTCAGCACAGCAGCAAGCGTAAAGCGGCTGTTGGACCGCAGCGTGGAGAACATTCCTTTCCCCTCTTTCAGCTGCTCCGCCGTTTCGTTCAGTTCCTCATAGGAAAATGGCTTCTGTTTCATGACATACGTGCCGGCAATGTACATCAGCTGGGTGTCGCCGGCGACTTTCCAGCGCAGTTCTTTTTTCAATTCCTGAAAAATGGTTTCGTATTGTTCCAGCCAATCATTCATTCAGATCACGCTCCTGTACAAAGGTGGTGGTTATTTCTACGAAGCTTTCTTAAAAATGTTTCAGAAAAAGGAAATGCGGAACCAGTATAACATAAAAAAACCGCACCGCCGGGGGAGGGGCGGTACGGATTAAAACGATTCCGATGTCATTTCAGTTAAGCGGGTCATTTCCGTTTCCAGTTCGTAGAGAATGTTTTCCGGCTGTTCATCCGAATCCAGGTGGAGTCGGATTTCACCCTCCTGGTAAACGATCAGACATGGAAAGCTTTCAGCACCGAAGTGCTTCACGGATGCGGGTGCGTCGGATGCTTCGACGATGTGCGTCTGCATATCGCTCCGCTTTACGTCGAGAAGCGCATCATAGTATGGACGGTTCGTTTCATCGTGCTGATCTTCCACAACAACGATCGCATGAAGCTCACTCGACTCCTCGAGTTCGGGGATCTCATCATAGACAGTTTCATTTCCACAAGCAGCAAGCAGCAGTATCAGTAGTCCCGGGAGCCATTGCTTCATGTTGTTCACCTCGCCTCGTATTCCTTACTCTCTATCCTACTCCCTTTGAAAGGAATTTAAAGGGATGTTATCGATTTATCATCAAGATGTCATCGTATTGATATAATTCGGGACCAAATACGATGGGGGACCGGGACAAAATCTGCTATGCTTGAGAGTAGAAACATACGAAGGAGCCAACCAATGAATAAACGACGATCATTTACAGGAACCATTCTGATGGCAGCAGCTGTGATTCTACTTCTTGCCGGCATCGCCGCTGCGGCCGGTCTTTTCGATCAGGAAGAGGAACTCCGCCCGCTCGGACTGGAAGATGTACCGGAAGAATTCATTCCGGTTTATGAAGAGGCAGCGGAGGCGTACGATATTCCGTGGGAACTTCTCGCAGCAGTCCACCGCGTGGAAACGATCTTTTCTACGATGGACCCGCTGGAAAGCCCGGTCGGCGCCGAAGGTCACCTGCAGTTTATGCCGTGTACGTGGACCGGCTGGGGGCATCCGACGTGCGAAGATGAACTTGGGGAAGGAAACATCCCCGAACAAGAGAAGATGGACCCCGACGTCATTGCCCAGTACGGCGGCTACGGCGTCGATGCCTCCGGAAACGGCACGGCGGATCCTTACAATTTAGAAGATGCCGTCCACAGCGCGGCGAATTATCTGGCCGGCTCAGGTGCCGCCGAAGGCCGCTATGAAGATGCGATTTATGATTATAACCGCGCCTCCTGGTACGTCGAGGATGTCATGCACTACTTCCGGACGTTTGAAGCCGGCTACACCGCTGTTGAATTTGACGAGGTGGCGGTCGAACCGGTGGATATCGACAGCTGATTCTAGCCGTCGAGCGGATTCTCCTGACGGTAGAGCCAGAAGCGCAGCTCCTCCGGCGAGCGGAACACCGCGTCCGGCGTCAGGGTGAGCGGCTTCGGCGTAAAGCCGGGAAGCCAGTTGACCGCGCACGCCGTTATGCCGGCATTCTGACCGGCACCGATGTCCGCGTCGGTATCTCCGAGAATCATCGTCTCTTCTTTGGACGTCCGGAACTGCTGAAGCGCCCGGTCCACACATTCCGGGTCCGGCTTGGCACGCTCTGTTTCATCTCCGGCAATCGTCCAGTCGACGACGCCTTCCATATTCAGCTGCCGCAGCGAATAATCGAGGCCGCGGCGCGCCTTCCCGGTAATGATGCCGAGGAAAAAGCCAGCTTCCCGCAGCGCCGAGAGCATCTCTAGAATCGCCGGATCTGCCGTCACTTTCGGGTGAAGCGATGCGTACGTCTCATAAAAGCACTCCACGGCTTCTTCCGGATCCCCGTGCTTCGTATACGTCCGCAGAATCTCCGTCTCCGGCGGTCCGAGAATGTCCTCAATCTCCTCCTCCGACCACTCCACACCGTCCACCTGCAGAAACGCCTCCTGAAACGACGCAATACAGATCGGCAGCGTGTCGGCAAGCGTCCCGTCAAAATCAAACAGAAGCAGCTTCATCAGGAACGATCCTTTCTTACTTCACGAACCATGTGCGCCGCTTCCGGCAGAATCAATTTCGTCATGCCGAGGCGCACCGCCCCCCTCGAACCTGGAAGCGAAAACACGACCGTGCCGTTTACGACTCCGGCAGCCGCCCGGCTCAGTACGGCCGCAGATCCAATATCCTCCGTGTAGCTGAGCATCCGGAAAATTTCCCCGAATCCGGGAATTTCCTTCGTAAACAGCGGAACGACCGTTTCAATCGTCACATCCCGCGCCGCGATGCCCGTCCCCCCGTTTAAAATCACGACATCCTGCGTCCCGCACGTGGATAAAACGGCGTTCTCAATCGACGCTTTCTCATCGGTGACAACGGTCCGTGATTCCACCTGGTGTCCGTTCTCTTCGAGCAGTGTTTCGATCAGCTGTCCGCTCTTGTCCGTCTCCTTTGTACGCGTATCACTGACGGTGATCACCGCCGCCGTGACCTGGGACGGGGCTTCCTGTTTATGGGCTTCCACACTCATGAAAAATCCTCCTTTGATGATTGCGTATGTATAGAATAGGGTATTATCTTATAATAACCATTTTTACACAAAAGGGACAGAGAAAGGAAGGGTACATATGACAGTCAGACAGCGGCACGAGGTGGCAGAAGCGGAAACGTGGGACCTGCGGGATCTGTTCCGGACGCCTTCGAACTGGGAGGCGGCAGTGGAAGAGATTCCGGAGATTCTCCCGGAAGTGACGAAGTGGAAAGGATTCGTGACTGAAAGCGGCCAGAGCCTGCGGGCCGCGCTTACGGCGAGAGAGGCAGTGATGGTCCGCCTGCAGCGGATCACGCACTATGCGATGCTCGGGGAAGCAGGAGATGCGGCGGATCCCGAAAACCAGGAGCGCGCCGCACGGGCGTCATCGCTTGCTGCGTCGGTGCATGCCGAACTGCAGTTTATCGATAATGAGATCATGACGCTCGATGAAGATACGCTTGATGAATTCCTCCTGGAAGACAGGCAGCTGAGAACATTTGAACGGTATCTCCGGCACCAGATGCAGAAAAGAGCCTATCAGTTACCGGACGCGGCGGAAGCCGTTTTCGCAGGGATGGGGGAAGTGCTGGATGCGCCGTACGGCATTTACGAACGGAGCCGGACGTCGGACCTTGTGTTTCCGGATATTCCGCTGGAAACGGGCGGAACGCACCCGCTGACGTACAATTCGTTCCCGGAGGTGGAAGCGTCGCAGGATACGGCGTTCCGGCGCACAGGAACCGATGTGTTTTACGGGGCGCTCGGCGGATACGAGTCCACGTATGCGGCGGTGTATCAGACGGAGGTGCGCAGGCAGGTGCTGGAGGCGCGCATGAGAGGATATGATTCGGTGACGGAGATGCTTCTCATGCCGCAGCAGGTGACGCCGGAGCTGTATCACCGCCAGCTGGATACGATTTTTACGGAGCTTGCGCCACATATGCGCCGGTTTGCGCGTTTGAAAAAAGAGGTGCTCGGGCTGGAGGCGATGACGTTTGCGGACTTAAAGGCGCCGCTTGATCCGGATTATGCGCCGAAGATGTCGTTTGAGGAGGCATCGCGGACAATCGTGGAAGCGCTCCGTCCGCTCGGTCCGGACTACGGGGCGTTGATGGAGCGCGCGGTGTCGGAGCGCTGGGTGGATTATGCGGATAATGCAGGCAAGCGTTCCGGGGCGTTCTGTGCGAATCCGTACGGCGTGCATCCATATCTGCTGCTGACGTGGCACCAGTCGATGCAGGATGCGTTTACGCTTGCGCATGAGCTCGGCCACGCAGGGCATTTTGCGCTTGCATCCGAGCATCAGCGGGCGGCGAACGTGCAGTCTTCGCTGTATTTCATCGAGGCGCCGTCGACGCTGAATGAGCTTCTTTTGAGCCGGTATCTGCTGGATCACGCCGAAGATGAGCGGATGAAGCGCTGGGTGCTGCTTCAGTCGCTCGGCACGTATTACCACAATTTCGTGACACACTTATTGGAAGGCGAATTTCAGCGCCGCGTGTATGCGCTGGCGGAGAAGGATACGCCGCTTACAGCCGTCCGTTTAAATGAGGTGAAGCTCACTGTGCTCCGCGAATTCTGGGGGGACGAGGTGGAGATCCCCGACTATGCCGGCCGGACGTGGATGCGGCAGCCGCACTACTACATGGGGCTGTATCCGTACACGTATTCTGCAGGCCTCAGCATTTCCACGGCAGTGATGAAGCGGATGCAGGAGGATCCGGATACCGCAGAACAATGGCTGGAAGTATTGAAAACCGGAGGGTCGAAAACGCCGCTCGAGCTCGTGGAAGACGCCGGTCTCGATATGGCGGCAGGCACTCCGATTCAGGAGGCGGTCGACTATGTCGGCTCCGTCATTGAACAGCTGGAACATGCGTTTACAGGAAAGGATGAGTAGATGAAGCAACTAGGAAAAGCAGCACTTATCGGCGCGGGAATCGCCGCGGTACTTCTTACCGCCGGCGCAGCAGCAGGTATCATTAATGTCGTGCTCATCGTTCTCGCTGTCGCAGCAGTGGCTGCGTTCATACCATTGATCGTGCTTGCCTTTACGTCCAAGTCGATGCCGAAACCGACAGTGTACGGAACAGGGAAGCCGAACAGCATGACGACGGTCAGCCGGGCCGAGGCGTCCGGGGAGGACCCGAAAAAGCTGGAGCGTGCCGGCTTCTGGGCCGTCATCGGCGGCGCCCTGCTTCTCGGTATGTTTGCCGGCATGATTATGATCTTAGCGTAAGAACGGACCGCCTTCGAACGAGGAGGCGGTTTTTTCAGAGTACAAGAAAGTATAAAATTCGAAGCCTCTTCCGAGCTGGGACGCCAAGGGTTATAGTATTTCAACGTTCTGTTCTATGTGCCGTTTGTTTTTGTTAATGGAGCTTCTCCGCTTTTCGGCAGAAGCTTGCCGTGGGCTTGTCTTCAGCTATTTCTCATGGCCTGCGCCCTGAGAAAGGATCTTCAGACTGCGCTTGATCCCACCGGCGTCTCTGCCGAACGCTTCGAAGCGTAGTAAAATAAAGGTGAAATACAAATGATCCGCAGCGGGATCGATGTCTATAAGGCCAGGATGACCTCGTACAATTCGATTGAATGACAGTATTCGCTGTGCAAAAGGGATCGCTTCTAGCAAGTGTTTTTTTCTACCTGCCGAAACCGGAGGCCGTCGACTCCGGGAGGATCCGAACGAGGCGAAAATCCATGCCGCGTCAAGCGGCTGAAAGCGCGAGCGGAGCCGGCCTATGGTTTAAGGCGCAGGGCAGCGAACTTCTGCCATGCGGCGCGGACGCGCGGAGCCGTGCTGCTTGTAATAAAAGCGTTGTACGGCTGCAGGTGCACACAGGAAGCGGGAACCTATTCAACAAATCTCTCTTTTCTTTTAAGACCAGGCGGTTTCTGCCTGATTTATTTAAGTTTCTGCAGCAGCGTTCGTTTCGGCCTCCGGAAGAGCACGTTCTCGGAACGTCCGCTGCAGCCATCTTCCTGCAAAAAGTAAGGAAAGCAGACAATTTCCGCAGAAAAAAGATAGACAGCTGGAAGAAACAGGAGTACATTGAGTAAAACATAGAGAAAGAAGGCGTCGTCATGCTGAAAAAGCGCCGTCCCATAAATCCGCCGCAGGTATTGGCTGCAGGGTTTATTCTAAGTCTTTTCGCCGGCTCTCTGCTATTGTGGCTTCCTGTTTCGGTCACCGGATCCATTGCTTACATCGACGCCTTGTTTATGGCTGCCTCCGCCGTTACTGTAACAGGGCTCGGCGTGGTGGATCCGGGGACGACGTTTACACGGTTTGGACAGATTGTGCTGATGGTGCTCATTCAGCTTGGAGGACTTGGATTCATGTCTTTTGCGGTCCTTCTCGTGCTGGCTCTCGGCAAAAAGCTCGGTTTACGGGAGCGGATGCTGGTGAAGGAATCGTTCAATCAGCCGACGATCGGGGGCATGGTCCGCCTGGCGAAAATGCTTCTTCTGTTTACAGCCGTGCTGGAAGGGGCAGGAACGGTCCTTCTGGCCATCCGCTGGGTACCGGAGTATGGCCTTGCAGACGGCTTGTTTTTCAGCATGTTTCACGCAGTCTCTGCATTTAATAACGCCGGGTTTTCGTTGTGGGTGGAAAATTTAACCGGTTATCCGGCAGACCCTTTGATTAACAGTGTGATTTCCATTCTTTTTATATCCGGTGGAATCGGATTTACTGTTGTTTATGACCTGCTTCATACGAAAAAATTCCGGTTTCTTTCCCTGCATACGAAATTAATGCTGTCCGGGACGCTCGTTCTGAATGCCGGAGCGGCTCTGCTCTTTTTTGCGCTGGAATACAGCAATCCGGAAACGATCGGAAACCTGTCGGCATCAGGGAAAATGTGGGCATCGTATTTTCAGGCCGTCACACCACGGACCGCGGGCTTTAATACGATTGATATATCAGGACTCGGGATGCCCGCCATGACGATGATGCTGGTGTTGATGTTTATTGGCGCCGGCAGTGCCTCCACCGGGAGCGGGATCAAACTCACGACATTTCTTGTGATTATTCTGGCTGTACAGGCATATCTCCGCGGGAAAAAGGAAGCCGTGGCGTTTGAACGGCGGATAAGTGAAGCAGCCGTGACACGGGCGCTCGCGGTGGCTGTTACGAGCCTCCTCATTGTCATCGCCGGCGTCTTTCTGCTGTCAGTCACGGAACAGGCGCCGTATCATGTCCTTGTGTTTGAAGTATTTTCTGCTTTTGGAACGGTCGGCTTATCCATGGGACTGACGCCGGAGCTCAGTTCTTTCGGAAAAGCAGTGGTGATGCTTCTCATGTTTATCGGCAGACTCGGTCCGCTGACGCTCGCGTTTGCGCTCGCCCGGACAGAAGTGGATGTCGTCCGGTATCCAAAGGGAGAGGTGTTTACCGGCTGAGTGGAGCAGGAGCCGTTTCTGCTCCGGTGAAACTTTTCAGCGCAGCTTTCGTACGGAAAAAGGAAGGAGGTTTTTGGATGAAGGAAGAAGAAACAAAGCGGACGCTTTCGGATTTAATCCAGGAGGCGGTCGTTTTATTAAAATCACGCTACATACCGCTTTTAAAGCTGGGCTTTTTGATTGCCGGGCCGATTTTCGTCCTGCAGCTGTTGTTCGGTCTCGTGCTTGATACGCCGTTTTTGTTCGGGGAGGAATCGGGGAGAACGTGGATCGAAGTCTTTTTGTCCCAGCAGGAGGAAGAGGCTGCGTTTCTCGCATCGGTTCCGCTTCTGCTGCTGGATCTGCTTCTGATTGTCACGTACCCGCTTATTTTCGGTGCGGGCCTGTATTTCCTCGTATGGGAATCGGATGCGAAGGAGGCATTCCGCGCGGCAGGAAAACGGTATTTTGCATTGATCGGAGCGTGGATCGGATTTAGTCTCGTTATGATCGGTATCTCCATCGGCGGCGTGCTTATGGTTGTGGTGACAGCTTTTACAAACGTCCTGATCCTGTCGTTTATCGGGCTGATTATTATGGCCGGTCTGCTCATTTATATGACGGCACGGCTGTCGCTGTTCCTCGGCTTTTCTATGATTGATAAAAAAGCACCCGGCATCTCGCGGAGCTGGGAATACACGAAGGGGCGGGGCTGGTGGATGGCTGCCTACTTAGCGGTGTTTATTATTTCGACGTCGCTCATCGATCAGGCCGTCGGCGCAACGCTCGAAGTGACGATCGGCGTCAGTATCACGGCGCTCGTGATCCAGAGTATCGTCTATGTCGCCACGTCGCTCATCGTCCTCACCGCCTATGTCCCGCTCTTCAAGGAAATGAAGCGCCGGAACTACTCCCGTCTCGGGGTGGATGCATAAACAGACCGAAAAGCACCTTTTTCCCCTGTGGAAAGAAGGTGCTTTTTGTGGAGAAAGGCAGCTTTTGTATCCTGCCGGAGCGCTCCCCGTCCCGGCAGATGGCGGGCGGGTCCGGCCCGCGGTTCTTTCTGGTTTTCACTGCTTCTTTCCCGGGCGGAACACAGGGAAGCACAGCAGAAACCGTGCGCCGCCGGAGGCCTGATTTTCTGCGTGCACCGTGCCGCGCTGGGATTCGGTCAGCTGTTTGACAATCGCAAGACCGAGCCCCGAGCCGGACGTTCTGCTTTCCCCGCGGTAGAAACGGTCCCATACATGAAGCATGTCCTCCTCCGAAAGGCCGGGGCCGTCGTCTTCCACAACCAGGCACAGCCGCTCCTTCCGATGGCGGACACCGAGTGTAATTTCTGAGCCTTCCGGCGTGTACAGAACAGCGTTTCGAAGCAGGTTGTACACCGCCTGCTCCAGCCGCTCCCGATCCACGAGCAGCATATCATCCACGTCCGGCACCACGACGTGCAGCCGGTGCCCCGACGCCTGCACGAACGGCAAATACTGCTCCTCCATCATTCCGAGAAAATCGACGATGGATTCCGGTGTCAGGTGAAACGTCCGCAGTCCTTCATCCATATGATTTAATTCGAATAAATCCTGCACGAGCCGCTCCATCCGGACCGCTTCCTGATGAATGACAGACGTCTGCTCCAGCACATCGGGATCGCCTGAGAACCGGTCTTTCAGCAGCGCAGCGTATCCTTTTACGTACGTAAGCGGCGTGCGGAGATCATGGGAAATGCTTGCTAACAGCTGTTTCCGCGACTGCCTGTAATGGTCCAGCTGTGCTGCCATGGAATCAATCCGCCGGCTCAGTTCACCGAGTTCATCGCGGCGCTTCCAGTTCATCCTTGCTTGAAAATCCCCCCGTGCGATCCCGGCTGCGGCTTCTGAGAGGCGGGTGATCGGTCGGGTGAGCGTCCGGATGAGGAGAATAATTAAAAAGAAAGCGAGCGGCAGGCTCGCCGCAGCTGTAACGAGAGTCCAGCGGAGCAGGCTCCCGGCTGCTTCGTCAAACCGTTCCGGAGACTGATCGATAAACAAATACCCATCTCCACCGCCGTACGGATGGGCCGCGTAGGCTCTGCCGTCAACAAATGACGCGCGGGGGAGGGGGTTCCGATCGATCCACGCGGCATATTCCGCCCGCAGCGATTCATTGAACGTGCCGGAGCTCCGAAGCACGCTGCCATCTGCAGCAAACTGCACGTAGACCGTTCCCGGCTCCCGCTCCTCCATCGTGACGATATGGTCAAATGTCCCTTCATGATAATTCTGCTCAATGACATCGGCATGGGCAGCAAGCCGCTGGGAGGCGTCGCGGAGCAGTTCTTCATCAAAGAATGATTTCGAGCTGACATAAAAGCTGATGCTGAGAAGGGAGACGAGCGTCAGTGCCATGAGGAAACTGAACAGTGCGATGAGAGAAGGCAGCTTCATCGCTCTTCCTTCCAGCGGTAGCCGATGCCCCACACTGTTTCAATCCATGCCGTGTCCGGGTCCGCCGTTTTCAGCTTTTCCCGCAGGTTTTTAATATGGGTATCGATCGTCCGGTCATAGCGCTCGTGCCCGGGCACATCAATATGATCGAGCATCTGGCTTCGTGTAAATACCTGGCCGGGCCGTCCGGAAAGCAGGCGGAGCAGCTCAAACTCTGTCTGCGTGAGCAGCAGGTCGTTTCCGTGAAGCGAGGCGGTGTGGCGCTTTGTACTTAAGGAGAGGCCTTCCGGACGCGCGCGCTGCGACGTACGCCGGAGAACTGCATCCACCCGAGCGGTCAGTTCCGACGGTTCAAATGGTTTGATGATATAGTCATCTGCGCCGGAATGAAGGCCGCGGACGACATCTTCTTTGTCCCCGAGAGCGGTAAGCATAATGACGGCAGGTGGTTCTTCAAGTGTCTTAAGCCGTTCCAGAAACGTCCATCCATCCTCTCCGGGCATCATGATATCCAGAAGAATTAAATCACACGGTTTTCCTTCCAGCAGCGCGTCCCAGGCGCGTGCCGGCATGTCGAATTCGGTAATATGTAACGGGCTGTGTTTGAGACACTGTTTCAGCAGGGCAAGCATCTGCTCTTCATCATCAATGAGCCAGACCTCTGCTTCCGGCATATGCAGCACCTTCTTTCGTAAAAAGATCCCGCCTGCGGCAGTGCAGGCGGGGGCGGGGTATCCGGCGGATCAGTGCCCGCCGTGGCCGCCGCCGTCAACGGCTTCTATTTCCATCATAGCATCAATGACGCCCTGCGTGGAGAAGGAAATGTCCGATTCACCACCGAGCATGTAGCTGTGATTGTAAGGACCTTCCATCGGACTTTCCATGTATCCCGGTTTGACAGTGGCAAGGTAGTCGGCATGTTCCTGCGTAAGCTCTCCACCTTCGAGCCAGAGAAGCGGAGCGTGTTTGCCGAGGTGCGCAAACGGTGCGCCGGCAAGCGCAAGGTCTGGTGTGTCCGAAGAGGTGAAGACGAAGCCATGACCCGGCGAGTTGATATTCCAGCCGAAGCCGTCATGCTCATACTGTGCGAAGGCAATGGAAAGTTCCTGCGGCGTGCTGCCTTCAATCCGCTCCACAGTACCGTATTCAGAAAGCTCTTCCTCCACGTCGGAGGAAATGACATCCTCTCCGCCGAGAAGATACATCACGGCCTCCTCTCTTGTTTCCAGCGCGTCGATCGTTTCCTGCGGCACTTCGTCATCGACATACAGAAGCGGCTCATTCATGTGGGCAATCCAGCTTCCTGCCACCTGGGAAAACAACCGGTTCTCATCGGCGGAAGAGCCGATCAGCACTGCTTCCGGTGTTTCACCCATCGCTTCGGCAAACATCGCGTCTGCTTCCCGGGCGAAACCGGCGTCCGTTTCCGCTTCGATGGATTGAATCGAATAATCCGACAGCATCTCTTCTTCCTCGGAAGACAGCGTGCCGGCAGTGAGGATTTCGGTGCCGTCCTCCGTTCCAAGCGGATTCAGCCGCTCAATTTCCGTCAGCAGTTCTTCGGAGAGGCCATCCTCCATCAGCAGAAGCGGCCCATCATTCGGATGGTGAACGAGCGTTAAAATGCTGAGCGCTTCCTGCCATTCCTCCGGGTCGGCAAGGAGCACCGCTCCCGGCCGGTTAGCCTCGTGAGTCGCCGGCCAGATCGTCTGTGCGGCTTCGATGGAGGCGGATTCCGGGTCAGCGGATGTGAGGCGTGTGACGTTTTTCGTGTTCAGCGACATCCGGTTTTCTGACGCACCTTCCTGAAACGAATCCGGTAAAGACGCGGCTTCCTCTTCATAGTCGGCTCTTGCTTCCTCATCCATCGGCATGTCTTCATCGTCATGCATGTTATTCTCATCCATCGGCATATCTTCGTTGTCGTGCATGTTTTCTTCGTTCATCGGCATGTTCTCATTATCCTGCATGTCCTCGTCGTCCATCGGCATATCTTCCTCGTCTGCCGGCATGTTATTTTCGTCCATCATGCCATTTTCGTCATTCATCGGCATCTCGTCATTGTCCGAGCATGCTGCGAGAACGAAAACGGCCGCAAGGGATAAACCTAATGTTTTTTTCATCGATGTCAGCCTCCTTCAAATTCTTGTACTCTGCAAGCATAATCAGAAAGTGTGAAGAAACCATGAAGAGAATTTAAGCTTTTAACAGCTTGGCATTAATTGCGACGATGATTGTACTCAGACTCATGAGCACAGCGCCGACGGCAGGGCTCAGCAGGATGCCGATCGGTGCGAGAATACCTGCTGCAATCGGCAGCGCCGCCAGGTTGTAGCCGGTGGCCCACCAGAGATTCTGCACCATTTTGCGGTACGTTTTCCTGGACAGTTCGATGACAACGACAACATCTTCCGGATCGCTCCGTACAAGGACGACGTCTGCCGTTTCCATCGCCACATCGGTGCCGCTGCCGATGGCGATACCGAGATCCGCCGTGGCAAGCGCCGGCGCGTCATTGACACCATCTCCGGTCATAGCCGTCCGCTTTCCCTGGTCCTGGATTTTTTTCACTTCATCTGCTTTATGGTGTGGCAGTACTTCAGCATGCACGTTGTCTATTCCGAGCTGACGGGCGGTCCAGTCCGCGGTCCGCTGGTTGTCGCCGGTCATCATAATCGGCTCGATGCCCATTTCTTTTAAGCGGGAGACAGCGCGCGCTGCAGAGTCGCGCACCATGTCCGCGAGGGCGATCATGCCGTACAGCTCCTCATCAACAAGGATAAAAATGACCGTTTTCCCTTCGTCGGAGAGCCGGGAGAACGCTTCTTCGTCGTAGGAGTATCCATTCTCCTGCATGTAGCCGGGACTCACTGCATGAACCGTCCGTCCCTGAATCTGTGCGGTAAGCCCGCGGCCGCGGAGGTTCTCAAAGTCTTCCACGCGGTAGAGATCCAGGGACTTCTCTTCTGCTTTTTTCAGGATACCGGAAGCGAGCGGATGCTCGGAATGCTGCTCTGCGCCTGCGCCCCATAAAAGGACGTCGTTTTCTTCGTGCCCTTCTGCTGGAAGAATGTCGGTGACGCCGAATTCGCCTTTGGTCAACGTTCCGGTTTTATCAAACACGACGGCGTCGAGATGTCTGGCCTGCTCGAACTGCGGTCTGTTTTTAATCAACAGTCCTTTTTTGGCGGAAATGGACGTGGAGACCGCGGTGACAAGCGGCGCGGCAAGGCCTAGTGCGTGCGGGCAGGCAATGACCATGACGGTGACCATCCGTTCGACGGCCATGTCAAAGGACGGCCCCACGACGAGCCAGATGATAAACGTCGTGATTCCGGCGGAGAGGGCCAGGTAGAACAGCCAGCCGGCGGCACGGTTAGCCAAATCCTGCGTTTTGGAGCGGGAGGACTGGGCATCCTGGACGAGCGTGATGACCTGGGATAAGTAAGTGTCCTCCCCGGTTTTTTTCACTTCGATGGTAAGCGATCCGTCCTGATTGACCGCCCCGCCGATGACGTCGTCGCCTTTTTCCCTGGTGACCGGCACGGATTCACCCGTCAGCATGGATTCATCCACCGCGGAACGGCCTTCAGTAATTGTTCCGTCGACCGGCAGCTTTTCGCCCGGTTTCACGAGGACGAGGTCTCCCGTCTGAAGCGTGGAAATTGACACTTCTTCGGTGGAGCCATCCTCCATCATGCGGTGGGCGGTGTCCGGCATAAGGCGGACGAGTTCCTCGAGCGCGCTGGAGGCACCGGCGATGGAGCGCATTTCCACCCAGTGGCCGAGGAGCATGATCACGATGAGCGTCGCAAGCTCCCAGAACAGATTGCTGCCTTCCCAGCCGAAAACGACGATCATGCTGTAGCCATAGGCGACGACAATGGCGAGCGCAATCAGCGTCATCATGGCAGGTGTTTTCTCCTTCAGTTCGGAGACTGCCCCGGTTAAAAACGGCCAGCCGCCGTAGAAAAAGACGACCGAGGATAAGCCGGCAAGAATGGCCATGCTTCCCGGAAAGCTCCAGTCCACTCCGAGAAAGGACTGAATCATTGGGGAGAGGAGAAGGATCGGCACCGTTAAGATGAGAGATACGAAAAAGCGGCGTTTGAAATCGGCAATCATGCTGCCGTGATCGTGTCCGCCGTGTCCGTGACTGTGGCCGGACGAGGCATTTTCGTGATGATCGTGCTCCTGATGTTCATGGTTGTGATGATGGTCGTGGTTATTGTGAGCCATAGGGCTCCCTCCTTTCGCTGCAGGACGTGTACCCATCCTTTGCTTCAGTCAATCAAATGAGTGTGAAGAAAGTATGAAGCAGTTCGACGTGTCGTTTTCAGAGGAAGAGGGAATAGAACGTCATTCACAAAAAAAGGGGAGAGTGCCGTGTATCCATTACATATTCAATCAGAGATCGGGCAGCTGACGTCGGTGCTCGTCCACCGGCCGGGAAGAGAGATCGAGCGGGTCACGCCGGAGGCAATGAAACAGCTTTTGTTCGATGACATCCCGTATCTCCCGGCTATGCAGAAAGAACACGATGCGTTTGTGCAGGTGCTCCGGAACGAAGGGGCGCACGTGTTTTACGTAGAGGATCTATTAAAAGACGTTTTCGCAGCTCCGGAAATGCGGCGTCAGTTTCTGGACGAGGTGTTAAAGGAGTCGCACCTCACCGCGGAGAGTACAGCGGATTCACTCCGGGAATACCTGCTCGCCAAATCGGCGCCGGAATTCGTGGAGAGCATGATCGCAGGAGTGCGGAAAGAAGAGCTGCCGCCGCAGAAGCGGAAGCACCTCCATGAGATGATGGAGCGGCATTACCCGTTCTACCTGGATCCGATGCCGAACGCGTATTTCACACGTGATGCCGCTGCGGTGATCGGACGCGGCCTGTCTATCAATCCGATGAGCCAGACAGCGCGTAAACGGGAGTCGATGTTTTCCGATTACGTGTTTACGTACCATCCGAAGTTTGACAGTGCGGATGTGCCGCGCTTTATGACGAGAGACTACACGTTCCCGATCGAAGGCGGTGACCAGCTCGTGCTGAGTGATACGGTGCTTGCGGTCGGTGTGAGCGAACGCACGTCGGCGCATGCAGTGGAGGAGCTTGCCCGCAGAATGTTTGCGGAAGGGGAGACAATTGAGAAAATCATCGCCGTCGAAATCCCGAAAAAACGCTCTTCAATGCATCTGGACACCGTATTCACGATGGTGTCGCACGACCAGTTTACAACACATGCCGAAGTCGTCGATAAAGACGGCACGATGCCGATCTTCCTGCTCGAACGGGGCGATCCGATCCGTATCCAGCGCCGCGACAGCCTGCGTACCGCGCTTATGGAGACGCTCAATCTGCCGGAAGTGCAGCTCATTCCGTGCGGCGGGGAGGACCGCATCGCCTCCGCGCGCGAGCAGTGGAACGACGGCTCCAATACGCTCGCAACGGCGCCCGGGCGCGTTATTACGTATGAGCGGAATTACGTTTCCAATGAGCTGCTCCGGGAGAACGGCATCACCGTACTCGAAGTACCGAGCTCCGAACTCGTCCGCGGCCGCGGCGGCCCGCGCTGCATGAGCATGCCGCTGTCGAGGGAGACCTGATACAAACATAAAAAAGGCTGCAGCGGCAGATAATGTACCGGCCGCAGCCTTTTCGGTTTGTCTGGATGAGCAGGCATATGCTTCTGTAAGCGGAATTCGTTTGATTCATAAAAAGGCGGACCAGCATCGGCTGCCCGCGGACCAGAATGAAGGCTGGGCGGAACACGATGGCCGCGTATCGAAACAGAAATTGCTTTTTCCGGACCATCTGCGTTCTGCCGGACCATATCCGGCCGAAATCGGACCACGTTCCGCACCGTAACGAACCAACTTTTCAGCCGGTCGGACCACCTGCCGCCGACGCCCCGCGGCGGCCCCTCTGCTTCCGGGCTGTATGCCGCTCCGGCAGATGGCGGGCCGGGCGGTTCGGCCCGCGGTAGTTGAAGGGTTTCGTGGCGGTCTCTGTGCTTCGTATGGCGGAGTTTCCGTTTCCCGTTGCGATGTTCGCTTCTGGTGTGGCGATGTTCAGCACCGGCGTTGCGATCTGCAACCCGCGTGGCGGTGTCCTCTGCCCGCATGGCGGTCTTTTCCGCCGGCGTTGCGATCCTGGCGGCCACTGTGGCGATCTCCTTCGTACACAGCGGAAATCCTGAGCTGCCGGCCGCCAGCGCCGCAGCCTTCTTCCGTCATTGGTTCCTCTTTCAAGAACAGCATTTCTATTCTGAAATAGACGAAAAAGCTGCCGGAAGCCCGGCAGCTTTTTCGTTATGCTTCCTGATTTTCGATTTCTTCGGGAGGGAGCGGTGTGACGAGGACGGAATGGACGCGCCGTTCGTCGGAGTGGGTGATTTCGAACTGATACTGTTCGTACGTGACGATCTCCCCGGTTTCCGGAACGCGCTCGAACTGCTCGGACAGCCAGCCGCCGAGCGACTGATGGACGGATTCCGGTTCCGTCAGCTCCAGCAGTTCCATCGTTTCATCGAGTGGAAAATCAGCGTGGATCTGATAAGATCCATCCGGTGTTTTTTTATAAAAGCGGATCGCTTCATCGTGTTCGTCGTAAATTTCTCCGACGAGCTCTTCAATAATATCTTCCAGCGTCACGATGGCAGACGTATCCCCGTACTCATCAATGACGACAGCCATATGTGTTTTTTCCCGCTGCAGTTTCGGCATGAGCCGGGAAATTTTCATCGTTTCGACGACGAACACCGGCGGACGCATAAGCTCTGTTATATCAGTCTGCCCCTGCAGGTAGGCACGGTAGAAGTCCCGTTCATGAAGTACACCGACGATATGGTCAATCGACTCCCGGTACACCGGGATCCGCGAGTAGCGTTCCCGCATAAAGACGTCTTTGACAAATTCCGCATCGTCCGTTTCGTTTACAGCTACGATGTTTTTACGCGGCCGTGAAATTTCCACGACCGATATGTCGTTAAAATCAAAGGAACGCTGGACGAGATCCTTTTCGTGTTCATCGATAACGCCTTCTACTTCGCTTCGGTCGACGAGCATTTTCAGCTCTTCTTCCGTCACCGACGGTTCATCATTTTTACTGCCGACAATGCGCGTTACGCCGCGGCGCAGGTAGATGAAGCCGAGGTTCGCGGGGTAGAGAATTTTCATCAAGAAAAGAATAATCCCGGAAATTCGCATGGAAAACGTTTCTGCGTACTCTTTGGCGAGGGATTTCGGCATGATCTCACCAAAAATAAGCACGAGCAGCGTCACACCGAACGTACTGACAAACACACCGATGCTGGGGCCGAAAATCTGCACGGCAAGCTGACCGGAAATGGTCGCAGCTGCGATATTGACGAGGTTGTTTCCGATCAGAATCGTCGACAGCGCCTCATCAAACGAATCGAGAATTTTCAGTGTCCGGTCTGCTTTTTTATTGCCCGCTTCACTCAGCGACTGGATCCGGATCCGGTTTGCGCTGGAGTAGGCCGTTTCACTGGACGAAAAAAACGCCGACAGTGCAAGCAGCACGAAAAAGATCACGAGCATAGATAAAGGAATTTCTTCCAACTTACAGTCACATCCTTCTTAGAAATAAGCGATTTCCTTCAGTATACCTGTTCCGGCATATATTAGCATCTATTTTCTGCGGATAAGCCAGAATGGAAGCCCGCCGAAGGCCGGCAGGCTTCCATATAAAAATTATCAACTGTCTTCAAATGGATTCGTCGCCCAGATGGCGGACGTTTTAATGAACGTTCGCTGCTCGAGTTTTAAGAGCGACGTCATATACTCGGCAAGGTCTTCCGCCTGGGTGAATTTTTCCGGATTCCGTTCACCGCCTGGGCGGGTCATTTCGGTTTCCACGAGGCTCGGTGTGAGCACCATGACGCGGATATTGTCGCGGCGTACTTCCTGCATCAGGCTCTCGCTCATACCGATAACGGCGAATTTCGAAGCGCTGTAGGCGCTCGATCCGGGTGTTCCTTTCAATCCGGACATCGAGGAAATATTAATAATATCTCCGTGCCCGCGTGCCTTCATGCCGGGAAGGACCGCCTGGGTGACGTGGACGATCCCCATCACATTCGTGTCCCACACTTTCTGCCATTCAGACGGCGGGATATCGAGAAATTCCCCTTTTGTGCCGACACCTGCATTGTTAATTAAAATATCGATCGAGCCGAATCCTTCTTCGATTTCTCTGACAGCCGCATGGGCTTCCTCTTCACTGCGGAGATCTGCGGCGTAGGGGATGACTTCGACGCCATCCGCGCGGAGCTCTTCAGCCGCTTCATTCAGCTGCCGCTCCGACCGTGCTGTCAGACCGATGCGGCATCCTTCCTTCGCCAGTTCCCGCGCAGCAGCAAGACCGATGCCGCGGCCGCCGCCGGTAATCAGTACGTTTTTTCCCTGTAAAGACTGCATGGAATCCCTCCTCGTGCATAGATGTTCCCGAAAGCGGGTACATTCAATCCACAGGTTTAATGGGTTGAAAAACCGGATATACCCATAGTAGTATATTAAATACACAGGAGGGTATTCTATGTTACTCAAATATTTTTATGATGATGCACTTGCACAGGCGTCCTATATGGTCGGCTGTCAGAAAACAGGCGAGGCGGCGGTCATTGATCCGTCCCGCGACATTGATTCATATGTCAAAACAGCAGAAGATCAGGGGCTTAGAATCACGCATGCCCTGGAAACACACATTCATGCAGACTATATTTCCGGAAGCCGGGAGCTTGCGGCAGAAACCGGCGCGGTCATTTATCATTCCGCAGAAGGCGCGGAAAATGGCGGCTATCAGTTCCCGGATAGTGTAAAAACGAAAGCAGTAAAGGACGGCGACCGGATCACGATCGGCAACACGTGGGTTGACGTGATGCATACACCGGGGCATACGCCGGAGCATATTTCGTTTCTATTAACAGACGGGGCCAATCCGGAAAAGCCGCTCGGACTATTTACCGGCGATTTCGTTTTCGTTGGGGATGTCGGCCGTCCCGATCTGCTCGAGAAAGCAGCCGGCGTGAAAGACACGGCGGACAAAGGGGCGCGCCAGATGTTTGCGTCACTGAAAAAAGTACGGAATCTGGACGACTATCTTCAGATCTGGCCCGGACACGGTGCAGGAAGCTCGTGCGGAAAAGCGCTCGGTGCTGTACCGACAACGACGGTCGGCTATGAGAAAATGATGAACCCGGCGCTTCAGTATGATGAAGAAGAAGCGTTCGTCGACTTTCTCCTGGACGGCCAGCCGGAGCCGCCGACCTATTTCGGTGAAATGAAGCGGCTGAACACAGGAATTATTGCGCCGCTTTCCGACGTGAAGCGTGCAGAAGAGCTGTCCGCATCGGTGGAGGAGATCGAGAAAAAGGCGAAAGAGGACGGCGTTGTCGTCTACGACACTCGCCCTCTCCAGCAGTATAAGCAGGGAAGCGTGGACGGAACAATCAACGTTCCGTTATCGCCGGCATTTCTCACTTGGCTCGGCTGGATTGCCGACTATGAGAAAGATATTTATATTATTGCCGATGAAGACAACCAGCAGACGATCGCCTCCCAGCTGAGACGGATCGGGCTCGACCGGCTGCGCGGATTTTATCCGGCATCGGTTGTGAACGAAGCATCCGGCCTGCGTACGTATGTTTCCAAAGCGCCGGAGGATGTGAACCTGGACGACGTGCAGCCGCTCGATGTCCGTCTGGACGACGAGTATGAAGAAGAGCACCTGCCGCACGCCGAGCACATTAAAATGCATGAGCTTGAGAAGGCAGAGGAGAAGCTCGATCAGGAGAAACCGGCGGCCGTTTACTGCCTCACCGGTATCCGCGCAGCAACTGCGGCGAGCATTCTGCTCAACCAGGGACAGGAAGTCATTCACCTTCAGGGCGGCATCACCGCCTGGAAAAACAACGGACGGGATCTCGTCCAGGCATAAGAGAACGCCCGCTTCCGCATCAACTGCGGAGCGGGCGTTTTTTAGACTAATAAGAATGTATAAAATCCAAAGCCTCTTCCAAGCAGGCATGCCAAGGGCTGCAGCATTTCAACGTTTTGCTGCATTTACCGTTTGTTTCTGTTGGTAGAGCTTCTCCGCTACTCGGCAGAAGCTTGCCGTGGGCTTGTCTTCCAGCCGGGCGCTGTCTGCACGGCTGCAGCGCATGAGCGGAGCCGGCCTTTGGTCTGAGCCGCCGGGCAGTGATCTTCTGACCTGCGGCGCGGCCGCGCGGAGCCATGCTTCTTCAATCGAAGCATTGTCCAGCTGCAGCACCCACTCGCTCGAGGTTCCTTCACCCCTGCCGAAGAAAGCAAAGAGCAGCTTTCGTCGTCAGGGCTTCCAGGACTGGTCGCTCGTGACCAGGGCGCTTCCGCTTTTCAAACGGAACGCGTACGGCTGCAGGTGCAGGCAGAAAGCGGGAACCTATTCAATAAACCTCCCTTTTCTTTTAAGACCAGGCGGGTTCTGCCTGGTTTATTTAAAGGAAAAAGGCGAGCGGCAGGCTGAGAAGCACGTGGATGCAGGCCGCGATAAACGTCGGACTGACATTCATTGCTTCCTCCCGTTCCCTGTACAGCGGGGCCCCGTTGCTCAACAGGCGGAGCGCACCAGTACGGAACGTGCCTGCGCTGCTCGTATAGGTGAAAAAGCCGGCGAGCGCACCGCCGACAAGCATGACGTTCACGAGAAGTGTATCCAAGAAAAGTGAGGCGGCAGCAAATACCGCAAGCAGCACAGCGAAGCGGATCGAGACTGCTGTGATAATCTGTTTCATCGTTGTTCCCTCCTGAAGCCAGTATAGCAGAATCACCAGTCTTCATATTGTTTACTTTTTGTAAGTTACTTATATTGACACACTAAGTGTACGTACGGTATGCTGAAACTGGCTGAAACAAGACGTGTAACCACACGTCGAAACAGGAATACGTAAACAGAATGAGGAGGTTGTTTTCATGGAAGGATTAAAAGGGCTCCACCACGTCACTGCGATCACGAGCAGTGCTGAAAAAAACTATGAATTTTTCACGTATGTCCTCGGCATGCGTCTCGTCAAAAAAACCGTCAACCAGGATGATATCCAGACCTATCACCTGTTCTTTGCCGACGACAAAGGAAGCGCCGGCACCGACATGACCTTTTTCGATTTCCCCGGAATTCCAAAAGGCACCCACGGCACGAACGAATTATACAAAACAGGCTTCCGCGTCCCGGGGGACGAAGCCCTCGATTACTGGGTGAAACGCTTCGACCGTCTCGATGTACGGCACCATGGTATCAAGACGGTGTTCGGAAGAAAGACATTGTCGTTTGAAGACTTCGACGAACAGCAGTACATGCTCATTTCGGATGAAGGAAACGAAGGCGTACCCGCCGGCACACCGTGGCAGGACGGCCCGATTCCGTTAGAGTATGCAATTACCGGTCTCGGGCCGATGCATATCCGCATCGAACCGTTCGACGGATTTAAGGAAATTCTCGAGAAAGCGTACGGCTTCCGTGAAATCGATGCCGATGGCTCCCTTCACCTGTTCGAAGTAGGCGAAGGCGGAAACGGCGCCCGCCTTATCGTAGAGAAAAACGTGGTTCTGCCTCCTGCACAGCAGGGATACGGCACCGTCCATCACATGGCTTTCCGCGTCTCAGACCGGAACGTGCTTGAGCAGTGGATCGAACACCTGACGAACCTCGGTTTCCAGACATCCGGTTACGTCAACCGCTTCTACTTTGAATCGCTTTATGCACGAAGCGGCCCGCAGATTCTGTTTGAGCTCGCGACCGACGGGCCCGGCTTCATGGACGATGAGCCGTATGAAACGCTCGGAGAAAAGCTTGCGCTGCCGCCGAAGCTCGAACCGCAGCGGGAGGAAATTGAAAATCACGTCCGCCCGATCGACACCGTGCGGAGCACGAAAACATTCGAAAAAGAATACGAGTAAAGCAGCAGTCCGGAAAGTGCCAAGAGCGCTTTCCGGGCTTTTTTTATAGGAATGTCCATCATGCGAAGGTCTGTTACCTGTACCATTTGTTTCTGTTGTTGGAGTTTCTCCGCTTCCAGACAGAAGCAGCCGTGCTTCTTACAAGAGAAGTATTGTACGGCCGGAGGTGCAGACAGGAAGCGGCAATCCATTTTATCTAAAAAACCAGGCGGGTTCTGCCTGGTTTTTTAGGGTGAAAACGTGTAGTTTTCATGCCGGGTGTCAGCTGTACGGCCGCGTATGCAGTCAGAAAGTGGAAAAGCATTTACTATCTTTTTAAGGCAATGTGGCTCAGAAATCCACCGCAGGGAAGTGGGAATAGGCAGGAGCTTAGTGGGACTGACTGCGGGGGAAGTGGGACTGACTGGGGGAGAAGTTGGAATGTTAAAGAGAAATGGGAATCGGACAGCTCGTTGTGGGACTGAACCTGCGAAAAGTTGGAATGAGCCCCGCCAAAATAGGACTCTGGAGGCTGTTTATGAGAATCTTCCGGCGCCGGGGAAGGAGCTCGTCCTGGAATCTGTCCGCTCCTTTTGTGATTCCTCAGGACTGCCCCTCCTATAATTTAAAACAAAAACATAATTTGTTTTATTAATTGAAAACGAAATTGATTTATGTTTAAATAAATTCCAGAGGAGGGGTTGAGTATGAACGAGCGGTTTCTTCAATCAGACGAAACAGAACGGTACCGCGGCTTCAGCCGGACGATCCGGCCGGGGACCATCAGCTGCCTGCTCTGCAGTCAGGAGTATGAGCAGGGGATCATTTATCCGTATGAGAATGTCCTTATGGATGCGGACAAGCGGATGGAAAAGCATATTCAGGAGGCGCATGGCAGTGTGTTTCAAGCGCTTCTTGAAGCGGACAAACGCCATACAGGACTCACCGATGTGCAGAAGCAGGTGATCCGGGAGACGGCCGGCGGCAGAAAAGACAAGGATGCAGCCGCGGTGCTCGGAGTCAGCGAAGCAACGGTGCGCGGACACCGGTTTAAGCTGAAGGAAAAAGAAAAGCAGGCGAAAGCCTTTTTGACGATGATGCAGGAATGGGAGGGAGAAGCGATGACGGACGTGCACAGCAGTGCGACGATGGTGGATGAACGATATGCCGTGACGAAAAAAGAAGAAGAAAAAATCATCCAGACCTATTTTCCGGAAGGCACCGGAGGAAGGATTTCGTCTTTTCCACGAAAGGAAAAGCGGAAACTTGTTGTCCTCCGTACGATCATGGCGGATTTTCCAGAACAAAAAACGTTCACCGAAAAAGAGGTGAACGAAAAGCTGAAACAGCGGTGGGATGATTTCGTGACGCTGCGCCGGTATTTAGTGGAATACGGCTTTCTTGACCGCAGCAGAAACGGAAGTGAGTACTGGGTAAAGAAGTCCGACACGTAATTTTCTTATTTTTTGCATGAAACCTTTTGAGCCATGGCTCGTACCTCATGTATAATAGAGTAAGATTGATGAAAAATGGAGGCTGAATCATGGGCAAACGAATTTTCTTATTTATTTTGACCAACATCCTTGTCCTGACAACGATCCTTGTTGTCTGGTCACTGATTGTACGGTTTACAGGGGTGAGTGGTCAGTTTGATACCGGCGGCCCGGGACTCGGCATTGACCTTGTCTCACTCGGTGTCTTCTCGATACTCGTCGGCTTCATCGGCTCGTTCTTCTCGCTTGCGATTTCACGCTGGGTAGCGAAGAAGATGATGAAAGTAAAGGTCATCGACCCGGATGGCAGCATGAGTCAGCGCGAGCGCGACGTAGTGGAGAAAGTACACAAGTTTTCCCGTGCGGCCGGGCTGATGCATATGCCGGAGGTTGGTATTTACAATTCACCGGAAGTGAACGCGTTTGCGACAGGACCTTCCAAAAAACGCTCGCTCGTTGCCGTATCCCAGGGACTTCTCGATTCGATGGATGACGATGCGGTGGAAGGCGTTATCGCACACGAAGTGGCGCACGTAGCGAACGGTGACATGGTTACCATGACGCTCCTGCAGGGTGTCGTCAACACGTTCGTCGTCTTTTTCTCCCGGATCGCGGCGATTATCGTTTCCCGCTTTGTCCGTCCGGAGCTGGAAATGATCGTCCGCTTTGCAGCGATTCTCATTTTCCAGATTCTCTTTTCGATTCTCGGAAGTATTGTCGTTATGGCGTACTCCCGTTACCGCGAATTTCATGCGGACCGCGGCGGAGCCGATCTGGCCGGGAAAGACAAAATGGCGCATGCGCTGCGTTCCCTGAAGGCGCACGTCCAGCGGGCTTCGGTCGATGACCGGACCGATGACTCTGCCGTTCAGACGATGAAAATTAACGGGAAGGGCGGCATGGCGAAGCTGTTCTCGTCCCACCCGGATCTGGATGAGCGTATCGCCCGTCTGGAAGAGCGCTAATTTGAAACTTCATTGATAGAATGAAGGTAAGCCCGTCTCCACCGGTTTGTTCCGGAGAGACGGGCTTTTTCGTGTGATAAGAATGGATGTAATTCGAATACTCTTTTATGAAGGCAGCGCATGGATGGAGCCGGCCTTTGGCTTAAAGCGCAGTGCAGCGCTCTTCTTGCGGCACGGCCGCGCGGTTCTTGACTACACAGAAGAAAGATCGCAACGGCAGCGCTTAAGACCGCAATGCCGGTATTTCAGACCGCCATGGGGCGGAAAAAGACAGCCATACAAAGGGAACATCGCAACGCGGCAGCAAAAGATCGCCACAGTGAGAAGAAAGACCGCAGCAGTAAGCTGAAACACCGCCACGTGTTGGGCGAAGACCGCAATGAAAAAGGCACTGTCAAAAAAACGCCGGCTCTTCAGGGCTGCAGCCGGACGTTTCCAGCGCTGTAAAAAACAAAGAAGGAAGCTCCGGAGGTGAGCTTCCTTCGTAGTTCCTATACGTTCAATCGTTCCGGCTTTCTTCCGGCACGGCGGAGACGCCTAGTTCGTCAAAAATTTCTCCGGCGATGCGGATCGCGCTTGCTGCTTTGGGAAAGCCTGCGTAGGCTGCACACTGTAGCATTACTTCGACGATTTCTTCAGGGGTCAGTCCTGCTTTGAGCGCAGCGCGGATATGGAAATTCAGCTGCTCGTAAGCGCCCTGCGTAATCAGTGAAGACAGCGTAATCAATGTGCGCTGCTTTTGGGAGAGCACGTCGCGGTCGTATACTTCACCGAAGCCGAAGCCGATCATCATCTCGACAAACCTTGGGGAAATATTGCCGTAGCTCTCGATCATTTTTATGCCTTCTTCGTCCGTCATCGTGCGGAGTTTGGCAAGGCCTTTCTGGTAGGACTCATCCTGCATATTCAATGGGGAAGCGCTCCTTTCACGTCCGGCGGACTGCCGTATGGATTCGAAAATACCATTATAGTTTAGCACAATCCAGCGGTCCGCGGACAGAAGTCCTGGAAAAAAGAGCGGGCCGCATCAAACTATCCGCGCCGCATCGTCGGCGGTATCTCTTCTGTATCCACGCAGAGTTCAACAACAAGCGGCTCTGTGAGAGGGAAACGGCCGTCGAGTGCCCGGCGCAGTTCCTCTTCGGAATACACGCGGACGGCATCTGCACCAAGTCCCTGTGCAAACATGGCTGCGTTCACCGGATTTTTGTATACCGTGCCGACCGAACGTCCGACGTGCCGCTTCATTCCTTTATCGACCATGTCGAGTGCTTCGTTGTTCACGACGATAAACAGCACCGCTGCTCCGTGCTCGACGGCTGTGGCAATTTCTGTTCCGTGCATGAAGAGGCAGCCGTCTCCCGTGAGGCAGACCGTCGTCTGTTCCGGAGCGGCAAGCTTGGCACCGATGGCGAGCCCGAGACCGTGGCCCATTGCTCCGAAAACATCATCGAAGTAAAACGATCCCGGCTGTGTAATAGGATACTGCTGAATCGCATAAAACGTGTGGCTTCCGTCGTCCCCGTAGAGAACAGCGTCGTCCGGCACAAGCTCCTTTAAAAGCCTTACAGCGGCAGCGGTGGAGAGGGTGCGGCCTCCACCGTCCGGGACGGGTTCTTCCACATCGGGAAGCGGACGGAGCCCGGGCTTTGTTTCCGGCAGTGGAAAATGGTGCAGGTTTTCCTTTAGATCTCCTTCTATGGCTGTGACCGGTATATCGAATGTACGGCCGATGACCGAGCCGTCAATATCGACATGAATGATGTGCGATGGCAGTTTTTCCTGCGGCCAGCCGGCCACGCTCATGTCACTCAGCTTGGAGCCGAGAACGACGAGGACGTCCACGCCTTCTTCGACATACGCATGCGGGCGGTCATTGCCGCCGAGGCCGAATGCACCGAGAGAGAGCGGGTGACCGGTAAGAAAACAGCCTTTGCCGCCCGGCGTCGTACTCACAGGTATCTGCCATGCTTCCGCAAATGCTGTAAGCTCATCATAGCAGCCGGCAGCGTCGATCCCTTTTCCGGCTAAAATCATCGGTTTTTCCGCAGTGGAAAGGAGCTGTGCCGCTTCTTCCAGCCTGCCGGAACGGAGCGGGGAATCTACGGGCAGCGGCAGCTGGAACGGTTCGATTTCCGCCGTCAGTACATCTGCCGGGATGGAAAGGTGGACAGGCCCTTTTTTGCCGGTGAGTGCTTTATGTAGTGCGTAGTCAAGCACCTGTCTGACATTGTCCGGCCGCTCGATGCGGGCACTGAATTTGGTCACCGGTTCAAACAGCCTGGTCAGATCCGTGCCATACATTGAAGAATCCTGGCCCTGTGGTTTCGTCGAAGCCTGGATCGAAGGATGGCCGGTGATGAAAAGAACGGGGGCGTGGAGCGCTTTTGCCTGAGCGGCTGCCGTTATCATGTTTGTGCCGCCGGGGCCGGATGTACCGATGGCCACGGCCGGCAGCCCTGTGGCGAGTGCAGCACCGGCAGCCTGATAGCCGCCGCCGCATTCATGTTTGGCAAGAACGAACGGCAGTCCGGCATTATCGGCCGCCAGAATGAGCGGGACGACCGGTTTGCCGGGTATTCCAAATATATGCTTGATTCCCCAGGATAATAATTGATCAGCAAGGACGGCAGCGGTCATTTTTTTCAATGTAAATCGACTCCTTTTCCGGCTTTCCGTTTGATCGTGTCCGTGAGTTCTGTATACGTCCGCTGAATCGTTCCCGGTGAAAGCGGCGGCGAAAAGTAAAACCCTTGTATAAGCGGTGACCCTGCTTCCAGAAGCCGGTCCAGCTGCTCTTTGGATTCCACGCCTTCGGCAACAGCTTTCATTCCGAGTGTATCGGCCATGGCAAGCATTGTACTGATCAATACCGAATCGTTGCTCTCTCCGGCAAGATCATCGATAAACGTTTTATCAATTTTCAGCGTCTGAATGTTGAAGCGCTTTAAGTAGTACAGGGAACTGTATCCGGTCCCAAAATCATCCATGCTTAAGTGCAGACCGAGGCTTCTCAGCTCGCGGAGGACATTTTCGGCATAAGTAAAATCCATCGCCATGGATTCAGTGATTTCGATGTCAAGGTATTTCGGATTGATATCATATGCCTCCAGCGCTCCGGCAATCGTCTGGACGAAGTTCTTTTTCAAAAACTGCTGCGCGGAAATATTGACGCAGATCTGTGTAGGCGGAAGCCCCTGTCTTTTCCACTCCTGATGCTGGCGGCACGCTTCGCGGATGACCCATTCACCGATCGGCACGATCAGCCCGGTACGCTCGGCAAGCGGAATGAAACGGCCCGGGGAGAGCAGACCGGATTCGGGGTGCTTCCAGCGGATGAGTGCTTCAAAACAGGCAATGGAGCCGTCGGTCACATCCACGATCGGCTGATAGTACAGAATCAGTTCTTCCCGATCCATGGCGTTCCGGAGGTCGCTTTCCATCAGCAGGTCCTCGCGGGAATGAAGGTGCATTTCCGGAGAGAACATCCGGTAGTCGTTTTTCCCGAGGGACTTCGCTTTGTACATCGCAGCATCGACATGCACCATATAGGATTCGAGATCCGGCGGGTGGTGCTCATACACGGCGCCGCCGATGCTTGCGGTAATATGCAGGCTCCGGTCTTCAATAGAGAACGGACGCTGAAAGTCTTTTAAAATTTCCGTGGCAGCTTCGTTCAGGTGGCATTCTCCGCGGAGCTCCTGAATCATCACGAGAAATTCATCGCCGCTGATGCGGAAGAGGAGACCTCTCCCGGAAATGATTATCCGCAGACGCTGAGCGACAGCCTGCAGCAGCTGATCTCCGTTGCTGTGGCCGAACGTATCGTTGATATTTTTGAAACCGTCCAGATCAATGAGCAGGAGACCGATGTTTTTTTCATCCCGCTGAATCAGCTTTTCCAGTTCGTTCTGGAAGAAACGCCGGTTTGGCAGGCCGGTCAGTTCATCGTGGTAGGCCAGGTAGTTGTACTGCTCCTGGAGGCGGTGCCGCTCGGTGATATCCCGGAGCTGGGCGAAGCCGCCGATAATTTTTTCGTCTTTGGCGTCGTAAATCGGCTGGGCGTCAAACAGGCAGATGTATTCCGGCTGTCCGTCGTTGTTCACGTTAATTTCGGCATCTTTGAAAATTTTCCCCTTTGAGAGCACCTTGCGGAAGTAGTCTCCGGTGATGGGGGAGTCAAAAATACTCAGGCCGATTATCCGGTCTCTGGCAAATCCGGAGATGCGCTCTGCGGAAGCGTTGTATTCGGTCACGATGCCTTCTGCGTCGGTCACGATGACAGCATTCTGGGTCCGTTCCATCATGATCTGATTCAATACATCGAGCTTTTCGTTCTGCCGGCGCAGGAGAAGTTCCCGTTCAATCGAGCCGACGACGTTTGTCAGCATGTGCAGAAACAAGTAATTCTCATGGTCGATTGTCGTCATCACCGAAATGGTGCCTAACAGCGTATTGTCGTCGGTATAGCGGAAGGGCGAACTGTAGCAGGCGGTGGCGTGCAGGAACTGAAAGTAGTGATCGTCCCCGATCAGAGCAACCGGGAGCTGTTCAGTCAGCGCAAGAGAAATGACATTCGGGCCGAGATCCTCCAGCGTGAAGCGGACACCGCTTTCGATGCCGAGCTGCTGGATCATTCCGCGGATCGTGGCATCACCACGGATGTCAAGAATATAGCCGTCCTCGTCGGAAATCACAATCAGCAGCGGCGTTCCTTCAAGCGACTGAAGGACCTGCCGTGAAAAGACATGTACTACGTCCAGGATGTCCGTATAGTCACGACGCATTCTCGTTAATTCGCTGGTCGTTAATACTTCCACCGGGCGCCTGATTTCCGCAGGATCCATACCGCGGAGGCGGCAGTCTTCGTGTGCGGCTTCGAGCGTCTTTTTCAGCATGGAGCGATTCCCTCCTTTTGTCTTAGTATACGACCTGGAGAAAACGGTTGTCACGGGAAAACATGTAAAAAGACGGAAGCATCGACAAGTGCAGGTATTTCATTTGAAACAGCTGAGACTATCGGCATGGAAAAGCATATGACGGCTGAGTCGAATATTGTGAACAAAAAGTGACGAATGAATAATTCAGCAGTGCCGGTATATTTTCGAAACCTTCCGGATAGCGGCGCGTAAAAACGGGTATACGTATACGAGAGTCATTCGAAGGAGGGGAACGATCATGTTCTGGTTTTTTCTTATCATGGTGGTCAGTCTCGGTTTTGTCATTGCGATGACCGGTATGCTTCTTACAATCGGCAAGAAACCGCAGCCGGATGCACGCGGCAGGGAAGTGGCGTCCGATAAAACGGTGGAAGCGCGTTCCGGGACGTATAAAGCGTCTCTCGTGCAGATGCCGAGCCCGTATGAAAACGAGCGCTGCTTCCGCGTGGAGCTGAAGAAAAACGGTCACCTGGCGCATAAAAACATTGCGTTTTTCGATGCGGCGGAAAGCTACACCGATGTGTTGAAAGCATTCGTCAAAGAGTTCGACCGGCAGCAGGAAATCGATTCCGGCAGACGAAGCCGGGAAGAAGAGCAGCGCATCGATCTGGAAACGTGGGACGGCGATGTGTACGAAGACAATGTCACCGAACTGCCGAAGCGGAAATCAACGACATAAAGGAGCTTTTTCATGTATTCAGCGATTATTTACGATGCGTACGGGACACTCTATGATGTGACATCCACGAACAAAACGCTTCGGGAGATTTCTCCGGAAAATGCAGCGGATATCGGTGCGCTCTGGCGGAAGAAGCAGCTGGAATATGCGTTTCTCCGGCAGAAAACAGGAACGTATGAGCCGTTCTCCCGGGTGACGAGGGATGCGCTTCTTTATGCCTCCACGGTTTACGGAGAGCCGTTTTCCGAGGAGGAGCTCGCCCGGTGTATGGCAGCGTATGAAAAGCTGGATCTGTTCCCGGAGTCGGTGGACGTACTGAAGAAACAGACGCACACGAAAAATGTCATTCTCTCCAACGGATCGCCGGATATGCTGCATCCGCTTATCGACGGCTCGGACGCCGCTCCGTATCTGAACGACGTGTGGAGTATCGATGCGGTCAAGCAGTACAAGCCGGCGCCGGCCGCATACCATCTGGCGCTCAGCAGACTGCAGCTGCCACGGACGGACATTCTGTTTATTTCGTCCAATCCGTGGGATATCATCGGTTCGAAGTCGTTCGGTTTTGATACGCTCTGGATCAACCGTGGCGGCATTCCGTTTGAATCCGGCCATGTGCTGCCGGACTATACGGCAGGTTCGCTTACGGGCCTTCTCGACGTGCAGCCGCCTCAGTAAGGCGTGATAACCTAAAGAAAAGCCCTGCATCCGGCTGTTGATGCAGGGCTTCCTTTTTATTCCCGCTGCCGGTACAGGGGGAGGACCGGCACGGGAGGCGGCACATTACTGTGCATTCAGAGCGTGGGGAAGTGGAGCGGCAGTATCGGCTTCCTCATAGTCTGCGTGAAAGCGGGGGAGCTTCCACGAAGCAGCCCATGCGGTAAGCGCAAAGAAAGCAGTAACACCCCAGAAGGTGATCAGCACCGGCGCCATGTAGAACATTCCGGCGAGAAGCGCACTTCCGAAAAACACCGCGGCGATAATGCGGATGCGTGTAAAGGGGAGAAACAGCGCAAGCCGCAGCAGATCCTGCCACAAAGCGTCAGGGTAGCGCGCGAACACGGGAAAGAAAAACAGGAATACCTGTGCGCCGATCAGAAATGTCAGTGCCATGCCGCTCATCATGAAGACAAGTACCATCCCCTGCATCTGCGTCAGCAGAAGCAGATTGAAGCTGAATACACCAAGTGCCGACCAGAAAAGAAGTGCAAACGGGATCATCCGTTTGAAGGACGTTTTCCAGACGCCGGCAAACTGGGGGAGCATCCCGCGTCCGGTGCCGCCTGCGATCATCCGGCCGAGCTGGTGGAACACCGCAGCGGTGGATGGAAACAAACCGAAAACAATTCCGCCGGCGAGTGTAAAGAGAACCCACAGAAACTGAAGGTAGGCAAGTTTTACGAGCCAGTCGCAGACAGTATAAATATGGTTGTTCATCCACCGTACCTGCATGTAAATCAGCTCTCCTTTATGTCGTAATCAAAGTAATCAAAGTCGGCGGCCATACGGCGTCCGCTGTAGTCCTGGCACGCCATGCCGACGAACGTCCCGGTAAAACGGACATCCGGCGCGGAGTCATCGGACATGTGCGTCGTATCGAGCCGTTTTCCGAGCGGCTGCCAGTCGGCTGTCTCCGCGTCGCGGTAGAAAAACTGCATCGTGTCGTAGTGGATGTCGCAGGCGAGCTCGACGGGGCCGTTCTGCGCGACGCGCTGCGGCGGGAGAAGCACCTCTTCGTAGCTGCCGCCGACAGTGCGCAGAATCTGCAGCACGCGGCCCTTCTCCTCGTGGTGCGTCACGTGCAGGTAGGCGTGGTCCTCGGTGTCGTAGTAGACGACGAGGCCGGCCTTCTGCTGGAAGTCCTCCGGCGCGGAGTCGACGCTCGTCTGCACGCGGCAGGCGAAGTGCGTCTGGCGCCTCGCGACAAGCGACTGGTGGTGCACCGACGAGAGTGACTCCCGGCCGTACAGGCGCAGGTGGCCCGGACGGTCGTCGAGGCTGCACCACGACGGATCCGCCGGAATGCGGAGCGAATTCCACGCGCCTCCCAGCACATCCGTGTTGAAGTCGTCGCGGACCGGCTCTTTGTCCACCTTCACTTCCGGCAGATCCGGCGCTTCGGTTTCCGCCTGCGGGAAGTGCCCGCCGTGGGCGAGGCGGAGCCAGCCGTCGTCGGTCCAGACGACTTTCTGAATCGACGTCTCGCGCCCGAGCGTGCAGTATTTGCCGTTCAACGGACGGCCGCCGAGGTGCGCGAGGTACCATTCGCCGTTCGGCGTGTCGACGAGGCTTGCGTGCCCCGCCTTTTGAATCGTGAGATCCGGGTTGCCGCGCGACGTAAGGAGCGGGTAGTGCGGATCGGTTTCATACGGGCCGTCGATCGTTTTCGCGCGGGCGACGGTTTCCGCGTGCTCGTACTCGGTGCCGCCTTCGGCGACGAGCAGGTAGTACCAGCCGTCTTTTTTGTACAGGTGCGGCCCTTCGGTCATCTGAATATCCGAGCCTTCATAGATCATTTTGATCGGGCCGGTGAGCGTGCCGGCCTCCTCGTCGAACTCCTGGAGGACGATGCCGGCAAACGGATGATTGCCGCTGCGGTAGTCCCAGACCATGTTGACGAGGTACTTGCGGCCGTCGTCATCGTGGAAGAGCGACGGATCAAAGCCGCTGCTGTTTAAGTAGACCGGCTCGGACCACGGGCCGGTGACGGCCGGCGCGGTAACAAGGTAGTTGTGGGCGTCCTTGTAGGCGCCGTGCCACTGCTTGACGTCGGTGTAGATGAGGTAGAACGTGCCGTCATGCCAGCTCAGGTCCGGCGCCCAGACGCCGCCGGAGTTCATGTTGCCTTTCATGTCGAGCTGGGACGTGCGGGTGAGCGGACTGCCCGCAAACGACCAGTTTTTCAGGTCGCGGGAGTGGTGGATCCGCACGCCCGGAAACCATTCAAACGTGGACGTCGCGATATAGAAATCCTCGCCCACGCGGAGAATGGACGGATCGGCGTGGAAGCCGGGCAGGATCGGGTTCGTAATCATGGACATAGCTGCATACGCTCCTTCGAAAAAATCAGCCTTTCACAGAACCGGATGTCATTCCTTCGACAATCTTGTTGCTTAACAGGAAGAAGGCGATGAGGATCGGAAGCATACTGATCACAAGCGTTGCTCCGATGGCACCCCAGTCTGTAGAGTACTGACCGATGAAATTTTGAATACCGACAGTTAGTGTTTTTAAGCTGTCTGAACTGATAAATGTGTTTACAAATACGAATTCGTTCCAATTGTAAATCATGTTAATAATCGCGGTCGTTGCGACAACAGGCGCTGTAATCGGAAGAATAATCCGGAAAAACAGCCGGTGGATCGAACAGCCGTCCACGATCGCCGCCTCTTCCAGTTCTCTTGGAATCGTATAGTAGAAACCGAGCAGGATCATGATCGTAAGCGGCAGGTTGAACGCCGTATACGTCAAAATGATCGACAGGTGGTTATCCATAATTCCAATCGTCGTAAAGAAGCTGAAGAGCGGGATAAGCGCAGAGTGGACCGGGATCATAAGGCCGACCATAAAGAGGCCGAGTGCCAGTTTGCTGAGCTTCCACTGCATACGGGTCAGAGCGAATGTGACAAAGCTTGCAAGCAGAATCGTCAAAATGACAGAAATTCCGGTAACAAGAACGCTGTTAAAAAAGTACAGGCCGATGTTTCCATCCACCCATACACGGGCGTAGTTGCTCCACTGCGGATCCTGCGGCAGCGCAAACGGTGCCAGGTTGAATACTTCCTGATTGTCCTTCAAGGAAAACAGAAGCAGCCAGATCAGCGGCAGAATCTGCAGCAGTGCAACAAGTCCCAGAATCAGATAGAGAATCATCGAGGACAGCTTCAGTCGGAGGGATCCAATTTTGATTCCCTGACCGGATTTTTCCATAGCTGCGGTGTTGGACACGGTGGATTCCTCCTTCATTAATACTGCACCTCGTCATCTTTGGACGTGGTTGCTTTACGGATAAGGTACGTTACGATCAGTATCAGAATCAGCAGGAAGAAACCGACGGCACTTCCATAGCCGAATTCATTGGTTCGGAACGCAAGTTTATACATATAGGATGCCATTACTTCACTGGCACCGTTCGGTCCGCCGTCGGTCATGACGTAAATTAAGTCAAAGTACTTCAGGGAACCGATCACAGCGAGAACGATCGTTACTTTAATAATACCGGCGATCAGCGGAAGCTTGATTTTGTAGGCAATCTGAAGCGGACTTGCTCCATCGATCCGGGCAGCCTCCACGATTTCGTTCGGTACGTTTTTCAGCGCTGCGTAGTAGATAATGATGTAGAAACCGGCGTACTGCCAGATGATCGGAATGAAAATCGCAAACAAAACGATACTCGTGTCTGCCAGCCAGAGCGGCGGATTCTCAATACCGATAGATGTTAAAAAGCGGTTCATGACCCCGTTCGTTGGGTGATACACACGCAGCCACAGTTGTGCGATGGCTACGGAAGACAACAGCATCGGGATCAGGTAGATTTTCCGGAACAGGTTGGCGCCTTTTACATCACTTGCCAGGACAAGCGATACACCAAGGTACAGGACGAGGCTGCCGACAGAAAACACTGCAAGAAGCAGGGAGTGCCAGGCGCTCGACCAGAATGCCCCATCGACGATCAGCGCGGCATAATTGTCGAGCCCGATGAATGTCATTTCACCGATCCCGTCCCAGTCCATCAGTCCATAGTAGCCTGTCAGCGCGAGCGGCACGTAAATAAGTACCATAATAAGCAGCAGCGCCGGCAGCGTGTACAAAGCAATGACGCGTTTATTGGACATTATCTGATTCATGAGACAAACTCCTTTGTATCACATTGGGGAAAACACATGTCAGGGGGGAGAAGGGAGGAAACCGCATGACGCGGATATGCGTTCATGCGGTCCTCTACGCTTCCGTTGTCAATAGATCACCCCTGCAGAAAGGCGGTGAAGCCGCCCTGCTGCATGCCTGTTTTCCGTTCTGTGATTAATCTTCAGCCTGAAGGGCTTCTTCGTGTGCTTCTGTAAACTCTTCCGGCGTTACTTCACCGCCGAAGAGAGACTGGATCATGTTGAGGTGCTCTTCAGCTACGCTGGAGCTCATCTGTACGTCTGCGAAAAGTGTGATGTCCGACGCGTTGTTCAGCTCATCGAGAACATCGATGAAGAGATCCGGAAGATCCACTTCGTCTGTGTTCACCTGCGTACCAGGGATAACACCGGCATCTTCTACAGAGCGCTTGCCCCACTCTTCTGTGAAGTGCTTGACGAATGCTTTCGCTTCTTCTTTAACATCGGAATCTTCAGCTACGAACAGTCCGACACCCGGTCCGCCGACCCAGTTGTTGATTTCACCTTCGCCGCCGTCTACTTCAGGGAACTTGAAGAAATCAATGTTGTCGCGGAATTCCTGATCTACTTCTTCGTTCGTCGTGTAGTTCGGCAGATCCCAGGAACCGATCAGGTACATTGCAGCCGAGCTGTTCATAAATTCTGCTTTTGCTTCCTGGTCGGAAAGGCCGTTGAAGCCTGGGATGAATGCGTCGTGATCCACCATTTCCTGAATACGTGCTGCTGCATCAACGAGACGCTCATCTTCAAAGCTTCCGCTGCGGTCGATTGCCGAGTTCAGGGCATCCGAGCCGCCGATGCGGTCTGCAAGGTACATGTACCACATAGAGCCTGTCCAGCGGTCGCGGTTACCGAGTGCGATCGGTGTCACACCGTTGCTTGCAAGTGTATCGATGACGCTGAGAAGATCTTCATATGTTTCTGGTACTTCCACGCCGTTTTCTTCAAAGATCGCCTGGTTGTAGAACACAGGAGCGATGTTCAGCTCGAGCGGGAGAGCGTACGCCTGATCATCTACCGAGTACGCTTCAACGGTACCGGCAACGAAATCGTCGCGCATGCCGTCTTCATCCAGAATGTCGTCAAGCGGTGCGAACATTTCGCCCTCTGCATATGGCTCCAGGAATCCGGCAGGCCATGTCATACCGACGTCCGGAAGCTGGTTGGAGGAAGAGACGACCTGCAGTTTATTTTTGTACTGCTCATTTTCCAGAACTTCCATTTCCACTGTTACGTGGGAGTACTCTTCTTCAAATTCGCTGATGATGTCTTCGACAATGCGGTAGTGGTCCGGAGAACTTCCCTGCGGCCACAGGTGCATGAAATCAAGCGTTACTTCTTCCTGATCTTCGGAAGCGCCTTCATTATTGCCTTCTGCTTCATTTCCTTCTGCAGCGTTGTTTCCGCTGTCGTCATTGCCGCCGGCTGCGCCGGAAGCTTCTTCATTGTCTCCGCTGCCGCACGCGGCGAGAGACAGAACAGCTGCTGCAGAAAACATGGACAGGTACATCTTCTTTTTCATAAATGATTTCCCCCTTGAATATGTTGTACGCTTAGTATAGCAACATTGAAAGCGCTTCATAAGGTAACGGTGATTAGTGGAAATACCACTTTGTTTTGGTGATTGAACTAAGAAAAGAGGCCGGCTGCATCCGAAACCTTAGCCGGACAGTAAGCAGAGAAGCAATTGGTTTTGGAGCATCTGTGCGGACGCCGATTCCGGCAGCTCGAGTGGATCCGGCACCTGCTGCTGTGTATGTTCTTATGTAATAGTGACCGCAGTCAGAGCTGATCCGCCGTTTCCTCGTTTCTGCACTTCCTGCCTTTTAATAGAAGTATATATATAAATACTGGCAGAGTTCAGGGGGAATCAGCGAATTTTTGATGGCTGGTCTGGCAGGCAGGGTCCGGCTGCGGGATACTGAAAAGATCGCAACAGCAGCAGCTTAGACCGCCACGCCGGTGTTTCAGACCGCCATGGGAGCGGGGAAGACCGCCACACCGGAAGCAGACCGCCACAAAAGCAATGAACACCGCCACACCGGCTCTGAAGATCGCAATGATATACCGTCAGGACGCCACACGCCGAGCGGAGACCGCCATGCAGATGGACGTAAGACAGTCCGGAGCACCGCCGGATACGAAGTAGAGTCACGGATGCCGGTAGATGAATAGATTTGCACGACGCATCCTGCTTTTCCGCCGAAAAAAGGCCGCGGCCGGTACGCATTCTGTACCGCCGCAGCCTCCTTTTCCTCTGCCTGTAAACATACTATGCCCGCCCTGTATAATGCCCGGCTACTCGTCTCCACGTGCAGCTTTCCGGTATTTACTCGGCGTCGTACCTTCATACTCGCGGAAGATACGGATAAAATACTTTGCCGTCTGGTAGCCGGTTTTTTCGGCAATATCGCCGACGGGAAAATCCGTGGTCAATAGCAGCCGCTTTGCCTGCTGCAGCCGCCGGCGTGTAATGTATTCACTGAACGTCATTCCCATTTGTTCTTTAAAGAGAACACTCAAATAGCTCGGATTCAAATGAACGTCTCCGGCAATTTCCCGGAGGCTGAATTTTTCACTCAGCCGCTCTTCAATGATCGACAGCGCCTCTTCCAGCGGAGGAGGGAGGTCGGACTGAGGGGAGAGGGCCGGGTCTTCCATCGCCCGCTCCACCTGGGACAGCTTCTGCTGCTGCTCCCGGCGCGACAGCGCTTCTTCCACCGTATCGAGAAATTCCTGTTTCCGGACCGGCTTCAGAAGATAATTCACCACTCCCATATGGATCGCTTTCTGTGCGTAGTCAAATTCCGAATAAGCCGAAATAACGATACAGGCAGGGACCTCCTGAAACGTGCGTATTTTTTCGATCAGCTCCAGGCCGGTCATTTCCGGCATGCGGATATCGGTAATCAGCACATCCAGACTGATGGATGAAGCTGTCTCCAGCGCTTCCTTGGCATCGACGGCTGTATATACTTCCAGAAGCCGGCTGTCCCAGGCTTCAAGCCGCCGCTTCAGCCCTTCACGGGAGCGGGGCTCATCATCCACGATCAGTATTTTCGGCGTTTTCATCGGTATCCCTCCTCTCCAGCGGCAGCGTCAGCCGGACAATTGTCCCAATACCTGATTCACTGTCGATCGTCATGTCGGCACCGGCTTCCGGATAGGCAAGCTCCAGACGCTGATACAAATTCCGCATTGCCAGGCCGGTTCCTTTCGTCTGGTTCGGCGAGCGGCTCGTGTGAAGAGAGCGCCGCAGCTTCGCCAGAACATCCGGTGTCATGCCGCGGCCTTCATCCGCCACTTCAATGTGAAACCAGTCCGGCGACTCGGAGGCAAACGCACGGATCCGCACTGTCCCGCCGCCGCGCTGTTCGCCAATCCCGTGCAGGAGCGCATTTTCCGCAAGCGGTTGAATCATCAGCTTCGGCAGCAGGCAGTCACTTAAGCCGTCCTCCACCGTCATCTCCCAGTGCAGCCGTTCATCAAAACGGAGCTGCATAATATGAAGGTAGCGCTCAACCTGCTCGAGCTCTTCACACACTGTCACCATGTCGTCTGCCTCCGTATCACTGATCGTGTAGCGGAACAGCTGGGACAGTGAAATGATCATATCTGCCATTTCCTCATCCCGTTCATCAAGCGTCCAGTGGACGGCTTCGAGCGTATTGAATAAAAAGTGCGGATTGATCTGCGCCTGCAGCGCCTTTAACTCCGCCTTCGTTTTCACCAGCTCCTTCTCATAGACCGCAGTGATCAGATGATTCGTCGTCTCCACCATTTCATTGTATGTCTCGTTCAATTCCGTAATCTCCCTGGCCGATGTCGTGCTCTGGCTTTTTCGCAGCGCGCCGAGTGTACCAAACCGCATCGCGTGCGTCAGCTGCTGGATCGGCTTCGATAAATACGTCGAGACAATCCACGACACAATGAGGAAAATGACGAGGCCGACTACGCCGGCGGCAGCGATGGCGGCACTGATTCCGGAGATGCCCTGAAGCAGTCCGCTCACCGGAGAATAAATGACGAGCGTCCAGCCTGTCATATCGGAGGAGGCAGGAGCGCGCACGTATTCCGATCCGTTTACCGCGACGGTTTCCTGCTCGGTTTCAAGAAGCGACTCGTCTGCCCCTTCCGGCAGCTCGCCGGCAATCACATTGCCTAGAGAGTCCAAAAGAACGGCGGTTTCCTCTTCCGGTGTTCCGGTGTCGGGTCTCTCCAGTGAAAAGTACGTTTCGGCCACTTTCGTAATCAAATACCCGCCGGGCTGGAAGCTGTTTTCGATCAGGTTGATCTGTTTAATAACGATGAACGACTGCTCATCGAGCGGGTCTCTTCCTGCCCAGACGAGCCGTCCGTTTTCTCCGCGTGCGAGTGCCGGCCAGAACGGATCCAGGCGGGAGGAGAGGGGCAGTTCATTAAGGGGAAACAGCCGCCGCTCGTCCGTAAAGTACAGTTCAAAGGATGTCAGCCCGGTCGTATACGCCTGGTAGCTGTTGATGATCTCATTCATTGCCTGCCGTTCGGCAAACGACGAGGACCGCATGGACTGCTCCTGAATGAGAAGCTGCTGCACCGCCGGGTCAGTCGCGATCTGGCTTGTGATCAGGTTGATCGTTTCAAACTGCGAATCGACGCGGCCGAGTGCCTGATCAGCCGTCTGCTGCATCTGTGTTCTCGCATTCTCTTTTAAAATGTCGGTCACCAGGCTGTACGTGAGGGTGCCGACGATCGCAAGGACGAGCAGCATGACGAAGGCGAAAGCGCCGAGAATCTGATTCCGCAGCGTGTTGAACCGTCTCATCGTTATCCGCTCGTCGACAGGGCGGATTCGAACTGTTTGTCGAGAAAGGACTCAATGGTAAAAGCAGTCAGACCGAGCACCGTTGCATACTGGTCGTTCATGCTGAACGTAATCTCGCAGCCTTCTGCAAGCTGCGGCATCGTCCGTTCGTTTACGACCTGCTGCATCGGTTCTTCCAGGTACTGACGCACTCTGGCCAGGCGGCTGCCGATAATAATTTTCTGCGGATTGAATGTGTGAATCAGGTTCACGAGGCCGACGCCGAGGTAGTAGCCGACGTCATGCAGCGCTTTTTCCACGTCATTCGATTCCGCAGCGCGTGAAAGAAGGGTATCCATATCCGTATCTTTATCCATCTGGGCCCCTGCGCGGAGCGCCATTTCCGACGCGTACATTTCCCAGCAGCCATGGCTGCCGCAGCGGCACGGCAGACCATTGTCGATGATCGTCGTGTGTCCGACTTCCCCGAAAAAGCCCGACGTGCCGCGGAGCAGGGAACCATTAATGACCGCACCGGCGCCGATGCCGATGCCGGCACTGATATAGAGGAATTCCTCCTTATACTGCGCAGCGCCGAAGATTTTTTCGCCGTAAGCTCCGGCGTTGGCTTCGTTTTCCACAAGAACGGGCACCTGGAACTGGTCTTCGAAAATGGCTTTAATATTCGACTGCGTCCAGTCGAGGTTCGGCGTCGTCAGAATCTCGCCTTCCCGGCTCACAAGCCCCGGCACCCCAAAAGCAAGCCCGGTCAGGCCGAATGGACTTTCTTTCATCTGCTTCATGCATGTATCGATCATGCTGCGGATTTCCATGACGGTCCGGGTGAAATCGTTCGTATCGAACGGCTTCATCTCCTCATGAAGAATGCCGCCGCCGAGGTCGGTCATGACCGTTAAGATATAGTTCACACCGATATCGCAGCTGATCGTGTAGCCAGCCTGCTCATTGAACTGCAGCATGAGCGGGCGTCTGCCGCCGCTCGAACGGCCGGGACCGGTCTGGCAGCAGTACTGCTCCTGAATGAGTTCCTCCACGAGAGAGGAAACCGTCGCTTTCGTTAAATGAAGAATCTGGGCGAGCGTTGCGCGGGAAATCGGCTCCTGCTCCCGGATCGTTTTTAAAATAATGGATTTATTCGTTCGTTTCACTTCCTGCTGGTAGTTGGCCATGCGTGCAGCTCCTTACATAGTTTAATGATATCTGCTTTGTCTATCATAGCGCGTCACCGTCTTTCTGACTACCATAGGAATAGAAGAAACACTCGCGGATAAATAGAAAAGAAGAGCAGATCCGCGTCAGAACGCCGTTTTTGTAAGCGCTCACGCAATATAAAAATTTTAGCATAATCTTTTTAGTTAATTCAATGGACAAACTAAGTAAGCGCTGTTACAATCAACCTATCGAGCTCGACACTACTTAACGGAGGGATCCATGATGACAAAAACACAATCCGCATATTTCAAGCAGGTACCACAAATCGCCTATGAAGGTGCAGCATCGACGAATTCATATGCATTTAAATATTACAACCCGGAAGAAAAAGTCGGCGGGAAGACAATGGAAGAGCAGCTCCGCTTTTCCGTCGCGTACTGGCATACACTGACGCAGGATGCAGCCGATCCGTTCGGTGCCGGCACCGCAGAGCGCCCATGGGATCACCTGAGCGGCATGGATCTTGCGAAAGCGCGAGTAGAAGCAGCGTTTGAATTTATTGAGAAAGTCCAGGCGCCGTTTTTCTGCTTCCACGATATTGATATTGCGCCGGAGGGAAGCAGTCTCCGCGAAACGAACCAGAATCTTGATACGATCGTCAGCATGATCAAGGAATACATGAAAACGTCTAACACGAAGCTTCTCTGGAACACAGCGAACATGTTCACGCACCCGCGCTTCGTTTCCGGAGCTGCGACGTCCTCCAACGCAGATGTGTATGCGCATGCAGCAGCGAAAGTGAAAAAAGGACTCGAAGTCGGTAAAGAGCTCGGCGCAGAGAACTATGTTTTCTGGGGCGGCCGTGAAGGATACGAAACGCTTCTGAACACCGACATGAAGCTCGAATTTGATAACCTGGCGAAGTTTTATCACATGGCGATTGACTACGCGAAGGAAATCAACTTTGACCCGCAGTTCCTGATCGAGCCGAAGCCGAAGGAGCCGACGACGCATCAGTATGACTTCGACGTAGCAACGTCCACGTCGTTCCTGTATCAGTACGGTCTGCAGGACCACTTCAAATTCAATATTGAAGCAAACCACGCAACGCTTGCCGGCCACACGTTCGAGCATGAGCTGCGCACAGCGCGTACGAGCGGAATGCTCGGTTCGGTCGACGCAAACCAGGGTGATACGCTTCTCGGATGGGATACGGATGAATTCCCGACGGACCTTTATTCCACAACCCTTGCGATGTATGAGATTCTGAAAAACGACGGTCTGGGACGCGGAGGACTGAACTTCGACGCGAAGATCCGCCGCGGCTCGTTTAAGCCGGAAGATCTCTTCCACGCCCACATTGCCGGCATGGACAGCTTCGCAATCGGTCTGAAAGTCGCAAACAAAATGATTGAAGACAACTTCTTCGAAGATATTGTGGCAGAGCGGTACAAAACGTTCGACAGCGGCATCGGCGCAAAAATCAAGGAAGGCACAACTTCCTTTGCCGAGCTGGAAAAGCACGCGCTCTCGATGGACAGCATCGATCATGCTTCGGGGGAACTCGAGCGGATCAAAGCACGCATCAACCAGTACCTGCTCCGCGTCAACGAGCTGTAATAAGGAAGAAACTGAAGGCGCAGATGACTATTTTCTGCGTCTTCTTTTCATCAGGTTGAATAAACGGAAATCAGTCAGGAGGCATGTAACATGCGCTATGTAATTGGAGTGGATCTCGGCACGAGTGCAGTGAAGGTGCTGCTCGTGAATCAGGAAGGGAAAACGACGGCGGAGGCATCGCGGGAGTATCCGCTTTACCACGACCAGCCGGGATGGAGCGAACAGGATCCCGACGACTGGGTCCGCGCGGTGACCGAAGCACTGCACGAAGTGAAAGAAACGCTTCAGGATAACGACGCCGTGGATGGGCTCAGTTTCTCCGGGCAGATGCACGGACTGGTGCTTCTCGATGAAGAGCAGAAGCCGCTCCGGCGTGCGATCCTCTGGAACGATACCCGGACGACAGCCCAGTGCCGGGAAATCGAATCCAAAGTAGGGAAGAAGGAGCTGCACGAAATCACGAAAAACCCGGCGCTCGAAGGGTTTACGCTGCCGAAGCTGCTGTGGGTCAAGGAGCATGAACCGGACGTTTTCTCTCAGGCGGACGCCTTCGTTCTGCCGAAAGACTATGTGCGCCTGAAGCTGACCGGAGAGCTCGGTATGGAATATTCCGACGCTGCCGGCACGCTGCTGCTGGATGTGGCGGAACAGGAATGGAGCCGGACGATCTGCGAAAAAACCGGTATTCCGTTTACACTCTGTCCACCGCTTACAGCCTCCCACGAGCAGGTGGGAGTGTTAACAGAAGACATCCAATCGGAAACCGGCCTTTCGGCCGTACCGGTATCTGCCGGCGGAGCAGATAATGCATGCGGCGCGCTCGGAACCGGTGTGCTTCAGGAAGGAACGGTTCTCAGCAGCACAGGCACATCCGGCGTGGTACTCGCTTATGAAAAGGATGCTGCGACACAGGTCGAGCCGCCGATACACTACTTCAACCACGGTGCGCCCGGAGCCTACTATACAATGGGGGTAACGCTTGCTGCCGGGCACAGCCTGACCTGGTTCCGGGAGACGTGTGCACCGGAAAAAAGCTTCGACGAATTGATCGAACTGGCCGCCCAGTCTCCGGCCGGAGCACGCGGACTGTTGTTTACGCCGTATATTTCGGGAGAGCGTACGCCGCATCCGGATGCCGATATCCGGGCTTCGTTTATCGGACTGCATGCCTCCCATACGATCGGGGACATGGCCCGCGCGGTATTGGAAGGAATTACGTTCTCCCTGAACGAAAGTGTCGCGTCCTTCCGACGCGCTGGAAAAACCATCGACCGTGTCATCGCCACCGGCGGCGGAGCGAAAAGCAGGCTCTGGCTGCAGCTGCAGGCGGATATTTACCGGGCGCCGGTCGTCCGTCTGGAAGTCGAGCAGGGGCCGGGCCTCGGTGCAGCGATGCTCGCCGCACTCGGCGCCGGCTGGTTTGCCACCGCAGAAGAAGCAGCTGCTGTTTTCGTCAAGGAAGCAGAAGAAATCCAGCCGTCCGCTGATGCCTCGGTGTATGAATCGCTGTTCCCGCTGTACCAGAAAGTGTACGGCGTCACGAGCGAACTGAGCCGGGAGCTGAAAGCGTACCGCGGCTGATCGGTGAAAAGCAGAAAAAGCTTTCGGTGTTCCGTTGTGGAGCATCGAAAGCTTTTTGCTGTCTGCAGCGCGGGCGCTGCGGGAACATCGCCACAGCTGCTGCCAGGACCGCCACGCCGGAGGGAAAGACCGCCATGCGGGCAGAGAACACCGCCACGCGGGAAGCAGATCGCCACGCGGTGCCGGAACACCGCCACACCAGAAGCGGAGACCGCAGCGATAAGCGGGAACACCGCCATACGAAGAGCGGAGACCGCCACGAAACCCGTCAATCACCGCGGGTCGACCCCGCCCGCCATCTGCCGGAGCAGGACCGCACCAAAAAAGCTGCGGCCGGTCTCTTTCCTGGACCAGACGCAGCTATTATAGACAAAAGGCAGTTCTGCCTGCAGAAAGTACCATTTGGTTTAGAAGTTGTCGTACATGAGCCGTCCGGCGTAATGACCGGTTAAAAAGACGAGGACAGCTCCTGCGACAGCAAGTCCGACAAGGACGTAGCGCAGTACTTTGTTAGGTTTGAACAGCATAACGACCTGAAGTACGAGAATCGCTATATACGTCAGCAGCGTATACAGTGCAAACGACTGGTGCAGGCCGAGAAATCGGCCGACGGAATCGCCGTAGATCTGAAGCGCCACACCGACAGCATCCGCGCCGGTGAAGTAGGAAAATACACCGCCTGCTGTACCGATACTCGTCATCCAGAGAGCGGCTTTATCGAAAAAAGCCGGACGCCAGAGCGAGAGAATCAAAAAGAGAGAGCCCATGATCCAGAGAGCGATTGGTATGTGGACGACCGCGGGGTGGAGCGGATCGGGAATAATATAAGCCATATCTGTCACCTCTTGTATCGTTTTTGTATAATATTTGTACTTACTTTGTATATACCCTTTCCGCTTGTTTAAAAACGCACAAATTCCAGGAGACAGAATCATTCCAGTTTCACAAAGAGAGTCCATGTATGGCTGACTGATTTCCGCTGGAACACGAAAAAGCTCCCTGCTGATGATAACAGGGAGCTTACTTTATGGCACCGGCCGTTAAACGCCGGGGGGGTTCACGGCTTCAGCCGGAAGCTACGCTTTCGTCCATTCTGCGTTCATATCTACGCCGGCTACTTTCAGTGACGTAAATACCGGGCAGCGGGCGTCGGTTTTTTCCTTCAATTCCTGAATCCGCTCATCGCTTTCCGATGTGTGGACGACCGCGCGGACACTTACGGTATTAAAGTAGGGACGTACATCAGCCGTACCCATCAGGCCGCGCGGATCGAGTTCGCCGTCTACTTCGAATTCAATTTTCTGCAGGTCAAATTCCATTTCCTTTGCTGCCATGTTGGCGACGACATTCTCACAGCCGGCAAGTGCGCCGAGAAGAGTGGAAAGGGGATCTGCCCCTTCGTCTGTACCACCCATGTTCTGCGGCTCATCGATCACCAGCTTGTGGTCTTTTGATTGAATATCTGCCTTCATGCCTTCTGTCTGTGCGGTTACGTGAAATTTCATGGATTGACTCATTGTATCTGCCTCCTGTATATAATGCGTACACTGGGAGGTATACCCGTTATGAAGACTGTTAAAAGTAATCTTCCTTACACCGCTTATTTGTAAGCGTCATCACGTAAAAAGATGTCTGGAAAAGGTTGCGGGAAAGGCGGAAATATACTATGCTTAACTACATTGAACCAACTAGTCAGAATATTCGAAGCCGCATCTTATTTTTTTGGTGTTAATCCTGAGTAAATAGGGTTGAATTATAAGTTAAGGCAATTTAATCAAAAAATGGAGGGTTCCACATGACGAATCACGCCCATGGAGGCACATTGATCAACCGGGAATTAACAGGAGAAGCGAGAGAGAATGCCCTCAAGGAGGCAGTCGGACTGCCATCGATTCAGCTGTCAGCCTGGGCGCTGTCGGATCTGGAATTAATCGGCATCGGTGGATTCAGTCCGCTGACCGGGTTTCTAAAGGAGAAGGATTATATCAGCGTCGTGGAAAAAGCGCGTCTCGCCGACGGGACGATATGGAGTATCCCGATCACGCTGAGCCTTACAGAGGAAGAGCGGGAAGCGGTCACACCGGGAACGAAAGCGGCACTTGCTGCAGAAGACGGCACGATCTTCGGCACGATTGATGTAGAGGAAGTCTACGAAGTCGATCAGGAAAAGGAAGCAGCGGAAGTGTACGGAACGACAGAAGCTGAGCATGCCGGTGTAGCGAAGCTGTACGAGCGCTCCAGCTGGTATGCCGGCGGGGAGATTACGCTGCTCAACCGTCCGGACCACAGCCGGTTTGAAGATTATTATATGGATCCGGCGGAAACGCGGAACATGTTTAATTCCCTCGGCTGGAAAACGATCGTCGGCTTCCAGACGAGAAATCCGGTGCACCGGGCCCACGAATACATTCAAAAGTGTGCGCTGGAAGCGGTGGACGGACTGCTGTTAAATCCGCTCGTCGGTGAAACGAAATCAGATGATGTGTCGGCGGACGTACGGATGGAAAGCTACGAAGTCATTCTGGAAAACTATTATCCGAAAGACCGGACAAGGCTCGTCATCTACCCGGCAGCGATGCGCTATGCGGGACCGAGGGAGGCCGTTCTCCACGCGCTTGTCCGCAAAAACTACGGCTGCACCCACTTCATTGTCGGACGTGACCACGCCGGTGTCGGCGATTACTACGGCACATACGAAGCCCAGGAGTATATCGATCAGTTCGAAGCAGAGCTCGGCATTCAAATTTTCAAATTTGAACACGCATTTTTCTGCACCGAATGTGAAAACATGGCGTCTGCGAAAACATGCCCGCATGACAAGCAGTATCATGTGCACTTAAGCGGCACGAAAGTACGGGAAATGCTCCGCAATGGAGAAAAGCCGCCGAAGCAGTTCTCCCGTCCGGAAGTGGCAGAAGTACTGATCCGGGGGCTCCAGGAGCCGGTCCGGTAACTGACAGGGGAGGCAGAGCGTCATGACGGCTGAAATTGGTTTTGTACTCGCTCTCCTTCTCGTCATGCTGTTCTGTCTCATGAAAGAGGTGGCGAGACCGGATTACATCGTCGCAGCAGCCCTTCTGGTTCTGCTTCTCTCCGGAATCATTACACCGGCACAAGCTGCCCGCGGTTTTACGAACGAAGGCATGTGGACGGTCGCTCTCTTATTTATCGTCGCAGGCGCCGTGCAGAAAAGCCCGCTTCTTCATCAGTTCGTCCTCCGAGGGCTCGGCAGTGGAAAAGGACCGAAGCGTTCGATTCTCCGCATGATGTTTCCGGTGGCGGGAATGTCTGCATTTATGAACAATACACCGATCGTCGTGATATTCACACCGATCATCCGGCGCTGGTGCGAGGAGCGGAACATCTCGCCCTCCAAGTTTCTTATGCCGCTTTCCTACGCTGCCATTTTCGGCGGCACCTTGACGCTGATCGGCACGTCCACGAACCTCATTGTGCACGGATTTATGCTCGACCGCGGCATGACAGGATTTTCGATGTTTCAGCTTGCGGCAGTCGGGCTGCCGGCAACGATCCTCGGTGTGTTATACATGTCTACGATTGGCTACCGGCTGATGCCGGACCACGGCGTCTGGAAAAAGACGCTGCCGAAAGAGACCGTACCGAAAGATATGGAGATGCACTGGTATTCGTACCGTTCGATCGCCGTCATTCTTGTTCTGGCCGGAATGATTCTGCTTGCTGCCTTTCAGATTGTTTCCATGCTTCAGGCAGCGGCAGGAGCGGTGCTTGTGCTTCTCGTCACCGGTCTTATCGGCTGGAAGAGCGCGCCGCGTTTTATCCAGTTTGACGTCCTTCTGCTCATTGCCTGTGCGATCGGTATCGGCGCAGCGATGGAGCAGTCGGGAGCCGCATCACTGCTTGCAGGGGGCCTCATCAGCAGCTCGAGTATTTTCGGGATTATCGGTGCACTTGCAGCCGTGTATCTCATGACGGCACTTTTTACGGAGCTGATTACAAACAACGCAGCTGCCGTGATGATGTTTCCGATCGCGTATGCCGCAGCGGTCCAGCTCGGTCAGGATCCAATGGGCTTTTTCGTTGCCGTCGCCATCGCCGCATCCGCCAGCTTTTCAACGCCGATCGGCTACCAGACAAACTTTATTATTTACCGGCCCGGAGGCTACCGTTTTGCCGATTACGTCAAGGTCGGTCTTCCGCTGAATATGATGTATTTTATCGTTACAGTCAGCATGGTTTCCTGGCTGTGGCTCGAAACGTAAAGGAGGAGCAGCATGACAGAGTCAACGAACATTACATGGCACGATTCTGAAGTAACGAAAGAGGAACGCCAGAAGCTGAACGGTCACAAAAGCGCCGTTCTCTGGTTTACAGGACTGTCCGGGTCCGGGAAATCGACGTTGTCGGTGGAAGTGGAAAAGCAGCTTCACCACAAAGGTCTCCGGACGTACCGCCTCGATGGGGACAACATCCGCCACGGTCTCAATAAAAACCTCGGTTTCTCCCCGGAGGACCGCACGGAAAACATCCGCCGCATCGGTGAAGTAAGCCGCTTGATGGTGGACGCCGGGGTGCTGACACTGAGCGCATTTATCTCGCCGTACAAAGAAGACAGAGATCAGGTTCGGGAGCTTCTGCCCGATGGAGAGTTTCTGGAAGTGTACGTGGAGTGCAGTCTCGAAGAGTGCGAAAACCGCGATCCGAAAGGGCTGTATCAAAAAGCGCGTGCCGGCGAAATCAAAGGGTTCACGGGGATTGATGCTCCGTACGAAGCACCGGAAAAGCCGGAACTCACAGTGAATACAACGACCGCATCCATTGAAGAAAGTGCAGGGCAGATTATCGACTATCTTGCCGGAAACGGCTATATACAGGCTGCAGCAGAAAAATAACTGCGGCATCGAAGAAGGAGGACATGATCATGGGAGCAGCTGTCACATACGAGACGTTTTCCAACCCGTTCGCCGAATTTCACCCGGAGGATCCATTAAAAGGTGCGGACACCATTCTCCGCTGGGCGTTTGATACGTACGGCGATGACCTCGTCTATGCGTGCAGCTTCGGTGCGGAAGGGATCGTTCTGATCGACATGATCGCCGGTATCCGTCCGGACGCCCATATCGTATTTCTGGATACAGGGCTTCATTTCCAGGAAACGTACGATCTGATCGCCAGTGTAAAAAAACGCTACCCGGCGCTGCAGATCGAAATGAAGCAGCCGGAGCTTACCGTGGAGGAGCAGGCCGCAGAGCACGGGCCGGCTCTCTGGAAACGAAAGCCGGATATGTGCTGCTACATCCGTAAGGTGAAACCGCTGGAAGAGGCACTTTCAGGCGCACCGGCATGGATTTCAGGCCTCCGCCGGGATCAGTCGGAGTCGAGAAAAAACACGAACTTCGTCAACAAAGACGACCGTTTCTCGTCCGTCAAGGTCTGCCCGCTTATCCATTGGACATGGGACGATGTATGGGAGTACATCCAGACAAGGGAGCTGGATTACAACGATCTGCACGACCGCGGCTATCCGAGCATCGGCTGCATCCCGTGTACAACGGCAGTCGGCGATGGAGATTCCCGCGACGGACGCTGGCAGGGCTCATCGAAAACCGAGTGCGGACTGCATGCACCGAAGCCTGCAGACAACGAGTAGCAGACGTGCCTGTGGCACACAAGGTTATTTTCAAAACGAAGGGGGCGCTGCCTGATGAAGCCAGTAGCGATTGTAGGAGCCGGCCCGGGAGACCCGGAGCTGATTACAGTAAAAGGATTAAAAGCCATTCAGCGGGCAGACGTCATTTTGTATGACCGTCTTGTCAGTGAAGAACTGCTTCACGAAGCAAAGCCCGGTGCAGAACTGATTTACTGCGGGAAGAAGCCATACCACCACTCGATGAAACAGGAGGAAATTAATGAGCAGCTCTGCCTGCACGCCGAAGCCGGCCTCAGTGTCACCCGTTTAAAAGGCGGCGATCCATTTGTGTTTGGGCGTGGCGGGGAAGAAGCGCAGGCACTCCGGGCGCGGGGGATCCCGTTTGATATCTGTCCGGGTGTCACATCCGGCACGGCAGCTCCTGCATATGCCGGCATTCCGGTTACCCACCGGGACCACAGCTCCTCTGTCGCCTTCATTGCAGCGGTCAGTAAAATGGACGACGATGACTACTGGAAGCACGTCAGCAGCTGCATTGATACGCTCTGCATTTACATGGGCGTAAGTAAACTGGCTGCTGTCTGCGAGAAGCTCCGGGAGCAGGGAAAAGCTGCAGATACGCCGGCAGCGCTCATCTCCTGGGGAACGACCGGCGCACAGTCCACCGTCACCGGAACGCTTGAAACGATCGCAGAGCGGGCATCAGGTGCTGAGCAGCCGGCGATGATCGTCATCGGCGAAGTGGTCCGCCTCCGCTCTGAGCTTGCATGGATCGAAGAAAAAGCTGCCGCTGTCGTCAGCTGAGGAGGGAAATGAAATGAAAGGTGTTCTCTACATCAGTCACGGAAGCCGCGTGGATGAAACGAAAAAAGAAGTCGAAGCGCTGATCGCAGATGTGCGCGGGCTGGTGGATGCCCCGCTGCAGGAACTCTGCTATCTGGAGCTTGCGGAGCCGGATATCGCTGCTGGTTTTGAGAAACTTGTGGCGCAGGGAGCGGATGATATTGCCGTCGTGCCGATGCTGTTATTCAGCGCCGGCCACTACTTTCAGGATATTCCGGAAGAGCTTGAGCCGCTTTCGGAAAAACACCCGCACGTGCGTATCCGGTACGGCCGCCCGCTCGGCGTTCAGGAACGACTGACGAATGTTGCTGCCGGAAGAATTCATGAGACCGGTAAAGAAGTGAACAGCGATGCACAGATCGTACTGATCGGACGGGGCAGTAAAGCGCCGGAAACGAAGGCCGCAACGAAACTGATCGGCCGGCAGCTGAAGAAGAAAACCGGTATCCGCCGGGTGGAAGTATGCTATCTGGCTGCGTGCGAGCCGAAGTTTGAAGAAGGCCTTTACAAGGCACTCCAGAAAACAGAACGGCCCATTTTTCTCGTGCCCTACCTCTGGTTTACCGGTCTATTGATTCAGTCGCTGGAAAAGAAGGCCGAAGAGCTCCGGAGCCAGGGAGAGGAAGTCTACCTGTGCGGGTACCTCGGAACACATCCTTCCGTAGCAGCCGCACTGGCAGAACGTGCGGAGGAAGCGCTGTTTTCGACGCGGGAGCCGGATATACAGGTGGAAGAAAGCAAAGCCTGGTGGATTTAGTATCAATGATAAGAAAAGAAAGAGGTGGCAAGAGTGCAGCTTGAAACAACAAACAGCCCGTTTACCGAGAAGCAGACGGAGCTTTTGAATGAGGTGCTTCCAACATTAAATAATCATCAGAAAGTGTGGCTGAATGGATTCCTGGCGGCGAACCAGCCCGGCGGAGGGACAGCGGTCCAGGAAGCGCCGGAGACCCCGGCGCAGGAGCCGGCTCCCCCGGTGGAGGCAGTGAAGCGGACGTTGACGATTCTCGTCGCGTCCCAGACCGGAAACGGCCAGAGCTTCGGAGAGCAGGCTGCAGAAAAGCTGAAGGCACAGCATGATGTGAAGCTCGTATCGATGGAGGACTTCAAGCCGAAGCAGCTGAAGGACGTCGAAGATCTTCTCGTCATCGCGAGCACCCACGGCGAAGGGGATCCGCCGGATAACGCACTGAAGCTGTACGATTTTATCCACAGCAAACGGGCACCGAAGCTGACAGATACGCGTTTTTCCGTCCTTGCGCTCGGCGACAGCTCCTACGAATTTTTCTGCCAGACAGGAAAAGATTTTGATCAAAAGCTCGAAGAACTCGGCGCAGAAAGACTCCACCCGCGCGTGGACTGCGACGTTGATTATGAAGATGCCGCAGCAGAATGGCTCGCCGGGGTGGAAAAAGCAATCCAGCAGCAGAGCGGTGCACCGGAGGCCGCTTCACCGGATAGTACGCCGGCAGAAGCGCCGAAGGAAAAACCGGTGTATTCGAAGAAAAACCCATTTCATGCGGAAATTCTCGAAAATATTAATCTGAACGGACGCGGCTCGAATAAAGAAACGCGGCATCTGGAACTGGATCTGGAAGGGTCCGGTCTCGATTACAAGCCGGGGGACAGTCTCGGTATTATTCCACAGAACGATCCCGTTCTCGTAGATGAGCTTCTTCAGCTGACCGGCTGGAATCCGGAGGAACACGTTGTCGTTGATAAAGAAGGGAAAACGCTGCCGCTGAAAGAAGCACTGACGACGGTATTTGAAATCACGAAGCTTTCCAAACCGCTTCTCGAAAAACTTGCTCCGCTTCTGGAAAAAGACGGGCTCGCGGCAGTGACAGCGGATAAGGAAAAAGTAAAGGCATTTATTGAAGGACGCGATCTCGTTGATATTGTAGAGGAATTCGGTCCGTTTACAGCAGATGCAGCGGAAGTGACCGGTGTTCTCCGGAAAATTCCGCCGCGGCTTTATTCCATCGCAAGCAGCTCTGCAGCGAATCCGGATGAAGTGCATCTGACGGTCGGAGCCGTCCGCTACGAAGCGCACGGCAGAGAGAGAAAAGGTGTCTGCTCGGTGCAGTGCGCCGAACGATCGGAGTCCGGAGCGAAACTGCCGGTCTTTATTCAGCCGAACCCGAATTTTAAGCTGCCTGAAAAGGAAGATACGCCGATTATTATGATCGGCGCCGGAACCGGCGTCGCGCCGTACCGCTCGTTTCTCGAAGAGCGGGAGGAACGGGATGCTTCCGGCAAGTCGTGGATGTTTTTCGGCGATCAGCATTTCGTCACCGACTTCCTGTATCAAACAGAGTTCCAGTCATGGGTTAAGGACGGGGTTCTGACGAAGATGGACGTGGCGTTTTCACGGGATGGCCAGGAGAAAGTGTACGTGCAGCACCGGATTCTGGAGCAGGCGGAGGAAGTGTACCGCTGGCTTGAGGAAGGTGCGTATGTCTATATCTGCGGCGACAAGCAGCACATGGCAAAAGATGTACACGAAGCGCTCGTTACGGTGGCGCAGGAGCAGGGAGGATTCGGCCGGGAAGAAGCGGAAGCCTACTTGAAGCAGCTCCGGGACGATAAGCGCTACCAGCGGGATGTGTATTAAACTGAACGGTTAGGAGGAAGGCTGATGGATCACCCAAAATACCTGCCCGGAGAACCAGACGGGACAGAAGCAATTAAAGAAGAAAGCCGGTTTTTACGGGGGCGCCTGGAGGAAGTCTTCCAGGAACGCCTCACTGCCGGTATCCCGGAGGATCAGACGAAGCTGTTAAAGTTCCACGGAAGCTATATGCAGGATGACCGGGATATACGGCTGGAACGCCAGCAGCAGAAGCTCGAGCCGGCCTATCAATTCATGATCCGCGTCCGTCTTGCAGGCGGCGTGGCGACACCGGACCAGTGGCTGACGATGGACCGGCTGTCGCGGAAGTACGGCAACGATACGATGAAGCTGACGACGCGGCAGACATTTCAGCTTCACGGCATTTTAAAGTGGGACATGAAAGCGACGATGCAGGCGATGAACGAATCCCTGATGGATACGATCGCGGCCTGCGGCGACGTGAATCGGAATGTCATGTGCAACGCCAATCCATACGAATCCAGTGTCCATCAGAAAGTGCATCAGACAGCAGTGCGTCTCAGTGACCACCTGCTTCCGAAAACGCGTGCCTATCATGAGATCTGGCTGGATGAAGAAAAGGTGCTCGACAGCCGGGAAGCGGTTGAAGAGCCGATATACGGACCGGTGTATCTGCCGCGGAAGTTTAAAATCGGTGTCGCGGTGCCGCCATCCAATGACGTGGATATCTTCTCTCAGGATCTCGGTTTTATCGCGATTGTAAAAGGCGGCCGGCTGCAGGGCTTCAACGTAACTGTCGGCGGAGGCATGGGCATGACGCACGGCGATACAGAAACATATCCGCAGGTGGCCCGTGTGATCGGCTTCACGCCGGCAAAGCATGTCGAAGACGTTGCGGAGAAAATTTTGACGATCCAGCGCGATTACGGCAACCGGTCAAACCGGAAAAATGCGCGGTTTAAATACACCGTCGACCGTCTCGGCGTCGATTTCATCCGGGATGAATTGAACAGCCGTCTCGGGTGGGAGCTGAAGCCGGCGCGGGAATTCCGCTTTGACCATAACGGCGACCGCTATGGCTGGATCGAAAATGACGGCAGATGGCACCTGACCTTGTTTATCGAAAACGGCCGCGTTACGGATACAGAGGACTATCCGATGATGACCGGCCTTAGAGAAATTGCCAAAGTGCATCAGGGCGATTTCCGGCTGACGCCGAACCAGAACCTGATTATCGCCAATGTGCCGGAAGAAGAGAAGGACCGGATCGATGAGATGGTGGCGCAGTATGGCCTGACAGACGGGCGCCATAATTCCGCCCTCCGCCAGAATGCGATGGCGTGCGTCGCGTTTCCGACGTGCGGCCTGGCCATGGCGGAATCCGAGCGGTACCTGCCGACGCTTGTGGACAAGCTGGAAGGAATTCTGGATGAAGCAGGAATCCGGGAGCAGGAAATTCTCATCCGCATGACCGGCTGTCCGAACGGCTGCGCCCGTCCGGGACTGGGAGAGATTGCTTTCATCGGGAAAGCCCCGGGCAAATACAATCTGTATCTCGGTGCGAGCTTCAACGGAGACCGCTTGAACAAAATGTACCGCGAAAACATCGGCGAAGAGGAAATTCTCGCAGAGCTCACGCCGATGATCCGCCACTATGCGAAAGAACGGGAGGTCGGAGAGCATTTCGGTGACTTCGTCATCCGCGCCGGCTACATTCAGGCGACGACCGACGGCAGAAATTTTCACGAATAAAATAGGAATAAAAGAAAGCGGGTGCTCCGGTTATGGGGCGCCCGCTTTCGTGTGATGGGGGGTCACAGCTTATCTCCGCCGGCATCGGTTAACATCCGGTTGACGTAAACAGTAAACGAAGCGCGTGCCCCTTCGGTTTCCGGAAGAAGCGCGGCTTCCCGGAGGATCTCCCGGCGGAGGTCCTCGGGAAGCGGTGACTGTTTCATGTGCTGCCGCAGCTCGTACAGGTAATCGATATGCGCTTCAATGCCGGAGGGCAGCAGCTGCTCGATCTGCTCCTTCAGTTTTTTCGTGTAGGCCGGACCGGCGCCGCCGGTGCTGATCGTAATCTGCAGCCGGCCATGTGTCAGCTGCTGCGGAATGTGAAGATCCCCTCTGGAGGCATCGACGGCATCGTTTACGAGCGCGCTGGAGCCGTAGGCAATCACCGCCGCTTCCTCGTCCGGTGCCGCCAGGATGAGTAGAAACGCGTTTTCCACATCTTCTGCCTGCAGCCGTCGGTGGATCAGCGTGCAGTCTGATGCAGCTTCTTCCAGTTCCGGAAGAAAGGACGGGCTCACGATCGTCACGTCCGCGCCGCAGTTCTTGACGAGATGGAAGCGTCGGAGCGCAACAGCGCCGCCTCCGATAATAATCACTCGGCGGCCCTCCAGCTGGAGCTGGACAGGGAAAAGAGTCATGGTCATTCCTCCAGTACAGGTTCTTCTGTTAAGCGTAGCACAGGTGCAGACGGTCCGTAGAGGGATTTACAGATTTTTCTGCTGGGCGTACAATCACCATACATACTTTTTAGGAGGCGGTAGACAATGGGTTTATTTAAAAGTGGCGATAACAAAGCAAAGCACCGTGAACATGCAGAGGAATTTTTGTTTGAAGGAGAGGAGTTGAAAGGCACGTATGGCCTCATGGTTGATTTCGTGGCGTTCACGAGCCACCGCATCCTGTTTGTCGACCGTTCGCTCATGTCCAAGTCACGCTCTGTCGTCGTGAGTATCCCGTACAGCAAAATCGAGGAATGTGCCATTGAAAAAACAGGTATGTTCTCGTTTTCCAACAATATTGAAATCGCGACAAAATCCAAAACACACGAGCTTCAGTTTTTAAAAGACAGCGACGTCATGGAATTCTACCGGGAGCTGACCGAGCGGATGTGCAGAGGGTGACACCGCGCCGCGTGGAGGTCACTCCGTACCAGGCGGAATGGCCGCATCGGTTCGAGGAGGAAAAACAACGCCTGGAAAACGTGTTTCAGGGAAAGCTGATCAGCCTGCATCATATCGGAAGCACGTCGGTAACGGGCCTGCCTGCGAAACCGACGATCGATATCATGGGCGCGTTGAAGCGGCTGGAAGATGCCGATCAGATGGAAGAGAAGCTTGAGGAGCTCGGCTACACCGCCTACGGAGAGCACCATATGACCGGACGTCGTTTTTTCACCAGGGAGGCTCCTGACGGAAGACGTCTTGTCCACCTTCATTTGTTCGAAGAAAACAGCCCCCACCTGGAGCGTCACCTTGCGTTCCGGGACTACCTGCGCTGCCATCCGGAAGCCCGGCGGCGGTATGGAGGTTTAAAGCAGTCCCTCGCATGGGAATACCCTTTTAATATGAAGGCCTACATCGAAGGGAAAGAAGATGTAGTGAAAGAGCTGGAAGCCGGAGCCCTTAAGTGGTACCGGAAAAAGACATAGAAAGGGTGTTTGTTTTGAAAGTACTCGTTATTGGAGCAAATGGACAGATCGGAAGCCAGCTTGTGACTAAGCTGCACGATGGCGGAGAACATGACGTCCGGGCGATGGTCCGGAAAGAGGAGCAGAAAAAAGCGTTTGAAGACAAAGGCGTAGAAGCAGTCCTTGCCGACCTCGAAGGAAGCGTGGACGAGATTGCAGAAGCGATGAAAGGCTGCGATGCGGCGGTATTTGCTGCAGGATCCGGCGGAAGCACCGGACCGGATAAAACGCTGCTTATCGATCTCGATGGAGCCGGCAAATCGGTGGAGGCTGCAGAGAAAGCAGGCGTCGACCGCTTCCTCATGGTCAGTGCCATTCAGGCGCATAACCGGAAAAACTGGAGCGAGAAGATCCGCCACTACTTTGCGGCGAAGCACTACGCCGACCGTATGCTGATGAACAGCTCTTTAAACTACACGATCGTCCGTCCGGGCGGGCTGGAAAACGAGCCGGGAACCGGAAAAGTCAGCGCCGGCGAAAATCTGGACCGTGCAAACATTCCGCGTGAAGACGTTGCCTCTGTTCTGGCAGCAGCCATCAGCAACGAAAACACGTACCGGAAAGGGTTTGACCTCGTCAGCGGAGAGCATTCGATCGAAGACGCTTTGAATCAGCTTTCGTAAGTAGAGGAAAATAAGGTAGAGGCTGCAGCGGTGCACATTTGTGTACGCGCTGCAGTTTTTTTGTAGGGTAAGAATGTATAAAATTCAAAGCCTCTTTCAAGCAGTTATGCCAAGGACGGCAGCATTTCAAGCCGTTGTTCTATTCATTGTCCCTTTCTATTGAGCCGCATGGGTGGAGCCGGCCTATGGTCTGCGCCGCAGGGCAGCGCTCTTCTGCCATGCGGCGCGGCCGAGCGGAGCCATGCTTCTTCTAGCGGAGAACAAATTCCACCGCCGTCCCTGGCGAACGCTTCGGAGCGGCAGTTTGCTGTCATTTGAAAAACACCGGACCAGAAACAGCCGCCCGCGGACCAGCCTGGCTCGTTATCGGAACACCGCAGCCCCCCTGGCGGACCAGGAGCGGCCTTCTTCGGACCAAGCGCATTGTATCGGACCATCTTCCGCCCAAATCGGAACACGTGCCGTACCAAATCGGACCAACTTTCCAGGCCATCGGACCACCGGCCGCCGAAACTTAAGGCGGCCACTCTGCTCCAAGCCGTCTCCTGCTCTCGTCCTGCAGTCTTCGTTCCCTCCAGAACGCGTACGGCTGCAGATGCAGGCAGAAAGCGGTAAACCATTCAATAGATTTCACTCTTTTAAAATCAGGCAGGTTCTGCCGGGCTTTTTTTACTGCAGCGGGATAAATGCACAGATTCGTTCAGGATACACTGTCCGTGGAAATACTGCTCCCTGCCTTTCTCCGGAAGCTCCACAGGATGGTGACGGCCGGGCTGATCCAGAGAAAGACGGCTGCCGGCACGTACTGAATCGGCGGCACACCGACGATCGTGCCGCAGAGAATGGCAAGCAGACTCCATGGAACCATGCCGGCAAACACGACGGTGGAGTCGGCAAGAATGCGCGCAAGTCCTTCACTGGAATAGTGCGTCCGCCAGTGCGGAAGCAGCGTCCGTCCGGTCAGTAGAATAGGGAAGGACTGATTCGGCGAGACGAGGGAGACGGCCGCCGCGCAGAGAACGGTAACGACAGTCGCCGCCCGGAAGCTGTGCACCCGCTCAAATAATCGTTCCAGATGAGGGGTGAGCATGCCGGCGTCTTCGATCATCTGGCAGAAGGCGCCGACAGCGAGGATAAACAGCACAAACGGCAGCATCCCCGCCAGTCCATTAATCGTATTCAGCCCGAAGAAAGCGGCCTCCAGCAGCCCGGCGGCATCTCCGCCGCGCAGAAAGTATAACAGCACTCCAGCTGCGATCGCACTGGTAAAGCATGTGTACATGGACCGCCCCGCTGTAATCAGTATGAACAGAAGCAGCGGCGGAATCAGCGATACGAGGAGACTTCCTGCCGGCGGAAGCGACCCGGTTGTCTCTCCTGATACAGCGTACACGCTGTCGAGGAGGGCGAATACGGCAGCACTGACAGCCGTGCTGACCAAAAGGGTCGGCAGGATGGACCGGAAATGGTTCCGCGGCGAAAGTTCCACAGCGAACGCAAGCAGTTGAAACGAACTGGACAGCGGGGACGTACGGTCGCCGATAAAGGCGCCGGATACGAGGGCGCCGGCCAGTAGAACTTCCGCGTGGCCAAGGGACATGCCGGCACTCATAAGCGGAATGCCGACGATACTTAGCGAGCCGATCGCACTGCCGACCGTAAGCGACATCGCACCTGCGATCAAAAAAGAAGCTGTCAGGAAAAAGGAAACCGGAACGGATGCGAGAAACAGGTCATTTAAATCACTGACGATGCCGGCGGACGCCCAGGATGGAAGCAGCAGACCGATAAATACGAGCAGCCATGCGATCGGCCGGTTCCGCAGAACGCCGCGTCGTATCGAGCGAAGCACGTCCTGCGGGGAGGCGCCTTTTTTCTGAAGCATGATAAAAAGAACGACAGCTCCCGGCAGAACCGCTGCCCAGAGGGGAAACGAACCGGACACCGCTGCACCGAGCGGAACGAGCAGCGCAGCGAAAACAAAAATGATCTGCTTTATAGAAAAAGGTTGATGTATTGTCATTATCATCACTCCGACACTGATTGTAGCATGAAATCAGGAAGAACTTGACAACTCCGGGTGAATTTCATTATGATAACGGTATCAAAACACGAAAGGGTGACTCCGGCCGACATGAAGTAACTTCCGTACTGCCCCATTACTTGCACAGAAAAAGGAAACGAATGTTTCTTTGTCATGCCCGAAAAGAGAACGAGGGGCTGGCTGCAGGTAAAGGTACGGAAAGAACGCTTCACGTCCGGATCACTCCAGAAACAGCGTACGCGCATGGGGAGTGGCTCCTCATGCTTTTTTGTGTTTTTTCCTGCAGCAGCCTCCTTTAAGGAGGAAGTCATATGTACGCCTTACTACATGAAGTGGCTGCCGGTATTCCCGGCCGGACACTCATCACGTGCCGCCACGAAACGATCCATGCCGGAGACCGGATCGGTCTGATCGGGCCGAACGGGTGCGGCAAAACGACACTTATGGAAAAGATCGCATCAGAACAGGAAGGGGTGACGCTTTATACGGACCCGGTCTATGTCCCCCAGCTGCATGATGAATCCAAACCGGAAAGCGGCGGGGAAACGACGAAACGTCTGCTCCGGAAAGCTTTCCGCCGGGAGGGCGGCCTGCTGCTTCTCGATGAGCCGACCACGTATCTGGATACCGACGGGCTGGAGTGGCTGGAGGAACAGCTCCGCAGCTTCAACGGAGCTGTTCTCGTCATTTCCCACGACCGCGCTTTTCTGGATGCCGTCTGTACGAAGATATGGAGTGTGGAAGACGGAGAGATCCACGCTATGGCCGGAACGTACAGCACGTACAAACAGGAGAAGGAAAAAAAGAATCTCGCCCACAGACGAAGTTACGAAACCCAGCAGCAGGAAAAGGCAAAGCTGGAGCGGGCGGTCCGTATGAAAGAACAGCGGGCGGAGGCGGTAACGAGCACGAAAAATGTCAGCCGGTCCGAAGCGAAAATTACGGGAGCGAAGCCTTACTTTGCCAAGAAACAGAAAAAAATGCAGCAGTCCGGAAGAGCAATGAAGCAGCGGCTGGAGAAATTGGATACGGTGGAAAAGCCGTTTGAGGAGCGTCCGCTGCAGATGACGCTCCCCGGGTCGGAAAAGCGGAGGAGCGGTCCGGCCGTCCGCCTTGAAAAAAGTACGGCCGAAGCCGGAGGCCGAACGCTCTGGACGAGTGAGGCGATGTCGTTTTCCTACGGGGAGCATGTGGCAGTAACAGGCCCTAATGGGAGCGGCAAAACGACGTTTCTGCAGCGGCTGTATGAAGGAATCGATATAGACGTCCCGGCCTGGCTCCGCTTCGGCAGGTCCGTTCAGGATGTACGGGCATTGGAAACCGGCGGTACAATGCTCGAGTATGTCATGGCAGAGAGCATACAGCCGGAAGAAACAGTGCGTACCGTGCTCGCCCGGCTCGGCTTCCGCGGGGAGCGGGTGTACGTGCCGGCCGCAGAACTGAGCGGCGGTGAGAAGCGGAAAGTATCTTTTGCAGCACTGTTTGTCAGCGGCTGCAATGCCCTTCTTCTCGATGAACCCACTACGTTTCTGGATTTAGAGGCGGTAGAAGCGCTGGAGGGATTGATTCAGGAATATCCCGGACTGATTTTTCTCGTTTCCCACGACCGGCGCTTTGTGGAGCGTACGGCAGATGTCGTATTGGACATACGAAACGGAAGCCTGTCTGTGGTGGAAGAGGCCGATGCACCAGAGGATGAGAGGCTGCTCCTTGAGACCAGGCTGAGCGATGTAGTAAGCCGGCTGAGCACCGAGCCTTCCCCGGAGCTCGAGGAAGAGTTCCAGAAACTGCTGAAAAAAAAGAAACAGCTTGAAACGTAAAGAAAGCGGCATTCGTACTCTGGTAAGAAGCAATTATTTCCCAGGAAATAACCGTGAAAGGTGGGGAGCACAGTATGAATAGAAAACAGCGCTTTTACCTGTTGTTCAGCATGTCGCTGAGTATTTTCGCCGTCCTCTGGCTTCTTGTGTTCGGTGCCGGCCTGCATCCGTATCATACGGAGCTGGACCGGGTGGATGAACATACACTGACCGCCGAGGGACTGGTGATTGACGGCGAGATTTCCGCCGGGGAGAATGATCAGGGGACAATATATCTGATGTCTCATATAGAGCATCTGTACGAGAAGCTGGAACTGCAGCTTCTATATGTACTGATCTTTCTCGCTTTCACGGCTTCGTTATCCATTCTTTATCGAAAGCTGCGGAAGGAAGGCTGGAAGCACGAAGAGGCGCGCGGGTTCTGGAAGGCTGCCCTTGCAGCCGGCATCAGTCTTGCCGGCGCGCTGCTGCTTTACTGGCAGCAGGGAAACAGTATAGTACAGCTGTTTCAGCTCGCACAATAAAAGGAACACCATTACCCGTAGCGGCGCTGGTGTTCCTTTTTCTTCTCTAAATACTCTTTATCCTCCCGGACCTGAATCCACGTTTCTTCAAAAATGCGGGCGGACTCTGCCTTCTCTTCATTGATCTGCCGCTCTTTGATGCTGCCGTCTTTATTGTATTTTTTTCCGCCTTTGTAATTGGCATAGCGCCGCGAACGGGTGTAGCCCATCTGAATAAACTTCCTCGCCATATCCATGCCGACAAAATCATCCTTCTCTTTATACGATTCAAACATCTGATATAATGTATCCGCAGATTCCCTTGCGATATCCGGCGTTTTAAAACGCCAGTGGGGGAGAAGCTCACTCTTGTAAGGCTCCACCATCAACACACCCTGTTCCCCGCGGCCGACACGGTATTTATGCGGCTCTTCGCGGAAATCGGTGTTCTCAAAATCTGCATTGTAGTCAAAAGCCATTTCCGTACACCTCCTGCCCTTCTATACCCAGATAAAAGGCAGGAGAAAACGGTGTTTATTTCCAATATACTGAAGGAGCGACCGATCATGATGAGTAAACGAGAAAAACGACGCCTGCGTATCGATGAATTGTTTCCGTTGTTCCGCTGTCCGCACTGCCGGCAGGAACTTTACGTGTCAGACAATGACCTGCGCTGCCGGACGGGCCACACCTTTCCGATCGCAAAGCAGGGGCACGTTCATCTGCTTAACGGAAAAGGAGCCGATGACTATTCGAAAGAACTGTTTCAGGCGAGAAAAGACGTACTTCAGGAAGGAATTTACGATCCGCTCTACGAAAACCTGACGCCGCTTCTGCCGGAGGGCGGCACGGTGCTCGATGCAGGCTGCGGGGAAGGTTCGCACCTGACCGCACTTGGTAAAAAGAAAACATTCGACGGCATCGGAATCGACAATGCCAAAGCGGCTGTCCAGATGGCCGCCGCACAGTCGGATGACATGGTGTTCGCCGCCGGTGATCTGGCAGACGCTCCGATGGTATCCGGGAGGCTCGATGGTATTCTTAATGTCCTTTCGCCGGCGAATTACACGGAATTTAAGCGGATGCTTAAGCCGGAAGGACGTGTTATCAAAGTCATTCCGAACACTTCGTACTTAACAGAGCTCCGAACCGCCGCAGGAAAAGCGCCCTACTCCAATGAAGAGGTCCGCCGCGGCTTTTTCGACGCGTTTCCACATGCAGAGGAAATACACACTTCCTGGAATGCTCCGCTTACCCCTGCATCTGCTGCCCTTCTCTGGAAAATGACGCCGCTCACGTGGAATACAGCTATGCCGGAGACGTTTCAGCCGGAAACCGTAACGATAGATATTACGATTCTGCACGCCTTCACGAACTAACGAAAAACTGCCGCCTCCCACATAAGGGAAGCAGCAGTTTTTTTAATTTGATTCCGGCAGATCGGATAAAATTTTCCCGGGAGACGTTTTCGGTGCATAGCGGCGGATAACGCGGCCGTCGGCATCGATGAGAAATTTGGTGAAATTCCATTTGATTTCCCGCCCGAACGAGCCCGGCTGCTGTTCTTTTAAAAATTGAAACAGCGGCATCGTCCGGCGCCCGTTGACGTAGTCTTTCTGTGTTAAAGGGAAGGTGACACCGAAGTTTTTCTCGCACGTTTCGGTCATTTCCTCATTTGTCGTCGGTTCCTGATTTAAAAACTGGTTGCATGGAACACCGAGCACGTCCAGACCATTTTCGTGCATCGACTGGAGCTCTTTAAACTGCGGCGCAAGTCCGCAGTTCATAGCCGTGTTGACGATGACGAATGGTTTTCCGCGGTAGTTTTCAAGCGGCAGATCGGTGCCGTCGGCGAGTTTTACGGTGAAATCATAAATACTGGTCATGGGCCGTCCCTCCACGAGCTTCGTTTTCTACATTATAGCGGATGGGACCTTTTGAGTAAAACGATCAGTTTGTTACAGGAAGCGCCATACCCGGACCGAAGTATTCGTAATGAATCTGTTCTGCGTTATATCCGAGTGACTGGAGCTGGGTGTAAACGGCTGTCATAAATGCTTCCGGCCCGCACAAGTAGATCTCTGTTGTGTCTTCCGGGAGGAACTCCTGAAGCATTGCAGGAGTAATCCGGCCCTGAGCATCGCCGGCGTCTGGCTGTTCCGGATGCTCGTATACGACGAAATGACGACGGATACCTGCTGAAGCTGCTTTGGCTGCATCTTCCTGCAGGCCGGCAGCAGCTTCGTTGCGTACGGCATGAATCAGCGTCAGCGGACGTTCCGGACGTCTGGTGGTCTCCTGCTTGAACATGCTGAGAAGCGGGGTGATCCCGACTCCGCCTGCGATAAACGCTGCGCCGCCGCTTCCTTCTTTCATCGTGAAGTCACCGGCCGGTGCGCTCGCATAAATCGTGTCGCCTGCTTCTACGTGCTGATGAAGCCAGCTGGAAACACGTCCGTCAGGGCCGGCTTCCCGTTTCACGCTGATCCGGTAGTAAGGAAGTTCCGGCTCATCGGAAAGAGAGTACTGGCGGATATGAAGATAGTTTTCGCCGGGAATCTCCGCGCGGATGCTGAGATACTGACCCGGTTCAAATGAAGGCAGCGGCTCGTCGTTTTCACGCTTCAGATAAAACGAGGTGATTTCACTGCTCTCGTTCACTTTGTCGACAACGATCATCGGCTGAAAGCCTTCCCATCCTGCTGCGTCGTACATTCCTTTTTCCACCTGAATAAAAATGTCTGCAATAATACCGTATGCAGCACCCCATGCTTCAATGACAGGGTCATCTGCATCCAGACCGAGTTTTTCCTGCATCGACCTCAGCAGGTATTCTCCGACGACGGGGTAGTGCTCCGCCTGCACACCGATACTTCGGTGTTTATGTGCCACCTGACGGACGAGCGGAAGAATGGATTCGAGCTGGTCGATATTCACCGCTGCCTGATACAGCGAGTAGGCAAGTGCGCGGGGCTGTTCGCCGGTTTCCTGATGAACGTGGTTGAAAATGTTCAGCAGCTCCGGATGATCCTCAAACAACCTGCTGTAAAAATGGGTCGTGACATCGGTGCCGTGTTGTTCCAGTACGGGAATGGTTGCTTTAATCGTCTCTTTCTGTGTTTCTGTAAGCATGTAAATCCCTCCTTGGTTTCTCTCCTTTCATTGAACCATGCAGCAGGGTTAAAAGCAATATATTAAATACATCTATTGTGTGAACACCTTTCTGTTCCTGTTCGTTGTATAAACTATGCTACACTTATGAATAACGAAAGAAGGAGGAGGAGACCGATGCATTTAACGCATTATACCGACTATTCACTCCGCGTACTCATGTACGTTACGGTAAAGCCGGAAGGTGAACTGTCGCAGATTAAAGAAATTTCGGAAGCGTACCATATATCAAAAAATCACTTAATGAAAGTGGTGTATCAGCTCGGGAAGCTCGGTTACATAGAAACGCTCCGCGGTAGAAACGGCGGCATCCGCCTGAACCAGGCACCGGAGGATATTAATATCGGTACGCTTGTGCGTCATACGGAAGACAATTTTCACATTGTCGAGTGCTTTGATCAGGAAAACAATCAGTGTCCGATCACCCCGGCGTGTCAGCTGCAGTTCGTATTAGGAGACGCCCTGAAGGCTTATATGAACGTGCTGGATCAGTACACGCTTGCCGACATAACGAAAAACAAACAGGCCCTTGCCGGACTGCTGCAGCTGCAGCCGGAATAGCAGAAAGCACCCCCGGAGGAATTCATCCTTCCGGGGGTGCTGTTGTTTAGTCTCTCCTGCTAAGCGGTCCGGAAGCGGGTCAGTTCTTCTTTCACTTCTTCGGACAGGCGGTTCAATTCGTCGGATGCGGCAGCAACTTCCTGCATGGAGGCGCTGGACTGCTGGGCTGCAGCGGCGACCGTCTGGGTATGGGCAGTCGTTTTCTCTGCGGAGGCGGTCGTTTCCTGCACTGCATTTTGTAGGGATGTCGTGCGGGAGGTGCTCTCCTCAACGGCCTGTTTCAGTGTTGTCATTGCACGGGATGTTTCCGCTGCCGTCCGGCTGATCGCGGCAAAGGCGGATTCTGCTTCGTTGACGAGAGAGACGCCTTCCTGCACGGCCGTTTTTCCTTCTTCCATGGAGGCAGCTGCTTCTTCAATATCTTCCTGGATGGAATGGATCACGCCGCTGATATCCTGTGCAGCGGTCCCGGACTGTTCGGCGAGCTTTCGCACCTCGTCCGCTACAACGGCAAAGCCGCGGCCGCTTTCGCCGGCCCGTGCTGCTTCGATGGCAGCGTTGAGAGCGAGAAGATTCGTCTGGTCGGATAGATTCGTAATAACGGTGACAATATCATCGATGCGGCGGGATTTTTCCGTCAGTGCCTGGACTTTTTCGTTGGATGATTCCGTATGGGTGCGGATCGTGTCCATCTGCCCGGCCGCACGTGCAGTTGTTTTCCGGCCATCTGCTGCTGCCCGGTCGGTTTCCACTGCCTGCACTGCAGCGGCTCCTGCCTCCCTGCTTGATGAGGTGAGGCGGGCTACTGTGGAGTGGGAGGCTTTCTCTGCGGTACTCATCGCAGCCAGCTGCGTATCCGTGCTTGACGCTACCTCCTGGATCGCTTCCGCAATCTGGCCGGCAGTGGACGTGGTTTCGCCGGCGCTCGTCTGCAGCTGGGAAGCCTGTGCGGAGAGCGAGGAAGAAACGCCCTGTACATTATCGATCAGCTGCCGGAGGCCATCGGTCATCGTTTCCATTGAACGCTCCAGGCTGCCGATTTCATCTCCGCGGTATGTTCCTTGCGGCTCCGCCCGGAGGTCGCCGCGGCTGATCCGTTCTGCCCGCGCGGAAACGCGGTTCAGTGCTCTGCTGACGCGGCGGCTGAACCAGATAAACAAGAGCAGTCCCAGAACTGCGGATGCGGCGAAGGTCAGAACAAACAATGTTGTCACCGACTGTATGGAAGTAATAGCCGCACCCCGCGCTTCTTCCTGCGCTGCGGCAAACTGTTCCTCCAGCTGGGAGATCCGTTCATACACCTGCTGCTGCAGATCACGGATCGTTTCAATTTCTCCTGCAGACTGGACGCTGCTCCCGGTAAAGCGGAGCGCCATTTCATTAAACGTGTCTTTCTGGCTCTGAATTGTCTGGAAAAGCTGGTGCTGCGCTTCATCGGTCAGGTGTTCCTGAACGAGCGCCAGCTGTTCATCCAGTACATTGTCCTGCTGCTCATATAATTCTTCATCAAACGTTCCGCTTAAGAGCGAGTCGCTGACGAGAATATACTGCGAACGAAAAAGTGCGCCGGCATCTGTAATGGCAACGGCCTGTTCTGCACGTGTATTCTGTTCATTAACGTCAGATGACGCGCCCTGCAGTTCCATAAATACAAACGCCAGCCCGACGGCAAATAAGGCGAGCACTGCACCGAATACGAGCAGCATCCGGCCTTGAAGCCGAAGCTTTAACCTTTTCATCTACTCCACTCCCTGCCATTCTATGTATGTAGTTCTTTCGTCTTTCGAACAAACTAAGTTTACCTTAGATTTCGTTTGTAGGCAATAAGAAACAGGAACTTAGAATCGATAAGATGGAGAGGGTTTCCACACGCTGAAGACGTCGGCGGGACAAAAAAACTGCCTGACCGGACCGGCCGGCAGGCAGTTTGTTGACCCTGGGCAGCGATTACTCGAATGAAGCAGGTGCCACCAGTTTTTTCAGTTCACACAGCGGCTGCGGGCGTGCGAGAAGGTATCCCTGCAGTTCATCGCAGCCCCACGCTGTTAATAAAAGCCGCTCTCTTTCCAGCTCGATTCCTTCTGCCGTCACGTGCATCCCGAGATCGTGGGCGAGGGTGATCGTACTGCGGACGATGGTCGCATCCGGTGTCCGTTCAAGCAGCCGCTGGATAAAGGAACGGTCGATTTTCAGTCCATCAAATGCCATCGTACTTAAGTAGCTTAACGAGGAATAACCGGTGCCGAAATCATCGATCCAGAAATGGACGCCCATCTGCTGCAGGCGGCGTATTTTTTCCATGCTCGAGCTTTCTAAATCCGCAGCCATCGATTCAGTTATTTCCAGTTTCAGTTTTTCCGGAGGAAGACCGGTTTCCCGGAGTACAGCGCAGACCGTTTCCACGAGGTTCTGCTGATACAGCTGGCGGACGGACAAGTTGACGGAAACCGTGGCTTCCGGAAAACCGGCTTCATGCAGTTCCTGAATATCCTGGCACGCCTGCTTCAGTACCCATTCGCCTATCGGAACAATCAGACCGGTCATTTCAGCAATTGGAATGAAATCAGCCGGTGAAACAAGGCCGAAGTCGGGATGGTTCCAGCGGAGAAGAGCTTCCGTACCGGAAAGCGCACCGGTACTGCTGTTGTAAAGCGGCTGATAATACAGCTCAAGTTCATTCCGCTGAAGGGCTGTCTGCAGTCCGTTTTCCAGAAGCAGCGTGTCGTAGCTGTGCTGGTCCATAAACGATTCATAGGTAGTAATCTGCTCGGAGCTGCCTTTCCCGTAAGCCATCGCCTGATCCGCCCGGGAAATGAGATCTTCGAGCGTCATGCCGTGGATGGGGGAGTGGCTGATGCCGATCGTAAACGAGACGATCAGTTCAATCCCGGAAACGAAAAAAGGCTTACGCAGTGTTTCCAGAAGTGTTAATGCTTCTTCTCTGCCGCTCTTTCCTGGCAGAAGCACCACAAATTCTGCTCCGCTCCAGCGGACAGCCATCCCACCCGAGCTGGAATGATGTTTCAGCTTTTCAGCAATCTGACGGAGAAGTGCATCACCGGTCTGCTGGCCAAACCCGGCGTTGATTCTTTTAAAGCGGTTAATATCAATGAATAAAAGGGAGGCATTGTCGCTGCTGTGTAAAACCGACTCGGCGTGAGCCTCCAGAAACCGGCGGTTGGGGATGCCGGTAACTGTATCATGAAACGCCATGTATTCGATGGAATCCGCCGTTTCTTTCCGGTACGTTTCGTCCCGGATGATCAGCTGCATTCCGGCTGTGGAACCGGAAGAGTAAGGAAGGACGGAAATTTCGAGATAAAACATCCGGCCGTCGCCGCGGTGGGCTTTCGTTGAAAAAATGGAGGAGGCAAGGCCTGTTTTTTCGACATCAAGTAACGTATCTTCGAAAAAAGATTCATTTTCCAATTCCAGCAGTGTGCCGAGCTCACGGCCTTCAACGTTTTCCGGACGATCCAGAAGAAAGAGGGACAGCGCCGACTGATTGCAGTACGTGATCATCCTGTTCTCCATCAGGACGAGTGCATCCGGCAGCCTTTCCACGAGCTCACGGTAGGCGCTCTCTCTATGCTGAAGTTCTGCTGTCTGTTCCAGCTGTTCGAGACGGGAGGCTGCCTGTCTGGAAAAAATGCCGAGAACTGCTTCCACCAGTGCCGGATCATCAATGGGTTTTTTATCCATGACGACGAGGATACCGATGACTTCTTCATCGGAATTAAGCAGTGGACTGCCCGCGTAGGATTCCACATTCCAGTCAACCAGATCCTCATCTTTTGGAAAGAGAGAAGCCGCCCTGCTGGGATACGTGCACATCGCTTTATCTGCAGTGACTCGTTCGCAGGGCGTGTGCCGGAGCTGATACGAGAAATTGTCGATACGTACACCATCGGCGATGCAGGCGACCGTTTCCATCTGTCCGTTTCCCTGAAAGCGGCCGATAAAGGCATAGGACCGCTGCAGCACATCGGCAATGCTCCGCGCGAGTTCTTCGAAAAAAGCATCCCCCTGCTTCAGCGTAACGGCATCGTGAATTTTCTGCAGCAGACGGTAAAGCTCAAGCTCCGAGCGGTTTTGTCCCACATGTTTCATCTGACGGCTCCCTCCCTGTGAAATATAGTACAAAAGAATGTTCATTCTATTCATAATAATAGCACAGGTCATACTCTCATCCTATCTCTTTCTGCACACAAGCAGAGGTATGCTGCAAAAAATCAGAAGCGTCAGGCAGGAAAAGAGAAAACGCTTCTCAATATGACAGAAAGAACGCATTAAGATATACTTAAAGTTATCTACTAAAAAGAAGGAGGAGGTTTTTTGCTCGACTCACTGCAGATGGACACCTTCCTGCTGTTAAGTGCGCTCATTCTCATCAGCGGCGTCATGGCAGCCAAATTCTCCAACCGTTTCGGTCTGCCGTCTCTGGTCATGTTTATTCTCGTCGGGATGATGCTCGGAAGCGATGGTCTCGGCTTTATTAATTTCGATAATCCCTACACAGCCCAGCTGATCGGTATTTTCGCACTGATTATCATCCTCTTCGAAGGGGGACTCCAGACAAAGTTTTCCACGGTCCGGTCGGTGGCGCTGCCGTCTTTATCCCTTGCAACGGCAGGTGTCCTCATTACGTCCGGTATCGTCGGTGTTGGTACATATCTTCTTTTTGATATTACGTGGCTTCAGGCGCTTTTACTCGGTGCGATCGTCGGCTCCACGGATGCGGCGGCTGTCTTCGCTGCTCTGAAAGAGCGTAATATCAAAGCGAAAATGGGTGCGACACTGGAGGCGGAATCCGGAACAAACGATCCGATGGCCGTATTTTTAACAATCAGTTTCATCGAGTTAATTCTTACACCGGATGCCTCCATCATCGGCCTCATTCCGTCCTTTTTCTGGCAGATGGGTGCGGGACTGGTTATCGGCCTCGTACTTGGGAAAGTCGCCTCCTTTGCAATTAACCGGATTAAGCTGGAATCAAGTGGTCTGTACCCGATTTTCTCTGTGGCATTTGCCCTGTTAACCTATGGCACAGCCTCCATTATTGATTCAAGCGGTTTTCTCGCCGTCTATGTGGCGGCGCTTGTCATCGGAAATTCGGAGCTTGTCTACCGTTATTCTATCTTCCAGTTCAACGAAGGTTTTGCCTGGATGGCGCAGATTCTCATGTTTATCATTCTCGGGCTGCTCGTTTTTCCGGCAGACCTGTTTACAGCGGATGTCATGATCGGCGGATTGATTTTATCTGCGATTCTCATTTTTGTAGCAAGGCCGGCTGCTGTCTGGCTTTCCACCATCGGCATGGGATACAAAATGAATGAGAAACTGTTCGTCTCCTGGGCCGGACTGCGGGGAGCCGTTCCGATCGTCCTGGCAACGTTCCCGATCGTAGCCGGGGTAGAGGACTCCGAATTTTTCTTTAACGTCGTTTTCTTCATCGTATTAACGTCTGCACTTGTTCAGGGGACGACCATCAACCTGCTTGCGGAAAAGCTGAAGCTGATGGGTCCGAAGAAAGATACGCCGCACCATTCCATTGAACTGATCAGCATGGGGAAAGCCAATGCGGAGATGATGCAGTTTAAAGTCGACAGCGATGCCGCGATTGTCGGCACGAAGCTGAAGGACTTAAATTTCCCGAACAAGGCGAATATCAGCGCGATCGTGCGGGATGAAAACTTGATTACACCTTACGGGGAAACGGAAATTAAGTCCGGAGACTTCTTGTACATCCTCGTTGCGACGAAATACGAAAAAGAACTGAAGAAAGTATTGGAGCAGAAGCAGAAGCGGACAAAGGAGGAAGCATAATGACTAAACAGGAAGGCCTCGTCTATGTGTACACTGGTAACGGCAAAGGGAAAACAACGGCAGCGATTGGGACAGCCGTCCGGAGCGCGGGCCGGGGCATGTCAGTAAAAATGCTGCAGTTCATCAAGTCGCCGGAAAGAACATATGGTGAAGCGCTGACGTTTGAGAAAATTGGAATCGAGATTGAACAGCTCGGTATCGGCTTTACGTGGACGAAGACACCAGAGGAGCATAGAGAGGCACTCCGCACAGCGTGGCCGAAAGCGAAAGAGGCGCTGCTGAGCGGAGCATACGATGTCGTGATCTGGGATGAGCTGAACAACGCTCTCGCCATCGACACCTTTCCCACAGCCGATGTGCTTCCTCTGGAGGATGTACTGGAGACGATCCGCCGGAAACCGTCCCACGTACATCTGCTGATCACCGGAAGAAATGCAGCGCAGGAAATAAGGGAAGCAGCCGATCTCGTCACGGTTATGGAACCGGAAAAGCACTATTACGAGCGGGGCATCCCGGCAGTCAAAGGCATGGAATTTTAGTATGCGGGCCCGGCCACTAATGATACAGGGGACGCAGTCGAATGCAGGAAAAAGTCTGCTTGCGGCTGCGTTCTGTCGTATATTTACCGAAGACGGCAGACGTACTGCACCGTTCAAGTCGCAGAATATGGCGCTGAATGCAGCAGTAACAAAGGAAGGCGGAGAGATCGGCCGTGCGCAGAAAATGCAGGCAGAAGCCTGCGGAATAGATGCACATACGGATATGAATCCGGTGCTGATCAAGCCGGAAGGGGACATGCGTGCACAGGTGATAGTCAACGGCCGTGCAGCCGGCGGTTTCGGCGCCTCCGCCTACCGCTCGGAATTTTACGCAGAAGCGCTTGAAGCGATCAGCTCCGCCTACGGACGTCTGGAGCAGACGGTGGACCGGATCGTGATTGAAGGCGCAGGCAGCCCGGCAGAAATTAACTTAAAAGACCGCGAGCTCGTCAATATGAGAATTGCTGAAATGGCGGATGCGCCGGTAATCCTTACAGCAGATATCGACCGCGGCGGCGTCTTTGCGATGATTGTCGGAACACTTGAGCTGCTTGAGCCGCATGAAAGAGACCGTATTGCCGGGTTTATCATTAATAAATTCCGCGGGGATGTGTCGCTTCTTCAGCCGGGGCTGGACTGGCTCGAAGCCTACACCGGAAAACCGGTGCTCGGCGTCGTTCCTTATATCGAAGACCTCGTCGTCGAAGAGGAAGATTCGCTCGGGCTGGAATCCTATGGCCGTAACGTGGAAGGCGGGCTGGACATCGTCGTTCCGGCTTTTCCGCGTATGGCTAACTACAGCGATTTGGATCCGCTCCGATGGGAGGAGGACGTCAGCCTCCGTCTCGTTGAACGCCCCGGTCAGCTGGGGACTCCGGATTTGATTGTTCTTCCGGGAAGCAAAGCAACGCTTCAGGATCTTAGTTATTTGAAGCAGCGGGGGCTGGACCGTTGTATTCAGGATGCCGCAGAGAAGGGTATCCCGGTTATCGGCATCTGCGGCGGATTTCAGATGCTTGGAGAGCGTATTGAAGATCCGGACGGCATCGAACCCGAAGCTCTGGATCATGATGGACTCGGTCTGTTCCCTTCGCTGAAAACGACGATGACTAACGAGAAAGTTGTCACGGAAACAACCGATTCGGTTTCGTGGGACGGAGAAGTGTATCCGGTGTCCGGCTACGAAATCCATGCCGGGCGCAGCGTACATACAGAAGCTTCCTGGGGAAACGGAGCAGCGCTTGGAACCGTCTACGGCACGTACATGCACGACATTTTCCACGAGGATCGGTTCCGCCATGCGCTGCTGGATTCCCTCCGGAAAAAGAGAGAACTGCCGCCTGTGACAAGGGGAAAGTTCCGTGAGAAAAAGGAAGCATCGTTTCAGAAGCTGGCAGATACCGTGCGTGCCTCTGTAGATATGGAAAAAATCGAGGAACTAATCGAGAACGGAAAGAAAGGAAGAGACGAATGAGCAGATGGGAAGAAGCAGTACAGGCGGTGCAGCTGCCGGATGAGACAGCTGCAGAGCAGATGAGAGAACGGATCGGACAGCTGACAAAGCCGCCGGGAAGCCTTGGGCGTCTGGAAACACTTGCAGTGGACATGGCAGCAGTTCAGGGAACCATTGACCTGCACGTACGCCCGCCGGCTGTACTGGTCTTTGCAGGGGACCACGGTGTGACAGCGGAGAACGTTTCCGCCTACGATGCTTCACTGACGAGGCTGATGCTGGAAAATTTCACGCGCGGCGGGGCAGCAGTAAATGTGCTCGCTTCGGAAATCGGTGCGTCCGTGACAGTGTATGATATCGGCTGCGCGGGGGCGCCCGTCGCAGGAACAGAGCAGATCCGCATCCGCCGCGGCACAGGAAATATCCGTGTGGAAGCGGCGATGACAAAAGAAGAGTGCTCCGAAGCACTGGATGCCGGATGTGATGCCGTGAAGCGGGCGGTGGAGGGCGGCGCTGCCGTTATTATTCCCGGGGAAATGGGCATCGGCAATACGACAGCGGCGGCCGCGGTTTCCGCAAAGCTTCTCGATCTTTCAGCGCGTGATGTAACGGGCGTAGGCACCGGATTGAGCGGGGAGGATCTCCGTCATAAGGAAGCCGTCGTGGAGGATGCGGTGAAACGCTCGGATAAAACGGATCCGTCTGCTGTGATTCAGGATCTCGGCGGCCTGGAGATTGCGGCGATGACAGGAGCGGTTCTCGAAGCGGCGGCATCCAGAAAAGTCATTCTGGTCGATGGATTTATCGCGACGACAGCAGCACTTGCAGCGGTACATATGGCCCCGTGGGTCCGTCCGTTTTTATTTTTCGGCCATCAGTCGGAGGAAGCCGGGCATCGGGCGCTGCTCGATGCACTGGATGCTGACCCGATTCTTTCTCTCGGCATGCGGCTCGGTGAAGGAAGCGGAGCCGTCTGCGCTTTTCCGGTGCTTCGCATGGCGGCGCGGATCCCCCGTGAAATGGCGGTATTTTCGGATCTCGGGCTGTAGCGGAGGAAAGAAGCCCTCTTCCTTTTTCCGGAATCGTATATTATACTAAGAGCAGCAGAAAAGCGTACCACTCGTCAGCAGCCTGGTGCTTCCGCTCACCCGGAAGTGAAAAGGGAAGCCGGTGTAAATCCGGCACGGACCCGCCACTGTAAGCACGGAGTCTGTTTCAGGAGCCACTGTGAATCATCACGGGAAGGCGGAGCAGACAGCGATGTGCAAGTCAGGAGACCTGCCAGGATGTGATTCACCGCCTTCGGGAGTAAAAGGATGGTTGAATGCGGACGGGCAGCCATCCGGCCTGCCTTTTGATGCATTTTACTAGAAGCGCATTCCTTTTTACGAGAAGGGAGCGCTTTTTTGTTATGAAAAATCAATCAAAAGAATGGCAGGGGGAGTTATCATGAAACGAGCAGCACTATGTGCAGCGGCAGGAGCCTTTTTCACACTGGCAGCCTGCGGAGGAAACGAAGGAGATACGAATACTACAGGGAACAATAACAGCGGGGAAAACAATGAAATGGAAGAAACCGCTGAGGAAAATGCGGAAGAATCAGACAATGAAGAAGAAAATATCAATGCCGCAGAAAACAACGAACCAGATGAAGAAGCCGACAATGAGGAAGAAGCAGCTTCAGACGAAGAAGGCAGTTTTCCCATAACGATCACCGATGACGCCGGCAATGAAGTAACGATTGAAGAAGAGCCGGAATCATTTGTAACTCTCCAGCCGAGCGAAACGGAAATTCTATTTGAACTCGGTGCGGGTGATCGTCTCGTCGGCGTCGATGAGTTCAGTAACTATCCGGAGGAGGCTGCGGAAATTGAAACGGTCGGTGCCCAGGATATGGACGCGGAGCGGATTCTGCAGCTGGAGCCGGACGTCATTTTCGTCAGCGACTATCATCAGAACAGCTTCCCGGAGGTGCTCGATCAGTACCGGGATAACGGGTCCCATGTTGTTGTGACCGCCAATCCTACGACGTTTGACGGGACATTCGAGGCGATCGAAGAAATCGGCACGATCTCCGGCCGGACAGAGGAGGCAGAGGAGCTGGTAACATCCATGCAGGAAGAACTGGATGAGCTGCGGAGCATCGGCGAGTCCATTCCGGAGGAGGAACGTAAAACGGTCTGGGTGGAAGTAGCACCGTCTCCGGAAATATTTACGACCGGCCAGGGAACGTTTATGCACGACATGCTGGAAGTAGTCGGGGCAGAAAATGCTGCCGCGGAGTACGAAGGATGGGTGGAAGTAACGGAAGAGGAGATTCTCGTTCTGGAACCGGACACGATTCTGACAACCTACGGCTACTATGTGGACGATCCGCAGGCGGAAGTAACCGGGCGTGACGGCTGGGGGGATGTTCCGGCTGTAGCGGATGAAGATATCCATGATGTCGACGCCGATATGGTGACGCGTGCCGGACCGCGCCTCGTAGACGGGACGAGGCTCGTAGGCGAAGCGGTCTACCCGGATGCGTTCGAGTAAAACCTGGATCTATTACGGCGGCAGCCTGCTGCTGCTTTTCGGAGCTGTTCTTCTCGGTCTGATGTCGTCGAGTGTCACCATCTCTCCGGGTACGATCGCAGGCATTGTCCAGTCCCGGCTTCTCGGACAACCGCTGCCGGAGGGCATTCCGCAGAGTGAGGCGTCGATTATTTGGGAGATCCGGCTGCCGCGGGTGATTCTCGCCATGCTCGTCGGTGCCTGTCTCGCACTTGCTGGTGCGGCGTTTCAGGGGCTTTTACGGAACCCGCTTGCCGATCCGTATACGATCGGCGTCTCCTCCGGTGCCTCTCTCGGCGCCGTCTGTGTCATCTTTTTTCAATGGACGTTTCTCGGTGCCTTCACGCTGCCGCTGACCGCTGTGGCCGGCGGGTTTGTATCACTGCTTCTCGTCTTCAGCCTCGTGCGCCTTAGCAGCAGAAGCATGGCGATCGAAACGATTATTTTAGCCGGCATCATTTTAAGTGCCTTTATCGGCTCGATTATTTCGTTGATCATTTCGCTCGGAAGCCAGGATGAAATGACGCAGATTATTTACTGGCTGTACGGCAGTGTTGCCATGCGCGGATGGAGCTACGTCACGCTGTCTCTTCCGTTTGCTGTACTCGGAGCGGTGCTGCTTCTGAGCCGGACGCGTGATTTAAATGCGATGGCACTCGGGGAGGAGGCAGCGGGCCACGTCGGCGTCTCCGTCCAGCGCGGCAAGGTACTCATCCTCACGGGTGCATCCCTCCTGACAGGGGCCGCCGTCGCCGTTTCCGGTACTATAGGGTTTGTCGGTCTCGTCATCCCGCACCTTGTCCGGCTCGTAACCGGGCCGGATCACCGGCATGTACTGCCGGTTTCGATGGTCATCGGCGGCGCCTTTTTAATCACCGCAGATGTTGCCGCACGGACACTCATTGCACCACAGGAACTGCCGATCGGCGTCATTACCGCATTAATCGGTGCCCCGCTGTTTGCCTTTCTACTCGTACAGCGGCGCATCGGAAAGGGGAGAGAAGGATGATGGAACTGCAAGGACTCAGCGGCGGCTACGGCAGCCGCCAGGTCATTTCCGATGTCACGCTGCACGTACCTGACGGCAGCTTTTTCGGCCTTCTCGGCCCAAACGGAAGCGGGAAAACGACGCTGTTTAAACTGATCAGCGGCTCACTGGTTCCGACAGCCGGTTCGGCAAGTCTTCATGGAAAACCGCTCTCTACCATGAAGCCGGTTGAACGTGCCCGGCACTTGGCGGTGCTTTCGCAGGAAACATCGGTTTCGTTTGACTTTACCGCAGAAGAGATCATCCAGCTCGGCCGGTATGCTTTTCAGACGGGCCTTTTTAAGCAGCTGCGCGCCGAAGACCGGCAGGTGATGGAAGACGTGATGGTCCTCACCCGGACGACCGAGTTCCGGAACCGTCCCTTCTATCAGCTGAGCGGCGGCGAAAAGCAGCGCGTGCTGCTTGCAAAGGCACTCGTCCAGGAGCCGGAGGTGCTTCTTTTGGATGAGCCGACGAACCATCTCGATATCCGCCATACATTCGATATGCTCGACATGCTGAAGCAGTGGCAGAAAGAGCGGAAACTGACGATTATCGCTATTCTGCATGATATTAACACCGCCGCCCTTTACTGCGACCGGATGGCGCTTTTATCGGAGGGGAAAATTGTCGAAGAAGGATCGGTGGATCTTCTGCGGAATCCGGAGCGGCTGGCGGAGGTGTACGAAGTGGAAACGTGGCCGCAGGCCCATCCGGTCGTACCGAGACCCCAGCTTGTCATGACACCGAAGAACCGGGGCGCAGAACGCGGACCGCTTCTTGATTCCTACAGTCTGGAACAGAGCAGCGGTGCCATCGTCCTTTCGTTTGACCGTCCGCTCCGGAGTATCTCAAATGGTGTTGCCGGAGAAGGGATACAGTGGATGACCCACTTCGCCAATTTCCATGTCGACAAACAGTATCAGAGCCGGACCCCGGAGGAGGATGTCCGCCGCTGGATCGAATCGCGGAACCTGCCTGCTGCGCAGTCCATCGGGATGATGACTGCAGTTTTTCTCGAACGGGCCATTGTCCGTGAAACGAATGTCCACGGCATTCCGATGCTCGCCGTTGTGACAGCCGGAACCGGCAATGCGGTGGATATCACGTCGAAGGAAGCGGCAGCTCCTGCAGCAGGTGCCGGGACGATCAATATGTTTCTTTTTGCCGATGTCCACCTTTCAGACGGCGGACTCGTTAATGCATCGATGTCTGCAGTGGAGGCGAAAGTGAAGGCACTTGCCGATCACGGAATTACCGATGCGGCAAGTGGCACAGCGGCAACCGGTACCTCGACGGACAGTATCGTTTTTGCTGCTTCCCAGCGCGGCCGCCGCAGCGCCTACGCAGGGTCCGGAACGCCTCTGGGCCGGGCTATCGGACAGAGTGTGTACGAGGCAGTAACCGCGGCGCTTCAGCTGGAGAAAGAGGCCGGGCGATGATCCAGCCCGCACTTCTTCTTCCGGCAGCGCTGATGCTGGATCTGCTTATCGGAGATCCCGGAGGCCGGTTTCATCCGACGGTCCTTCTCGGAAAGGTCATCCAGATGTATACAGCCAAGTGGAACCACGGCAGCAGAAAGCGGCGGCGTTTATTCGGTATCATCCTCGCTCTGGGCCTGCCGGCGCTGGTGTTTGCAGCAGGGTGGGGCATCCTGCTCCTGGCAGGTCTTATCCATCCAGTGGCAGCGGGCGCTGCAGCCATCGTAATGACGTCCTTTACCATTGCGTGCCGCGGGCTGATGGAGGCTGTGGAACGTGTGGCGGCACCGCTCCTTCAAGGGAACCTTCCTGAAGCGCGGAAGGCGCTCTCGCTTATCGTCGGCCGCGATACAGAAAATCTCAACGAGGCGGATACGGCAAGAGGGGCGGTGGAAACCGCAGCAGAAAACATCAGCGACGGCATTACCGCTCCGCTTTTCTGGGCACTCCTGGGCGGGGCTCCGCTTGCTCTGGCTTATCGTGCCGTGAACACACTCGATTCCATGGCCGGTTACAAAAACGAAGCATATGAAGACTTCGGCTGGGCATCCGCCAGGCTGGATGACGTCGTCAATTGGATCCCGGCAAGACTGACGGCAGGGTGTATGATTTTCGTATCGCTTTTTTTCAGAAAAATGCACACGGCCCGCGGGATACGGACGATGCGGCGGGACCGGAAAAAGCACCCAAGTCCGAACAGCGGGCTGAGTGAAGCGCTCACGTCCGGACTGTTCGGCATCCGCCTCGGGGGCGTCAACAGGTATCAGGGAATGGCATCGGTGCGCCCGGTGCTCGGAGAGGAATTCCGTCCGGCAGAAGCAGGTGACATTATGCCGGCTTCCTCCCTCATTCTATGGAGCGCATGGGCATTCGTTTTCTTTATGAGTGTGGCCGCTTCGGCGGTAGCCGTATTTATTCTATCCTAAGGAGGGGATCGCGTGATGAACTGGCCGGTCCACGGAGGACATCCGGAACTGCTTGAAGGTGCACCGGACACCGTCATGATTGACTTCAGTGCCAATTTAAATCCACTCGGTCCGCCGTCCTGGCTGATGGATCGTGCAGAGGCGGCCCTGCCGCAGATGCTGCGCTATCCGGATCCGGACTATGCTTCTTCCCGGAAAGGGTACGCGGAGTCGGAACATGTTGCTGCCTCCCAGGTGCTGCTGACGAACGGCGGTGCAGAAGCGATCCAGCTTGCCGCGCTTCTTCACCGCGGCGGACAGGCAGCTGTAGCTGTGCCGGCATTTGCAGAATACGAAACGGCGTGCACTGCTGCAGGCATTACGGTAACCAGACTTCCATACGAAGGCGGAACGTTTCCGCTCGATGAAGCCTGCGCGCGTATGGCGGAGTGGGATCTATTTTTCTTATGCCGTCCGCACAACCCATCCGGCACGGTGCTGGAAGCCGGAGCGGTACGGCAGCTTGCCGATGCCTGTGAAACCGCTGGGACCATGCTCATCATCGATGAAGCCTTCGTCGATTTTCTGCCATCGGAGGAGAAACTGACTCCGCTTCTTAACACTCATTCCAGCGTCGTTCTGCTCCGATCCTTTACGAAAATGTTCGTCATTCCGGGGCTCCGGCTCGGCTGCGTGCTGGCATCCGAGCATGTCACCGCTCAGCTGAAGGCGCTCCAGCCTGCATGGAGTGTCAACGCTGTAGCGGCTGCTCTTCTGCCGGACATGGCCGCAGATACATCGTTCGTCCGCGAGTCTGTGGCGCTCGTTGAAAAAGAGCGGGAGCGGGTGTTTCAGTCCCTTCCGGACCGCTTTTCCGTTTCCGCCTCGCGCGTCAATTTCTACCTGATCCGTGATACGAATCTCGACGACCAGAAGCCGCTGTTTCAGTTTCTGCTTCAGGAAGGAGCGGCCCTCCGGCATACTTACAATTTTGAAGGCATCAACGGAAGTATGCTCCGGGCAGCGGTACGGACACCCGAAGAAAACGACGTTCTCATCCAGGCACTTCAGAAGTGGGATGCCCGATGCTGACATTCATCTGCGGCGGTGCGCGGTCCGGTAAAAGTGCGTTTGCAGAACAAGAGGCGCTCCGTGAAAGTTCTTCTCCGGTATACGCAGCGACGAGCCCGCATACGGACGAAGAAATGAGTGCCAGAATAAACAAGCACCAGCGGGAAAGAGATGACCGGTTTCAGACCGTGGAATGCGGAACGGATGTGGAAGCGGTGCTTCAGTCCGCACCGCCGGACACGGTAATCCTGATCGACTGCTTAACGGTCTGGCTGAGCGGACGGATGTTTTCGGACGGGGTGGGTGCGGCAGTCATTCACGAGGAGATGGACAGGTGGATCGAAGCGTCCCGGACGCGCCGGGTTCTCATCGTTTCCAACGATATCAATGAAGGGGTGCTTCCGGACGTTCCGGAAGTGTATGACTACGTGGAGCTGCTCTGCGGACTCCACCGGAAGCTCGTTCAGGCGGCGGAAACAGTGGTACAGATGACGGCAGGTCAGCCTTATTACTGGAAGGGAGAGGACGCTCTATGATCGGCGGTCTGATTACGGCGCTGCAGTTTTTAACGAGGCTGCCTCTTCCGGTGCAGGTACCGTGGAATGCGGAAACGAGGCGGTGGGCCATCCGGTTTTATCCGTTCGCCGGACTTTTGATCGGAACGTCCGCGTTCGTGTTTCTGCTCCCTGTCCCGCCTGCCGCCCAGGCACTGCTCTATGTTACGCTGCTCGTCGTCTGGAGCGGCGGGCTGCACCTTGACGGATGGATGGATACAGCGGATGCGGCAGGTTCCAACGCGCCGCTTGAGAAAAAGTGGGAGATCATGAAGGACCCGCGTGTGGGAAGTTTTGCTGTCATCGCGCTCGTATTTCTGCTCGCCTGGAAAACAGCCGCCGCTGCAGGTATTGCCGCTGCGGACGCTTCGTTCTGGCTGCTGCTGCTGTTCGTTCCGGCGCTGGCGCGGGCCGGAGCGGCCGCTCTTCTCGTTATCGTTCCGCCCGCAAAGCCGGATGGACTGGCTGCCTCGTGGCAGGAGAATGCAGGTAACATAGATGCGTTTTGGGGCATGCTGTTTCTTCTACCGCTCTTCTGGATACCGGGCGGTCTGCTGCTGGCAGGCGCCGCGGTCATTTTTTATAGTATCTGGGGCTGGTGGATCCGCCGCGCGTTCGGCGGCATCAGCGGGGATCTCGCAGGCGCTTCGGTGGAAGGAGGGGAAGCATGGCTTCTTATTGTTCTATGGTGTTTTATGTCTGCCGGCATGGTATAACAAGAGCGAATCAGGAAAAGCGCTACCTCGGGTGGACCGATGTCTCGATTACAGATGAAGCCCGGAGGCAGATGGAAGGGAAAGCACTTCCCGAAGCGAGGTGGTACGTCAGTGATTTCACTCGTTGCATCCAAACCGCAGAAGTACTGCTCAACCGGCCGTTCTGCATCACAGAGGCCCTGCGCGAATACTGCTTCGGGGAGTGGGAGATGAAAACATACGATACACTGAAGACCAATCCCCGCTACCGGAAATGGATTGACGATCCGGAACGTATTCAGCCGCCCGGAGGAGAAGCGATGGAGGCTTTTCAACACCGGCTTTTATCTTTCTGGAGAGAGGTGGAAGGGACAGCCCCTGCTGTCGGTATTGTTGCTCACGGCGGCAGTATCCGTGAGCTTCTTTTCCTTCTCGGTTTCACAGCTTCGAGGTGGGAGGCTTCTGTTCCGCACGGAGGTCTGCTCCGCCTGGATCTTCAGCAGTCAGAGGAGGGATGGACATGCACGTCTTTATCGGCGGCGCCTTTGCTGGAACACTCGAAGCAGCACAGGACCGCTATCCGGAAGCGCCTGTAATCAGGCCCGGCGAATCCTTTCCGCCGGAAAACGGAGCGGTTATCATCCACGATTTCCGTCAGTATCTGCACCAGAATGGGGAAAAAGCGTTCCACCATCTCCTCGACCGTCTGCCAGCAGAGCGGATAGTGCTTGTTATGGAGGAAATGGGAAATGGTGTCGTCCCGCTGGAAAAGGAACTGCGTAAGCTCCGGGATGCCAACGGGCGTGCCGCTGCCCGTGCCGTCCGTAAAGCGGACGATGCAGACTACGTCTGGTACGGTCTCTCCCGGCCGATGAAGCGGCGGAGAAGAGAGGCATAAAAGCCTGAAGCTGTCCACCCCGCGCTTTCCGCCACGTTAAATCTGCATACAAAAAAAGGCTGCGGCGGTACATTTCTGTACCGCCGCAGCCTTTTTCAAAGTACAAGAAAGTATAAAATTCGAAGCTTCTTCCGAGCTGGGATGCCAAGGGTTATAGTATTTCAACGTTCTGTTCTATGTGCCGTTTGTTTTTGTTAATGGAGCTTCTTCACTTTTCGGCAGAAGCTTGCCGTGGGCTTGTCTTCCAGCCGGGCGCTATTTGCACGGCTGCAGAGCATGAGCGGAGCCGGCCTTTGGTTTGAGCCGCAGGGCAGCGCACTTCTGCCATGCGGCGCGGCCGCACGGAGCCATGCTTCTTCAATCGAAGCATTGTCCAGCTGCAGCGCCCACTCGCTCGAGGTTCCTTCACCCCTGCCGAAGAAAGCAAAGAGCAGCTTTCGTCGGCAGGGCCTCCAGGACTGGTCGCTCGTGACCAGGGCGCTTCCGCTTTTCGGGCGACTGCGCTTGATCCCACCGGCGTCTCTGCCGAACGCTTCGAAGCGCAGTAAAATAGAGATGAAATACGAAGGATTTATAGCAGAAATGATGTTTATAAGGTAATGATGGTCTCTTCCAATTCGATTGAATGACAGCATTTTCTGCGCAAAAGGGATCGCTTCTAACAAGTGTTTTCTTTCTCCCTGCCGAAACCGGAGGCCGTCGACTCCGGGAGGATCCGAACGAGGCGAAAATCCATTCCTTCGGACGGAAGGAAGAAGGAATTAGTTGAGCCCGTTCCCTCCGGAACGCGTACGGTTGCAGGTGCAGGCAGAAAGCGGGAACCTATTCAACAGACCTCCCTTTTCTTTTAAGACCAGGCGGTTTCTGCCTGGTTTATTTTATGCCATTACCAGTTAAAGAAAAGCTTTAATAGAGTCGTCAAAGCGGTATAGATTCCTGCTGAGAGAACAAAGGTCGGCAGGTGGGCATCGCCTTCAGAGGGAATCTCGTTTTTAATAACGTTAAACGTCATGCTTCCGGCAAGGAAGGCAAACGCGATGGAAAGTGCGAACGGGGACGGCGGTGTCAAAACAGCGGTCAGCCACCCGGTCAATATTCCGGCAGCAAGCATCCAGCGGCCATACAGCCGGTGTTTTTCCGCATTCTCCCGGTACATGTCGTGGGCAACAGCCATAAAATGAAGGCCGGCAGCCATGCCGTAAAATAACAGCTGGGCAAGATTTTGATCCCCGGCAAAAAGAATGTAGGAGAGGAGCGCGTTGTATGAGAAAAATAACAGCGACTGTACAAAAAAGAACCGGTCTTCGATTGTATTTCCTTTTGCATGACGGTGACGCTCCGCTAAGCGGTTGATGACAAAAAACAGAATGATTCCGACGAGGCCGAGCACATACAGCTCGGATTCCATCGCCAGTTCCATCGCCGAGTCGCCGAACTCCTGCTGCTCGTGATGAAGGGACGGCAGAATGTAGACGAATATATAGGAAACAGCGATGCCGCCTGCAAAGGACATCCACTTGACTTTACCAATCGACGAACTTGATATCACGCGGCTTGCAAAAACTTGGATGATTAAAAATAAAACAACGACAAAAAAAGGACCCACTTCGACCTTCACCTCCAGTACAATAGAAAAAGAACCATTCCAAGCTTCGCACAGCGGAGCGGTGAAATCAATCGGAGGGACGCTATGCTGCTGAACTATGTACTGCTCGTACTCATATTCTGGATCATCTTGTTCGCCCTTCTGCGCGCGATGGTCTTTGTCACAAAGCGGCCGTGGGAAAAAGATCTCGTTCTCACACTTCTGCAGGCAGTTATATTAACGGTTTTGTGGGTATTTCTTCAGGCAAACGTGTAACGGAGCCGGTGGAATCATGTTAAACTGGACTCAGCATACAACAAGGAGGCAGACACAATGGCAGAAAAAATGAACGTGGAAAGCTTTAACCTGGATCATACGAAAGTAGATGCACCGTATATCCGCCTGGCCGGAAAAGTCGAAGGAACGCAGGATACGATTTATAAATACGATATCCGGTTCTGTCAGCCGAACAAAGCACACATGGATATGCCGGGTCTTCACTCTCTGGAGCACATGATGGCGGAATTCAGCCGCAATCACCATGACCGGGTCGTCGACGTATCGCCGATGGGCTGTCAGACAGGTTTTTACCTGAGCCTGATCAACGATGACGATTATGAAGGCGTTCTCCGCCTCGTTGAAAAGACACTCGAAGATGTTCTACAAGCAGAGGAAGTGCCGGCGTGCAATGAACTTCAGTGCGGATGGGCCGCCTCCCACTCCCTCGAAGGCGCGCAGGAAATCGCCCGCGGTATGCTGGAGAAACGAAACGAATGGAGTACGATTTTTCAAACAGCGTAGTAACCTGTTGGGAAGCAGAGAGAAGCCGCACCGGAGCAAGTGACTTCGGGCGGTTTTTTCTTTATTGTCTCATTCCCGGCATTTAAACCAGAATTGCCGGTCTGCTGCCCGTCACCTGAGATTGTCCTTTCTTTTCATATTTAAATGGATTTCCAGCTTAGCACAGATTAGAACAGGGAATAGGACATTCGAACGTGCTCTGCTGGAGGAGGCTGTCATGAAATTAAAAGTGAATATCCTGACTGGTGCTGCCATCGGAATAATCTGGCTTCTTCTGGTAGATGTTACCATAGTCGAAATAGCACTGGCTTTATCTTTTTTAATACTTATTCCGCTGCTCATTCATATTGCCGTGCCGAAGCGGGCCACGGTTACTGCAGAGCACTGGCTTTTCTGGCTGTCCGATCATTCGGTGGCCGCTGCACTCTTTGCACTTGCAGCCGTAACGCTCGACAATTACTGGATATCTGTGCTGTGTGCAGCCGTCTGGCTTGTATACACAGGACTTATTGCCATGATGGGCGCTGTACGTATCTGGAACCGCCGGATTTACCCGGCAGAGGAAATGATTATCGATATCGGTCTTTTATTTACCGCTGTCGGCGGTATGTGGCTTCTTTTATCCGAGGCTGGGATTCACCGGCTCCTTCCGTACTCCGAAATCACGATCCAGCTTACAGCCGTCCATTATCACTATTCTGCAGTAGTGGTAACGATCCTTACGGGGGCATTCGGCCGTTTTTTGTTTGCCCAGACGGGAAAAACCGGACCGCTGTACCGTTTTCTGGCTATTGGCACGGCGGTCGGCTCTCCGCTTATCGCGCTCGGTGTGGTTCAGGGACCGCCGCTGGAAGTTGTCTATGTGACGATCTATTCCACAATCCTGCTCTGGATGAGTGTCTGGTGGTTTATCCTCCTGCCACGCATGCCGCTGCGGGCAAGGTGGTTTATCGGCACTGCTTCGGTAACGTTATTCATTTCCATCGGAGTGACAATGCTTTATGCCATCGGAATGGTGACGGAGACGCAGTTTGTTACACTCGATATGATGTTTTACTGGCACGGAGCGGTAAACTCCCTCGGCTTTTCCCTTTTCGGGGTGGTCGGATGGTATCTGCTCGGTTCCCAGCCAAAGCGGACGAGGAATTGACATCAGGAGGATGACAGAATGACAAAACGAATCATTGTTGGTATTTCAGGCTCTACCGGGCCCATCTACGGGATCCGGCTGCTGGAGGCACTCCAGGAAGTGGAAGAAGTGGAAACCCACCTGATTTTGAGCAGCTGGGGGGAAAAGACAATCCGTATCGAAACCTCCTACACTCCGGAGGACGTAAAAAAGCTGGCGGATGTGGTTCATGCGCCGGAAAATCAGGCGGCATCGATTTCGAGCGGTTCGTTTCAGACCGATGCGATGGTCATCGCCCCCTGTTCCATGAAAACACTCAGTGCCGTGGCACACGGATTTGCAGATAATCTGCTCAGCCGGGCGGCGGACGTTATCATGAAAGAAAGACGGAAACTTATTATGATGCCGCGTGAAATGCCGCTTCACGATATCCATCTGGAGAACATGCTTAAACTTTCCCGGATGGGGGTTGTCATGATGCCGCCGGTTCCGGCGTTTTATCAGCAGCCGGAGTCGATCGAAGATATTGTCAATCACACCATCGCACGTGTGCTTGACCAGCTCGGGATCGACAATGATCTGGCACCGAGGTGGCTGGAAAAAAAGAAAAAATCGGAAGGGTGAGAAGATGACAGTCAAAGATACACAGAATCTAATTAAAGATATGATGGATCGTCTGTATGAAGATGAATCCTTTCTGCCGGAGGAGTCCGGGGATGCACGGAGACGTTTTTTTCAATCCGGCACAGAAATTCTGACCACGACAGATAAAATCATTAAAAGCTCGATCCGCGTATCCAGAGATAACCGGGAAATCGAACGAATTCCGGCGTTCCGTGTTCAGCATAATAATATTGCCGGTTTTTATAAAGGCGGTATCCGGTTCAACAACCTGGTGCATGAAGAGGAAGTAGAGAATCTAGCTATATTGATGACCTTGAAAAATGCGCTTCATGAGCTTCCGTACGGAGGAGCAAAAGGCGGTGTCGTCGTTCATCCCAATGACTATTCCACCCGCGAGCTGAATATGATCGCGAAAAAATATGTCCAGCGGTTTACGACCGATATCGGACCGACACACGACATTCCAGCACCTGACATGGGCACCAATGAACAGACGATGGACTGGATGACAGGGGAATACAAAACGATCAATCCAGGTAAAAATTATCTCGGTGCGTTCACCGGTAAAAGCGTGGAAAACGGCGGAGCGAAAGGCCGGAGAGAAGCAACCGGACGCGGTGTCTACTACAGCTATAAGTGGCTTTTGCACGAATGGGCAAAAAGCATTGAAGAAGAAAGCCAAGTGTCTGCCGGAATTCACCGCAAGCAGTGGCATACGCTGAAGGCACTGCTTGATAAAAACAAAGAAGGAAAGCCGATTGATATGGCGGTGCAGGGTTTCGGTAATGTCGGGAGTGTGGCAGCGGAAATGGCCGATGCCTGTCCGGATGTCCGGAATAACGTTACTGCGGTCAGTGACCACCAGGTAACGCTCCGCCGGAGAAAAGGATTGGATATTCCAAAGCTTGCTGCCTACCAGATGAAGCACCGTCAGCTTCCATCAACAGAAAGGGAACTGGAGGAGGCGGGAGTCGAAGCAGAAATTGCAGGTCCCGAGCAGCTCGTCTTCGAAGACGTTGACGTGCTCATTCTCGCTGCAGTCGAAGATCAAATCACTGAAGAGAATAAAGAAAAGGTGAAAGCGTCCGTATTCATAGAGGGTGCTAATGCGCCGATTGATCAGCATGCAGACCGGTACCTGCATGATAATGGCTGCGTCGTCATCCCGGACGTTCTCGCCAACGCAGGTGGTGTCATGGTCTCCTATATTGAATGGAAGCAGGACCGTGTGACGCACCTGTACACCGAAAAGGAAGTTCTTGAAGACATGACAAAACAGATGGCCCAGAGCTGCGAGAAGGTCTTCGTCTCCTATTTCACAGAAGGGCTCTCCAGTATCCGGAACACGTGTTATATCCATGCATTGAAACGCCTGTTTACACTTCTGTACAAGCACGGAAAGCTTTATTAAATAATAGGAGAAGCCGCACGGGGAGGACCCGGCGGCTTCTCTTCTATCTCTTCTTATTTACTGGTTGTGCGGCGAATCGCTGTCCGGAGCAAGCAGTTCAATTTTGTTGCCGTCCGGATCCTCCGTCCATACCTGAGTGTTACCGCCGATGCCGCGCTTCGGTCCTGCTGTGACCGGCGCGTTTTCCTGCTTTAACTTCTCGGCGGCTGCTTCGGCGTCTTCAATCAGCAGACAGAGATGATGCGGCCCCGATGAAGCAGCCGGTACGTTCCCGGAACCTCCGTAAAAAAATTCAATGTACTGTTTCGGAGCAGCCCGTACATATTCAATCCACGGGGAGCCGTCGTCCTTCGTCACTTGAAACGCGTAGTCGAGACCGAGTACTCTCGTGTAGAAATCAAGCGTCTTCTCCATATCTGTTACCGTATACGCCATATGCGCAATGCCTTGAATCACTGCACTCACCTCCAGTCAAAGTATAGCATGCAAGCTGAGGAGGCCTCCAGTTCATCTTGATCCGCAGGTTTTTCTTTTCCGGATTCTGGGTAATATACTTACTGGACGGCAGAAGAAAAGAGGTGAGCGTCCGTGCGGAAATTTAAAAAGCTGTTTGCTTTTGTTCAGATCGTACTGGTCGTATGGAGACTGTTGAAAAAACTGCGCAAAAAATAAAAGGAGTGCTGTACAGATGAGTAAAATTGCATGTGTCATGACAGATATGTTTGAAGATGTTGAATACACATCCCCGCTGGAAGCCTTCCAGAAGGCTGGTCATGAAGTAACCGTGATCGGTCCGGAAAAAGGGAAGAGTGTTACCGGCAAGCAGGGTGATACGACAGCGGAAATAGATCTCGGCATTGCCGATGCATCCGCCGGCGATTACGATGCGCTGTTTATTCCGGGTGGTTTTTCACCGGACCTGCTGCGCGGCGATGAGCAGTTTGTTTCGTTTTCCAAGCATTTTATCCTTCATGATAAGCCGGTATTTGCGATCTGCCACGGACCGCAGCTGCTCATTACAGCAGATGTGCTTAAAGGGCGTAAAATGACCGGATTTAAATCGATCCAGATGGATCTCCGTCATGCCGGCGCCAACGTGTTTGACGAGCAGGTCGTCATCTGCGGAAACCTTGTTACCAGCAGACAGCCGGATGATCTGGAAGCCTTCAACAAAGAAAGTCTGAACCTTTTAAAATAAGACTATCACGCAGGGGGCAGCCGGCAGCGGCTGCCTTCTTTTCTATTTCTATTGAGCAGAATTATTTCGCATTCCGGACGTTCTTGTTACGATAAGTAAGAAGTGACCAATTGGAAAGGGACGTGACGTGGAATGAAAAAACTGCCGATTTCTGCGCTGAACCTGGCACCAGTCCGGGCAGGCAGCGGTCAAAAAGAAGCGATTGAAGATGTAGCAGAACTTGCGAAACATCTGGAAACATTGGATTACCAAAGATACTGGATTGCAGAACATCATAACACAGCGACGCTGATGAGCTCTGCGACGTCCATCTTAATAAAGCACGTGCTGGAACAGACGACATCCATCCGCGTCGGCTCCGGAGGGGTTATGCTGCCGAACCATACACCGCTTGCTGCGGCAGAGCAGTTCGGTACGATGGCGGTTCTTTATCCGGGCCGCGTGGATATGGGACTCGGCCGCGCGCCGGGTACCGATATGGCGACAGCGCAGGCGCTGCGTCGTTCCCGGTCGGATCAGTCTGTACACTCGTTTCCTCAGGATGTGGAAGAGCTGCTGACGTATTTTGGACCGGAGGAAGAACAGGGGAAAGTAAAAGCCTATCCGGGTACCGGAACGGACGTGCCGCTTTACATTCTCGGCTCCTCTACAGACTCTGCCCGGCTTGCAGCTCGTCTTGGGCTGCCGTATGCATTTGCGGCCCACTTTGCGCCGACATACCTGGAGGAGGCGGTGCGCCTGTACCGCAGGCATTTTCAGCCGTCGAAGTATCTGGACGAGCCTTATGTGATGATCTGTGCGAATGTGATCGCGGATGAGACGGATGAAGAAGCTGCACGGGAGATGACGACGCTGCACCAATTTTTCCTCAATGTCGTCCGTGGAACACAGCAGCCGCTCCAGCCGCCGGTGGACAGCATGGATGGCATGTGGCATCCGCAGGAGCAGGCGATGGCCCAGCAGATGACGAGCGTATCGTTTGTCGGAAGCAGGGAAACCATAACAGAACAGCTGCAGTCATTCCAGGAACGGTTTGAAGCAGATGAAATTATGGCTGTGACGTATATGTATGACCGGGAAAAGGAGAAGCGCTCCTTTACCCTGTTTCAGGAGGCAGCCGAAGCCTGGAGAAAAGCAGCTTCTGCTGCGGAATAGATAAGAAGTTCCAGGGGCAGGATAAGCTCCTCCCGGCAGGAACAACAGTCTGTGGCCCCAATATGGGCACAGACTGTTTTTTACGTTGTCGACGGGTCAGAAACCCAAAAATCTCCCTTGTCTTTCCATATGAAATTTCGTACACTGAATAAGGTTTGAAAAGGGGGAACAGGAAGATGTGGGAAACATTGAATTTCATCGGTACCATTGCTTTTGCGATGAGCGGTGTGAACGTTGCACTGGAAGAGCGGTACGATCTGATGGGAGTATACATACTCGGATTTATTACGGCATTCGGAGGGGGAGCTGTCCGGAATTTATTGATCGGCCTTCCCGTGGAAGCGCTGTGGGATCAGGGTGTTTTGTTCACTTCTGCTTTTCTCGTCATGACCTTTGTGTTTATTTTTCCGCGGCTTGTACAGTGGACACTGCTGCGTCGTGGAGTCTTTTTTGATTCCATCGGTCTTGGGACGTTTTCGGTGCAGGGAGCGCTGTACGCCTATACAATGGGACATCCGCTCAGTGCGTGTATTGCTGCGGCGGCACTCACCGGCACCGGCGGCGGTATGATCCGGGACGTGCTGGCAGGAAGGAAGCCGCTGTTTCTGCAGAAAGAAGTCTACATCGCCTGGACAATTATTCCCGGAATCGTTGTCGGTCTCGGCTGGATGACTTCCGCCTGGGAACTCCTGTTGATCGTGGCACTCGTCGTCACGCTTCGTCTCTGCTCCGTGTATTACCAGTGGTCGCTGCCGAGCCGCCTTCCGCAGAAAATATAATGAATACGAAAAAAAACCGCCGGTTGGCGGTTTTTTCGTATTCATACCGGATTACAGCGTCATACCGTCCGGTGCATTTGGAATGACGACAATGACTTTGCCCTGGTCGAGTTTTTCTTCCAGTTCATTCGCCATGTCTTTGGAAAATCCGAGTTCTTCAAACTTTGCACGGAGCTCATCGCCCTTTTTCCGGAAGATGTTCTTCGCAGCCGTGCCGAAGTTCATGTCGTTTACACCGAGTGTGTTTGCATCAGCGTTATCAGCTACCCGGTCTGTACGGTCGCTGTCATGTGTCAGAACATAAATATCGTCTTCACTGACACCTTTTTCTTTAATTCCCTGTACTGCATCGACAACTTCTTCATCGTTGTAAAATTCTTTGTAAAGTGGCTGCATGGTTCATTCCTCCAGTTAAGATAGTAGCGAGCAACGCTCTAGTTAGCTATTTACCATCCTGAACCAAAGTTAAAACATCAAATCCAATTTTGTGTCTTTTTCCCTAGCCCGGCAGATCGTCGATCAGGTTCTCTGCAGCCCGGCGGTACAGGTTGCTCTGATGGAGCAGACTCAAGATGAGAAGCACCTGCTGGACGTAGGGGTCGGCTGCTTTTTCCACAGCCTTCTCTGCCACTTTCGCCTGATTCTGGATCGATTGCCGCACAGCCTCCGTTTCCTGTTCGGCCCGCTCGAGGAACTGCTCATAAAAGACGTTCAGGTCCGTATCGGATTCCGGCTGGGAAATGCGCGCCTGTTCCAGCGTTTTTTTGACATCTTTTAACGCGAGGGATCCTTTCATTTCATAGATCAGGCCGATGAGCATAACGTGTTCTTTCGTATATCGTTTGTTTTTCACCGGAAGAAGCAGTCCGCCTTTGGCATAGTTATTGATCATCGTTTTCGTCATAATTTTTTCTTTTTCTTCCCGTTTGAGTCCGGCAAAGGTCTTCTCAAACAGCTGAATGACCTGATCCATATATAAATCGAGATCCGGGAGCTGGCCCGGCTGAATATGTGCGTCCAGTGTCATGTCGTGTAAACGATTCTGCAGGTTCATGAAAACGGCCCCCTTCTGTATGTAAGTATACCTGCGCAAAAAAAAGGCAGCAACAAAAAACTGGCAGTCAGCAGGATGATGTGGTAACATGTAGTTATTGATACTACGTGAGAGAGTGAAAGGGGAAAGAAATGAGTACATTCACATTCAGTAAAGAAGAAGAGGTGGCAAATTCCGTTACCCACGGAATTGGAATTTTATTCAGTATTGCTGCACTCGCAGGGCTGACGGCGTTTGCTGCGGCGCACGGTACAGCCTCCCACGTCACCGGCGTCGTCCTGTTCGGAGTTTCCATGATGATTCTCTATACATCATCGACGCTTCTCCACGCGCTGCCGCACGGAAAGTGGAAAAACGTGTTCGAAATTCTCGATCACGCCTCTATCTACTTTTTTATTGCCGGTACATACACCCCGTTTCTGTTTATCGCGGTACAGGGGTGGCTCGGCTGGACGCTTTTCGGTATCGTCTGGGGGGCGGCTGTACTCGGCACGGTCTTAAAATGCTTCTTCGTGAAAAAGTACATGTTTCTTTCTACGATCGGCTACATTATTCTCGGCTGGCAGATCGTGTTCGCCTGGGAGGCGATCAGCGGATTTCTGCCGCCATCAGGAATGAATCTGCTCATTCTCGGCGGACTTCTGTACACGCTCGGTGCTGTGTTTTACATGTGGCGGGCGTTTAAGTACCACCACGCTGTCTGGCATCTGTTCGTGCTTGCGGGAACCGCCGCCCATGTCGGTGCCGTCATGGAACTGCTTCAGACTGCGCTGGGTTAAGAGAATACAGCACAAGACAGCCGGAGGAGCGGCTTTACGCCTCCTCCGGCTGTCTTTTATTGTTACCATGTTTTTTTGGGCATTTTCTCGGGCCTCCGGGATACGCGGCGTTCCAGAAGAAAGGCGTTGATTTCCCCGCCGATCAGCACGATGAGGGAAATGAGGTGAAACCAGATCATCAGTGCGATCACCGTGCTGATCGTTCCATAGGTGGCGGAAAAATCCGCCACCCGTGTGATGACACTCGAAAAAAGGAACGATACAACCTGCCATCCGATTGTTGCTGCGAGTGCGCCGGGAAGAATGTCGCGGAGCCGGAGACGAAGCGACGGGCCGATCCAGTAGACGAGCAGAAACACGGTAAAGAGCATCAGGCTGCTCAGCATCCAGCGGAGAAAGTGACCATCGAATAAAAAAGCTTCCATCTGCAGCAAGTCTGTAATGTGAGAGCCTGCGACCTGAAGTACAAGTGCCCCGATAACAATAATAAAAAGTCCGGCGGTCAAGAGAAGGGCGACGAACCGGCCGAGCAGAAGAGACCGGGCTTCTGTCACCTGAAAGGCGCGGTTTAACGATTCCAGAATGGAATTGACAGCAAGCGAAGCTGTCCAAAGCGTGAAAACAGCCCCGATGGAAAGAACCCCGGCCTGCGTGTTTTCGGTGACGACATTCCATTCCTCTTCGATTACCATAAGCACTCCGGGCGGCACGTACGTGTTCTGCAGGAGAAGGTAGACGTCGGTAATCGTAAACGGCAGGTAGGCAAGCAGACTCACAATGAACAAGAGGAACGGGAAGATGGACAGGAGCAGAAAATAGGCAGTCTGGGCGCCTAGATTTACTAAATCGTGCTCGATAAAGCGGCGGAATAATTCTTTCATGTGTCTGCTCCTTTTCCCAGTGGGCGTCCTGCTATGAACCTTTTTTATCCTTCAGTGCTTTTTTCAGCCGGTTCAGCCCTTCTTTCACCGTATCCCGCGGGCAGGCGACATTCATGCGCATAAACCCGTCTCCTGCCTCGCCGAACGTATGCCCGGGATTTAATGCGATCCGCCCTTCTTCAACGAGCGCTTTGGAAAGCTCTGCGTTGGAGAGGCCGGTTCCACGGCAGTCGATCCAGACGAGGTACGTTGCTTCCGGCTGCACAGCCTTCACGTGGGGGAGTTCAGCCTGGAGAAAGGAGTCGACGAGCCGAATGTTGCCCTGCAGGTACTCCAGAAGCTCTTCAAGCCAGGCTTCGCCTTCTTCGTAGGCTGCCTGCATGGCCAGAATGCCGAACGTGTTTAATGTGAAGGCGCCGTTCTTTTTGTCGATCTGCTCCAGCTTTTTCCGGTATTCTTCATTTTCTGTAATGAGCACGCTGGACTGAAGGCCGGCCAGGTTGAATGTTTTACTTGGTGCAGCAAGTGTAATCGTCTGCTGAGAGATCTGCGGGCTGATCGATGCAGCGGGAATCTGCACATTCGGTTCAAAGACGAGATCGCCGTGAATTTCATCCGTGACGAGAATAACGTCCCAGCGGATGCAGAGAGAAGCGATTTTTTCCAGTTCTTCCTTCGTCCAGACCCGGCCGACCGGATTGTGGGGAGAACAGAGCAGGAACATGCGTACACCCTGACTCATTTTTTCCTCCAGATCCTGAAAGTCGATTTCGTAACGCCCATTTTTTTCGACAAGCGGGCTGTCGACTACCCGGCGGTCGTTTTCTTTAATCATGGAGAAAAACGGCGGGTACACCGGAGACTGCAGCAGAATCCCGTCGTCCGGTTCGGTGAGCGCCTGAATGGATTTCGCAATGGAAGGAACGACGCCCGGACTGAATTGAATCCAGTCAAGCTCCATCGTCCAGTTCTGGCGCGAAGAAAACCAGTCGCGGACTGCTTCTTTTACCCGGTCATCGACGTACGTATAGCCGTAAAGGCCGTGTTCTGCGCGTTCGCGGATCGTTTTTGTGACAGCTTCCGGCGGGTGGAAATCCATGTCGGCCACCCACATAGGCAGGAGTTCCTTCTCACTTTTATAAAGTTCAGCCACCTTATCCCATTTCACAGAGTATGTATTCTTCCGATTGATATATTCCTGAAAAAAGTTCACATTATCACCTCACTGCATTGATACTTTCTATTATGACAGAAATGAGCGTATATTGCTTTTCTCATACATTCTGAAGCAGGGCTTGCTCCAGGAAAGCAAATTGCATACACTGGATGAGGAAAGGAGACGCGGATCATGCAGGCTTTTTTAGAAATGCTGAAAGCGGCGCTTCTGCTGTTTGCTCTTCTCGTCCTCTACAGCATTCTCAATGCGTTTATACTCGGGCTGGACGGACTGGAAGGGATGAGTGACGGGGAGACACAGATTTACTTCGTATCGCAGATGTTCGGTATTCTGGCCTTTGCCTATCTTTTGTACCGTACGCTGTTTCAACGCTCGTGGGAGAAGTGGACCGGACAGGGGCCGATGCCGCCGGGGTGGAGAAAATGGCTTCTCGCCGGTGGCATTCTATGTACGTTCGTTCCGATGGGAATTATCTTGATATAGAGGAGGGCTGTCTATGTACCTTGCCCTGCAGGGAGTACTGAGTATTCTCGGACTGATGTCGATTGCAGCAGCGGTTCTTTTGGAGAGTACGGGGTTTATTTATCTCGCCATTGCCTTTGCACTGGCCGGATTTGTCGTTCAGATCGTCACGAAAATACGGCAGCGGAAAACAGGAGATACCGATAAATAACAAAAACGCTCCGGGAATGTTGCTCCCGGAGCGTTTTTTCGGCAGACTTACGCAGTAAATGCGAGGCAGGCTTCTTCACACTTTTCGCATTTCTCTGCGCAGTACTTACAGTGGTCATGGTCATGCTGCCGGCATTCATCAGCACAGGCACGGCAGATAACCGCACAGGCACGGAGCAGTTCTTCAGCAAACGGAGTATCCCGGGCCAGGGCCTGCTCGGTGTATCCACAGAAATCGGCACATTCCCGGTCCGTCCGGATGCAGTTCGCCATCATGTTTACATCATCTTCCTGAAGACACGCATCATAGCAGTAATTGCACGCTTCCATACATTCGTGGAGCGTCTTCATCAATTCTTCCCGCTGCGTCATATTCATGTATATCTCCTCCTGTAAAAATATACTTCCCTGCTGATTCTCCAGCCGGGCTGGTACAGAACTCTACCCAATAAATAGGAAAGGGCAAACACCGTATTGTCGTTTAGAAAGAGAAATTCTGGGAAAAAGAAAAGAAACAATTGAACAGGAGGTATGCATGATGCCATGGACAATGAACGACTATCCGTCCTCTCTAAAAAATCTTCCGACGCTCGTCCGGAAAAAAGCGATTGATATTGCAAACACGATGCTGGAGGAAGGCTACAAGGAAGGGGACGCTATTCCGATTGCTACAGAGCAGGCTAAAAAATGGCATGAAGATGCGTCGGAGCAGGAGAAAAAAGAGCTGGAGCAGGCGTCGCAGAAAGAAATTAAGCAGGCAGACGGAGACAGCTCGGCGCGGCCGGAGCTGAACGAAAAAAATGTGCTCGTTGAACCGCATGAAAATGGCTGGGCTGTCCGCACCCGGAGTGCAGAACAAGCTTCCGATGTGTTTGATAAAAAGGAAGATGCGGTGAATCGGGCGAAGGAAATTGCGGAGAACAAAGAAACGCGCGTGGAAATCTTCAAGCATGATGGGAGTCACCAGGAAGACTGGACCCCTTCAAGCAGGTGAAAATAAATATCCTCTTAATAAAAAGGGATGCCCGTCATGACGATAACGGGCATCTCTTTCTGTGTGGTTGTCCGGAGAAAATTATTTTTAAGAATCATGGTTTTCCAGGGCCGTTTTTTTCTGCCAAGCCTTATCCCAGTCGATTTCTGGAACGAGCCCTTCCTCCGCAGCGCGCTTCAGAAGGGATTCGACCGCCGCGCGGCCTGTGCTGCCGAGTGCCATAGAAAATTCATTTACATAAAGATCGATATGGGACTGTGCGACGTCTTCGGACATTTCCTGTGCATGTTCCATGACATAGGCTCGGCTCCGCCCGGGATCAGCCCAAGCCTGCGCGAGGGAAGTCCGGATACCTGCTGCAAGTTTTTCTGTGTCCACACCGGGCGCTGCAATAATGACGCCGAGCGGAATCGGTGTGCCGGTGTCCTCTTCCCACCATTCCCCGAGATCGGTGAGGCAGTGAAGGCCGTAGTTCTGGTAGGTAAACCGGGCTTCGTGAATGACAAGTCCTGCATCGACCCGGCCTTCCTGAACCGCAGGCATAATCTCATCAAACGGCATGACGATGGTTTCTGCGGCAGGCCCGGAAGTATGCTGCTTCTGCCATAGTTTAAACAGCATGAACGCTGTGGAACGCTCGCTCGGTACGGCTACTTTTTTTCCACTGAGCGAAAGCGAATCCGCCGGTTCTTTTGTTAAAACGAGCGGTCCGCAGCCCCTTCCGAGAGCGCCGCCGCATTGAAGCAGCTGATAGTGGGGAAGCGCATAAGGAAGAGCAGCAAACGAAATTTTCATGACGTCCGGGCCGCTCTTCTCGTACGCCCAGTTGTTCGTTTTATCGATATCGGCATAGGTCACGTCCAGGGTATCGAACCCCGGTACACGGCCATGCACCAGGTCGTGAAAAATAAACGTGTCGTTCGGACAGGGCGAAAAAGCAATCGACTTCATTGTAACGTCTCCTTCCATCGGATAAATGTTTCTGTCAGCACATCAAGTGCGGTATCAAGTTCCCAGCGCTGCTCGCTGCGTGCACCGCTCATGTTCGATACGGACCGTACTTCCATAAATGGAACGCCCGCGTGTTTACAGGCAGCTGCGCAGCCGGCTCCTTCCATTGCTTCTAATGCAGCCTCTGGATGCCGCTTCATGCGGCTCTCCATGGATGCCGTTGTGCCGGTGGCAAGCGAAACGGTGAGTATTTCTGTGCTCGGTGCGGGAAAGGGATATTCATTAAAAAAAGAGGAGCGTTCCCATCTGGACGTACCGAAGCCTAGCGTTTCCGGGCTTAGTCTTTCTTCCGCTGTCTCTGCACCGAGATCATCAAATACGGAAGCGGAGGCCGTGAAAATACCGCCGATGTCGCCGCGGCCGGGATATGCTCCGGCAATGCCTGCGTTGATGACTGCCTTCGGCCGGTATTTCTGTATGGAAGCGCCTGTTTTCACCGCTGCCTGAACGGGACCGAATCCGCACACGTCTGTTATGAAACGCGGATCCTCTGAAACAGCTTTTTTGACTGCCTCACGTTCTTTGTCGACAGCTGTAAGAATAAGGATTGGAAAATCCATCGTTCATCCTCCTGTATGTGGAACAGATATGCGCCGATAATTGGCAGAATTGCCGGCAATAGGGACCGGCTTTGAGATTGCCAGAGATTTTTTCGACAATCTTTCTATTCAAGGGTAGCAGAATAACGGTATAATAGAAATGCTGTGCAGGCAAGAGAACAGGTTTTTTCCTGCCGCAGGAAGGGTATTACGGTTAAACAGGAATCGCTGTTTCGACCAGGAAAGCAGCCAGGAGGTAAAGGAATGCATGAATTAGCATATGTCGGTATTCTCGCCGCATTTATACTTTATGTCGGTGTGCGGGAACGCCGGATGATGTCACGTCACATCGACCGGATCAATACGAGAATTCTCGTCAACGGGATACGTGGTAAATCCACAGTTACGCGGTTGATTATGGGGATTGTAAAAGAAGATGGAAGACGTGCTGCCGGCAAAACGACGGGAACGTCCCCGCGTCTCTTTTACTGGGACCGCGAAGAAGAAGAACCGATTACACGCAGTCTGCAGGGAGCCAACATTTCCGAGCAGAAAATTATGACAAAAAAAGCAGCCAAACGGAATGTAGATACGTTCGTTGTAGAGTGCATGGCCGTAAATCCGGAATACCAGCAGGTGTTTGAAACCGACTTTGTGAAACCGCAGATCACGGTCATTACAAACATTGTGGAGGATCACCTGGATGTTATGGGGCCGACGCTCGATCAAATTGCAGAGTCATTCAGCCGGACGATTCCGAAGAATGGATATGTCGTTATGCCGGAAACGAAATACTCGCGTTTTTTCCGGCGTGCGGCAGAACAGCGGGGATCAGAAGTAGTTTTCTTCTCCACGGAATCCATTACAGATGACTATCTTCAGCAGTTCCCATATATGATGTTTGCGGAGAACGCAGCGATAGGGCTTGCCGTGGCGGATATTCTCGGCATCGACCGGGAGACAGCCATGAACGGTATGCTGAAAGCACCCGTGGACCCTGGCGCGATGCGGATTCACCGTTTTGGAAGCAGCATGGAGCCGAGCCACTTCTTCAACGGATTTGCCGCAAACGATGCTTCCTCGACACTCGCAATCTGGGATAAGATTCAAAGCGATTTCCCGGCTGAACACCGTGCTGTCATTATGAACTGCCGGGAAGACCGGGTGGAGCGGACGATTCAGTTTGCGGAGGACGTGCTGCCGAAAATGAACATCGATACGTTGATTTTAACTGGAAAAATTACAAATCCGGTCGTCGAAGCGGTAGAACGCGGAGACATTCAGGCCGGCAGCGTGAAGAACATGGAGAAAGAACCTGCCTCTGCTGTGATCCGCGAAGTACAGAATCTTCCGGACGGTTCTGCTGTGTTCGGCGTGGGCAACATTCACGGCGGCGGTGAGGAGCTGGCAGAAGCGTTTGAAGAAATAAGCAGCTCTCAAGGGAGCCGCCGCGAAAAAAGGAAAGTAACGGCCTCCCGGTCCAGACAGGTGGCAGAACAGCACTCGTAGACCATGTGGACAGGACATACCTGTCCACAATACAGGCACGTTTATTTAAGAAAAAAGGAGTTGGCGCAGGTTGTTTGGTACAGATTTATACATTGCGATAGTGGTCGGTGTTCTGCTTTCTCTGCTGTATGCGGAGAAAACAGGCATCGTTCCCGCGGGACTCGTTGTTCCCGGTTATTTAGCGCTCGTTTTTGACCAGCTGCTCTATCTGGTTGTTGTGGCAGCCATCAGTATTGTTACATATCTGGTCGTGACACAGGTGATCGGCCGCATGACAGTTCTGTATGGAAGAAGAAAATTTGGTGCGATGCTTGCAGTAGGTATTCTATTGAAAATGGCTGCAGACTTTTCGTTTCCGTATATATTATTTGAGACGTTTGAGCTCCGGGGAATCGGTGTTATCGTACCGGGGCTGATCGCGAACTCGATCCAGAAGCAGGGCGTTCTGCCGACGTTCTCATCGACCCTTGTCATTGCGTTTGTCACTTTTGTCATTATCAGCGTGTTCCACCTTCTGTAGAGACACAGGAGTAGTTTTTAATAGAACGGGTGAAGGACAAGTATGGAAAAAAACTTAAGTTTTCAGGAGCGGATGAAACTGTTTCAGCTCCGGCATAAACGTCATGCGCTCAGAGACTCCGTTATTGTACTGGCTGTTCTCCTTGTTCCTCTTTTCGGATACAGCTGGTTTGTATTCGGGGAGGAACCCGAAGAGACGCGCCCCGATAATGTGGAATACCGCATTTCCATGGTCGGCGATATGATGATGGGACGTCACGTGCGCGATGCCGTGGATCAGAGCGGGGAACCGGTGGACAGAGTGTTCCGCTACATAAATCCCTTCTTTGAACAGTCGGATTATGTTACCGGGAATTTCGAGTCACCGATTCTGGATGATCAGGATCCGGAAGTGGAAGAAGAGATGGATGACGCAGAGCTGGAGAACAAAGATATTCATTTATACGCACGCCCGGATGCAGTCGGAGCTCTTGAGAATGCCGGCTTCGATTCAGTGAGTGTGGCGAATAACCACGCACTCGATTTCGGTGACTTATCGCTTCAGGGAACACTGGATGCGTTCCGGGATTCGGATGTAGAGATTCTCGGGATCGGCGATGCGCTGAACCTGGACGAAGAGGAAGTGGAAAACGGAGCGATTGATGCAACGCGTGTTTCCACGTTCGAAGCTGAAGACGGGACGCGCTTTGGAATTTTAGGGTTTACGGATGTTTTTGTACAGGGATTCAGTGCGTCCGACTACGTGGGTGGTGTGTTTACCCGTGAATATATCGGACTGACGCTTCTGCGTGAACGTCTTCAGGAGGCAAAACTGCCGGAGGAAGAAGGCGGTGACGGTGTCGATATCATGATGGTCCACGTTCATTGGGGCGACGAGTATCAGGTCGGCTACAACGAGGAGCAGGAAGAACTTGCTCAGTACATGGCAAACTACGGCGCAGATGTCATCATCGGACACCACTCCCACGTGCTGGAGCCGGTCACGATAACAGAAGGGGTGGACGGCAATAGAGCGATTGTCATGAACAGCCTCGGCAACTTCGTCTTTGATCAGGGCTGGACCCGGACAAAGGAATCGGTTATTGCCCAGCTTGATTTTCTTGATGACGGAGGCCGCGAACTGTCTTTTGTACCGATGCGTATCAACGAAACGATGCCGCGGGAGACGGCCGGTCCGATGAAATCCTATTACGATTTCCGGATCTACCGCACACTCCGGAAAGAACTGGACAGTGACCTATGGCGTGTGGAAGACGGCCGGTTGAAGATCGACCTGGACGCGGCCGGCGTTTTTGACGAACAGGGAGGCCAGGAAGAATCATGAATTACAAACCGTATCTCCGTATTACACATATCGCCGCCGTCTTTATTTTTGCCGGACTGATCGCCTGGAATTTTTATTTTTCCTCTGAATTTGATCCATTACGGGAGCCGTACTCGAGCTCCGCATTTGAAGAACGTCAGGTGGAAAGTGTCGATATTGATACGGAGAACACCGAACCGGTGGAAGAACCGGACACGGATAACGAGAATGAATCAACAAATAATAACGAAGACGCCGGCTCGATCGAAGCATACGGCGTCAGCTCCGTTCACCCGCTCGCTGCAGATGCAGGTATGCAGGTAATGGAAGACGGCGGAAATGCCGTTGATGCAGCGATTACGGTCTCCTTTATGCTCGGCGTAGTCGAACCTTACGGGTCCGGCATCGGCGGCGGGGGCGTCATGCTGCTTCACGATCCATCCGAAGGAGCCACCGCCTATGACTACCGTGAGGCAGCCCCAACAAGCGGGAACTGGCCGACACGCGGTATTGCTGTACCGGGCATGGTGAAAGGGATGCAGCAGCTTCACGATGAGCACGGTACGATCGCCTGGGAAGAACTGCTGCAGCCGGCTGTAGATACAGCGCGCGAAGGCTTTCAGGCAGGAAACGTCTTTAATCAGCAGACAGGAAATGCAACCCGCAGATTGGAAATGACACCGGATGAACGTGAAAATTTCTTCCCGGGAGGCCAGGTGCTGGAAGTGAATGATACGCTTGTTCAGGAAGAGTTGGCACAGACGCTCGAGCTGATTCAGCAGGACGGAGCGGACGCGTTTTATGAAGGGCCGATTGCCGAGAACCTGAGCAGTGAACTGGCATTTACGATGGAAGACTTCGCCGCGTATGAAACAGGGACGGCGGAGCCGGTCGAAGCACAGATCGGCGATCAGACTGTATATGGCGGACCATCTCCGTCATCAGGAGCCGTCGTGGTCCAGTCGCTTCAGTTGGCAGACCGCATTGAAAATTCCGGTGCCCTCGCTGAGGTTATGCCGGAAGCCGAAGAACAGACGCTGGAGGAACTCGTTTCTAACCCGGCTTACGTAGATCAGTACATTCATATGATCAATGAAATATCGAAAGTAACGTATGAGAGTAGACTCGATGAGCTTGGAGATCCTAACTTTGATGATATTGACCACGGCCGCTTAACAGAAGAAAGCTATATCGACAGTCTTCTTGGTCAGATGTCGTTTGATGAAATTTCAGATACCGGTGATCTTTTTGATTCCCCAGGGGAGGAGAACGATTCCCGTAACACGACACACTTTGTCATTGTGGACCCGGATGGGCGGATGATTTCCGCTACGCATTCCCTCGGTGAATTTTTCGGTTCCGGTATTTACGAAAACGGCTTTTTCCTGAATAATCAGATGACGAATTTCAGTGAAGACGATGAATCGATTAACCGGTACGAGCCCGGCAAACGTCCGCGTACGTTCGTATCCCCGGTCATTTTTGAAGAGAACGGCCGGCCGGTACTCGGTATGGGGACACCTGGAGGAAGACGGATTCCGGCACTTCTTTTCCAGACGATGATGCGCTATGAATATGGATTGAATGACAGCGGAGAAAGCATGACGCTGCAGGAAGCGATCGAATTCCCACGCTTCTACAATGAAGATGACGTCGTCTACGTGGAAGACCAGGATATGCCTGTCGAAGCAGCTGAACGGCTGCGGGAGATGAATTATTCGGTCGTCCGCCACTCTTCTCCGTTATTCTACGGAGGCATTCAAGCACTCGGTCTCGTACTCGATGAGGAAGGCCGTGTAAGCGGAATGTACGGCGGCGGCGATCCGCGTCGTAACGGTGCATGGCAGATTGAATCGGCCAACTAATGAGCGGTGGAAGAAATGAGCTGTTCCGGGATAGCAGGTGCCCTGCTTCCGGAACAGCTTTTCTTTTATGGCACATTAAAAAAGGAAAATTCGTCCTCTGTCCAGAAAGGGATAACGTAAAGGTATGAAATTCAATGATTTTTGAGCGTTCTTCCGTAGTACACGTCAGGGATTAGGGTATAGAAAGAAGAGGGACGGAAAGTAAGGAAAGGATGGTTCATATGGATATTGCAGTTATCGGAGGCGGAGCATCGGGCGTATTTGCAGCCCGTATTTTAAAAGCAGAGGGGCACCGCCCTTTTATAATTGAAAAAGGGAAAAGCGTCGGCGGACGGCTTGCCACCCGGAGGATCGGCGAAGGGAAGGCAGACCACGGCGCGCAGTTTTTCACGGTCCGCCGTCCGGAAATGCAGCGTTACGTGGACACATGGATCCGGGAGGGCATTGCTTCGGTATGGTTCGGTGAAGAGCATCCGAGGTATATGAGTCCATTCGGCATGAATCAGCTGATCAAGCATGCAGCGGAAGAACTGGATGTCATTCTCCGTGAACGGATTATCCGTCTGGAGACAGACGGAGAAAAAGTATTTCTCGCTTCGGAAGACGGGGAGTTGTATGTTGCAGACGCAGTAATTGCGACGCCGCCGGTGCCGCAGACCCTGGCACTTCTCGAACAGTCCGCACTGGAGCTTCCGCCGGAAACGACAGCGGCACTGGCTGCTTTTACATTCGACCCATGTATCGTGGCACTCATTGAGCTTGAGGAGCCGCAGCGGTTCGGTCCGCACGGCCTGCAGGATTCCGGACTTCCGGAAGGCATTGATAAGATCGCCGCGAACGACCAGAAGGGGATTTCCAGCACCCCGGTTGTCACCGTGCACATGACGCCCGAATGGAGCAGAAGTCATTATGAACACGAAGATGACGATGTGCTCAGCCGGGTGATGGAGCTGGTCCGGCCTTTGTTAAAGCAGGATGTGAAAACTACACAGCTGAAGCGCTGGCGCTTTGCCCAGGCGGCGCATACGCATCCGAAGCCGTACATGCAGCTGCCGGACTATCCGATTTATTTAGCAGGCGACAGCTTTTTACGTGAAGACGATACCAGCGGGAAAACGAGAGTGGAAAGTGCTGTACTTTCCGGCATTTCTGCTGCAAGGGCACTTCTGGAGAAAACGAAGTAAGCATGAACCCGCTGTTTTTGGCAGCGGGTTTTGTCTACCTTCTGCGGGGCAGACCAGGCCGGAGACTATTCTACAAAAAAATAAATTTTGTGGTTTGAACTGCTGCAGACGGGGTATACTATAAGTAAGAACCACGAGATAAGAGGCTCAGCCTTCGTATTTCCGCGTAAGGTAACGTGCATGATGCATTACAGTGACGTTCCAGTATTTCTATTAATACCTGGCGCCTGTAGCAGCCGGAAGTACATGACTCTTTCCAGATCCGTTCCAAATGCACGCCGACATAAACGGCAGGGAAGGACATCGGGAAGCAGGAAAGGAAAGAAAGGTTGAGTCCCTTATACCGTGGTTCCTTTGTGTGACTGTATGGAAAAGCGCTCTGCCTTCGCTGAGAAGGCAGAGCGCTTTTCTTTTAGGAAGAAGTGGATGACTTGTCCAATCAAAAGAGCTCACGGGAAATACTTCCCGTGGGCTCTTCTCTATGCTGCTTCTGCAGCACATGGATAAGACTTATTCTATTCCTGCTTCAGCTCTGTAAAAACGACGAGTCGTTCACGGTGCGTGCCGGCGTCCCGGTCGAATTCACCTGTACATGTAATCAGGTTCAACCGGCGGGAGGACGTGGCACCAAACACTTCATCGATTGGCGCATCCTGATATGGATACGCTTCTTTGTGTGTCACGACGAATGTTAACGATTCCCCGTCTGCACTGGTGACAGTAATTTCATCTCCTGCCTCCAGCTTTTCCAGATCGAAGAAAATGGCGGGGCCGGTTAAATCATCAACATGACCGGCAAGTACTGCATTTCCCTGAGCTCCGGGTTTTACACCGCGCTCAAACCAGCCGATGTCGTCACCGGTTTCGGGTACTTCCATCGCACCATCTTCCTCCAATCCTACAGGCAGTACGGGTCCTTCCACATCAATAGCAGGAATCGACAGTGTTACAGGAATGATGCCGCCGGCACTTCCGCCCAGTACAGGCTCAATTGGCTCTGCCTGTGTAACAGGGGTTGTCTCAGCCTCTGTCTCCGTCTGTGCAGCTGCTTCCGGCTCCGTGCTGTTTTCTGTCGATTCCACTTCTGTTTCAAGGGCTGTTTCTTCCAAGGTGCTTTCTTCTTCATTTATACCTGTCGTTTCTGCAGCGTTCTCCGGAGAGGCGGGGGACGACTCATCCGGAGTAGTGCTGCAGGCGGATAGGAGAAGAATACTCAGGAAGAAAAGAAGCTTTTTACTGTTCCGCAGTGCGGCGGCGGAGAAAGAGTGCTGCAACCAGACCACCAGCAAGAACAGTCAATGCGATCGGAAGCAGGCCGTTACCGGACTGGGAAGCACCGCCCATACCAGTCTGAGGCATTTCAGAAGGCATATCGCCTGCCTGGTCTGCTACAACAACTACTTCAAGGCTTTCTGCGTCAGCACCTACGGCGTAGACAGAGTAAACCATGTCTGCGTCAAGCTGTGTGCCGGAGAGATCCAGTACAGCATCTTCCGTACCAGCAGCGCGGATCTCAAGATCGTAAGAAGCAGGGTCAAGTTCCATATAATCTGTTACTGCGAAGAATTCAGCGCCTTCAAAAAGGGAATCGCCGCCGACAAGGCCTACATCAACTGCTGGAGCACCAGGAGACATGTGACCGACGCGGACCTTTGTCATGCCTTCCGTAACAGAGTTATCATCTGCAAAAGCTTCCAGTGTCAGGCTGTCCAGTGTGTTTGTCGCAGCTACTGTATAATGCATGCCGCCTTCTACTGTAACTGTTTCTTCAAGTACCGGGTCGCCTTCGCCGCCTTCACCGGCCGGGAAGATTGCTACATCGTGATCTCCTGCAGGCAGTTCGAGGTAATCCGTGATGTCTTTAAAAGCGGCACCTTCCACTGCTGCGTCACCATTGACATAGACGTCCACTTCCGGCGCATCCGGAGAAGCATGGAGGACACGGACCATCGCGTTGTCGCCGCTGTGATCGTCTGCAAATGCCGGTGTTCCAACAAGACCGAACATAAGCAGAGCAATCATCGCGTACATGAGCACATGAATCTTCTTCATAACAAATCTCTCCCTTTTTCTACAAAATTTTGACGGAACAATGTTTTTACAACCTATGTAAAGACATTGTCCAACGCCTGTATAAGGTATTTACCACCTCAGCAGAATTCTAAACACAGTGAATTGTGAAAAAGTATGAATATTGATAGCGTTTTCTTTCCATCTAATAGGAAAAAGACTGATGTACCGCGCTTTTTTCTTCCTTATAAGGATTGCACATCGCACATCTTTCCGTTAAAATGTACAATTAGACACAATAAAAAAATATTTCTGACGACATTCTTATCGAGAGAAACGGAGGGACAGGCCCGATGATGTTTCAGCAACCAGCCGATGGCAAGGTGCTAATTCCTGCAGGTCTCCTGCGAGATAAGAAGACAGATAGTAATGTATCTTCTTCTTTTAACCTCCGGGTAGAGAAGAAGTTTTTCTTTTATCCGGCTTTTTTCTGCAGAGATCGATAAGAAATGGACTATAAAGGAGAGAATCAGCATGAAGCGACAGCACTCGCTGGAAACAACACTTGTACAGGCAGGAAACAGAAAAGATCATGTGACGGGAGCCGTCAATGCTCCTGTGCATTTTTCAACCGCCTACCGTCACGAAGGGATCGGACAGTCCACCGGCTACGACTATTCCCGTACCGGAAACCCGACGCGGGCGATTCTGGAAGAGACAATTGCCGGCCTGGAGGGGGGAGCCCGCGGGCTTGCCTGTTCGTCCGGCATGGCAGCGATTCAGGTCGTCATGTCACTCTTTGAACAGGGAGATGAGATTCTGGCAACGAGTGACCTTTACGGCGGCACGTATCGATTATTTGAAGAAGGATGGCGCCGGTGGGGGCTGTCGTTTCAATACGGGGAAGCCGTGGACCCGGACAGTTTTCGTTCCCTGATAAGTGACAAGACGAAAGCGCTGTTTATTGAGACGCCGACGAATCCACTCATGCAGGAAGCCGACCTGGATGCCTTCGCCTCTCTTGCCGAAGAGTTTAACCTGCTTCTTATTGTCGATAACACCTTTTATACACCGGTTGTACAGCGTCCGATCGAATCCGGTGCGGACATCGTTATTCACAGTGCCTCCAAATATATTTCCGGCCATAATGATGTCATCGCCGGACTGATTGTTGCGGCTGATGAGAAAATCGGCGAAAATCTCTTCTATTACCATAACAGCATCGGTGCGGTGCTTTCTCCGCTGGATTCATGGCTCGTCATCCGCGGTATGAAAACACTTCAGCTCCGCATGGATAAACACCAGGAAAACGCGCAGAAAGTTGCAGCCTATCTGGAAAAGCAGGAGCTCTGCACAGAGGTTCTTTATCCAGGGAGGGGCGGAATGCTCTCGTTCCGCGTCGAAGATGAGCGGCTCGTCAACCCGCTTCTGCAGGGACTCGAAGTTGTCTCGTTTGCAGAGAGCCTCGGCGGCGTGGAAAGCCTGATGACGTACCCGGCTACGCAGACGCACGCAGATGTTCCGGAGGATGTACGTATGGCGATCGGTGTGGATAACCGGCTACTCCGCTTTTCTGTCGGCATCGAATCCGCAGACGACTTGATCAATGACCTGGAACAGGCATTCAGCCGTGCACTTACAGAAAGGAAGGCTTAATTCATGACATTTTCCAAACAGACGTCACTACTTCATTCCAAGCATAAAACCGATCCGGCAAATGGAGCGGTGAGCGTACCGATTCAGCATGCCTCGACATTTGACCAGCCGGATATCGATGATTTCGGCCGGTATGACTACGCCCGGGGCGGCAACCCGACGCGGGAGGCGCTCGAGGACATTATCGCCGACCTGGAAAACGGAACACATGGTTTTGCCTTTGCTTCCGGCATGGCTGCAATTTCAACGACCGTCATGCTTCTCTCCAAAGGGGATCACCTGGTAATTACCGATGATGTGTACGGCGGCACGTTCCGTCTAACCACAAAAGTGCTCCACCGGCAGGGAATCGACCACACGTTTGTCGATATGACCGACCCGCAGGCCGTGCGTGCTGCGATAAAACCGAATACGAAAATGATTTATATGGAAACGCCGTCCAACCCGACGATGAAAGTAACGCCGATTAAGGAAATTGTCGCAATAGCAGAAGAGCATAACTGCCTGACGGCGCTGGATAACACATTCTTAACGCCGGTACTGCAGCGTCCGCTTGATCTTGGTGTGGATATCGTTGTTCACAGTGCCACGAAATTCATCGGCGGTCACAGTGATGTCGTCGCAGGACTGGTCGTTGTAAAAGACGAGGAGCTCGCAGCCGAAATCGGCTTTCTGCAGAACTGTTTCGGTGCGATTCTCGGCCCGCAGGATTCCTGGCTTATTATGCGCGGACTGAAGACACTTCATACGAGAATGACGGTTTCTTCCAATGCTGCAGCCATACTCGCCGACTGGCTGAAAACACGTCCGGAAGTGAAAAAGGTCTACTATCCCGGACTGCCTGAGCACCCGGGTCACGATATTAATGAAGCTCAGGCAGAAGGAGCGGGAGCCGTCCTGTCCTTTGAGCTGGAGAACAAGGAAGCCGTACGAAGCGTTGTACAGGCGGTGGAACTGCCCGTTTTCGCTGTCAGTCTCGGTGCCGTGGAATCGATTCTCTCCTACCCACCGACGATGTCCCACGCGGCGATGGATGATGAGGAGCGGGCAGAACGAGGCATTACGGACGGACTGCTGCGCCTGTCTGTCGGCCTGGAGAACACGGATGATCTGATTGCTGATTTAACGCAGGCGTTTGAGAAAATCCGTGCCGGGGAGGGTGTGGAATGAACCTGAAAGAAAAACTGAGACAGGGGCTGACCGTCGGTGACGGAGCGATGGGAACACTTCTCTATCAGCGCGGACTCCGCGGCTGCTTTGAGGAGCTGAACCTCTCGGATCCGGACCAGATTCAGTCCATACATGAGAAATATATTGCTGCAGGTGCAGATATTATTCAGACAAACACATATGCAGCGAACGCCATTAAGCTGGACCGCTATCAGCTCGGCGACTGTGTCAAAGAAATAAATGAGGCCGGTGCCGCTGTCGCCCGACGCGCCGGCAGTGCCTACACGGCAGCGACCATCGGCGGTGTGGCCACAATGCATCAGGAGAAAACACCGCTGGAAGACAGGATGGACGCCTTGAAAGAGCAGGCGGACGTTCTCCTTCAGACGGATGTGGACGGGTTTATCCTCGAAACGTTCTACGATTTCGACGAGCTCAAGCAGATTCTTTCCTATCTTAGAGAACATACGGATCGTGCCATCATCGCACAGGCAACACTCGGTGATATCGGCGTCCTTCATACAGGCATGCCGATCGAAGCAGCACTGAAAGAACTCGAAGCTCTCGGAGCGGACGTAGCAGGAGTAAACTGCCGCATGGGGCCGTATCATATGCTGCAGTCACTTGAGGAAACCGATCTTCTGTCCACTGCCGGAATCAGCGTTTATCCGAATGCCAGTCTGCCGAACGTCCGCGACGGACGTTTTTCCTACCAGTCGAACCCGACATATTTTGGCGATATGACGCAGGCGCTCGTGGAAGAAGGAGCGGTATTAATCGGAGGATGCTGCGGGACGACACCGGAGCATATTCAGGAGATCCGGCAGGCGATCATCCGGGGACGGCTGACGCCACCGCAGGAAAAACAGGTCCGTAGAAACCGGACAGCGGTTAAAGAGGAAGTGTCCGGAGACCGCGAACCGGTGAAGCTTACAGAAACGAGCCGGGAACAGACGTCGGTCATCGTGGAGCTGGACCCACCGAAAGCACTGTCCGGTGTGCCGGCCTTTATGGAAGGGGCCCGGGCACTCACAGAGGCAGGGGCCACAGCCGTAACGCTTGCAGACAACTCTCTGGCGAGCTCCCGGATCGATAACCTGGCGCTTGGCACCAAGATTAAAGATGCCGGCAGCAGGCCGCTTCTTCACGTAGCCTGCCGCGACCGGAACATCATCGGGCTGCAGTCCCATCTGCTCGGACTGCATGAGCTCGGCGTCCGCGATATTCTCGCGATTACCGGAGACCCTGCCAAAGTAGGCGACTTTCCAGGAGCCACGTCGGTATACGATATGTCCTCCATGGACCTTGTCCGGCTCATTAAGCAGTTGAACGAAGGCCAGTCTTTTTCCGGGAAGGACCTCGGAGCGAAAACGAACTTTACCGTCGGCGCGGCGTTTAATGCCAATGCCCGCCGGCTGGACCGGGAAGTGCAGCGGCTGGAGAAAAAAGTACAGGCAGGCGCCGATTATTTCATGAGTCAGCCGGTGTACAGCAGCGAGCGGATCGAAGAAATTGCTGACGCTGTCAAAGATCTGCCTGTGCCTGTCTACATCGGCATCATGCCGCTTGTCAGCAGCAGGAACGCAGAATTTCTGCACCATGAAGTGCCGGGCATTCAGCTGACAGACAGTGTCCGTGAGCAGATGCGTGCCCTCTCGGGTGACCGGGAGGCAAGTGAAGCAGAAGGCATCCGTATGGCAAAGGAGCTCGTGGATACAGCAATGAAACATTTTGATCATATTTATTTGATTACGCCGTTCCTGCGCTACAATATTACCGCGGAACTGACACAGCACATCCGTACACAGGAGGCTGCGGTCAACGCAGCCCGGTAATAGTTGGAAAGGGTACTGCAGCTCAGCCGGGCTGCAGATAGAATAACAGCTTGAACGCTGAACGTGGAAGGGACGATGATGGCAGGATGACAACTCAATTTGAACAGGAACTGCAGTCCCGGATTCTGCTGCTCGATGGAGCGATGGGAACGATGCTTCAGGATGCGCAGCTGACTCCGGAGCAGTTCGGCGGTGAAGAATTTGACGGATGCAACGAATATTTAAACGTCATTTCCCCGGACGTCATCCGGGGCATTTACCGCGCATACCTGGAAGCAGGATCGGATATTATCGAAACAAATACATTCGGCGCAACGTCCATCGTCCTTGCCGATTACGATCTGCAGGACGAAGCATATGATTTAAATGTGCGTGCAGCGAAAATTGCGCGGGAGGAAGCAGACCGCTTTTCCACAACGGAGAAGCCGCGCTTTGTTGCCGGGGCGATGGGACCGACGACGAAGTCGCTTTCTGTCACCGGAGGAACGACGTTTGAGGAGCTTGCAGACACGTACTACGAGCAGGTGCTCGGCCTCGTGGACGGCGGAAGTGACGTGCTTCTCCTGGAGACAAGCCAGGATATGCGGAACGTGAAAGCAGCTTATGTTGCCATTGAGCGCGTAGAAAAAGAAAAAGGCAGACGGATGCCGCTGATCATTTCCGGAACGATTGAACCGATGGGAACGACCCTTGCCGGCCAGACGATTGAATCGTTCTATATTTCCCTCGAGCATATGAACCCGACGGTTGTCGGACTCAACTGTGCCACAGGTCCGGAATTTATGCAGGATCATCTCCGGTCTCTGTCTGACCTGGCGACGTCCTATGTACACTGCTATCCGAACGCGGGGCTGCCGGATGAAGAAGGACACTATCATGAATCTCCGCAGATGCTCGCGCAGAAGCTCGCCGGTTTTGCTGAAAAGGGCTGGCTCAACATCGTCGGCGGCTGCTGTGGTACCACACCGGATCATATCCGTGCACTGAGTGAGATGGTGAAAAACTACGAGCCGCGCGAACCGCAGACGGCACATCCTCACGTCGTTTCCGGCATTGAGCCGCTCGTCTATGATGATTCGATGCGTCCGCTTCTCGTCGGAGAACGGACGAACGTCATCGGGTCAAAGAAATTTAAACGGCTGATTGCCGAAGAAAAGTATGAAGAAGCATCGGAAATTGCACGGGCCCAGGTGAAAAAAGGAGCCCATGTGATCGACGTCTGCCTGGCGGACCCGGACCGTGACGAAATGGAAGACATGGAAAAGTTTCTTCAGCAGGTAATCAACAAAGTAAAAACACCGCTCATGATTGACTCGACGGATGAGCATGTCATCGAAAAAGCGCTGACGTATTCGCAGGGGAAGGCGCTGATCAATTCAATCAACCTGGAAGACGGCGAAGAACGGTTTGAAGCAGTGGCGCCGCTTGTCCGCCGGTTTGGAGCCGCAGTTATTGTCGGTACGATTGACGAAGAAGGCATGGGTGTCACAGCAGAGCGAAAGCTGGAAATCGCCCGGAGATCGTATGACTTACTGACGAAAAAATACGGTATTCCCGGGCAGGATATCATCTTTGATCCGCTCGTATTTCCGGTCGGAACCGGCGATGAGCAGTATATCGGCTCGGCGCAGGCGACCGTGGAAGGCATCCGTATGATTAAAGAAGAAATGCCGGAGACACTGACGATTCTAGGTGTCAGCAACGTTTCCTTCGGTCTGCCGCCGCTCGGACGGGAAGTACTGAACGCAGCATTTATGTACCACTGCACGCGGGCGGGTCTGGACTACGCTATCGTGAATACAGAAAAGCTGGAACGGTACGGGTCGGTATCAGATGAAGAAAAGAAGCTGTCCGATGAGCTGTTATTTGATACGAACGATGAAACGCTTGCGGAATTTACAGCCTTCTATCGGAAGAAAAAACCAAAAGCTCAGCAGCAGTCTGTGACAATGACACTGGCGGAGCGGCTCGCGAATTATATTGTTGAAGGGACGAAAGAAGGCCTCTACGACGATTTAGACAAAGCGCTCGAAGAATACGATGAACCGCTGGATATTATTAACGGACCGCTGATGGCGGGGATGGATGAAGTCGGTAAACTGTTTAACGATAATGAGCTGATCGTAGCCGAGGTGCTTCAGAGTGCCGAGGCGATGAAAGCAGCCGTCGCTCATTTGGAGCCGCACATGGAAGAGCAGAAGGACGACCGCGGCAAAGGGAAAGTCATATTAGCTACAGTGAAAGGCGACGTCCATGATATCGGGAAAAATCTGGTGGAAATTATTCTGAAAAACAACGGTTTCTCGATCGTGAACCTTGGGATAAAGGTGACGCCGAATGAGCTGATGCAGGCGATTGACAAAGAGGATCCGGACATCATCGGTCTCTCCGGCCTGCTCGTTAAATCGACGCAGCAGATGGTCATAACTGCCAATGACCTTCGTGAGCAGAATATTGATATCCCGATTCTTGTAGGGGGCGCCGCGCTCACCCGCCGCTTTACCGATACAAAAATCGCCCAGGAATATAACGGCATGGTACTGTATGCCAAAGATGCGATGAACGGACTCGACATTGCCAATCAATTGGTGAAACCGGAAGCGCGGGAAGAACTGTTTGAAACAACACGTGCGAAACAGGAAAAAGCGGTGCAGCGTGCGGCCGATGAGAAAGCGGCAAAAGAGAGCGGCGGCGGCACGGCCGTTGCAGCACCGGTCCGCTCAAATGTAGATCCAAAGGCACCGTTATTTGTGCCGGAGGACTACAGTCAGCATATTCTGCGGGATTACAAACTGTCCCACCTCTATCCGTACGTGAACATGCAGACGCTTCTCGGCTCCCACCTGGGGATGAATGGGAACATCAAGCGGCAGCTGGAGCGGGGAAATGAAAAAGCAGAAAAGTTGAAGGAACGCGTTGATGCGTTTCTGAAGCGGGCGGATGAAGAGAAACATCTCCGCGCAGACGGCATGTATCAATTTTATCCAGCTCAGTCAGAAGGAGAAACCATTTACATTTATGACCCTGCTGATCAGCAGACGGTGCTCGAAACGTTCACCTTCCCGCGTCAGCAGCAGGAGCCGTATCTCTGCCTTGCGGATTTTATCCGCTCGAAGGAAAGCGGTGTGATGGACCACGTCGGTTTCCTCGCTGTTACCGCCGGTAAAGGTGTCCGCAGCATGGCGGAAGAGGCAAAGGAAGCCGGGGACTATATGGACAGTCATCTGATTCAGGCAGCGGCACTGGAGCTTGCTGAAGGTTTCGCCGAGCGTGTGCATCAAATGATGCGGGATAAATGGGGTTTCCCGGATTCCCCGGACTTTACGATGCAGGAGCGCTTCTCCGCAAAGTATCAGGGAGTGCGGGTGTCGTTCGGCTATCCGGCCTGCCCGAACCTGGAAGATCAGGAAAAGCTGTTCCGGCTGATTCAGCCGGCCACGATCGGCATGGAATTGACGGACGGCTATATGATGGAGCCGGAGGCGAGTGTTACCGCTATGGTATTCGCTCATCCAGAAGGACGTTATTTCAGTGTTTAAAAAAGAGCAGGTATCCGGGATGTTTCCGGAAACCTGCTCTTTTTACGGTTTTAGGACAATGGGGTTCAGGAAGAGTAAGCAGTGGCGGACAGCTTGACGCCGAGTGGGTCTGTCATGCCGGGGGCAGCACTTTGCAGTGATTTCCAGGCCGCATCGCCGGGAAGGGAAAACTGCATTTCGAGCAGTCCGGTTTCTCCACGCTGCCGCTTTTGAATCCGGGGCCCGGACCAAGTATTTAATGCTATATGGTGATGGTAGGAGGCTGTAGACAGAAAGGAAGCATGATCCCCGATCGACGTAACTTCCCGCATGCCGAATGCTGTCTCATAAAACGCTTTTGCAGCCGGCAGGGAAGATGTCTGCAGATGGACGTGGCCGATAATGGTTTCATCCGGCAGTGCGTTCCATGCCCGGGCCTGGGCAGCGACTGCTTCTGCATCGAGCGGTTCCGTAGTCATATGAACACGGCCGCTGCTCCATGTCCATTCTGTGGCAGGACGGTCCCGGTAAACTTCAATTCCATTGCCATCAGGGTCCTGGAGATAAATGGCTTCACTCACGCCATGGTCACTTGCCCCCTGCACAGGGAATCTATGTTGAACGAGATGTGTGAGAAAAGCGCCCAGCGACGGACGGTCCGGAAGCAGAAAAGCCACATGGAAAAGTCCTTCGCGTGCTTCGGAAGGTCTGGTATACCCCTCTTCTAAAATGACAAGCGTACGGCCGCCGGCAGTTAGGTCAGCGGTACCATTATCATGGACAGATGCCTGAAAACCGAGAACGTCCTGATAAAATTGAACGGAATGGGTTAAATCACTGACGCCGAGGCGGATCATTTCTACGAATGCAGCCGGTGATGTATGGAAAGACAAATCACTCACTCCTTTTGTGTTATGAACTAATTGTAAGTGAATTGGGGCGAAATAGCAAGACAGCATTGGCAGATTTTATAAAATAAACCAGGCAGAAACCGCCTGGTCTTAAAAGCTAAGAGACGTTTGTTGAACAGGTACCCGCTTTCTGCCTGCACCTGCAACCGTACGCGTTCCGGAGGGTATTCGAAAAGCGGAAGCGCCCTGGTTACGAGCGACCAGTCCTGGAGGCCCTGCCGACGAAAGCTGCTCTTTGCTTTCATCGGCAGGGGTGAAGGAACCAGAGCGGGCGCTGGAGCTGGACAACGCTTTGTTTTAAGAAGCATGGCTCCGCGCAGCCGCGCCGCATGGCAGAAAATCGCTGTCCTGCGGCTTAAACCAAAGGCCGGCTCCACTCATGCGATGCAGCCGTGCAGATAACGCCCGGCTGGAAGGCAAGCTTCTGCCGAGTAGCGGAGAAGCTCTACCAACAGAAGCAAATAGTTAATTTAACAAAGCTTTGAAATGCCAAAACCCTTGGCATCCCTGCTCGGAAGAGGATTCGAATTTTATACTTTCTTGTACTCGAACAAAGAAGACCGGAGTGGAACAGCACGGCTCCACTCCGGTCTTCAACTGGATTATTCCATTTCTGTACGGTTTACAAGGTGTGCTTCAATAATATACCGGTCAGGAGCAAAGCCGATATAATTGAACGGATAACAGGTGGTAAGTGTCAGCACCGGCTCGTCCTTTCGTACAATGACGGTCCGGTCCTCTGCGTCGGTAATCCACGTTTTCTTCATTTCGTATTCATATTGAGTTCCTTCAAACTGCACATAGAGCATATCACCTTCTTCAAGGTCTCCAAGCTCGCTGAACACCGTATCCCGGTGTCCGGAGAGTACGGTATGGCGCAGTCCGTCCGGAGGCGTAGTGTAATCTCCTTCATGGTAACCGACGCCCTGATCCAATGTTTCTTCATCCGTTCCCCAGTAAATAGGATATTTCATATCAATTTCGGGGACAAGAAGCATTCCTACTTCATCGCCGCGTGTATACTCATCGTAGGTACGCGGTTCGGGTTCCTCTTCTTCCTCCACAGGTGGGGCCTCATTGGATGACGCTTCAGCTTCCTCCTGATTTTCATTTTCTTCAGAAGTATTGTTAGAAGCGCTGTTGTTCGATTCCGTGTCTGCCGGCTCCGGCTCAGATTCGTTGGCATCAGAAGCTTCAGCAGATTCCTGCCCATTTTCATCGTTGTTTTCTTCAATCGTGTTTACTGCAGCACTCTCATCCATCTCTTCTGCTACAAAGACATCGCCGTCTTCCAGATTCATTTTTCCTCCGCCTGCTGTCGCCCAGGCGTAGCCGTTCCAAGCTGCAAAAACAAGTCCGCCTGCAATGACCAGGCCGCCAATTTTTCTCCGCACAACGCCACCTCCATACTATTTTACCAATTGCTTATCGTTTTTGTAATCAGTGTTCCGGTCAATTTTTGTCCTAGTCTCATCCTAACATGGATCGTACTGACTGTCTTGTACAGAACTCCAGGTACCTTATTCTTTTCCCGGAGAGAGGAGAAGTAAAACGAAGAATAGAAGGGCGTGCCCCCCGGGCATACGAAAAGCCGCCCGGCTTAGAAGAGAAAAAAGTATGCTTGTGGGTACGTTTTCTGTCTGGCAGCATCAGGCCGCAGTCAGACAGAAAAAGCCGCCCCCATAAAGGGGACGGCCGGATGTTACGTTTAATTATGCTTCTGTAGTGTTACGGCGACGGAAGAACATTACTGCACCGGATGCTGCTACGAGAAGACCAATCAGGCCTGCAGCAGGGTACGATGTAGAAGTAGCGGCCATTTCGTTACCTTCGTCATAGCCGTTGTCGTCAGACTCCCAGTCACCGCCGGACTCTTCGTTATCCCAGTCGTTGTCAGTGTCTGTATCTGCATCTGTGTCCGTATCCATGTCAGTGTCTGTATCCATATCGGAATCAGTATCTGTGTCTACGTCTGTCTCTCCGCCGGCATCAACATCAGCGTCGTCATCGTCGTCATCATCATCGTCGTCGCTCATGTCCATGTCGTCATCGTCGTCATCATCATCGTCGTCGCTCATGTCCATGTCGTCATCGTCGTCATCATCATCATCGTCATCGCTCACGTCTGTATCTACATCTGCATCAACGTTTGCGTCCACGTTGTTTGCATTGTCGTCCGTGTCGTGACTGTCTGCTGCTACGGCACCTGCCGCACCAAAGATTAGGGCTGCACTCAAAGCTGTTGTACGCATGATTTTCATTATTCATCATCCTCCTATTATTTTTGGCCTCTTTATTAGGCCGTTGGTAGTCTGTTTCCCCAGGAACAGGAAGCCAAAACATAGAATTACTAAAAATTGTGGGAAATACATAATTATTATATTTCATTTTAATGAAGAAACTATTACAAGCATCATCGGATAAATTGAATTTTTTCCGCTTCAGCGTAGAAGTGGCAGAATCTCCGTGATAGAATAAGACTGGAAATTCAGAATTAGAGAGGGGCAGATACAGATGAGTGAGCAGAAAACATTAATTTTCGGTCATAAAAATCCGGATACAGATACGATTGCGTCCGCACTGGTTTATGCGGAGCTGAAAACCCGCACAGGAGAGAATGCGGAGGCAGTACGTCTCGGTGATGTTGCACAGGAGACACAATTTGCTCTCGATCATTTCGGTGTAGAAGCCCCGCGGCGGATCGACAGTGCATCGGAGGAAACCGGCAGCGTTATACTCGTGGATCACAACGAATTTCAGCAGAGTGTGGATGACATTGAAAATGTTACCATCCGGGAAGTCATTGACCATCACCGGATTGCCAATTTCCAGACTGAGGGTCCGCTGTTGTACCGTGCGGAGCCGGTCGGCTGTACAGCTACTATTCTGTTGAAGCTGTACAAAGAGCAGGGGGAAAAACCATCAAAAGAAATGGCCGGCCTGATGATCTCGGCGATTATCTCGGATACACTGCTGTTTAAATCACCGACATGCACGAAAGAGGATGTGCAGGCAGCAGAAGAACTGGCTGTAACGGCAGAAGTAGACCTCAACGAGTACGGGCTGGAGATGCTGAAGGCCGGTGCGGACATGAGCAGTAAATCGACCGAAGAGCTGCTGACACTGGATGCGAAAGAGTTTACGATGGGAAGCCACACCGTAAAAGTTGCGCAGGTAAATGTCGTAGATACAAATGACGTTCTTTCCCGCAAAGAGGAAGTGCTGAAAGCGATGGAATCCGAAGTGGCATCCAATGGCTACGGCCTTTTCGCTCTGGCAGTGACGGATATCCTTTCCAACGATTCGGTGCTCCTGACTGCAGGTGAACAGGAACACGCTGTTCATTCCGCGTTTAACGTCAAAGTGGAAGAACATGAAGCAGTACTTGAAGGTGTTGTTTCACGTAAAAAGCAGATTGTGCCTCCACTTACGAGCGCACTGTCTTCTTAAAAAGAAACGCTGTAAGGAGCAGGGCTCCCGGCTGATTCAGCCTGAGGGAACCTGCTCCCTTTTACAGGCAGAAGGAGTGCATGATGGAAAACAAACGCAGGCTGGCGCTTGTAACTGGTGTCAGCAGAACAAACGGGCTTGGAGCAGCAATCAGCCGGAAGCTTGCTTCTGAAGACTGTGACGTCGTTTTCACGTCCTGGCAGGCGTATGATGATGAAATGGACTGGGGCCGGGAAACAGCAGGTCCGGAGGCCGTGAAGCAGGATATTGAAGCTGCCGGAGGAAAAGCGTACCACTATGAAGTGAACCTGGAGGATCCGGAAGCACCGGAGAGGCTGTTTCATCAGATTGAAGCGGATATCCGCCGTCCGGTGCAGGTACTGGTGAACAACGCCTGCTGTTCCATTGATGACTCGATTCAAACGGTGACGGCGGATGCGCTGGACCGCCATTATCAGGTTAATACCAGAGCTGTAGTAATGATGATTCAATCGTTTGTCCGCTGCCTGCCACGGGACAAAGAAGGGCGTATTGTGAACATTGCCACCGGCTGGTCACGGGGCCAGATGCCGGAGGAGCTCTCGTACGTAGTGACAAAATCGGCCGCAGAAACGATCGTTCATTCGATTCATTCGCAGCTTGCAGCAAGACATATTACATTGAATGCGCTGAACCCGGGTCCGACAGATACCGGCTGGATGAATGCTTCAGTGAAGAAAGAGTTAACTCCGCTGTTTCCCGGAGGAAGAATCGGCATGCCGGAAGACGCCGCCAGAGCGGCTGCCTTTTTGTGCCGGGAGGAAAGCAGCTGGATTACAGGACAGGTTCTTCATTCGGAGGGCGGTTTTTTAAACCGGGACGATCCGGGACGGCCGCTTTGACGTTTCGTTTCTGCTGCATTAGGGAAAAGAGTACTAGTTTACAGTCAGAAAGGGATGGGGGCGATGGGGCGGCTGCCGACAATTACAGAGCAACAGCTATTTCAGGCGGCCGAATCGCTTCTCCTTGAAGCCGGATATGCCGGGTTTCACTTTAAGGCGCTTGCAGAGAAACTCGGAGTGGCGCGGAGCACTATTTACAATTATTATCCGAAAAAAGAAGTACTTATTACGGCATTTATGGTTCATCAGCTGAATCAAGTGGTTGAAAAGATGGACGCAGCAGCCGGAGAGGAAGAACCGGTGCGGGCACTGATTCAGCTGTGGGGACGTTATGCCAACATGCATCAGATGCTTCAAGTGATGCCGTATATCGATCAGGAAGCTTCGGAAAAAGTGAAAAAGAACATGCAGAAAATGTTCCAGCTTCTTCAGGAAATGCGGGAGAAAATAATGGATGTACTTGCCAGAGAACAAAAGGCGGGGCGCGTCCGTTCCGATATTGATCTGAAAACGATGACCGGACTCATCATGTCCACGGTGCAGATTCCCGTCCATCATCAGTCCGAGGCTTCCTGGTCAAAAGAAGTTTATACGCTCGTATCAGACGCCATACGTGCGTAATTCTTTTACAGAAAAATGACACTTGTGTCATAAAACCACCGCAGAGAGGAACGAAGCAGCCATGTATGCAAAAGTGATCGAACGCCCGAAAATTACACTGATGTTTGTTCTGATTTTTATTGTTCTGGGAGTATTGACGCTGTTTCAGCTGCCGCAGCGGGAAGTGCCGGAAATCTCCGTCAATGTGTCTATTATTTCCACCCCGTACCCAGGCGGCTCGCCGGAAGAGGTAGAGCAGCAGGTGACCGTCCCGCTTGAGGACGCCGTGGAGGGAATCGATGGGATTTCATCAATTAATTCTGTTTCCACCGCCGGATTTTCGTCCGTTACAATGGAAATAGAAGATGGCACGCCGGTCCGTGAAGTAACAGCAGATATTGATCAGGCGGTGGCGGATACGGAAGGAGACCTGCCGGAAACGGCGGTGCCGTCCGTTTCGCAGGCTGAGGGACTCGGGGCACTCTCGAGCTATCATATTTTAGGAGATTCCTACGAAGAACTGTATGAGCTTCGTGATACTGTTGAGGAATGGGCTTCAGATGTCGAAGGAATACCGGGTGTGTCCGGAGTGACGGTAAAAGGCTTCCCGGATCAGCAGTATCTCATCGATCTCGACGGGGACGCTCTGGCAGAAGCCGGGATTCAAATTCCGGACGTCATAAGTGCCATCGAAGGTGAACTTTCTGTACCACCTCTCGGCGTGCAGGAAAATGAAGCCGAAAACGTACAGCTGAAACTGGAAACGCTGGAATCACCGGAAGCGGTCGATTCTATAGCTGTAGGCACCTCTCCTCAAGGGGACACGGTTTTTCTGGAAGATGTCGCTTCCTCCGGTGTTAATCTGGATACGCCGGATGACCGGATTACCTTTGAAGGAACACCGGCGCTTTCCTTTACCGTCCTTCCGGAACCCGGAGAGAGCATTCCGCAGCTTCATGAGGCGGTGGATGACCGGATGCAGACACTTGCTGAAGATCTTCCGGAAAACGCCACGCTGGATCTGTTTTACACGCAGCAGACAATTGTAGAAGAGATTTTCGGGGATCTGGCGCTCTCATTCGCCCTTGCAGCAGTTTCCGTTATCGTTGTGACGCTGCTCGGTCTGAACGTTTCCTCCGCAGTTATCGTTGCTCTGGCGATTCCGGTGTCGGTGTTCATCGGACTGATTCCGCTGCCGTTTGCCGGGGTAGATTTAAACCAGATTTCGATTATCGGTCTGATCGTTGCCCTTGGTATTCTGGTCGATGATGCGATCGTTGTCGGGGATAACATCCGCAATAAATACCGGGGCGGGCTCGGTGCCGTGGAAGGGGCACTGGAAGGCGTCAGAGAAGTGCGCGTCTCGATTATCGTGTCCACACTGACGATCGTCTTTACCTTTCTGCCGCTCGTCTTTATATCGGGAAGCAACGGCTCCTTTATCCGCGCGCTTCCAACGACATTGATTACGACGATCATCGCATCGACGCTCGTTGCTCTGACGCTCGTGCCGATTTTCTTGATCTGGCGGAGAAAGAAGCAGGAAGCGCGGCAGTCCCACCGCCGAGAATCAGACGGTTTTCTCGGGAAGCCGCTGACGAAGCTGGCTGACTGGTACAGCGATACGCTGTTAAGGAAAGTCGTTCGTCATCCGTGGAAAACAGCCATAGCCGGACTTGCTCTGACGACGGCCTTTTACGGGCTCGTCCCGTTCATTCCCGTTGAATTTTTCCCGAGCACGGACCGCGATGAAGTAACGGTGGAAGTGCGGATGCCTGCAGGTACGACGCTCCAGGAGACAGAGTCTGTGCTGGAGGATATGCGGGACGATATCCTCGACGAAGACAGCAATGTTTACGAAACAGCCGTTTATGCCGGAGAAGGCCTGCCGCCGCTTTTCGGGCAGGGGCAGGAGAATACCGGCGAGGAAACCGGCAATCTGCTGCTGCGGGTAAACCGGGAGGATCAGTCCGCGCTGGAGACGATTTCCCGCTGGACGGATCCGCTTCAGGACAGCTATCCGGACGCAGAAATTGAATTGACAACAATAGAAGCCGGTCCGCCTGTCGGAGCGCCGGTTGCGCTGACGCTTACCGGACCGGAAGTGGAAACGCTGATGGATATCAGTGCAGATCTTCAGGAAGACATCCGGACGCTTGAAGAAAGCGGAACGGTTCTCGATGACCTCGGCCCGAGACGTCCGGCGCTCGTGTATGAGCCGGTGGCGGAGGAAATGGAGGAAGCAGGTCTGACGAGAGCGGATATCAGTGAGCAGATCGGCCTCCGGACCGAAGGCATTCCACTTCTGACTTTCCGTTCAGCGGAGGAAACGATTGATCTGCAGCTCACCCAGGACCGTATCGAGCGCGGCGAATCGATCAACCTCGAAGAAATTGAAGTGCCTGCCGCTTCCGCTCAGGACGGGCCGCCGGAGCTGATCTCTCTTGCCACGCTCGTCACGGAGCAGGAGGAAGAGATCATTCCGCAGATCATCCGTGCAGACGGCGACCGGACTGTCACAGTCCGTGTTTTCCCGGCTGTAGAGGATACGAGCGGTCTGGAGAATCAGATTGAAGAGATAATTGCAGAGACGGAAACGGAATATGACGAGGCGTATGCGATCAGCCTCGGCGGGGAAACCGACGCCCGCTCCGACTTTATTCTCGAACTTGCTACGCTGTTTGTTCTCGTTCTGTTTCTTATTTACATCGTTATTGCGATCCAGTTTTATTCGCTTACGATTCCGTTCCTCGTGCTGTCCACCGTTCATATTGCGGCCTCCGGAGCCATGGTCGGACTGTTCCTGACGCAGACAGGACTTGGTTTTACCGCCCTTCTCGGTATCGTGTCCCTTTCCGGTATCGTCGTCAGAAACTCCATCGTTCTGCTGGAGTTCATCAAACAGCGGCGGCTGGAAGGCATGGGGCTTCAGGATGCTGTCGTTGAAGCAGGACGGGTTCGTCTCCGTCCAATTCTACTGACGGCATTTACAGCCATCGGAGCACTCACTCCAGTAGCACTAGGCGGCGATGTGTTGTTTCAGCCGCTGGCCGTGTCCATTATTGCAGGACTCATTTTCTCCGCGCTTCTGACCGTTATCATTGTGCCGGCGCTCTACACCGCCTTTGCACAGACATTCGGAACGAACCCGCGGAAAGCACGGCGGTGAAAGAAGTGAGGTAATGTTTGAAAAGCCTTCCGTGAGCCAATTCAGATCACGGAAGGCTTTCTCATAGTTCAGAAAAGTATAAAATTCGAAGCCTCTTTCGAGCAGAGATGCCAAGGGTTATAGCATTTCAACGTTCTGATCTATGTGCCGTTTGTTTTTGTAAATGGAGCTTCTCCGCTTTTCGGCAGAAGCTTGCCGTGGGCTTGTCTTCCAGCCGGGCGCTATTAGCACGGCTGTATAGCATGAGCGGAGCCGGCCTTTGGTTTAAGGCGCAGGGCAGTGATCTTCTGGCATGCGCCGCGGCCGCGCGGAGCCATGCTTCTTCAATCGAAGCATTGTCCAGCTCCAGCGCCCACTCGCTCGAGGTTCCTTCACCCCTGCCGAAGAAAGCAAAGAGCAGCTTTCGTTGGCAGGGCCTCCAGGACTGGTCGCTCGTAACCAGGGCGCTTCCGCTTTTCGGGCGACTGCGCTTAATCCCACCGGCGTCTCTGCCGAACGCTTCGAAGCGTAATAAAATAGGAGTGGACACAGATGAACCGTAGCGGAATCGATGTCTATAAGGCCGAGATGATCTCATATAATTCGATTGGATTACAGCATTCACTATGCGAAAGAGACTGCTTCTATCAAGCGTTTTCTTTCTACCTGTCGAAACCGGAAGCCGTCGACTCCGGGAGGATCCGAACGAGGCGAAAATCCATTCCTTCTGACGGAAGGAAGAAGGAATTAGTTGAGCCCGTTCCCTCCGGAACGCGTACGGCTGCAGGTGCAGGCAGAAATCGGGAACCTATTCAGCAAATTTCCCTTTGCTTTTAAGTCCAGGCGGTTTCTGCCTGGTTTATTTTATATTCTATTGCGGCACTGCTTTTTATCCTATGGTGGTGCGGCAGTTGTCAAAAGCCACCTTCCCTGCTAGATTGAAAGAAGAGATGGAGGTGGCTGGGATGGCGCCGAGAATAAAAATTGTCGAAGATGAAGAAAAGATTGCCCGTGTGCTGCAGCTGGAGCTTGAATACGAAGGCTATGAAGTGTCGATCGATTACGATGGCCTGCACGCGTGGGAAAATATTCAGGAAGAAACGTTTGATTTATATATCCTCGATGTGATGCTCCCGGGGCTCAGCGGCATGGAGCTGCTCCGGAGAATCCGCCGGGAGAAGCAGACAGAGCCGGTTCTCATGCTGACAGCACGGGATGCGACCGTCGATAAAGTGACGGGACTCGATCAAGGGGCGGATGACTACATGACAAAGCCGTTTGATATGGAGGAGCTTCTGGCACGGATACGGGTTCTTCTCCGCAGAGGCGGAGCAGCCGCCGGACAGGAGGAGGCGCTCACATTCGGTGCCCTTACACTGAATGTACCGAGGCGGGAAGCGTTCCGCGGGGAGGATCTTCTGGACCTGACTCCCCGGGAATTTGATCTGCTCCACTGTTTTCTGGAGCATCCGAACCACGTTCTTTCCCGGGAGCAGCTGCTCGATCAGGTATGGGGATTTGCCTATGCCGGTGAAACGAATGTCGTGGATGTGTATGTACGTTACCTACGGCAGAAAATGGACAAACCATATGAAGCGGCTTATATACGGACGGTGCGGGGCGTCGGATATGTGCTGAAAGAGCCGGTTTCATGAAACTGTCCCGCCGCATCACCGTCGTATCCACAGGTGTGCTGCTCATCTTTCTGCTGCTTATTAACTCAGGAATCTACGTCCTTTTCCAGCAGAGTCTGATGAACGGGGAACTGGACCGGGCGCTCAACCAGGCAAGAACCGCCGCAGAAGTTGTTAATGATCAGCGGGGAGACCCGGCTTCCTACGTGGAATCCTACGTTTCCGGCGACGGGATGATCCGTGTGCTGGACCAGACGAACGAGGCGCTTGTCACGGTAACGTCCAGGAATACAGAGCTGCAGCGGCTTCCTGTTACGACGGAAAACCGAACAGCTGAGCAGACAGATTACTTCCGCTACCAGGATCAGCTCTATGCAGCCGGAAGGGTCCCGGTACTCTGGGAAAACGGGCGTGTCGCCTCCCTCGAAGTGATTGAACCGCTGTCGCAGTATGAAGAAACACTTCAGATTCTCCGCGTTATCCTGATTGCGGCATCCCTGGCGCTGCTGCTCCCGTCCTACATTGCGGCACGTTCATTGAGCCGGTTTGTGCTGCGGCCGATCCAGTCACTTGTGGAAACGATGAAGCAGATCCAGCAGAACGGCACTTTTCAGCGGATCGATGTACCGGACGGACGGAAAGATGAGCTCGGGGAAATGGGGGAGACATTTAACAGCATGATGGCGCTGCTGGAGGAAAACTATCATAAACAGCAGCAGTTCGTATCCGACGCCTCCCATGAATTGAAAACGCCGCTTACCGTCATTGGAAGCTACGCCCAGCTGCTGAAACGGAGGGGCAGAGACAGACCGGACGTGGTAGAGGAAGCCTCCGAAGCAATAGAGTCGGAGGCGGAGCGGATGAAAGAAATGACGAACCAGATGCTTGCTCTTGCTTCCGGTGAAAACCTCCGTGTAGAAAAAGGGCTGGTGGATGCGGGCGCTGTATTTTCTTCGACAGGAAAACGGCTTTCCGAAGCGTACCAGCGAACGATTCACGTTCCGGAAGAATCAGCGGTCGTGTATGGAAGTGAAATGCATCTGAAGCAGCTCGCGTACCTTCTTATTGAAAATGCGTTAAAATACTCGGAAGATGACGTTCATGTTACGCTGGAGACAAATGAACAAGAGGTTGTTTTCCACGTGAGAGATCACGGGATCGGTATTCGCGAAGAAGATCAGGAAGCGGTGTTTGACCGGTTTTACCGGGTGGATAAAGCCCGCACAAGAGCAAAAGGCGGCACCGGTCTCGGGCTGGCCATTGCAAAGCAGATAACAGATCTGCATCACGGCTCGCTGACGCTTCAAAGTACGTATGGAGAAGGATCGACGTTTTCTGTGAGCCTGCCGAAGAAAGGAGAAGCAGATGAAACGAGTGTGGATCATTAGTCTGCCGGTCGTTTTCCTCCTGGCGGCCGCTGCGGCCGGATGGATACTGTTTCAGGGGGAAGAGGAAGTTCAGGGAGAAGAGATACAGATGATGCTTGAAGAGCGGTACCAGGGGACGGTCGGCGGTATCCGCGAAGATGGGGACGCTTTCCTCGTTCTTCTTACCACTGCCGAAGGGGAATATGATGTCCGCGTCGACCGCACGGACGGAACCATTTTATCCATGCAGCTGAATGAAGCTTTTGAGACGGAACCAGAAGCACCGGATGAAGAGCCTGAGGTGCTGCCGGAAGAAGAGATCCGAGGCGTTGTTGCGGCAGCCTTGTCAGAAAGTGCAGAAATAATCGCCTTGGAACTGCAGCAGGCAGAGAACCGTTCGTTTTACACGGTAACAGCCGTGGACGGCACGCAGGAAAGTCAGCTGGAAATTGACGCCGTTACAGGTGAAGTCGATCTTCTGACCACGCAGGAAACGGCACCGCCGGAGCCGCTTACAGAAGAGGAAGCCGGTGCCATCGCGCTGGAGGAATTTCCTGGAACAATCGATGACATCGACCGGGGAGAAGAAGACGGGCGCCTCGTGTACGAGATCGAAATCGAGAGCGGGGACCGGGATGCAGATATCTGGATCGATGCCTACACCGGCGAAGTTCTCCGGGTGGAAATTGACGAATAATACCGTTTGAGCGCTCCTTTTCTGGAGCGTTTTTTGTTTCTCATCAGAACATGTTCTATTTCTCATCGATTTCTCATTCTTCTGACGATGTTTTCTCATTCCCGGGGGATATAGTGAAAGTATCAAAACATAAGGAGTGAGTTCGATGAAGAAAACAGTACTTCTCGTTACTACAGCAGCCATTGTAGGAGGTGCCGGCTATGCGTTCGCTTCCGACAACAGCGATGATATGAACACAGCGGTGCTTCCGCAGCAGACAGAAACAGCTGACAGTACAGAGGGAAACGCGCCGGATGAGCAGAAACAGCCGATGTCAAGAGAAGCTGCAGCGGACATCGTCCGGGAAGCGTTCCCAGAAGGTTACGTGGAGGAAGTGGAAAAAGAGAGAGAACATGGACGTCTTCTTTATGAAGTGGATATTGATTTATCCGGAGACGATGACGGCGATGTCTACGTGGATGCCTACACAGGCGAGATCGTGTGGGTGGATGACGATCTCCGGTCGTACCATGGAGAAGGAAGCGGCGGACAGGCAGCTTCTCCGGACGGCCCCGGCATTCAGGCTGAGGAAGCACGTCAGATTGCGCTCGACTTCGCCGGCGGCGGGTATATTGATGACCTGGAGCTGGAGCGGGAGAATGGCATGCTCGTTTACGAAGTGGAAGTAGAAGGCATCGGGGATGACATGGATATCTATATCGATGCTGAAACCGGAGACGTGCTTTACCACGACTGACGTCCGGGAGAGAGGGAGAAAGCAGCACCTGCCGGCGGACCGCTCCGCCAGGTCCGCCGGCCGTGCTTTCTTTAAAAAGGCTGATTCTATCGGGTTACTCTTCCAGGCATTCGGTCTGAAATATGACAAAACAATGAAAAAATTACGATTCGATTAAAAAGCGATGACAACCGCCACCTTCAGGTTTCCTTCCGCTATAATAGTCTCCGGTAGACATCGTTCGACATCTTCTGATGCGGACGGTCGAAAAGACTATTTTTGAAAAGGACGGTGAATGCAGGCCCCGCCTGCTTTTTATATGCTGAAGAAACTATTGATGACAACCGCCGCTGCTGCTGGACTATTCGCTTTTGCCGGGAGTGCCCAGGCATCCGATGCACCGGATGTGAAAGTAAACGGTCAGACACTGAACATGGATGAGCCGGTAAAAATCGAACAGGGGCGGACGCTCGTACCTGTACGCCTGATTACCGAAGAGCTCGGTGCCCAGGTAGAGTGGAACCAGGACACCCAGCAGGTTCGTGTACATACCCCGACAGGCGATACACTGACCATGAAGATCGATGAGCCGGAAATTGCATTGAACGGAAAGTCCTATGGCCTTGATGCTGTTCCGCACGTAGATAACGGACGGACATATCTTCCGCTCCGCCACGTGGGAGAGCTTTCCCACAGCCGCGTCGGCTATGCAGACCGCACGGTAACGGTGGATGCCATCAGCCCGTACACGATTAAGCCGGGTGATACAGTTGCTTCCATCGCCTCGAGCCTCGGCATCAGCGCAGATCACCTGCGGGAGCGGAACCAGCTGAATTCGGATGCTCTTTATGCAGGAGAGACGCTGGCACGGGTTATTCCGACAGCGATGAAATCGAATCTGAGCTACGAGCCGGAAGTACAGACGGCCCAGGCAGAGGAAGCAGTGGATCCACAGGACCTGGATCTTCTTGCACGACTGATTCAGCAGGAAGCAGGCGGTGAGCCGTATAAAGGTCAGGTTGCGGTTGGAAGTGTTGTCCTGAACCGCGTTTCGGACAGCCGCTTTCCAAGTACGGTCCGCGGGGTTATCTACCAGCGGAGCCAGTTTACACCGGCAATGACCGGGAAAATCAACCGTCCGGCAAGCCAGAGCGCGATTCAGGCTGCCCGCGACGCCCTTCTTGGTGAATCTCCGGCGGGGAACGCACTTTATTTCCACAATCCGCGGGTGACTCGTACTGCGCTGTTTATGAATAAGCGTGCCACGGCTGTTATTGGAAACCACCGTTTCGTACGCTGATCTTTCTGAAAAGACAAAAGAGCCCGGGGGCATTCAGCTCCCGGGCTCTTCCATTTAGTTGAATTCAGCTGCCTGCGGATTACTCTGCTGCTTCGAGAGAGTGAACGGCTTCATCCAGATATTCAGAAAAGACGACTGCTTTCTCCGTTTTTTCTTCGCGGAGGGCTTCCTGCAGAAAGCGGAAATTCGCTGTCAGGTGGGCGGTTGTCATGCCATGCCGGTTGAGAATGCCATTCAGCCAGTGGGCGTAGTCGACGACCATCTGCGGGCTTTTCACCGCATACGCTGCTCGGAGCTGGCGGAGGTGATGTTCATTGTCTTCCCGGCAGCGGTCTACTCCGCGCTGACCGTAACGTTCCCAGAGCGTCGGATCGTCCTTGTATATTTTCTCTGTGACACGGTCGATAATTACCACTTCATTCATCGTGCCACCACCTGGTGCTGACTGACGCGCGGAACGATGGACGCAAGCTCCTGATCGGGGTATTTTTTCTCCAGTTCGTGAATGCGCTTGAAATCGTCCCCGCGCACCCAGGTGAGATAATCTTCTTTGGAGTCAAAGAATAGCTGCACGGTAATCTCACCGGGACGTTTCTCATTCTGCAGCAGCAGAAAATCGTTATAGCCGGGAGCTTCATCGACAATGTGCGAGCGGTTCCTGTAAATAGATATGACTTCCTCTGCTTTTTCCGGAGGAACATCAAATGTTGAGAAAACGGTATACAATGGCTGTGCCACTTCCTTTCAGAAGGTCTCAGGTCCAGCTTATCATAAGTAGTCCTGCGGACCAACGACCAGCCGCAGGCCCCTTCCTCAGGAAAATAACGAGAAGAATAGAAATCTTTCGCTGAGCCTATTTGCAAGCAGGCAGGAATCCGCTAGTATGGAGAAAGAAGTAATTGAAGTGAGGAGTAGGAATAACATGAAAATTGATGAAGCATATGAACGACTAATACATGTACTTGGTGAAGGCCGGGTGCTTAGAAACGAGCCGATGAGCCGGCATACATTAACGAAAATGGGCGGCGAGGCAGATATATTTGTTTCCCCGGAAACGTTTGAAGAAACAGCGGCGGTCATCCAGATTCAACAGGAATTCAGCCTGCCGTTTATGCTGCTCGGCAACGGCTCCAATCTCATTGTGAGGGACGGCGGTGTCCGAGGGCTCGTCATGCATTTTAACAATCTGCAGTCCATCACCGTGGATGGACACCTTTTACGGGCCCAGGGCGGCGCAGATATTAAAGAGGCGTCCCGGACAGCGCGGGATTACAGCCTGACCGGCCTGGAGTTTGCCTGCGGCATTCCGGGAACGATCGGAGGAGCCATGGTCATGAACGCCGGTGCTTACGGCGGAGAAGTCAAAGATGTTATTTCCTACGTGACGGCTGTCACGCCGGAAGGAACGATTATTCAGCTGCAGAAAGAAGAGCTGGAGCTCGATTACCGGAAAAGTATTATCGGCCGCAAGCAGTATATCGTTCTTGAAGCTGTATTTGAGCTGGCGCCGGGGGATCAGGAAACAATTCAGGAAAAGATGGACGACCTGACGTTTCAGCGGGAGTCAAAGCAGCCGCTTGAATATCCATCGGTCGGCAGTGTGTTTAAACGGCCGCCCGGTTATTTCGCAGGAAAGCTGATTCAGGACAGCGGTCTGCAGGGACAAGGATTCGGCGATGCAGAAGTGTCGACGAAACACGCCGGTTTCATTGTGAATAAAGGAAATGCAACAGCGACCGACTACCTCCGGACCATCGAGTACGTACGTGATACGGTGAAAGAAAAGTTCGGTGTAGAGCTTGAGCTTGAGGCGAAAATTGTCGGAGAAGAACTGACTGCCGGACGCTGAAAAACCGATTGACAGAGAAGTCAGGCGCGTGCTATCGTCTGAACCAGAGTTAAAAACGTATCCTCGTTAGGTGAGGCTCCTGTGCAGGAGATACGCTGCTGCCCAAAAACGTCCAAAGACGCCAATGGGTCAACAGAAACTATCGACATAAGGTAGTTTTTAATGCAGCTGGCATTGTCCTATGCCGCACAGTGCTAAAGCTCTACGACTGGAGGGGGCACCGGCCGGAATGGCCGTGTGCTGCTCAGGCATGCCGGGCATCCTCCAGAAATTGGAGGGTGCTTTTTTCGTACATATATGAAAGGAGGTGGGGCGCTGTGGACCCCGGAACCATTCCCATACGAAAGCGAAAAATCGTGAAACAGGCGCCCCGCCTCATGTAAGGGCGTCTCAAAAGGAGGCGGACCACCGTGGTAAAACTGACACACAACACGTGGGACGATTATAAGTCCTACATTCTCCGTATGATTGAAGATGAAAACACGTTTGCCGTCCATGAAACGATGCAGGATCTCCATCCCACAGACCGGGCGGAAATGTATGCAGAGCTTGAAGCGGACGGCCGTGCGTTTGTGCACAAAGTGCTGAGCCCGAAAGAGATGGGAGAGATCTTTGAACAGCTCACGCCGGAGGAACAGGAAATTTTCCTGGAAGAAGTCGATGAATTGTTTGCGGCGAACATGTTTGATGACATGTACGCAGATGACGCGGCGGATTTTCTCGCTGACATGGATGAAGACAAAGCGGCCGGTATTCTCGACATTATGCAGCAGGATGAAGCAGAAGAAGTCCGCGAATTAATGGCCTATGAGGAAGAAACAGCCGGGGCCATCATGACAAAGGAATTTATCGCTCTTCGTAAAAGCGACCGCGTGACGGATGTCATGCAGCGTCTTAGGGAGGAAGCACCGGATGCAGAAACAATTTATTATCTCTACGTCGTAGATGACTATAACCGTCTGGCAGGCGTTGTTTCTCTGCGCGACCTGATCACCGCATCACCGGATTCCACAGTGGAAGAAGCGATGAGTACCCGGGTCGTTTCGGTGGATGCAGAAGAGGACCAGGAAAATGTCGCACGGCTGATTAAACGATACGATTTTCTCGCAGTGCCGGTTATTACAGCGCATCAGACGCTCGTCGGCATTATTACTGTAGATGATATTCTCGATGTCGTCGAAGAGGAAACCGAAGAGGATTTCGGGGAACTCGCCGGGGCAAGAGGTTCGATGGACGCCTCGCTGTCTGCTTTCTCCGCGGCTAAAAAGCGGGCGCCATGGATCGTCATGCTGATGTTTCTCGGTATGATTACCGCTGATGTCATCGGTCGTTTTGAAGAAACGCTCGAAGCCGTGGTGCTTCTCGCCGCCTTCATACCACTTATTATGGGTTCTGCCGGAAATACCGGTACTCAGGCGCTCGCCGTTACGGTTCGTGTGCTTGCAATGGAAGAAGTCCGGCGCAAAGATCTGTTCGGGCTATTGAGACGGGAATTCGGCACCGGCGTCATGCTGGGCGTTGTCTGCGGTATTGCTATATTCGCTATTATCCCCATTTTATACGGCAGCTGGATGCTTGCACTCGTCGTAGCCGTGTCCCTTTTCTTTGCGCTCAGTGTAGCAACAGTGATCGGAACGGTCATTCCGCTCATCATTAATAAGCTGAAAATCGATCCGGCTGTGGCATCCGGACCGTTTATTACGACGCTGAACGACCTCGTCGGCCTGATGATTTATTTCACCGTGGCAACAGCTATGCTTCAGTATCTGCCGGTCGGACCACAGTAAATCGAATCATGACAGAAGAAAAGTTCTCCTCGATGGGGGAAATTTTTTCTGTCATCAACAGGCACGGTTCCTATAGCATGAAAAAAACGGGCGCTCCTATTCTGGTCAGGAGCGCCCGTTTTTTCTATTCTATTAATCGTAGTATTCAACGAGGCCGTCGTACAGTGCTTCGGCGGAATCGCGGCGGAATTCGTCGGTGCGGAGTTTTTCTGCATCGGCATCATTCGTTTTAAACGCGAGTTCCACCAGCGCGCTCGGCATTTGGGCATTACGGATCACATAGAAGCCGTATTCCTTTACGCCGCGGTCATTTGTTCCAAGCTTTGCGAGCATTTCTCGCTGGAGGTCTTCTGCCAGCCGGGAGCTGTCTCCAGGGGCATACGTGTCATCGTAAAACGTTTCTGTCCCTCTTGCTGCAGAAGAACCGGCTGCATTTGTGTGAACGCTCAGAAACACATCCGCTTCCGCGTTGTTCGCCTGTTGGACTCGTTCGGACAGCTCAGGATACCAGTCGGAGCGGCGCGTCATAATAACGTTGGCGCCGGCCTCCTGAAGCATCGGCTCAAGGTACAGACTCACATCCAGAACGATCGGTGATTCCGACAGACCGTTTCCGAGGCCGCCCGGATCTCCTCCGCCGTGTCCGGGATCGACGACGATCGTTTCACCGAGAAGCGGACTTTCATGATCGAAATAATCCACCATTAAGTACGCGTGGGAAACGTAGCCATCCACACTGTCCGTGGAAATGCGCACCCAGTTGTCCACCCGTTCATGAACGGCAACTTCTTCGCCTTCTGCGAGACGTCCGATTTGTTCGTTATTCGTCGACGGGCCGGTGCGTACATTCAGCGTCGGGCTGTTCACGACTTCCCCGACACCTATAGCATCGTCTGTATTTACCCCTTCTGTATCCGGTTCATAGTCAGGGCCCGGTCCATCTGCCTCCGGACGGAACTCCGGATACATTGTACGCGTGAGCATAAGGGAGAACTCCAGGCGGGAAATCGACTGGTCGGAGCGGAACGTGCCGTCCGGGTATCCAGACGTAACTCCCGATTCGGCGAGCTCATAGATATCTCCATAAAACGTATGACCCGGCTGAATATCCGTAAAGGAAATGTCCTGCTCGGTATCCATATCAAAACTGCGGTTCAATACCGCAGCCATTTCTCCACGGGAGAGCGTTTCGTCCGGCTGAAATGTGCCGTCCGGATACCCGTTAAGTACGTCGTTTTCCACAGCGGCCTGAATATGTGCGGCAGCGTAGTGGCTGTCCGGAACATCCGCAAAAGGAGTGGAGGTGTCGTCATTTTGAAAATCATTGGCACGACCGATCATAACGGCTGCTTCTGCCCGTGTCACGCTCCGGTCCGGCCGGAATTCATTCCCTTCATATCCGCTCACAATACCTTCTTCTGCGAGTACGTCTACCTCTGTCTCATCCGTATCAGAAAATGTCGAAGCAGATGCTGCACTGCCCCCTGCAAATGCAGCTGCTGCGAGTGAAACCACCGATAATGTCCCTATCCATTTCATCTTTTTCTCCCACGCCCTTTCTTTCCCTGTGAAAATGTCTGTACAAGCGTAACATACAGAAACAGGCGGGGTTTATGCGACGATCTGCCGATTTTTTGTTAACAGAGTGTAATATTTTCTGGATCCGGGTAAAAGGTGTTGCGTTTTTTCACCGGAAGAAGGTAGACTGTTTATATAATCAATCACTTATATACGGAGGCGTTATACATGAGTAAAAAAATTGAAGTGTTTGACCCGGCTCTCTGCTGTTCCACTGGTGTATGCGGCCCGGACGTGGATCCGGCGCTCACGAAAATGGCTAAACTGCACCTGGACGTGGAAAAAGCAGGGTATGAATTGAAGCGGTACAACCTGGCTCAGGAACCCGGGCCATTTGTGGAAACCCCATCGATTCAGAAGCTTCTGGAGGACAAAGGACCGGATGGGCTCCCGGCTGTGACGGTGGACGGCGAGCTGAAGAAAGAAGGAAGCTACCCGGATGCAGCAGAAGTGGCTGCCTGGCTCGGAATTGAAGAAAGCAGTCTGCAGCACAGCACACCGAAAAATCAAATCAATCTGTTGTAAAAAGGAGTCCTCGGCATATGGAGAAGTTCTCACCGGAATCGATTCAGACATCATACGTTTTTTTAACCGGTAAAGGAGGCGTCGGAAAAACATCAACTGCATCAGCAAGTGCTGTGGCACTTGCACGAATGGGGAAGAAGGTGCTGCTTGTCAGTACTGATCCGGCTTCCAATCTGCAGGATGTGTTCGATATTCCACTCACGAACAGCGCGTCGCCGGTACCGGGAGTGGAGGGGCTCTCTGCAGCCAACCTGGATCCGGAAGAAGCGGTGCGGCAGTACAAAGAGCGGGTGATGGGCCCATACCGGGGGCTGCTCCCGGAGTCGGCGCTTCAGTCGATGGAAGAACAGATGTCAGGCGCCTGTACGATGGAAATTGCTGCGTTTGACGAATTTACGCAGCTGCTTGCCGGAGCAGAGGGAGAAGTGTACGATCATATTCTCTTTGATACGGCACCGACTGGTCATACCCTTCGACTGCTGCAGCTGCCTCAGGCGTGGAGCACGTTTATCGACGAGAATCAGCACGGCGCTTCCTGTCTTGGGCCGGTTTCGGGCCTCGCGTCAAAAAAGGCACAGTACGATCAGGCAGTAAGCGTACTTCAGGACGCCAGGCAGACAGAGCTCCTTCTCATTACACGACCGGAAAGAGGCGCAGTGAAGGAAGCGCTCCGTGCTGGAGAAGAGTTAAAAGAAGCCGGTATCCGAAATCAGCGGCTCATTTTTAACGGTGTATTTACCGCTTCCTCCAGCGACCCACTGGCAGCGGAGATGGAAGCGCGGCAGCGGGAATCGATTCAGTCGGTCCCGGCAGATAGGAAGACTTCTTATATCCCGCTTGCCCCGGGCAATGTAACCGGGATTGATGCTCTGACGCAGTTTTTCACCCCGCAGGAGCCGGAGGAGACCGGAACAGTGGGAAAAACAGCTGACCTTCCGGAAATTGATACGATGATTGACGGGTTTCTGAAAAAAGAACGCGGCGTCATTATGACGATGGGCAAAGGCGGCGTCGGCAAAACGACGATGGCAGCACAAATCGCAGCTTCTCTTGCAGAAAAAGGGAAGCAGGTTCACTTAACGACGACCGATCCCGCAGCCCATATTGAAGATGCGGCCGGCACAGACCTGCCGGATACACTTACGGTCAGCCGGATCGATCCGAAAAAAGAAACGGAAACCTATAAAAACCGCGTACTCGAACAGGCGGGACGCTCGCTTTCGGAAGACGAAGTGGCGTTTATGAAAGAGGATCTGGACTCCCCGTGCACCGAGGAAATCGCAGTATTTCAGGCATTTGCCTCGGTCATAGCGGAAGCCGAAGAGCAGTTTGTCGTCATCGATACGGCGCCGACAGGGCACACCCTGCTTCTACTGGATGCGTCGGAGTCGTTCCACCGCGAAATGATGACGAAAAACAGCAGCGGCGGTGAGGCGGCGGCTTCTCTTCTGCCACGGCTCCGTGACCCGGATTATACGAGTGTCGTCGTTGTGACACTGCCGGAAGCGACGCCGTTTTACGAAGCAGAGCGGCTGCAGCAGGATCTCGCCCGTGCAGGGATTACGCCGTCCTGGTGGATCATTAACCAGGCGCTGTCGGCTGCGCCAGTCACCGATCCGCTTCTTCAGGCAAGAGCAGCTGCTGAAAACCGGTGGATAACGAAAGTAACCGAAACAGCTCCGGCTGCAGTCTGGAAAGCATGGGTGCCAGAGCCGGAGATAAAAAAGGCATCAGTGAATAACTAGATAAATACCCCTCTCATCCTATTGATGGGAGGGCTTTTTGCTGTTTTGATGGGTCTGTTTAAATTGGATGCAGGAATCGGTGAACCATCAAAAAAGCATGACAGCAGGGCTGTCATGCAGGAGTTACAGTTGTTTTTTGGCTGTCTCGGGTTTCTGAGAGCTGCGTCGGCGCTGGTCGAAATACTGGGTGCGTGTCATATGCCAGTGAATCATCTGCAGCTGTTCACCTTCGCGGATCATATTCACATGTTCGAGAACGCGGATCGATGCATCGTTGTCGTGTCTGCATTCTGCGTTGACCCGTTCAATATCGTGCTGTTCAAAACTGTATCGCAGCATTGTCTTAAGCGCTTCGGTAGCATATCCTCTGCGGCGGTGGGCGGGAACAATTCCATAGCCGATTTCAACGAATTTCCAGGAATCCGGCTGCCCTTTAAAACCAATGTCTCCGATTACCTCGTTTGTGCCGCGTAAAAAAATTATCCAGGGCCCCCAGCCATACGTAGTATCATCAATGCGCAGGTGCTGCAGGTGGGCATCGAGGTGAGGAGGAAAATAATCCGCTTGACGCAAGTGAGGGAAGAGGTCGAGTGAAAGTGCCTGTGCGTAAAGCCGTGGTGACTCGACGACCAATCCCATAAAAAGGACTCCTTTCTCGGAGCGTAAAAAGCTCTTATCCTAATACCCGTTCCCTCCTGCAGAAATTTAAAACATCGGCACTGTCCACCAGCTGTGAAAAAGTCCAATGTAAGCGATCAGACAGAAAGTAACAACATATTCAGAAAACTTCCCTGTACGGTACAGCGGAATCGACGTCCGCTTTTTATCAAATGGGGCAAACAATGGAATTCCTCCCCTGGAGCAGAGATCTGCAAGGAGGTGGACGATCACACCAAAGGCGAGTGCGCTGAAAAACGTTCCAGCTGTAAACCAGACAGTTCCGGCACCGAAAAGAACGATGCCGGAATGTGTCAGCCCCCGGTGGCCGAAAAGAAGCTGAATTATAGAAGCAAGACCGCGGCTCCTTCTGCCGATAAAAGACTGTGCCTGATCAATGTCAGGCAGCAGACTTCCAAGAATAAGTCCTGCACCGCCTGCAGCGCTCCAGGAAGGTGCAGGCAGCAAGGGAATAGTGGAAACGGCAAGCGAAGCGGCGTAACCTGCCGTCAGGTGACTGTAATATCTCATGGTGCGAACATCCTTTCGTATTTATCCTACGCTAGTGTAGCAGATTTTTGTGCCCGGGGAAATATAGTACATTCGTTGATTTGTCAAAAGGCAGCGAAAAAGATATCTGCTCCGGATTGACAACGTTTTCAAAAGGTTTTATGATACTACGTATAGGACGTGAACCGGTTAACAAAACTGCACAGCCTGTTAAAAAAGCAGTACAGGCACGGTATGTGAACCGGTTCACCTGAAAGGAGGGGACGGGCCGATGAAGCGGCGTGCAACGATTAAAGACGTAGCAGAGCGGGCCGGCGTTTCGAAAGCAGCAGTATCCTACGTGCTGAATGACATCCGGAAAGTGTCTGCAGAAACAAAGGCCCGGGTACTCCAGGCAGCATCGGAGCTGGATTACCAGCCGGATTTCACGGCCCGTTCCCTGACGAAGCGCACATCCAATATGATCGGTGTGATACTGCCGCTTGTGGACGCTTCGATTGCCAACGTCATGCAGGAAAACACGTATTACAACGAAATGATCAGCGCGATTGAAAAAGTAGCCAGAGAAAACGGATTTGATGTGCTTCTTACCGGACTGGCCCGTCCGGAGGAATACCGGAACTGGGTTCAGAAGCGGCGGCTTGACGGCCTGCTGTTTCTCGGTCTGTTTCCAGCGTCGATTTATGCAGAAATGAGAAGTATGGAAGTGCCCGCCGTGCTCATTGATACATATGAGGAGCATACGGGAAAATACCCTTCTGTAAATATAAACGACGAGAAAGGCGGCTTTCTGGCAGCGGAGCACCTGCTGAGCCTGGGTCATGAGAACATTGCCTTTCTTACTACGGGTCTGGAAAACCCGGTGGAAGTACACCGGTACAAAGGGTTTACGCGGGCATTTCAGGAGCGGGGAATGACAGTACCCTCTCCGGAAACGGCAGAAACGACGCACCGGCTGGAGAGCGGCTGGATGATTGGGAAAAAGCTTGCGGGCAGTTCCCGGACAGCCATTGTCTGTACATCGGACATTACGGCTTTCGGTGTCATACGGGCATTGTATGAAGCAGGTGTACGCGTACCGGAAGATGTATCTGTCACAGGCTTTGATGACATTCACATCAGCCGGTATACGACACCCTCACTGACGACCGTGCGCCAGCATATTATGCAGAAGGGGACGGCCGCCGCTGAAAAATTGATCGAAACGATGAAAGGACATCCCGCAGCAGGAGAAACGTTTGATGTGAAACTGGTTATAAGGGAAAGCACCGCCCCGCCGAAGCAATGACAATTCAGGAGGAGATACAATGACACGTGTAACGATCTGGAACGAAAACCGGCATGAACAGTCCAATCCCGAGGTAAAAGAAGTATACCCGAAAGGCATCCATGGCGCTCTGGAGCAGTTTCTTCAGGCGGAGGGCCGGACAGTCGGCACAGCCACACTGGATGAGCCGGAGCACGGGCTGACTGAAGAAGTCCTCCGTGAAACCGATGTATTACTCTGGTGGGGGCACATGGCCCACGACGAAGTGGAAGATGAGATTGTCGAGCGTGTGCATCAGCGCGTCCTGGAAGGAATGGGACTGATCGTTCTGCACTCCGGCCACTTTTCTAAAATTTTCAAGAAGCTGATGGGTACCAGCTGTGATTTGAAATGGCGCGAAGCAAACGAAACAGAGCGTCTCTGGGTTCTCGATCCGAGTCATCCGCTGACCGAGGGAATCGGGGAATATATTGAAATAGAACGGGAAGAGATGTATGGAGAGCACTTTGACATCCCGGCCCCGGATGAGCTGGTCATGATGAGCTGGTTTGAGGGCGGCGAAGTGTTCCGCAGCCTCTGTACCTACCGCCGCGGCAACGGGAAAATTGTGTACTTCCGTCCGGGCCACGAAACGTACCCGACGTATCATCATAAAGCAGTTCAGCGGGTGATTCAGAATGCGGTGAACTGGGCGGGCCCTCAGGCAAGACCCCGTCCGGTTTACGGAAATCACAACGAACCGCTGGAACCTATTACCCCAAAAGGAGTGGAATAATATGTTGAAAATCGCTGTTGTTGGATGTGGAAGCATTGCCCGTCACCGTCACCTGCCGGAATACGATGCCAATCCGGATGTTGTGGTTCAGGCTGTCTGCGACATCAATCAGGACCGCGTCGAGGAAATTGGCAGCATGTATAATGCCATGACGTATACGAGCTACGAGACGATGCTGGAGAAAGAAGATGTCGATGCCGTGAGCGTCTGCACACCAAACTACCTGCACGCTCCTGTCACAATTGCCGCGCTGAATGCAGGGAAGCACGTCCTCTGCGAGAAGCCGATGGCAACGTCACGTGAAGAAGCCGATGACATGATCGAAGCTGCGAAAAACAACCGCCGCTGGCTCATGATCGCCCATAATCAGCGGTTTGTGCCATCCCATAAAAAAGCAAGAGAGCTTATTGAAAACGGCGATCTCGGAAAAATTTACAGCTTCCGGACAGCATTCGGCCACGGAGGCCCGGAAGGCTGGAGCGCCGATGGAGCAGACAGCTGGTTCTTCAAAAAAGATGAAGCCTTTATCGGCGCCATGGGAGATCTCGGTGTGCATAAAACCGATCTCATGCGCTACCTTCTCGGAGAAGACTTTCAGAGCGTCGGCGCGTTCATTGAAACGAGCGCAAAAGATCACAGCACGGTCGATGACACAGCGGTCTGCGTACTGAAAACACCGGCCGGCGTGATCGGGACGCTTGCCGCAAGCTGGTCGTATAACGGCAGTGAAGACAATTCCACCGTTCTGTACACGGAGAAAGGCATGGTCCGCCTCGAAGACGATCCTGCCGACAACCTGATTATCCATTATACGAACGGCGACGTCGTCAAGTATGAGCTCGGCGGCATTCAGACAAACGATGACGGCGGCCAGACAAGTTCCGGAGTGATCGATGCATTTATCACATCCGTTCTTAACAACGAAGAACCTCCGGTGCCGGGAGAAGAAGGAAAGAAATCGCTGGAAGTCATTCTCGGCGCACTGGAATCCGAAGAGACTAAACGCATCGTAGACCTGACATAAGGAGGCGTTATGATGGAAGATTATATCCGGATCGGCATTATCGGTGCCGGAGGTATCGCACGCGGCCGGCATATCCCGGTGCTTAAAGAACTGGAGGCGCAGGTGGAAGTGACTGCCGTCTGTGATGTGAATATCGAAACGGCAAAGCAGGCAGCAGTGGAATTTTCCCACCCGTTTGTCACTTCGGAGTACGCAGAGGTGTTTTCCAGGGTGGATGCGGTTGTTATCTGTACCCCGAACAAATTCCACGCAGAAATTGCGATTGCAGCACTCGAAGCTGGAAAGCACGTTATGTGCGAAAAGCCGATGTCGATGACTGCGGGAGAAGCCCAGGCGATGACTGCGGCTGCGTCCAAATCAAATAAGACGCTTATGATTGCCTATCATTACCGGGCCATGAAAGAATCACAGGCAGCAAAGAAACTGATCGATGCCGGCGAGATCGGTACGCCGATGGTAGCGAGAGCGCAGGCGCTCAGGCGCCGAAAAGTGCCGGGATGGGGCGTCTTTACGAACAAAGAGCTTCAGGGCGGCGGCAGCCTCATTGATTTCGGATGCCATTTTCTCGATTTGGCCGTGTGGCTTCTCGGAAGCCCGAAACCGGTGGAAGTGTCGGGAAATACGTACAATCAGCTCAGTTCCATGCCCGGTCAGATCAACCAGTGGGGCCGCGTGGATAACGAATCGTTTGAAGTCGATGATCACGTAACCGGCTACGTCCGCTTTGATAACGGAGCGACACTTCTGTTTGAAACGTCCTGGGCGGCGAACGTGAAAGACGACAAGGAGTACTGCAGCATATCCGGGGACACCGGCGGCGTGGACCTGTTTCCGCTGGAAGTGAATCAGGCCAAGCACGGCATGCTCATGGACAGCACGATGAACTGGCTCCCGGGAGAAGAAGAGCCGGGACTGCTGCAGATGCAGAATTTTCTCGATGCCGTCCGCGGAGAAGCAGAACTGATCGTAAAGCCGGAGGAAGCAGTCCGGATCCAGCAGATTATCGACGGTCTGTATGAAAGTGCAGAAACCGGAAGAAGTGTGCAGCTCTAACGAAAAAGGAATGAGGAGGAATTAGATATGAAATCAGGCGTATTTACCGTTCTCTTTGCAGATAAATCGTTTGAGGAAATGCTTGATCACGTCAAAGCATCCGGCCTTGATGCCGTGGAAATCGGCACCGGGGGCTATCCGGGAAATGCCCACTGCGATATTGATACGCTGCTTGAAGACGAAAAGGCCCGCCGGGAGTATTTGAAAAAGGTGAGCGACCGCGGCCTGACAATCAGCGCCTTCAGCTGTCACGGGAACCCGATTTCCCCGGATACGGCATTTGCAGATGAGTCGTACAACATCATGATCAAAACGATCAAACTGGCGTCTCTGATGGATGTTCCGGTCGTCAATGGATTTTCCGGAACGGCCGGGGATCACGACGGAGCCAAGCATCCGAACTGGCCTGTCGCTCCGTGGCCGCAGGAATACAGCGATATTCTGAAGTGGCAGTGGGAAGAAAAGCTGATTCCGACGTGGAAAAAGATTGCGGCGGAAGCAGACAACCACGGCATTAAAATCGGCATTGAACTGCACGGCGGATTTCTCGTACACTCGCCGCATACGATGCTGAAACTGCGTGAGGCGACGTCGCCGGCGATCGGCGCTAACCTGGATCCAAGTCACCTCTGGTGGCAGGGTATCGATCCAGTGGCTGCGATTAAGATTCTCGGTAAAGCCGGCGCGCTCCACCATTTCCACGCCAAGGATACGTACATTGATCAGGATAACGTGAACATGTACGGCCTGATCGATATGCAGCCTTACAGCGAGGTGCAGACACGCGCCTGGTCGTTCCGCTCGGTCGGCTGCGGCCACAGCATGCAGGAGTGGGCCGACATGATCAGCGCCCTCCGTACGTACGGCTATGACTACGTCGTCAGCATCGAACACGAAGACCCGATCATGTCGATCGATGAAGGCTTCCAGCGCGCAGTCAACAACGTAAACAGTGTGCTCATCCGCGAAGAGCCGACCGAAATGTGGTGGGCGTAAGCAGAGAAAGCCTTTATGATGAATTGGACACAGGCAGAGCTGGAGAGCGTTCTGCCGTGCAGCGGAAGCGCCCGGTCCACTCCAGGACCGGGCGCTTCCGTCTGAGAAAGAAGCAGACCGCTTCTTTTTTAACTAATAAGAATGTATAAAATCCAAAGCCTCTTCCAAGCAGGCATGCCAAGAGCTGCAGCATTTCAACGTTTTGCTGCATTTACCGTTTGTTTCTGTTGGTAGAGCTTCTCCGCTACTCGGCAGAAGCCTGCGTGGGCTTGTCTTTCAGCCGGGCACTATTTGCACGGCTGTATAGCATGAGCGGAGCCGGCCTATGGTTTGAGCCGCAGGGCAGCGGTCTTCTTTCATACGGCGCGGCCGCGCGGAGCCATGCTTCTTCAATCGAAGCATTGTCCAGCTGCAGCGCCCGCTCTGGTTCCTTCACCCCTGCCGAAGAAAGCAAAGAGCAGCTTTCGTCTGCAGGGCCTCCAGGACTGGTCGCTCGTGACCAGGGCGCTTCCGCTTTTCAGATTCCCTCCGGAACGCGTACGGCTGCAGGTGTAGGCAGGAAGCGGGAACCTATTCCATAAACCTCATTTTTTTCGAAGACCAGTCGGGTTCTGCCTGGTTTATTTAGGTTCTGCGGATTGGAAAGCGCCGCTTCCAGCTTCAAAGCGATTGGCAGGAGAGCTGCTTCTCACCTGCCGGGAGGTTCAGATTCACGTGCCGGCGGGATTTGAGCCGAAGCTTCTTGAGGAAGTCGTGGAGGTGGTGAAAGATGATACCGATATCCAGTGGTAAGCACCGGATTTTTCTTGCCCATGGCGACACCGGCATGCGCCTCGGAATTGACGGCATCTCGGCCCTGGTACAGGAACGCTTTCAATTGGATCCCTTCCAATCGGACCTTTTTTATTCTGCGGCAAATATAAGGACCGGATCAAGATTCTTCATTCGATAATAACCGGATGGAACGGGGCATTCGCAGTTTTGCCGTGGGACGAAACAACTGGATGTTTTCCCGAATCTCACGGGGAGCACGGATCAGCGCGGCGGTATACAGCCTGATCGAAACGGCGAAAGCTGACTACCTGCATCCCGATACGTACCCGACCTATCTGATGGACATGCTCCCGTACCGGCCGGACTGGAAGCTTACCTTCCCTGGTCCGACTCCCTTCCCGGCTCGCTGCGCCATAACTACCAAGGCACCGGCTCGTATAGGAAGCCGTCTGTTCGATGAAGCGGTGCTTCGGAAGGCCCGGCGGGGACGCCGATGGGATCAGCGCCGTCCGAAGATCCTTTCCCAGACCGGGGCGGTCTGGGAAATAGCTGAGGCAAGCCCCACGGCAAGCTTCCGCCGAGGTCTGGAGAAGCACCGCCATCCTTCTGCCTGTTCGACAACCTTCCCGAAAGGGAGGGTTTCTTTTTTTGCCTTCTATGCACGAATTCTTAGACGCTTCCGGCGGTCCGGTCCGGAAATACGCACAGCAAAAGGCCGTCCGCAATCGTCGATACGACTGCGGACGGCCCTGCTCTGTTCAGCAGTATTTAAGCTGCGGCGGATTTCTTTCCGCTGCTTTTCGTTTTCGGTGTGGCCGGTGCTGCTTTGTCCTTTTTCAGGATGCCGAGAAGCACAGCTGTGACAGCGGCTCCGATGACAATAGCCAGCAGGTACAGCGGCCAGTTTTCGACGAGCAGGAGAACGAACACCCCGCCGTGCGGCGCTTCGGTTGCTGCGCCGAACAGCATGGACAGGCCGCCTGCTACAGCGGAACCGGCAATAATGGATGGAATAACGCGGACAGGGTCCGCTGCGGCGAATGGAATCGCCCCTTCTGTAATAAACGATGCACCGAGCACATAGTTCGTGCGGCCGGAATCCTGTTCTTCTTTCGTGAACTTCTTCCGGAAGAACGTCGTTGCCAGGGCGATTCCGAGCGGCGGAACCATGCCGCCGGCCATGACCGCTGCGTGCGGTGCGAAGTTACCTGCTTCAATCATGGCAATACCGAAGGCGAAAGCCGCTTTGTTGATCGGTCCGCCCATGTCGACCGCCATCATACCGCCGAGCAGAATACCGAGGAATACAATGTTACCAGTGCCGAGACCGTCCAGCCAGCTGACCATTCCGGTCTGGGCTGCTTCGAGCGGCACAATCAGGAAGTACATGAGAAAACCAGTCGAGAAAATACCTAAGAGCGGAAGGACGAGAATCGTTTTAATTCCTTCAAGCGACTTCGGCATGAACGAGAAGAGCTTGCGGATACCAAGAACGAGATAACCACCGAGGAAACCGGCGATAATACCACCGAGGAAGCCGGCGCCGCCGGTTCCTGCCATCAGACCACCTACCATACCGGCAGCGAAACCAGGACGGTCGGCGATGCTGTAGGCAATAAAGCCGGCAAGAACAGGAACGAGCAGGAAGAACGCGTTGGCGCCGCCGATTTCAGACAGGATCTGTCCGAACGGGCTGATCTCGCCGCTGACCGGATCTTCAAAGAAAAAGGAGAGTGCGATGAGAATACCACCGCCGACAACGAATGGAAGCATATTGGAGACACCGCTCATCAGATGCTTGTAAATCGCCTGACCTGCGCCGCGGAGGCCTCCGCCACCGCCGGAGGAAGAGGCTTCTTCTCCTGAAGTACTGCTGCCGCTTCCACGGTGAACCGGTGCGTCGCCGCGGTTCGCCTGCTCCAGAAGTTCCTTTGGACGGCGTATTCCTGCAGTAACTGGTGCGTTGATCAGCTTCTTGCCGTCAAAGCGGTCCGTTTCCACCTTCGTATCGGCGGCGATGATGACCGCGTCCGCGCGGGAGATGTCCTCTTCGGTAAGGCGGCTCTTCACCCCGTCGGACCCGTTTGTTTCGACTTTGATTTCATAGCCGAGCTCTTTCGCTGCATCTTTCAGCCCGTCCGCTGCCATGTACGTGTGGGCGATGCCTGTGGGGCAGCCGGTAACAGCGATGAAGTAAGGGCGTGTGCCGCCGGAAGATTCCTGCGCTTCTGGCGCATCCTCTTCTGCGAGCTTTTCTTTTTCTTTTGCATCGACTGCTTTTAAAATATCCTCTTTCGAAGACGCTTTCAAAAGCACCTGACGGAAATCTTCGTCCATTAACAAGGTTGAGAGGCGGGAGAGGGCCTGCAGGTGTGTCTGATTGGCACCCTCGCTTGCTGCGATCATGAAGAACAGGTGGCTCGGCTGGCCGTCGAGGGCATCGTAATCAATGCCTTCCTGCGAGCGGCCGAACACGATCGCCGGTTCCGTGACTGCAGCTGTTTTTGCGTGCGGGATCGCAACCCCTTCCCCGATACCGGTGGAGCTCTGAGACTCGCGCTCACGGATCGCTTCTAAGAACGACGCGCGGTCATTCAAGTGGCCGGCTTTGTCGAGCGTTTCGGCAAGCTCCTCCATGACTGCTTCCTTGGAGGTCGATGCCAGTTCGAGCACCATCGTTTCTTTCTTCAACAGTTCTGTAATTTTCATGTTAATTCCCCCTTTAATAAATCAATCTCTGCTTCCAGTTTTTCAACAAGGGAACGAGTGGCAAATCCAGTGGAAAACGTCGTCGCCGACCCGAAGGCAACACTCGTGCGGAAAGCATCTTCGATCGAACCGTTTTCCTCCAGGCGGTAAAGAAATCCTGCCACCATAGAGTCCCCGGCGCCGACGGAGTTCCTCACTTCTCCTTTCGGTACGGCCGCTTCCGTAAAGCCGTCCCTGGATACGAGAAGTGCGGGATCCGCGCCCCTTGAAACGAGGACGTAATGTGCGCCGCCGGCCACCGCGCGGGAGGCAAGCTCTAAAACGTCGTTTTTCCCTGCCGCTTTTTCGCCGTACAATGCTTCCAGTTCTGCAATGTTCGGCTTAATGAGAAAGGGCTCTGCGTCGAGTGCCTTTTTCAGCGGTGTGCCGCTCGTATCGATCACGGTGCGGATGCCGCGGCTTCTTGCTTCGGCTGCCAGCCGGTAGTACGTGTCATCCTGGACGGTCGAAGGGAGGCTGCCGGAAAGGACGAGCGTATCGTCTTTGGTCAGTTCATCAATCTGCTGCTCCAGCTTTTTCACGTCTGCTTCGGTGATCGCCGGCGCCTGGCCGTTGATTTCCGTTTCGGTCTCTGTCTTCAGCTTCACATTAATCCGCGTCATGCCTTCCACGTGCAGGAAGTTTGTATGAAGCCCTTCCCCCTGCAGCGTGTCCTCCAGGTAGGCTCCGGTGAAACCGGCAGTGAACCCGAAGAGCTCTGTCCGGTGACCGAAGGCGTGAAGCACTTTTGATACATTAATACCTTTGCCTCCGGGAAGAAGCCGCTGGGAGGACGCCCGGTTTGTTTTCCCTTCGGTGAAGTGCTCCACTTCGAGGAAATAATCAATGGATGGATTCAACGTCACTGTATAAATCACAGCCTCACCGCCTTTACACGCGTATAGTCCATCAGCTGATGGAGAAACTTTTCCAAACTGTCCGTCTCTTCCGTGATCAATTCTGCTTCCTGCAGTTCCGCGAAGCGTGAAAACGACGTTTGATTCAGCTTGGAGGCATCCGCAAGCACAAAGGCCTGCTGTGCTTCCCGGATCGCCAGCTGCTTGATATTTGCTTCTTCCGGGTCCGGCGTAGAGTAGCCGAACTCAAGGTCAACGCCGTTTGTACCGATGAACGCTTTATCAAAGCGGTACTGCTTCATCGCTTCGACAGCAGCTCTGCCGACAAAGGCGTGCGTTCCGGATTTGACATAGCCGCCGAGAACGTAGGTGCGGAACCCGGCCCGGATGGAGGCTTCAATAATGTTCAGGCCGTTTGTCACGATCGTGACGTCTTTTGACTGTATGTGACTGATCATCGCTTCTGTCGATGTCCCGGCATCGATAAACACGGAATCTCCATCGGCAATTCTTCCTGCAGCGAGTCGGCCGATCTGATCTTTCGCTTTCGTAAACACCTGCCGCTTCGTCTGCATATCCGGCTCTTCCGACTTTCGTGACGGGAGGGATGCGCCGCCGTGGATCCGCTTGATGCGGTTCTGCTTTTCGAGTTCACTCAGGTCGCGGCGGATCGTCGATTCCGAGGCACCGGTCGCCGAAGTGAGTTCGGAAAGTTTGGCTATTTTCTGCTGCTCGAGAAGCTTTAAAATCGCTTCCTGTCTTTCATATGTGAGCATGATGTCCACCTCTTGTTGTTTTGTTAACGCTATCATAATACATCTTTCAATCAAAATCAATCACTTTTTATCAAAATCAATCAAAAAAATTCATTTTCGTGTAAGGGGTTGCATCTGCCAATCAATCCGCTATACTGCAAGTAGAACGTTTATTAAATTAATAAATAAAGATCGGGTAAGAAAGGATGGTTGGATGGAAGCCAAAGTACGTAAAGGGTTTGAAGAGCAGTTCGGCTTTCCGGCGGAGAAGCTGTTTTTCGCTCCGGGAAGAGTGAACTTAATCGGGGAGCATACAGATTATAATGGAGGATACGTGTTTCCGTGTGCACTGACCGTAGGTACCTACATGGCAGTCTCCCCGCGGTCGGACAGGCAGATCCGTCTGTTCTCCGGAAATTTCCGCGAACAGGGTGTCCAGTCGTTTACGCTGGATGAGCTTGTGTATGAGGCGGACCACGACTGGGCGAACTATCCTAAAGGAATGATGGCGGTTATGGCAGAGGCAGGCTGGAAAGGGGAGAAGGGCTTTGATGCTTACGTATACGGGAATATCCCAAACGGGGCCGGCCTTTCCTCCTCCGCGTCCATCGAACTCGTCATGGGAGCTGCCTGGGATGATCTGAATGATTTTCAGATCGACCGGATCGAGCTGGTGAAGCTGGCGCAGCGTGCGGAAAACGACTTTATCGGCGTTCAGTGCGGCATCATGGATCAGTTTGCGATCGGCATGGGTAAAGAAGCGCACGCCATGCTTCTGGACTGCAATACACTTGATTATGAATACGCTCCGGTGGAGTTAAAAGACATGAAGCTTGTAATTGCCAATACGAACAAACGGCGCGGACTGGCAGATTCGAAATATAATGAGCGGAGAGAGGAATGCGATAAGGCGCTGGCACTTCTGCAGCAGAAAAAAGACATCACTTACTTATGTGAACTGAGTCCGCAGGAGTTTGATGAGATCGCGGAAGTCCTGACAGACGATACACTCTACCGAAGAGCGCGTCACGCCGTCACTGAAAACGCACGCACGATTCAGGCAGCGAAGGCACTGGAAGAGGGGGATCTGCAGGCGTTCGGACAACTCATGACGGAATCCCATCAGTCGCTGAAAAACGATTATGAAGTAACCGGAACACATCTGGACGTGCTTCAGCATGCTGCAGCAAAACAGCCGGGTGTTATCGGCTCGCGGATGACCGGCGCCGGATTCGGAGGCTGTACCGTCAGCCTCGTGGAGAAGCAGGGAATGGATGATACCCTTTCCGCGATAGAGAAAGCATACGAAAACGAAATCGGCTGGAAGCCGGACTTTTACGTCGTCGGTATCGGCGGCGGAGCCGGTCTGTGCTGAATAGAAAAAAGAGAGGATGAGCGTATATGGCAGTATTAATCTGTGGAGGCGCAGGCTATATCGGCAGTCATGGAACAGCAGCACTGCTCGATCAGAACGAAGAAGTTGTCGTACTCGATAACCTGCAGACAGGACACCGGGAGGCCGTGATGGACGGAGCCGTTTTATACGAAGGAGATCTCCGCGACGGCGCGGTGCTCGATATTATTTTTCAGACCCATTCCATTACAGACGTACTTCATTTTGCCGCCGACTCCCTCGTCGGTGTCAGCATGAACGAACCGCTTACCTACTACGACAATAACGTCGGCGGAGCTTTAAATCTGCTGAAGAAAATGAAGGAATACGGCGTCGGACGCATCGTGTTTTCCTCAACCGCGGCGGTTTACGGAGAACCGGAAACTGTTCCGATTACGGAAGACATGCCGGTAAAACCCGGCAACCCATACGGTGAGACAAAGCTCGCGATTGAGCGGATGCTTCACTGGGCAGGAGAAGCGCACGGAATCCGCTCTGTCTGCCTGCGCTATTTCAATGTGGCCGGCGCGCATCCGGTACACGATATCGGCGAGGACCATCAGCCGGAAACCCACCTGATCCCGATTATTCTGCAGACCGCTCTGGGACAGCGGGAAAAAATATCCGTTTTCGGTGACGACTATCCAACAGAGGACGGCACGTGTGTACGCGATTATATTCACGTCCACGACCTGATTCAGGCCCACCTGCGTGCGGTCGACTACCTGCGCGGCGGCGGAGAATCGAATGTCTTTAACCTCGGCAACGGCAGCGGCTTCAGCGTGCAGCAGGTCATCGATACGGTGGAAGCCGTCACCGGGAAGGACATTCCGAAAGAAATCGCTCCGCGACGGGCAGGAGATCCGGCTGTTCTTATCGCCTCCTCCGACAAAGCGCGCCGCGTGCTGGACTGGCAGCCGGAGCAGCAGGATCTTCATACGATCGTGAAAACGGCCTGGGAATGGCATCAGCGCCATCCGGAAGGGTACCGCGGAGGCGGAGCGCTATGAACATCGACGCGCTGTTAAATGAACTGATCGACTACGCCGCCTCCAAGCATCTCATTGAGACCCAGGACCGCATTTACTGCAAAAATCAGCTTCTCTCTATCCTTGATATAACTGAATCGATCGAGCGTCCGGCTAAGGGAGACGGTGCCAGAGAAGCCGCAGCCATCCTTCAGGATATTCTGGACTGGGCCGCGGAAAACGGCGTTCTGGAACAGAACACGGTCACAGAAAGAGACCTGCTCGATACGAAGCTGATGGATGTTTTCGCCCAGAGGCCGTCGGATGTGACGCGCCGGTTCCGTGAACTGGAAAGAGAGAAAGGGATCCGGGAGGCAACGGCCTGGTTTTATGAATGGTGCCAGGATATACACTATATCCGCCGTGACCGGATCGCCAAAAACCTCAGCTGGAAAACGCCGACAGAGTACGGCGCTCTCGATATTACGATTAACCTTTCCAAGCCGGAGAAAGATCCGAAAGAAATTCAGGCAGCGAAAAAAGCGGTGGTTTCCTCGTACCCGCTCTGCCTGCTCTGCCAGGAGAATGTCGGCTACGCCGGACACTTAAATCATCCCGCCCGGCAGAACCTGCGGACGATTCCGGTGAAGCTCGCTGACGAAGAGTGGCACGTGCAGTTTTCGCCGTACGTCTATTACCATGAACATGCCATCGTTCTGAAAGCAGATCATGAGCCGATGAAAATTACAGCAGATACCTTTCTGCGGCTGCTCGACTTTGTGGAGCAGTATCCGCATTACTTTATCGGATCAAACGCAGACCTCCCGATCGTCGGCGGCTCCATTTTAAGCCACGATCACTATCAGGCAGGCCGGTACGAGTTCCCGATGGCGCGGGCGGAAGTCGATAACAAAGAGGAGCTTGCCGCCCACCCGGGAGTCACAGCAGGCCGCGTCCGCTGGCCGATGTCGGTCGTCCGTCTCAGCGGAAAGGATAAGCACAGTGTCGTCCGGGCAGGGGAAGACATACTCCGGCAGTGGAAGCAGTATGAAGACCGCTCCGTGCAGATCATTCCGGAAACGGACGGCACGCCGCATCACACGATCACTCCAATTGCACGGATGCGCGCGGAGCAGTTTGAGCTGGATCTGGTGCTTAGGAGCAACCTGACGTCCGAAGAACATCCGATGGGTATCTATCACCCGCACGAAGAAGTGCATCACATTAAAAAAGAAAATATCGGCCTCATCGAAGTTATGGGTCTCGCCGTTCTGCCGGGAAGGCTCGATAAAGAACTGGAACTGACTGCAGAAGCGCTGAACAGCGCGGATCCGGAAGCGGCATTGAAAGACAGCATTGCTGAAAAGCATGCCGCATGGGCGCTTGAGGCAGTGGAAAAAGGAGAAGCGGTGGACAAAAAAGCGTTTCTGGAGCAGGAAGTAGGCAATGTGTTCCATACGATTCTTCATCACGCCGGCGTCTTTAAACGCACCGGGGAGGGACTGGATGCATTTGACCGGTTTCTGCATACAGTGCAGGGGAAGCGGCCGTGAAAGAACAGACGAGCTTCTCCCGGATGAAATCCTACAACCGTTCCCGGATTCTCACCGCCATCCGGAGCCGCGGTCCCGTTTCCCGAGCAGAAGTGGCCAAATTAACGAAACTCACACCGCCGACGGTGACGAATCTGACCGCGGAGCTGATTGAAGAGAACGTCATTTTTGAAAGCAGTTCCGGGATTTCCAAGGGCGGCAGACGGCCGATTTTACTGAAGATAAAAGCAGACAGCCGCTCGATTATCGGCATTGATATCGGTGTGCAGAAAGTGCGGCTCGCCAGGACGAACCTGGAGGCGGAAGTGAAAGAGCGGCGGCTGGTGGAGATGCCGGATTCTCTGGATGCAGCGTCGTTTTCCGAGTGGATCGGGGAGGTGACCGAAGCCTTTATCCGGGAGATCCCGGAAGAGGCGCCTCCGCTTATGGGCATCGGTGTCGCCATGCACGGCATTATTGATCATGAAACGGGCACGGTCGAGCACGCACCGTCTCTCGGTTTCCGCCATGTGAAACTGAAGCAGTCGCTTGAGAAGCGGACGAACCAGACCGTGATTGTAGAGAATGATGCGAAAACGATGGCACTCGGAGAGCGCTGGTTCGGTGCGGGACGCAGTGCGGATACATTTCTCTGCCTGAACATCGGCGAAGGAATCGGCGGCGGCTGTATTATTGACGATACGCTGTACCACGGCGCCGACAGCCTCGCTGCAGAAATTGGTCATATGGCGATGGAGCGGAACGGGCGGATGTGCTCCTGCGGCGCTGTGGGATGCCTGCAGACGCTGGCATCCGGCGAGGCGCTCCGCTATCAGGCGGAAAAGCTTGCAGAAGCAGGTACGCTGAAGCTTGCGGAAGACCAGCGGGACGGAGCAGGAATTTTTTCGGCAGCTGAAAATGGAGACCGGGAGGCGGTGAACCTGCTGATGGAGGCCGGAGAAGAGCTCGGGCGCGGGCTCATCAACGCAATTCACCTGCTGAATCCGCCGTTGATTATACTCGGCGGCGGCGTGGCAAAAGCGGAGGACTACCTGCTGCCTGCCGTAAAAAGAGTCATTGAGGAACGGGCGCTCACAGAACGAGCCGCGGCGACGACAGTCGTGACGGCGGAGCTGAAAGGCGAAGCGTCGCTCATCGGTGCCTGCACGCTGATTCTTTCCAGGCTGTATGACCCGGATGTCCACGAATAGCTGCTGCTTTTCAATACTTTGGAATTTCGCTACAATAGAGAAAGCGGAAATTCAGAGCCTGCTTTCACCGGAAAGCGGGAGTATTTGAGAAAAGGGGCGATCCAGTGGTAACGGATTTGCAGGAACTAAAAAACAAAGTGCTCGAAAAAACGCAGCTCGTGTTCATTATCAGCGATCCCGAACAGCCGGATAATCCGATTATTTATGCCAACCAGGGTTTCTCGGATCTGACCGGCTATCCGAGGGAGGAAATGATTGGACGTAACTGCCGCTTTCTTCAGGGGGAAGATACCGATCCGGAGACGCTTGCCACGCTCCGGAAGGCGATTGCAGCGAAAGAACCGGTGTCTGTCGAAATCCTGAACTACAAAAGGGATGGGACGCCTTTCTGGAACCTGCTTCATATTGACCCCATCTACCTTGAGGCAGAGGAACAGCATTATTTTGTCGGCATTCAAAAAGATATTACGGAGTATAAAGAAGCGCAGGAGCAGCTGAAGCGGTTCAACGAAGAAATTGAGCTGCTCTCCACCCCTGTCGTGCCGGTAAAAGAAGGTGTCTCTGTCCTGCCGATCATTGGAAACATCGATGAGCGCCGGATGAATATTATCATTGAGCGCATTCTGCCGCAGCTTGATAAAGACGAGGTGGAGACGATGATCGTCGACCTGTCCGGATTTCAGGATATGGATGAAGCGGCGACATACGGCATTTTTCAGCTCGGAGACCTTCTCAAGCTGAAAGGAGTACGCATGATTATTACTGGCATCACGCCGAAAATCGCCATGCGTACAAGAGGCATCAATATCGACTTTACGGAACTGCAGACGTATGGCTCGGTCCAGCAGGCGATCGAGGCGCTGGAAAAAGGAAAATAATAAATAGAGGCTGGGACAAAACCAGAATCAGTAGAAGCCCTTACCATTGTTGGTGAGGGCTTTCTGTATGAGGGGTTGATCCTTCCAAGGGCAATCGCCTGCCGCGGGCAGGGCTTCAGCTAACCGCCGTAAAAACAGCAGCGGTGGATCTTCAGCTCCTGCTTTTCCCGCATGTATCTCTTTTCTTTTAAGACCAGGCAGTTTCTGCCTAATTTATTTATGCTGAAAGAAGGCATTCCAGTGGAATTTGTATGCGATTGTATTCCGACGAAAGTCTTGTTCGAAGGCAGAACGGTTTAAGTCATTTCCCGGATGGGAACAACTGTCTCTACAGGGAAAGGCCGGATACCGGCTTTTTCACTATGCAGGAGAGGATGACTTGAATGGCGGAAAACCGGAAACCAACGAAAAAAGACGAGCAGCTGGAAAAGTACACAGTCGTAGATAAAGGCAAGAAGCTGACGACGAACACGGGATTGAAAATGGCGGAGGATGAGTTCTCTTTAAAAGCCGGCGAGCGCGGGCCGACGCTTCTCGAGGACTTTCACTTCCGGGAGAAAATGACTCACTTTGACCATGAACGGATCCCGGAACGCGTCGTGCATGCGAGAGGGTATTCGGCACACGGCGAATTCCAGGTGTATGAACCGCTGAAGGAATTTACGAAAGCCGGATTTTTAAACGATACATCTAAAACGACGCCGGTATTTGTCCGTTTTTCCACCGTCGCCGGTTCAAAAGGTTCCTCCGAGACAGTGCGCGATGTCCGCGGCTTCTCAACGAAATTTTACACAGATGAAGGAAATTACGACCTCGTTGGAAATAACATACCTGTCTTCTTTATTCAGGATGCCATCAAGTTTCCGGATCTCGCCCATGCGGTGAAGCCGGAGCCGCACAACGGCATGCCTCAGGCAGCCTCAGCCCACGATACATTCTGGGACTTTATTGCGAACAATCAGGAATCTGCACACATGGCGATGTGGGCGATGTCCGACCGCGGTATTCCACGAAGCTTCCGTATGATGGAAGGCTTCGGTGTGCACACGTTCCGGCTCATCAATGATAAAGGGGAGTCCCATTTCGTGAAGTTCCACTGGAAGCCGGTGCTCGGTACGCACTCCCTCGTCTGGGATGAAGCGCAGAAGCTTTCCGGTAAAGATGCGGATTTTCACCGCCGCGACCTGTGGGAATCGATTGAAAACGGCGAATACCCGGAATACGAGCTCGGTCTGCAGATTATTAAAGAAGAAGACGAATTTTCCTTTGACTTTGATATTCTCGATCCGACAAAAGTGTGGCCGGAGGAAGAAATACCGGTGAAAATCGTCGGAAAAATGACGCTGAACCGGAACGTGGATAACGTCTTTGCAGAAAACGAGCAGGTCGCTTTTCATCCGGGAAGCATCGTGCCGGGAATCGACTTCTCCAACGATCCGCTGCTCCAGGGACGTCTCTTCTCCTACACGGATACGCAGCTGATCCGTCTCGGCGGACCGAACTTCCACGAGATTCCGATCAACCGTCCGGTCTGTCCGTTCCATAACAATCAGCGGGACGGCCACATGCGCCAGACGGTGAATCGGGGTCAGGTAAGCTACGGCAATAACTCGCTTGCAGATAATACGCCGGAGACGACGCCACCGGAAGAGGGCGGCTTCGAGCATTATCACGAGCGGATCGATGCACACAAAATCCGGGCGCGGAGCGACAGCTTCAAAGATCACTTCTCGCAGGCACGGTTATTCTGGAATTCGATGAGCGATCCCGAGAAAGAACACATTAAAGAAGCGTTCAGCTTCGAGCTCGGGAAAGTCGGCGAGCCATCTGTCCAGAAGCAGGTCGTGGACATGTTTGCCAACGTAAGCCGTGAGCTTTCCGACACGATTGCGGAAGCAACGGGTACAGAGAAAGCAGTCGGCACCGAGTCCCAGGTGACAAAAGCGTCCCCGGCACTCAGCCAGGAAAACACAACGTTTACGCCGTCCGGACGGAAAGTCGGCATTATTGCTGCAGACGGCTATAATGCAGATGCGGTACGCAGCGCGGCGGAAAAACTCCGTGCAGAGGGAGCGGTGATTGAAGTGATCAGCGCCAAGGGCGGCGAGCTCACCGGCTCTGACGGCACGAAACTCGGTGTGGATCATACGTTCCTTACCGGAGAATCCGTCCTGTTTGATGCCCTCCTTGCTGTCGGCGGAAAAGATACGGACCGTCCGTTCCAGCATGATGCCCGCTACTTCCTGCTGGAGGCGTTCCAGCACTTCAAGCCGATTGGCGCGACGAAAGATGCCGCTGCATGGCTGGAGGCAGAAAACATGAACGACCGGCCGGGAGTGGTACTTGAAGACAATGCGGCAGACTTCCCTAAGGCCTTCGCCGAAGCGGTTGCTTCGCACCGTTTCTGGGGCCGTGACATTATGAATTAAACGGTAAAACAGCCCCGGACAAAAAACGTCCGGGGCTGTTTCTTTTCATCAGGCAGTCTCATTATCCGGCGTTTTCAGTGCCATAATGAAAAAGAGGAAAAAGCTGATCATGAGGATAGAGCCGCTGATGATATAATAGAGAAGGGTAAACAATTCCGGCAGGTTAAACGGGCTGAGCATGAATACATACATGCCCGTACAGAGGCCGATCGTGCCGATGATGCCGCTCCAGACCTGGAAAAAAGCAAGCTTTCCGGGAGCAGGGCGGTACACTTTATAGTACATGGACCAGACCGCAAGCGTCAGCCAGCCTACGACGAGGACGTGTGCGTGAATCGGACGGAGCGCCGGACCGCCGGAGCCTGCCATGTGCCCTCCCATAAAAACACCGACGACACCGAAGGCCGCGGCAGTGACAAGAAGCAGTTTGTGATAGGACATGGGGATTCTCCTTTTCTGTATACGTTTGTTTTATGGTGCATCCTGTAGCACCAGCCTTGTTCAGTATACCGGAGAAAGTAGACACCATCTACCATGTTCACAAAGGTGTCGCGGAATAATCCAGCAGAAAAGGATGTGTGCGTACGATGAAACGGAAAATGTTTATTGGAAAAAACCTCTCTGACACGTTAAAACAGGAGCTGAGCCGGGAACTTCCGGACTGGGCGATTTCGTTTAAGGAAAAGGACAGCCTGCAGACAGAAAAGCTGCAGGAGGCGGATGTCATTGCAGCATGGAAGCCGGAAATGGAGGAAGAGATCGGAAAAGGAGCGCCGCTTTCCTGGATTCAGACGTGGAGTGCGGGCGTGGATCAGCTGCCGCTGGAGCGTTATGCGGGACGTGGATGGCGTGTGACGAGTGCGAACGGGGTGCATGCGCGGCCGATTTCGGAGACGATTTTTGCGATGCTTCTTGGGTGGACGCGGAAGATTGCGGCATACGTGCGTCTGCAGGGAAAAAAGGAGTGGCATCATGCGGGTCTGAAAGAGGAGATCCACGGGCAGACGGTGCTTTTGTATGGGATGGGGGCAATCGGGACAGAGACGGCCCGTCTGGCGGAGGCGTTCGGTATGCGTGTGATTGGTGTAAGGAGGAGCGGAAAACATGCGGATTATACGGAGAAGACGGTGACGCCGGAGGAGGCGGATGCGTACCTGGAAAAAGCGGATGTCGTGGTGAATACGCTGCCGCTGACGGAGAATACGAAAGAGTGGTTTACGAAAGCGCGGTTTGAGAAGATGAATGAGAGAACTTTTTTTATTAATATCGGCCGGGGCGGTACTGTCGAGGAGAAAAGTCTGGTGGAGGCGCTCCAGAACGGCGTGATTGCCGGGGCGGGGCTCGATGTGTTTGACGAAGAGCCGCTGCCGGAGAATCATCCATTCTGGGAGATGGAGCAGGTGATTCTGACGCCGCATACGGCAGGGTCTACGAAGTATTATGATGAACGTGTCGTCCGGGATATTTTGATCCCGAACGTGAAGGCGTTTGAGAAAAACGGGGAGCTTCCGGTCAACGAAGTGGATGTGACAAACGGTTATTAAACCGTCGACTCCGGAGCAGTCACGACGGCGATGCCGATCGGATAGTGGACGCCGGGGCGCTTCTGCTGATCAAAGCTGACGCCGAGCTGGTAGTACTGCTGTACGGATGCAAAGGAAAAATAGCTGTCGTGAAGCAGGGAGGTGAATTCCTGCTCGGTTAATTGAAAGTAATGGAACGGCGATCTGCATGGCTCGTGTCTGCCGGCGCCGAACGGCGTGGACAATACGAGTGTGCCGCCGGGCTTGAGGAGTGCGGCGAGCCGCTGCAGGCATTCTTTGTCATCGGGAAGGTGTTCCAGTGTTTCGAACGAAAGTATGGTATCGAAGGTGCCGATCTTTTCCGGGAGCTCCGGGTCAAGCAGGTCGCCGGCTGTGTACGTGAGCGACGGGTGGTAGTAGCGTCCTCTTGCGTAATGAATGGTTTCTTCATCCACATCGACCGCCGTTACTTCAGACACTTCGTTTTTCCGGGATTTCGCCGTCAGCTGCGCGCCGTATCCGCTGCCGCAGGCAATATCAAGAACCCGTCCTCCTGCATAAGGGAGGGCAAAGTGGTAGCGGGCGATGTGTTCGAGAAGCATGCCGTTGGTAGCTTTCATTTCATCCGGGATGATCCGTTCGCCGGTATCCTGCAGCATAAAGTTCACCGCTTTCCGTATCATTGCGTTCAACCGCAGTATAACACGGAGAGCGGACGGACGGCATAAGAAAAGCAGCCGGGAGCATGTCAAAGCTCTCCGGCTGTTTTTCGGTTATTCCGCGGTGCTGCCGGCAGCCTTCGACGTTCCGACCTCCTGCCAGTGTTTTAAATCGTTCAGCCTGAACAGCGGAGAAATAGACAAAAACTTCTTCACCGCTCTCCTGATAAAGCCGAATGCTTCTCTTTTAGGTTCAGGCAGTTATTCCTCGTCCAGAGCCTCTCCATCCTGCACTTCCAGTTCCTGAACAAGGCGGTGCTGATACATTTCTTCGGAGGCTTTCTCATCTTCATCCAGAACCGCAAAAGCGGCTTCCGCCTCTACCGTATACATACCGGGACCCGCGTCGATTTCCACCGTATAGCCGGCGCGGTCATCCCCTTCACGGAAAACTGTCTGCTGATCGACGTCGACAGCCTCTTCCTCCGCTTCATAAATTATTTCTCCCTCATGGCGGACTTCCGTAATTCTGGAGATGCTGTGCCCATAGTGAAATGTTCTGGTCTCTTCCCCATCGTATGTAAGAACCGGTGTGATAGAAAGCGTCCCCTGGGAATAGACGGGATCAATTGTCAGCTCCGCTGCCTCATATGGTTCATTATCACTGCAGGATTGAAATGTTATGACTGATCCTGCAAACAGTGCCAGTAAATATGTTTTGACCACGATAAACTCCCTCCCAGCCTAAGTGTAGCGGAGGCGGAAGGGGGCGTAAATCGTTTACAGTAAAATGGAGAAAAATAGGACAAACGATGATAAAATGACGTGTTTTACTTTTTACAGGGAAAGTGCAGCAGCCGGCGCGGGGAAATGATTCTTTAACACAAACCCTTCCAGAAAGCGGGCCACCCCGTCTGCTTCGTGATGCATCGTCACGAAATCGGCGTTCTGCTTCAGGAGATCCCCGGCGTTTGCCATCGCGACACCTGTTCCGCAGTGCAGAAGCATTTCCATGTCGTTCGGTCCGTCGCCGAATGCGAGGGATTCCCGTTTATGAATGCCATATTGATAAAGAAGGTATTCGATCGCTGCCCATTTTGAAACGCTGCTCCGCACGAGCTCAAAGCCGTCATCCCAGCGGATCATATCCGCATGCGGGCGGTAGAGAGAAGAGGGGACGGTTAAATGAGAGAAGGAGCGGACGCTGTATTTTAATATAGTGGATGGAAGGGCGTCTGTAATCGGGCCGGCATAAAGCGGCGCGCGCCGTCCTTCTCTGGACCATTCCTGGATGATGCTGCATTCCTTTTCGCAGTATAGTCCTTCTGCTGAATGAATCATTAAATTTCTCGGAGACTGAGCCATGACTGCCTGATGAAGCTCCTTTTTAATCGGAAGCGGGCGGAGCTGCAGTGGGTCCAGTGAATAGGAATCGTAAACTGCCGCACCGTTCAGGCAGATGATCGGCGTGTCCAGATCGAGTTCACGGTGGTAGGGAAGGGTGATATCCAAGTGCCTCCCTGTTGCTAAAAAAACGTGGACTCCCTGTTGTTTCAACCGGGCTACTGCTTCCCTCGTCCGGTGGGAAATAGTGTTGTCTGAGCGCAGCAGCGTCCCGTCCATGTCCAAAAAAACCGCTTTAATCTGCATATATATCCTCCTTCAGTCTGCTTCAGGCACTCCCGGTACCTGATTCCACCTTAACGGATGCATATAAAGGGGACGTTAATTTGATGTAAGGATGACGTAAGTAACGTGAAGATTCTGTAAATGAAAGGGAGACAAAGAAATTTCACATTTTGAAAAAGAGAATAAACAGGCGTATGAGGAAGATGAATAGAGAATAAAGGGAATGATGCACGCTTACATGGAGTTTTGACTTATTACTGGAAGCTGTTATACTCCGATTGTTCACTACGGACCGAGTCTTTCGCGGAAGGACTCATGAACAACAAAAACTTTAGGAAGAGGTGCATCTCTTGTTCTCGAAAGAAAAACTGAAAAATGAGTGGTTTGGCAATGTAAAAGGAGACATTCTCTCCGGTATCGTCGTGGCACTGGCCCTGATTCCGGAAGCGATTGCTTTCTCCATTATTGCCGGTGTCGATCCGATGGTAGGTCTTTATGCAAGCTTCAGTATCGCTGTAGTTATTGCATTTGTCGGCGGTCGTCCGGGTATGATATCCGGGGCAACAGGGGCAATGGCGCTCCTGATGATTACGCTCGTTGCCGATTACGGACTGGAATACCTGCTTGCAGCGACGATCCTGACCGGGGTGCTGCAGATTTTATTCGGCGTCTTCCGTCTGGCAAAGTTTATGAAATTCGTCCCCCGCTCCGTTATGATCGGTTTTGTCAATGCGCTTGCGATTCTCATCTTTACGTCGCAGCTCCAGCATTTCGTTGGAGAGACGTGGGTGATGTACTCGCTCGTCGCACTGACACTCGCGATTATCTATCTTCTTCCACGCGTGACGAAGGCCGTTCCTTCCACGCTGGTTGCCATTATCGTCGTTACCGGCATTGCTATCATGATGAACGCCGGTGTACGCACCGTCGGGGACATGGGGACGCTCCCAAGTACCCTTCCGGTCTTTTTACTGCCGGATATCCCGCTGAATTTTGAAACACTCGCGATCATTTTCCCGTACTCGCTTGCACTTGCTGTTGTCGGTCTACTGGAGTCGCTGCTGACTCAGTCGATTGTAGATGACATGACAGACACGGACAGCAATAAAAACCAGGAAAGCCGCGGACAGGGTTACGCGAACGTTGTAACTGGTTTCTTCGGAGGAATGGCCGGCTGTGCCATGATCGGTCAGTCTGTCATTAACGTGAAATCAGGCGGAACCGGAAGATTGTCTTCTCTTACTGCCGGTGTGGTTCTCATGACGATGATCATTGCGCTGAACGGAATCGTCGTTCAGATTCCAATGGCTGCGCTTGCCGGCGTAATGATCATGGTTTCGATCGGTACATTCGACTGGTCTTCCTTAATGAACATTCACAAAATACCACGGACCGATGCGATTGTAATGGTCGTCGTTGTGGCGACGGTCGTCTATACACACGACTTGTCCATCGGTGTGTTTGCCGGGATTTTACTGAGTGCGATCTTCTTCGCATGGAAGCTTTCCAAAGTAACCGTGGAAGAGCACTTCAACGTCAAAGCACAGTCCCTGACATATGAAATCCACGGGCAGCTGTTCTTTGCTTCCGTTCAGGATTTTGTCGATCAGATCGACTTTGAAGCAGACGTGAAAAAGGTTATACTGGACGTATCGAATGCGCATTTATGGGATGACTCTGCTGTCGGTGCGATCGACAAAATTGAGCACAAATATGATATGCGCAATATTAAGGTGGAAGTGACCGGACTGAATAAAGAGAGTTCCGAGCTGATGGATAAAATCGGCGGACTCAGCAAAGCGTCCGGACACTAATTGGAGGATGCTGTATGTTTAAAAAAATTCTGCTGGCGATTGATGGTTCCGACCACAGCCGCCGTGCGACAGAGAAAGCAGTGGAGCTTGCTTCGTTAAACGAAGGAGCGTCGATTGAAATCCTCTACGTCGTTGCGGGAAACAAATCAAAAACCGATGTGCTGCACTCCGGTGATTCCGAGAGCGCATCACGAAAAAGAGAAAGAATGGTACGCCAGTTTGAAGAGCAGGTTAAAGAGGAAGGCATCGAGGCTTCCCACACGATTCTTCACGGAAAAAATGGCGTCGCTGAAGCGATCATTGAGCATGCAAATGAAGGGGAGTACGACGCACTCGTTCTCGGCAGCCGCGGGCTGGGCACCGTGCAGACGATGGTCCTCGGAAGTGTGAGTCATAAAGTCATGAAGTACGTGAAAGCACCTGTCATGATGGTGAAATAAACATGAAGCCGTTCCGGCAGCCTGAATAGGGCGCCGGAACGGCTTTTTTTCTATGGGAGAAGAAAGCAGCAGCCAGGAGGACCGCCAAAAATGAAATCGCCAGGAGAACCAGCGCTGAATCGAGGTGCCGGCCCGCGGCTATCGCCGCTTTTTCACCAGCAGCACTTGATTGCCTTCTTTGTTATAGCGTACGGCATCACTGCCTTCCTGCATGATAAGGAGACCGCGGCCGGATTCGTCGAGTATATGTTCTGCAATATACGTTTCCCGATTTTCGCGGAGAAGGGCCAGGCGGCCGTTGCCGTCAAATCCGGATCCGTGGTGGGAAACCCGGACGAAAATTCGTCCGGCCGAACGGCGGATACAGATCGTGATGCCTTGACCAGTCACTGCTTCAGATTCTGTGTAGGAGATACTGTTCATGACGGCTTCACTGACGGCCACATCAAATACCCCAAGACCGCTTTCCAGTTCTTCCGCAAGAAGCGGCCGGATTTTTTGCATCAGTGCTTCATAGTCCTGCAGTGATGGAGAGTACAGCGTATGGTGGAAAACAATCATTCTGAAGCCTCCTGTACATCTCCGGCTGGGAGAATCAGCATCGAAGCAGCCGTAGCATCATCGCGTTTATGATATACCGCAAGTGTCTTAAGGTAACTGCATACATCGTCATAATTGGTAATGGCGGCGAGTTTGTCCACGTGAATCAGGTCAAAAATACCGTCAGACAGAAGATGGACGTGCTCCCCATCCTGCAGAAAAAACGTTTCTGTAGTAAAAGTGGCATTCTCAAACATACCGATAAATGGGCTCGGGGTCTCGATCGAAGCGGTCCCTTCTGTCGTGCCGTGCAGGAAGTGGTTGACGCCTGCCGAAGTGTACGAGAGTTCGTTGGTCTCAAGGTCAAACTCCATCATGATCGCTGCAGCAAAGTAGTCGACCGGCAGGGTTTCGTAGCTGACTGCATTTATCTGTGCCATCCGCTCATGAAGTGGAGCACTGCTTCTGCCTGCCTGTTCAAAAAGAAGGCGAACGGCCGCTGTCTGTATCGCTGTCGGCAGACCGTGACCCATCACATCGATGAGGTAGGCGTAAATCTTCCGTCCGTCTTCTTTGCAGTAGTAGCCGTATGTATCCCCGCTCACGTGTCCCGCTGGCTGATACACCGGGTCCAGCCGGATCCTTGCATCCCGGAGCGGCGGCGGCATCATCGACTTCTGCAGCATGCCGGCAATCAGCACTTCCTGTTCGAGGTCCAGTTCGCGCGTCTGATTCCGGCCGAACGCGGAGAATGCATAAATATCCCCCTCCTCATCGTAAAGCGGTGTAATATCCCAGTCGAACGTATAAAAAATGGAACGGGACTGCAGATTGCCACGGAATGTGCTGGTGCCGTCGGCTGCCGCACGGAACAAGGCGGCTTCCAGCTTTTCTTCCGTCTGATTTAGAAAAAGCTCAGGCAGCCGGCAGTCGGAAAGAGACACAGCTGTGTCTTCAATATAGCCTTCCATTTTCAAATTCCACGTGCAGACTGCCATATTCACGGTAAATGTGAAGACCGGGTAGGGGAGCGTGTCCATGAGCTGGCGGGAGCTGATCCGGTCCTTTCCGCCCTCTGCATCGTGAGGGACGAATGAGAGGAAATCCTGTATCAGCTGTACCGAATCACCGGTCAGCTCCCGGACGTCATATTTCGGAAACCAGACGGAGCACTGCTCGTTGAACCAGTAGACGGCGTGGTCCTGATGCAGATGCAGCCGCCCCTGTTCTGCAGGCACAGGAGAGGAGAGGACCGGTACTTCCCGCATCCCAGTATCCTCCACGGAGAAAAAGCCCGCCGGTGTAGACAGCAGGGCTCTGGTCAGAGGGGTTCGTTTCAAGATAAGGTGAACGGCGCGGCGGAGGGCGTCATCAAAAGAGGGCGTACTCATGAAGGGTCCACCGAAAAGACGTGGTGAAGCCGTGTAAGCGTGAAAATTTCCGCCACCTGCGGCTGTGGATTCTGAATGCGGACGCCTCCATTATTCTGGGCTGCCCGCTTGTAGATGGCCACAAGCACACCAAGCCCGGCGCTGTCGATAAACGTCACCTTGGAAAAATCAAAAACGAAATTGGATTTGCCTTCTTCGGCATAAGGAAGCAGCTGCTCCCGCAGCGTCGATGCATCCTGCACATAAATGTCACCGCCGAGGGTGACACGGACGTTTTCTTTTTCTTCCTGGATCGATAATATCATGATGCGGCATTCTCCTTTCGTTCATAAAAGACAGAGACGGCTTCCCGGAGCCTTGAGGCCAGTTCATTCATTTCCTCTGTACTTTCAGCGATTGTTGTGAGTGTAATATTGGTTTCTGACGCGGACTCCGACACGCCTGCAGCACTTTTTTCCGTACTCTCGACAAATGTCGCCAGCTGGTCAATGAGTGATACGATCTTTTCCGATGTCGCGACTTCTTCGTTCGTCACTTTCGAAATATCCTGCATGTTGGAAGCTGTACTGCGGATGGAGGTAAAGATGGACTCAAACATCTGCGCGGTTTCTTCCATTTCCCTGCTTCCTGCAGCAATGGAACGGTCATTGTTCTCCATCGCATCGGACGCCCGGGCTGTCGTCCGGGTAATTTCTTCAATGATGCCGGTGACATTTTCTGCTTCGTTTGACGTCTGTTCGGCAAGCTTACGTACCTCATCTGCAACGACCGCAAATCCGCGTCCGGCATCCCCGGCCCGTGCCGCTTCAATGGCTGCATTCAGCGCAAGGAGGTTCGTCTGTTCCGAAATATCGGTAATGGTATCCACGATGGAATGAATCTGCTTGGAATAGTCATCCAGAGAGGCGACATGCGCCTTCGTTTCTTTGGATTCGTTCCGCATTTCTTCCATCGATGCTGTTATCTCTTCCAGGCGGGTACGGCCGGCTTCCGAGGCTTCGAGTGTTTCGGACGTCGTTTTCTCAGCTGCGCCGGCTTTTTCTTTGGCAATCTGTATAAGTGAGGACAATTCGAGAAGCGCCTGGGATACTTCTTCAATCGCCTCGTTTCCGCTTCTCGCCTGCTGAAGCATGCCGGACGCATTGTTCGTTACTTCTTCCGTGCCGGCGTGGAGTTCCTCGACGGCAGCGGCGTTCTGTTCGGCTGCATCGGCGACATCTTTGGACGAGCTGCGGACAGAATGTATGATGGAATCCATCGTTTCATTCAGACGGTTGAACGCGGTGCCGAGCTGTCCGATTTCATCCTCGGAGCGAACAGAAACGCGCTGATCCAGGTGAATTTTTTCTCCCTGCATCTGCTGGATTGTTTCGTTCATTTCCATGACCGGCCGGAGAACAATCCGCCGGAGGCCGATGAAAACGACGATCACGAGGATGAGCGTGTTGACGATGAGTGTAAAGTACGTCTGCAGGATGCTGTTCACTTCACTGCCGAGAAACGAAAGAACACCGCTGTCAAAAACGAGCAGCTGTATGTAGGAGATTGGTGCTCCCATCAGAAGACTGAAAAGGGTGGCGCCGACGATTAAAAGCGTCATTTTCCGGCTGATGGTCCGTTTAAAGGAAAGTGGCGGGCGTCTGCCCGCAGATGGTGCCTGCGTAATCGATTGTTCCATAAGTACAGCCTCCTGCATTCAAGTATTTAGGTATAAAGTGTTAAGTATATCATACCCCATTCCCTGCATTCTTAGTACAAAAAGAACATAAAAAATGAAAAATGGCTCCATACTAAAAAGAAATGACACCATAAGGCCCCGTCTATATCCAATTGCTGGCGAAGCAGAATGATTTGACTGCAGCACAACTCGTGCTACACTATGATCAGAAAAGCGCTGTCATCTTCTGAAAAACCGGTGGATGGGGCGGTTTTTACAATCGAAGGAGAGGAGGTGCCGTGTGGTAACGATCAATGATATTGCGAGGCAGGCAGGCGTTTCCAGAACGACGGTTTCGCGGGTGCTTAATGCATCGGGCTATGTCAGTCATGAAGCGAGAAAAGCGGTGGAGCAGGTTATAAAGGACACAGGTTATGTGCCGTCCGAGCACGCAAAGTCGCTCAGGCTGAAACGGACGAAAGCAGTTGGAGTCATTATTCCCCGCATCAGTACAGAAACGACGAGCCGGATCGTGGATGGGATCAGCCGGGCGGTGGAAGAGGCCGGCTACCATATCCTGCTTGCCAATTCGAATCTGCAGCCGGAAAAGGAAATTGAGCACATGCAGTTTTTGGAGAGCAGACGCGTGGACGGTATTATTCTTCTCGCAACGAACCGGGAGGCACGCGTTACCGAAGCGCTCCAAAATTTAAAAATTCCTGCAGCTGTTGTCGGCCAGGATTTTGAAGATGCTTCTTCTGTCATTTTTAAGGATTACGAAGCGGCCGGTGCGGTCGTCCGTCAGTTGATAGCAGCGGGAAAAACACGCATCGGATTCATCGGGGTCGATGATTCGGATGAAGCTGTTGGCAGAAGAAGAAGGCTTGCGTATGAGGATGCGCTGCATGAGGCGGGTATTACACCGGAAGCTGCATGGGTGCAGACAGCAGGTTTTGACCTTCCGAGCGGAGAAAAGGCAGCCGAACGGATGCTTCAGGAATGTGTGGAGGTGCCGGATGCTGTGTTTGCGGTAACCGACCGTCTTGCAGCAGGGGCCCAGCACGTGTTTCAGCAGCGGGGATACCGTATTCCGGAAGAGGTTCAGATTGCCGGTATGGGTGGAACAGAAATTGCGGCATATATGTCGCCGCCGTTATGGACAGCTGACTACCAGTATGAGGAAGCAGGGGAAGAAGCAGTCAGACTCCTGATGGAACAAATACAGTCCGGAAAGAAAAAAGTCGAAAAATCTCGAATTAGTTATAGACTTTTAAATACGGATCGTTTATCATGATGATGGAATCGATTACACAAACGATTTTCTCTTTTTTATAGGTTGTGGAATCGATCACATGTTTACCAGTCAACCAGAAACACATAAACGAAAGGAGCGTTCTGCATGGCGGATGAAAACCGTAGAATAGCAGAAGAACTGATCGAGGCCATCGGCGGCAAAGAGAACATCGATACTGCTGCCCATTGTGCGACACGACTTAGATTGATGGTGAAAGACAAAGAAAAGATCGATCAGGAAAAAGTAGAGGAAATTGATAAAGTAAAAGGAGCGTTTTACAATTCCGGACAGTATCAGGTCATTTTCGGAACCGGTACCGTAAACCGAATTCACGAGCAAGTGATTGACCTTGGGGTGTCCGAGTCCTCCAAGTCTGATCAGAAAGAACAGGTGAAACAGCAGGGGAACGCCTTCCAGCGTCTGCTGCGGACATTCGGTGACATTTTCGTGCCGATCATTCCAGTACTCGTTGCTACAGGTCTTTTCATGGGGGTACGGGGATTAATTACAAACCTATTCCCTGACGCACTGCCGGAAAACTTCCTGCTCTTAACGCAGGTTCTTACAGACACCGCATTCGCCTTCCTGCCGGCGCTCATCGCCTGGTCGGCGTTCAGGGTGTTCGGTGGAAGTCCGGTCATCGGTATTGTACTTGGTCTGATGCTCGTAAACCCTGCACTCCCGAACGCCTATGATGTCGGTTCCGGAGATGCGTCACCGATTATGTTCTTCGGTTTTATTCCGATTATCGGCTATCAGGGATCGGTCCTTCCGGCATTTATCGCCGGTTTCTTCGGAGCGAAGCTCGAGAAGTGGCTCCGTCAGCGTATTCCGGAAGCACTGGATTTAATTTTAACGCCATTTTTAACGCTGTTAATTATGATCTTTGCTGCATTGTTCGTCCTCGGCCCTGTATTTTCCGCTGTGGAAGCAGCGATTATGGCCGGTGCGACGTTTGTACTCGATCTTCCATTCGGCATCAGCGGTCTTATTATCGGCGGACTGCACCAGGTAATCGTTATTACAGGTGTACATCACGTTTTCAACCTGTTTGAAATCCAGCTTCTTGCTGACAACGGACTCAACCCATTTAACGCGCTCATTACTGCCGGTATTGCTGCGCAGGGTGGTGCTGCTCTGGCCGTCGGTTTGAAAACAGCATCGAAAAAGCTGAAAGCACTGGCGCTGCCATCGTCCTTGTCTGCGTTTCTCGGTATTACCGAGCCGGCGATCTTCGGTGTTAACCTCCGTTACGTCAAGCCGTTTTTAATGGGACTGATCGGGGGCGCGGCAGGTGGCTTCTTCGCCTCACTGTTTAACCTGCAGGCAACAGGCATGGCGATCACCGTCATTCCGGGTACGCTTCTTTACCTGGATACGGCGATGTCCCTTATTCTCTATATCATGGCAAACCTCATTGCAGCCGGTACTGCCTTTATTCTCACATGGCTCTTCGGCTTTAACGACAAAATGACACAGTAGAAAGAAAACTGGCCCCCTATCGGATTGCATCTTCCGAAAGGGGGCCTCTGTTTGTATACAAAAGTATCCTTATTTGTCCCGGTCCTCCTGCTGCCGGCGCTTGATCTCTTCGGTATCTTCCTCAAACGGTTCCTCAAGATCTTCCCGGAGATCTTTGTACACTTTCTCTTTTACTTCTTCGTACACTTCGTCTTTAATATCATCATACACTTCCTCTTTCACCTGCTCGTACACGTCTTCTTTCATTTCATCGTACATATCTTCTCTGACTTCTTCTTTGAAGTCATTACGCAGATCATCGCGGACGTCATCCCGGAAATCTTCGTATACGTTATCTTTCATACCGCCGTATACTTCTTTTTTCACCTGTGTCCGCTCCCGCTTCCGCTGACGGAGACGGTCTGCTTTCAAATCTTTGCTCATCATGGTGAGAAGCGAGAACAGCATAACAATCATGACGAATGCAAACGGCAGTGCGGCGACAATCGACGCGGTCTGCAGTCCTTCAAGTCCGCCGCTGAAGAGCAACGCACTTGCCGTCCCGGCGATTAAGAAGCCCCAGATCACTTTGATGGACAGCTTTGGTGCAAGACTGCCCTGACTTGTCAACGCACCGAGCACATAGGAGGCGGAATCTGCCGATGTAATAAAGAAAATAATAATGAGAATAACCGCGAGCGTACTCATAAGGCCGGCGAGCGGCAGTTCACCGAGGGTGGCAAATAAAGCTATTTCCACATTTTCCTGTACAAGTTCGCCGATCTGATCATTTCCCTGGAAAATCAGATCAAGCGCTGTACCGCCGAATGCCGTAAACCAGATGGCAGCGAGAAGGGACGGTACGATCAGAACACCTGCAACGAATTCGCGGATCGTACGGCCCCGTGAAATACGGGCGATAAAGATTCCCATAAACGGCGCCCAGGAAATATGCCAGGCCCAGAAGAAGATGGTGTTATTACCGAGCCACTCCCCATCACCGAAAGGATCGAGGTCCAGGCTCATCGACATGACGTTGGACATGTAGCTTCCGATCGTCGTCACAAAATTCTGGGCGATAAACAGTGTCGGTCCGACGATAATGACGAAAAGAAGCAGCACGGCACCGATCGACAGGTTAATCGTACTCAAAATTTTGATGCCTTTATTTACACCGGTGGCCGCAGAGAAAATAAACAGCACGGTGACGATACCGATGATCGTCATCTGCGTAATCGCATTGTTTGGAATCGGGTCAAATAAGTAGGAAAAGCCGCCCGAAATCTGCAGCGCACTCAGGCCGAACGTTGTCGCAACACCGGTGGATGTAGCTAGTACCGCTAATACATCGATCCCTTTTCCGAGCGGACCCTGGGCACGGTCACCGAGAAACGGCTGAAACGCGGAACTGATGAGCGCCGGCTGGTCTTTCCGGAACTGCACGTAGGCGAGCGTCAGGGCAACAAGGGAAAAGATCGCCCATGGATGCAGCGCCCAGTGGAAGACGCCGTAGCGGAGCCCTGCGCCGGCTCGGATCTCCTCACTTGCACCGGCAAAGTCGGGGTGCGGATCGAAAAAGTAAAGGACAGGCTCCGCGACTCCCCAGAAGACGAAGCCGACACCGATGCCGGCCGAGAAAAGCATGCCAACCCATGTGAAAAAGTTGTATTCCGGCCGTTCGTCCGGTTTGCCGAGTCGCAGCTTTCCGAACGGACTCAGCGCGAGAAACAGGACGAAGGCGATAAAAAAGGCGGTGGAAAGCATATAAAACCAGCCGAAATTATCGAGTGTAAAAGCAAGGCCGACTGCAGAAGTATCCGCAAGTGAGCCGGGGCTGATCAATCCCCAAAACACAAAGGCGAGAACGAGTGGAGCGGTTATGTAAAATACAATGCTCGGCCTTTTCGTTTCATATTCGTAGTTGTCTGCCATGATGTATCTCCTCCAATGATGTCGTATTAGGAAAGGCCTTATCATTAATACTTATACCTACCCTCTATGACAGCGTTGAAAAACATCTATTAACAAAGTTACCTGTCGATGACAGAGGGCGTTTCCAGTATACTAGAAGAAACAGGAGGGATTCGATGGCACAATTTGAAGATTTTTTGAAACTCGATATCCGTATCGGCACCGTAGTGGAAGCGTGGCATCTGGAAAAAGCAAAGGTTCCTGCGGTGGCGATGAAAATTGATTTTGGTCCGGAGATTGGCATTCTGCAGTCGAGTGCGCAGATTACAAAGCGGTACAGTCCGGAAATTATGAAAGGGAAGCAGGTAACGGGAATCGTTAATTTTCCGCCGCGGAAAATCGCCGGTTTCTCCTCCGAAGTGCTTGTCATCGGTGGAATGCCGGAAGAGGGGGATGTCGTCCTCGTACGTCCGGATGAACACGTGCCGGACGGAACGAAAATCGGCTGAATGAAAACAGGCTGTCTGCGGGTGCAGACAGCCTGGCGTTTACGAAGCCGGCGGATTTACGTAGAAAGACGTTGTATCATAGAGCGTATCATCCAGGTAGACGAGAAGCTCATATTCTCCTGTGTCGAGCTCCGGATCGGCAAGGTCCAGCAGATCAAGCGAAAGCCTTCCGGTGGAAAAAAGCGACACTTCAAATGTCCGGACCGGCTCCGTGTCTGTGCCGGAGCGGTAAAACAGTTCATAGGAGAGCGTTTTTCCTTCGAGGGAAGGCCCGGCATAAAAGAGATTTACAGAGCCGCTGTATTTTTCAAATACCGGATCATCCATGACATCGAGCATGCCCTCCGGCGTAGGGGTCCGTTCCTCATCGTAGACATAGACGCCGCTTTCCACAGGCGGATTGTACTGCCACTCGAGCAGGGTGATCAGCGGCCAGGCAGCCAGGAGAAAAGCGGCAGCCGGTGCGATCAAGGCTGCTCTCATGCTCCGGCCGGACATCCGGAAAATCGGCGCATTGGAAGGGTGGTATTTTTTCTTCTCCAGCGCACGGTAGAACCAGGCGTTTCCGAATACCCCAAAAAGAAGATGAACGAACACGAATGGGACCGCGACAAGTAGAGGTGTGCGTACAAACGCGCCGGATAAGCCAAGCCACGCAGGCAGAAAAGATTCGACAAACGCAGCAGCTGTCAAAAATGCGGCATAAAAGAGCACAGCCCCGTATAAATGCCGGGACGCGCTCCAGAATGGCGCGGCGAAAAAGGCAGCGGTATTCCATCCTGCGAACAGATGCGGTTTCCGACTGCGCTCAAAAGACCGTATGTAGCGCTCTGCATTGGGGCCGATCATCGTATGATAGGATTCTGAATTCAGCATAGTCCGTCTCCTCAAGTAAGTTATACAAAGTCAAGATGAAGTGTAACATATCCGGAAGCCGGATGGACGGCTTCTGCTTGAACAATCAGTGAAAGGAGAGGCTTTTAGTGAGAATACGCCTGTTTTTCCTGTTCCTTCTGACTGCCGGGTGCAGCACGTTTTCCGATGAACCCCCATACTCTCTGATGGATTCGTCGTTTTCCTATGACGGGTTTGTCTACCCAGAGCAGTGGGAAATGGTGGCCATGGCGGAAATTCCCTCTGAAAGCGGGGAAATGCCTGTCCGCTATGCTATCCGGTTCGGGGAAAAAGCGGGAACCAATGAGGTCTCTGAAGCAACCATCGATGATTTTAATCAGGAGTCAGGAGAGCGGCGTCAGCTCTACTACCATACATACTATGCGCATTACGCGGATTTTACTATTTCGGAAAACGGCCTTTCCACGCCGCTTGCTGGACTGGAAGGGACAGGCTCGATGATCGTTAAAGGAACGGAAGTGCTTATGCTGGAAGAAGAGGGGCGCTGGGCGGCGAACTGGTTTCAGGACGGCACGTACTATGAGCTTCTCCTTCACCGGGAGGCAGGAGTACAGTCCGAAGCAGAGTTCAGGCAGATTGTCGAAGGATTTTTAACGTCACCGGAGGAGCAGGGGCTGCGCAGGTTTTTGTAAGACCAGAGAGACGATTTCGATGGTACATATAAAAACGCTGCAGCGGCCTGTTCTGGACCGCTGCAGCGTTTGTCGTCAGGAGGGAGAGGGCTCCCTGCAAGTACTTTCATTATTCTGCGGAGTACAGCTCAACTGCTTCCGGATCTCCCGCCTGAATTGGTTCAGAGAGGTCCATGTGTCCGAGGAAGTCACTGACTTCTTCGCCGTCAATCAGAATCATTGTTTCTTCTGCACCGAACTGCTCCATCATCAGTGCAATCTGGTCGGTAAGCATCATTTCACCGCTTGAACCGAGATTCGCATCCTCTGCTTCCGGAGAAAGAGAGACGGTGGCCATCGTATCGTCAAGCTCCACTGACTGGACAGAAGCGCCTTCCGGCAGCAGGCCGTAAAGCTCCTCTTCTTCCGGACCGGCGGCCCAGAGTTCCATCGCTTCCATTGCACCGGCGTCATCCATTGTGACGCTTGTGTCCGCTTCTACTTTGAACGTGTCCAGAAGCTCTGCATCCGCGTAGTAGAGGTGCAGCGGATCGACCATGGCTGCTTCTTCATCCGCCGCAGCTTCTTCTTCACCGCTCTCATTCTCATTCAGCTCGGCCGTTTCGGTTTCCGGCTCTTCTGCAGATTCGTTTGTCTCGTTCGCCGCAGAGGCTTCCTCTTCCGTTTCTGCTTCTTCCGTTTCCTCTTCGTCTTCCTCCGGAGAGGTGACTTCTTCGTTCATGTTTTCCTCCGGATCTTCCTCATTGGCATCAGCACCGGACGTCTCATTCGTCTCATTTTCTTCCGGATCGCTCTCCGGCTCTTCATCCGCCGGCTCATTTACTTCGTTGGTTTCTGTATTGCTGGAGGAGTTAATTTCTGTCGTCTCCCCGTTTGTTTCTTCCCCCTGGCCGCAGGCAGCAAGCGTCGTAAGTGCTGCTGTTCCTGCAAGAACAAATGTTAATCGCTTCATGTCGTGACATCCTTTCGTAAAATGGAGTATGTGTTTGGAATTCCAGTTTGTTAGTCGAGAGTTTCATGAATAATGTTACATCCAGAACAACACATAGTATAATAAGGGACATCGTCCCTATGCAAGCGACGAAGTAACTATCCAAATGAGAAAAGGGGAGGAAGCCCTATCGCCCGGGATAAATATACCGTTGAATATATCTATGAAGGAATGATGGTCATCCTCGCCTTCGCTGCTGTTGCGACCATCTGGTATGAAACGCAGTATGATTCGTACATCGTATGGGGAACGTGGGGCGTCTTTTTCATTGATTTCTGCATCCGATTTTACCGTGCGGAGAAAAAATGGCGCTTTATTAAACAAAATCCGTTCGTCGTGATCGCCGTTATTCCGCTGGATGCCATCTTTCAATTTGCCCGCATCGCGCGCATTCTTCATTTTCTCCGTCTGAAAACGATGACGAAATATTATACGAAGCCGGCTGTGAAGCTGCTGACGCAGCAGAAGGCAACGCATATTATACCCGGTATCTTTGTCATCGTGTTTTTAAGCGCGATCCCGCTTTATCTGGCTGAATCATCCAGACTGGATCACTACGCGGAAGCCTGGGTCGGAAGTGTGGCTGCGCTCGTTTTCTTCGGGTATTCCTATATTGAACCGGAAACAACACTTGGCACGGTCGTCATCACCTTTTTGACAATATGCGGCGTTATGGTTCATGCTGTGACGATCCGCTTCCTTCTCTTCTGGGGAAGAGACACGTGGGTGGCACGAAAAGCGGCAAAAAAAGCCGAGAAAAAGTGGAATGCTTTTCGAAACGACTGACCAATACTAAAAAACGACCCGGAACTCCAAAGGAGCCCGGGTCGTTTTACGTTCGTTCTGCTTTATTTACTGAAGATCTTCAATGGAGTCGATGTCCATGTACTCAGGAACAACGAGGCCGGTACGTGCACCTTCCAGGTTTGCTCCGAGGTCTTCCATGGAATCACCGTAATCTTCAACAAGGTGCTCGTGTGTCAGTGGGAGCCATGCAGCTACCATTGCATCTGCTTCACCTTCAGATACGGCCTGGAACATGAAGTTTGCTTCCAGTGGGTCCATTGATACGTCGTAGCCGAGGTCTTCAAGGACGAGTGCGATCATGTTTGTGGATGCAATTTCAGAATCCCATGCAACAAAGACGAGGCTGATTTCTTCGCCGTCTACTTCTTCCACACCGTCTGTCCATTCAGCGACAGTATCTTCATTGTTGTCGATCCAGTTACGAGCAGCTTCAACTTCGTCTGTGCCGTCCTGGATTTCCATCATAATTTCACCCATGTCTTCTTCAGACCACTGGAAGTTGTCCAGAACCTGGTATGCTTCCGGCATGTCTTCTTCAAGACCTTCGCGGGCAAATGTGTGAATGTCTTCCGCTTCGCCGTAAACGCCTTCTGGATCTTCGAGGAATTTCAGGTCAAAGGAAGAGAACTTCCAGTGAGGAGTCCAGCCAGTTACGATAATCGGCTCTTCATTTTCCACTGCGTCCGCAAGTGCCTGCGTCATCGCAGCGTCCGAGCTTGCTGTTACGTCCCAGTCGGACAGCTCGTATGTTTCCACTGCTTCGTCTGTTGCAGACATGATTCCGGCACCTGCATCAATACCAGTGATTGTGTAATCCAGCTCTTCACCGACATTTCCGGAAGCTTCGCCGCCGTCGTTGTCTGCTGCATCATTTTCTTCAGCAGCGTTGTTTTCGCCTGCGTTGTTCTCTGCAGCGTTATTTTCGCCCGCATTGTTCTCTTCAGCAGCGTTATTTCCGCCTGCATTGTCAGCAGCATTGTTTCCAGCGTTGTCTTCTTCTGCACCACACCCTGCGATAACGAGACCGAGAGAGAGGCTTGCAGCAAGACCAAATTTGTTCATTTTACGCATAATGACATCCCCTTTAAGATAGTAATATTTATTTTCACCCGGGAGAGAAAGCGTCTCCCGGGCCGAAAATCATTAGGAAGCGCGTTTATCCGGATTGAGCGCCTGAGTCAGGCGGTCCAGAATAATCGCGAGAATAACCAGGCTGATCCCGGCTTCAAAGCCCATAGCCAGATCGTTCCGGCCGACCGCATAGTAAACCTGGCGGCCGATACCGTCTGTACCGATCATCGCGGCGATAACAACCATAGATAGTGCAAGCATGATCGTCTGGTTCACACCGGCCATAATCGTTACTTTTGCCATCGGCAGCTGTACTTTAAACAGCTTCTGTCCCGGCGTCGAACCGAACGCGTCGGATGCTTCAATCAGCTCCGCCGGAACCTGGCGGATACCGAGATTTGTCAAACGCACCGTCGGCGGCACCGCGAAAATAACGGATGCAATAACACCTGGTACAATACCGATACTGAAGAAAGCGACGGCAGGAATCAAGTAAACGAAAGCCGGCATCGTCTGCATGAAGTCTAGAATCGGTGTGACAATGTTGCGTACCATATCATTCCGGCCCATCCAGATACCGACAGGAATACCGATAATAATCGAAATAAGCGTCGCTGTCAGAACGAGCGACAGTGTCAGAATCAAATCATCCCAGTAGCCGATACTCTCGATGAATAACAAACCGAAGAAAATTAAAATCGGCAGACCGAATTTTCCGGTTTTCCGGACGAGAAGGTAACCGACAGCGGTCAAAATAAGAATGAATAAAATCGGCGGTATCAGGCTGAAAAAGCCGTTAAACACGTCCGTAACAAACGCGACTGTACCGCGGATAGCCATAAACAGCCACGCTGCGTTCTGAAGCCACTCAACAAATGCTTCGATCCAGTCTCCCACCGGAAGCTCCGGCATGAAATCCAGGATCGCATCAAACCAGTCGTAAAACGATTCCCATGCGTTACTCAATCTCATTCACCTCTTTTCCGGATAGTGCAGATAGAATTTTACTGCGGATCACGATGCCTTCGAGCTTGTTGTCTTCTCCGACAACAGCGATCGGCACGCTGGAAGTGGAAGTGAGATTGAACAGATCGTGCATCGGTGTATCCAGGCTGCACGTCGGAACGTCTTTTTGAACATACGGTACAATGTCACGCTCATCGCGCTTAACCGCTTCGGCAATATCTGCCGCGTGGACAATACCCTGCAGCTGGCGGGAGCGGTTCACACAGTAAACGCTTGATATATCCGCATCACGCATCCGCTGAAGCGCCACGCGGGTACCGTCTTTATCAATATTCACCGTCTCCGGACGCGTCATAATATGTTCAGCTGTGTACACTTTCGAGCGGTCCACATCTTCAACGAACCGGCTGACGTAATCATCAGCAGGATGCATCAGAATATCTTCCGGCGTTCCGATCTGTACAACAGCTCCGTCTTTCATAATCATGATCCGGTCTCCAATGCGGAGCGCCTCATCAAGATCGTGTGTAATGAAAATAATCGTCTTCTGCATTTTTGCCTGCAGATCAAGAAGTTCATCCTGCATATCTTTACGGATAAGCGGGTCGAGTGCGGAGAATGCTTCGTCCATAAGCAGAACCGTCGGGTCATTGGCAAGTGCCCGTGCCAGACCGACACGCTGCTGCATGCCCCCGGAAAGCTGATCCGGATACTGCTCCTCATAGCCTTCCAGTCCGACAAGCTTTAGAGCTTCCATTGCTTTCTGATGACGCTCTTCTTTGCTGATAGCCTGAACTTCCAAGCCGTATTCCACATTCTGAAGAATGGTGCGGAACGGGAAAAGGCCGAACTTCTGGAACACCATGCTCATTTTCTTTCTGCGGACTTCCCGCAGCTGTTCGTCGTTCATTTTAGCAAGGTCGTCGCCGTCGATTTGAATCTGACCTTCTGTCGGATCAATCAGACGGTTCAACAGCCTTACAAGCGTTGATTTTCCGGAGCCGGACAGCCCCATGATAACGAAAACTTCAGCTTCGTTTACGTCAAATGTGGCCCGGTTGACACCGACAGTCAATCCGGTTTCTTTTAAAATTTCATCTTTCGACTTCTTTTCTTTCAGCATTTCCAAAGCCGGTTTCGGCCGTCTGCCGAATATTTTGGATAAATTTCTTACTTCGATCTTCGCCAATGCTGTCACCTCGTTTTCTTCGTGGAGTTGTGTCGTTGGAACCATGTGAGATTATGAGTAAATGTAAAAAATCGACCTTTCACACTATACGTGCTGCCAGACAGAATTTCAACTGATACATGCAGGGAAATAAGCGTGTAAAGTTTGTACAGAAAAAACTGTATGAAAATGAAGAGCCTCCATCTCCATTATACTCTATTTTCCTTGCTTTTAGATGCCTATCTGTAATTTTACTTTCATTTTCTGTCTGCTAGCATAAGATTAGACACTAAATCGGGTGGTGATTGTATGGATATGGAAGAATCCCGTGCCCGTCTGGAAGAAGCGAGAGAACGTTTTGTACACGAATTGACGAATCATATTCACCTGTATGATATCTCGGGCTCTGTGGGACGTTTGTACGGTACGATCCTTTTTGCTGAGAATCCTATGACGCTCGACGAAATGGCGGAGAAAACCGGGATGAGCAAAACGAGTATGAGCACCGGGGTCCGTGCGCTGTCGGAAGCGAATATGGTGGAGAAAACGTGGAGAAAAGGTGTGCGGAAAGATTTGTACCAGACGGATCCCGACTGGTACAAAGCGTTTGCCACGGTGTTTATTAAACGATGGGCCGAAGCGGCAGAGATGAATCAACGGGCACTGCTTGAAACGAAAGCGAAACTGGAGCAGCTCATACAGGAAGAGGACCTGGAAAAGGAAGTTCAAGAGCAGGCAGCGCATGATCTGGAAAAACTGTCTGAGGCGGAAGCCTTTTATGACTGGCTGAATGAAGTCACGAACTTATTCGAATCCGAAGCGATTTACTCCATTATACCAAAACGGACAAAAGAAAGCCCGCTGCACCGAAAAGCATAACCGGTGCAGTTTTTTCTATGCAGGGGGATTTTTCTGTTTTCTATGTCCCGGGGCAGGAAGCTCCACGCAATCATTTCCTGTAAAACCCTCTTACGGACGCTGAATTCTGGTAAAATGAACATGTACATAATCTATAAAGAAAAACTTCCGTCTGATTGATATAAATATGTAAAAGGCCTGTAACATCTGCACAGAAATATCGACAAATGATTTGAGCAGGGAGGGAACGATGTGAAAGAAGAGTTCGAACGACTATACTCTGCTTACCACCAGCAATTATTTCAATATGTTTTTTACCTGGTCCGCAGCCGGGAAACCGCGGAGGAGCTCGTGCAGGAAGTATACATTAAGGTACTGAATTCCTTTGAATCGTTCGAAGGAAAAAGCAGCGAAAAAACATGGCTTTATTCCATCGCAAAGCACGTGGCCATTGACTGGATCCGCCGCCAGTCCCGTAAAAAGCGGAAGTTTGAAGGGAAAGAATACGAATGGAGTGAGCGGGAATTTGAAATAGAAGATAAGCAGCCTCTGCCGGAGGATATCGTCATGCAGAAAGAAGAAATCCAGCAGGTGTACCGGATGCTCGAGAAATGTACAGCAGACCAGCAGCAGGTGATGATTCTGCGCTACGTGCAGTCCTTAAGCATTGCGGAGTGTGCAGATATCCTCGGCTGGTCGGAAAGCAAAGTGAAAACAACGCAGCACCGAGCGCTGAAGGCACTGCAGAAGCAGTTGAAATCAGCAGAGGATGCCCGCGGAAGAGAGGAGGGAGCCCGTTGACGAAAGAAAAATGGACGGAAGACAAAATAGAGAAAACGCTTACGGACCTGCCGAAAGTCGAAGACCGCAGATCCAAAGACGAGCTTTTTCAGACGATACAGGCCCAGAGCGGACAGCGGCGGATGGAACGACGTAAAGATAAAAAGCCGTGGTTTTTCCCGGCTGCAGCATCTGCTGCGGCAGCGCTGCTTCTGCTGCTCATGCTGCCGTCATTCATGAACACCGGCCTGTTTACTTCAGATCAGCCACAGTCAAATACCGCAGGAAGCAACCAGGCAGCGGTGGAAAATAATGCGGCAGCGCCGGCAGAAGAGGAAGGAACGGATACGGAATCTGACGACGGTGGTTCCATGACGGCTATGGATGAAGCAGATAATACTGAAGCAGAAGAAGCTGTGGTGGAACGTCCTGAAAATACCGAAAATGAAGAAAATACTGCCGCAGAGAATGACGCCGGAGGCGACAATGCAGCGCAAAACAATGAGAATATGAATACTGCGGAGCTGCCGGAGGAAAATGACGCAGAAGAAAATGCAGCTGCCGAAGAAGAAGTCGAGTATACAGTCACAGAGGAAAATGACATTTTCCTGATTGCGGAAGCTTCTCCAGAAGAAGACATTGTCACAGTGACGCCTGCCTCAGCTTCCGGACTCGACCGGGAACAGGCTGTACGTGAAGCGCTGGAAGCCGGAGATCCGACGGGAATGGATCTTTTCGCACAGCTTGAGGAAGTCGTTTTCGACTCACCGGAGGAAGGAGCTGTTTCTCTCCGCTTTGAAGAGGATGTGATGCTGCAGTCGATGAGCAGCGCACAGCAGGTCTATACATCCGAAGTGCTTCAGGAAGTGCTGTCCCTCTACCGGGTCCGGGAAGTATACTTCTTTGTCGGGGACGAGCCGGCTGATTTCGGCCAGTCCGGCGAAGACCGCATGGATATATCGTCTCTGAACAGAGGTTTTTACGGCGTGCCGGGAAGTGACCGGCTGATCAGTGCCCGGGCGTCCGGCGAACAGCAGACAAACGGCGCCGGCGAACCACTGAACTTTGTGGAAACCGTGCTCGAAATGCAGGATGCCGAATCGGGCGGTACGGAAAGCGTCATTCCCGACGCTCTCGAGTTCACAGGGGATATGTACGTGGAGGGAGATACCGCGATGATCTTCTATACGTATGACGGCGGAGAGGCGGAAGAAACCCGCTTTCACGAAGCAGTACAGCTTACGGCAAAGTATTTCACTATTTCCGAGATCGAGTTTTACAACGAATCGACCGGTGAACTGACGATCGCTCCGGTCGGAAACGGCTCATAATACAAGTAAAAGACAGACCGCAGGACTTCCTGCAGTCTGTCTTTTTTGGAGTACAAGAAAGTATAAAATTCGAAGCCTCTTCCGAGCAGGAATGCCAAGGGTTATAGCATGTCAACGTTCTGATTTATTTGCCGTTTGTTTTTGTTAATGGAGCTTCTCCGCTTTTCGGCAGAAGCTTGCCGTGGGCTTGTCTTCAGCTATTTCTCATGGCCTGCGCCCTGAGAAAGGATCTTCAGACTGCGCTTGATCCCACCGGCGTCTCTGCCGAACGCTTCGAAGCGCAGTAAAATAGAGGTGAAATACGAAGGATTCATAGCAGAAAAAATGTTTATAAGGTAATGATGGTCTCTTCCCATTCGATTGAATGACAGCATTTCTGCGCAAAAGGGATCGCTTCTAACAAGTGTTTTTTCTACCTGCCGAAACCGGAGGCCGTCGACTCCGGGAGGATCCGAACGAGGCGAAAATCCATTCCTTCTGACGGAAGGAAGAAGGAATTAGTTGAGCCCGTTCCCTCCGGAACGCGTACGGCTGCAGGTGCAGGCAGAAAGCGGGAACCTCTTCAATAGATCTCTCTTTTCTCTTAAGACCAGGCGGTTTCTGCCTGGTTTATTTTACTTTTTAAGAACAACGCTGTTCCATAGAAACCTTCCGGTGTTTTCGTTAGTCACCCGGACGGAGGAAAAAGAGAACAGCAGCGGCGGCTGCGAGGAAACCGGCTGTCAGAAGAAACGGAATGCCCAGATGATCGGTGACAAATCCCGCACCGGCGGAACCTGCGACGACGCCGAAGGAGAAGCATGCATAAAACAGGCCGTAGGCTTTACCGCGGTCCGCTTCTTCGACGCTGACGGCTGTCATCTGATTCATCGACGGGAAGATAAAGGCAAAACCGACGCCGTAGACGATCATCGCGCACGCGAGCAGGACGATTCCCTCTGCCGCATGAAGCAGTGTCATGGATACGGCAATAATGCCGATACCGGAAACCACGAGAGAGACAGGTTGTGCCCGCTGGTAAATGCCATTTAACGGAGTGATAAAAATAAGAAGAGCGGTAATGCCGTACGTGCTGAGAAGGGCGCCGGAAGCGGCCGTGGAGAAGCCGGCGCTGGCTGCTGCAAGCGGCAGGGCAAATGCGAGGACTCCGTTACTGACCATGAGCGAAAATGCGGCAAGAGATGCCTGCATCAGCTGTCTGTTGTGCAGAAGGTTTCTCCAGCGGCCCTGCTGCTTCTTTTTTTGGGGAATGCTCGTTTCCCGGACGAAAAAAAGCGCCAGTACAATCCCGGCCGCGAAGAGAATAAACGTGACGTAAAAGACAAGCTCGTACTGCCCGCGTGAGGCAAGAATACCGCCGAGTGCCGGGCCGGTCACAGCGGAAATGCCGATAGCAGCACCGGCGTATGCCATCATTTTCCGGCTGCCACTGCTGCTGCGGTCCCCGATCAGCGCGAAGGCGGCGGGTATCATAAGGCCTCCTGCCAGACCGTGAAGAAACCGCACAGCAACAAGCTGCCAGCCATTCTGGGCGAGTGGATACAGGAGAATCACGGCAGCGACGGAAATCATCCCTGCAAGCAGTACCGGCTTTCGTCCTGCGCGGTCGATCCACGCACCGCCGATGATGTTACCGGCGATATTCATGAGGGAATACATCGAAACAACGACCCCGGCAAGCGCTGCCGACGCACCGAGGCTCAGCGCATACGGTGTCATCATCGGCAGCTGGATAAACGTATCCAGAAACACGATAAATATGAGAACATACATCAGTTTCGTCAACAGATGGACTCCTTTAATACAAGTATAGTAAACACTGTTTTCTGCAATCGTATCACAAGAGAGAAGTCCAGTCAGAGCAGGCCACTCAAAAACGGAGGTCGTATTTATGAATGCGGTACTGCAGGCTCTGCCGTTTGATGCCGAGAGTACGGGCGGAGGCACTGATATTTCCTCCATGATAGGTAAGCACCTGCTGCAGATACTGCTTTTCTGCTTCTTCCATTCGTTCGGAGAGCGGGGAGAATTCATCTTTCTGCGGCACTGGAGGAAGCGGAGGCGGATGACTTCCGGGGAGCGCCACTTCCAGCGGTCTCCCCTCCGGTGCCAGGTTTACAGCTCCTTCGATTAGATGCTCCAGCTCCCGGACATTGCCTGGAAAGTCATACCGGGTCAGCCGGTGAATCGAAGTCTGGGTGATCGACGGGATGTCCAGGTGGAATAAGTGTGTGTAATAGGATAGGAAATGCCCGGCAAGAAGCGGGATGTCTTCTTTTCTCTCCCGGAGCGACGGGAGGTGGATATCGACAACGCTCACGCGGTGGTACAGATCTCTGCGCAGTGCTCCCGAAAAGAGAAGCTCCTCCACCTCACCGCCCACAGCTGCCAGAATACGGACATCCACTGCTGTTTCTTTCGTGGAGCCGAGCCGCCGTACACGTTTTTCCTCCAGCACACGTAGAAGTTTTGCCTGCAGCGCCGGAGGCAGTGTATGCAGTTCATCGAGGAAAAGTGTTCCCTGGTCCGCCTGTTCAAATAAACCGGGCTGATCTGCAGCATCGGTAAAGGCGCCCTTAACTGAACCGAAAAGAAGCTGCTCACTTAACGAAGCCGGCAGTGCTGCGCAGTTCTGTGCAATAAATGGGCCACCTGCGCGCGGACTGCCCTGGTGAATACTCTGTGCGATCAGTTCTTTTCCAGTGCCTGTTTCTCCAGTAATGAGAACGGGAGACTGCGATAAGGCTGCACGTTCCGCCCTGTGGACAGATTCCACAAAAGCCGGAGCCTGCCCGATCAGATCCTGAAACGTCCAGCGGAGGCCGCGGCGCTCCCGGCTCATCCGCTCCAGGCTTGTGATATCTCTTGCCAATTCCACCGCTCCGATACAGACGTCGTTTTCGTAAAGTGGAAAAATATCGTTAATCGTTGTGATGCGGTCTCCTTTAAATGTATGATACGTCTGCTGCATGCCGGTAAATGTTTTTCCTGAATGGATGGCCTGAAGCAGCCGGCTTTCTGTACTGGATGCGAATTGAAAAATATCGAGCAGGTGTCTGGATACCACCTCTCCAGGGTCCATACCTTCGATGCGGGACATTTTCTGGTTATATACCTGCGAACGTCCGTCTGCATCAATCATATGGACGCCGGTGTCCAGTGAATTCAGCAGATTCTGCCAGGGCTGCGATACAGGAAACATACAATCACTCCTACATAAAATAACGTCCTTGAATGACAAAAAAATAGGCGGGTTTACGAAAAAATATTTTACACTGCAAATTGATTTTGCACAAGAGGGATTGTAAGCCCTTTCACAACAAGGGGGTGTTCTGGCACGTTTCTTGCATTATTTAGTAAGTAGAAGGAGCAGCATCCGGTTATTTTCAGGATGATTTGGGAATAGTACTGCAACCGGAGGCTGCAACTACCTGAAAGGAGTGTAGATGAATGATTACCCGTACATTTTTTCTATTTCTGGCGAAAAACCAGTTTGTAAAGGATAAAGCAACAAAATGGGGTCCGAAGTTTGGTGCGAAGTCGGTCATTGCAGGTGAAACGATTGAGGAAGCGATGGAGACCGTGCGGAAGCTGAATGAAAAAGGGTTGTCTGCAACCGTTGACCATCTCGGAGAATTTGTCTATACGAAAGAAGAAGCAGAAGATGCGGCAGACTACTGTCTCCGTACACTCGATGCGATCGAGTCCTCCGGTGTGGACTGCAACCTTTCTTTAAAATTGACACAGCTCGGACTCGATGTCGACCGGGGACTGTGCATGAACAACATGCGCATGATTCTGGACCGCGCCCAGTCCTATAATAATTTCGTCCGTATCGACATGGAGGATTATTCCCACCTGGAGCCGACGCTCAGCGTCCTGCAGGAACTGCGTGAAACATACACGAATGTCGGCACAGCCATTCAGGGCTACCTGTACCGTGCGGAGCAGGACATTGACGCGCTGAAAGGAACGAACGTCCGCCTGATCAAAGGAGCGTACAATGAACCTCCGGAAGTGGCTTACCAGGATGCGGACGAAGTGTATAAAAATTATTTAAACATGATTAAACGTCATCTGCAGAACGGAAGCTACGGTGCCGTAGCGACCCATGATCACAATATCATTGCCGAAGTGAAAGAATTTGCGGAGAAAGAAGGAATTCCGAAAGATCAGTTAGAATTTCAAATGCTGTATGGTTTCCGCAGTGAACTGCAGGAGGAAATTGCTCAGGAAGGGTACAAAATGAGAGTGTACGTTCCTTTCGGCAACGACTGGTACGGCTATTTCATGCGGCGTCTGGCTGAGCGGCCGCAGAACATTACGTTTGCTGTACGCGGACTGCTGTCGAAGTAGGATCTTCTAAAAAGAGGACCGTATCCCGGGAAACTGACGGGGACGGTCCTTTCACATGAGTCATTACATACTACAGGAGGAATAGACATGAAGAAAATTGCACTGATTGGTGTGCCGATGGATTTGGGACAGATGCGCCGGGGCGTTGATATGGGCCCGAGTGTGATCCGCTATGCAGGAGTCGTGGAGCGGCTTGAAGCGCTCGGCTATGAGGTGGAGGACAGAGGAGACATTACGATCGACCGGCCGGGCCGGGTGGACGTAAAAAATGGCGACAATTTAAAAGATCTGCAGGAAGTCGTCAAGGCAAATGAACGTTTGTCGGACGAAGTAGCCCGGGCTGTGTCGGAAGGGAAATTTCCGCTCGTTCTCGGCGGCGACCACAGCATTGCAATCGGCACGCTGGCAGGGACATCGCAGAAACGAAAAAATTTAGGCGTTATCTGGTACGACGCGCACGGAGACTTAAACACCGGCGAAACTTCCCCATCAGGGAACATTCACGGAATGCCGCTTTCCGTAAGTCTGGGGCTCGGCCATGAGTCGCTCACTGGTATTGGCGGCACAGACGCGAAAGTGAAGCCGGAGAATGTCGTCTTAATCGGTGCGCGTTCCCTTGATCAGGGCGAACGCGATCTCATTAAAGAGAAAGGTATCCGTGTGTACACGATGCATGAAATCGACCGGCTCGGCATGAGCCGTGTTATGCAGGAGGCGATGGAATACGTAAATGACGGCACAGATGGAGTGCATCTGTCCCTGGACCTGGATGCGCTTGATCCACATGATGCCCCGGGTGTGGGGACGCCGGTTGTCGGCGGACCGACGTACCGGGAGACGCACCTGGCTATGGAGATGCTTGCAGAAAGCGGAATGATTACGTCCGCAGAATTCGTGGAAGTCAATCCAATTCTGGACGTAAAAAACCAGACGGCAGAAGCGGCGGTTGCTCTGATCGGCTCGCTTTTTGGAGAAAAACTGCTTTAAGCGTGTATCCGGCTTTGTTTTTTTCATACGTAAAAAGGCTGCCTGCAATTAATCCGCAGGCAGCCTTTTTGATTACATAAAAAAGATCCAGTTGACGACAGCGAAAAATCCGATCATGAGCGCAGCGCCGCTGAGAAGGTACATCCAGCGCCGTTTTTTCCATTTCTCCTTCTTCCGCCAGCGGTCGGGATCAAAGCCGATTTCATCCTCAGCCGGACGGGAGGCAGAGCGGTACGTATCCGATGGCGTTTTCCGCCGGAGAAGGAGCGGAGAAACTGCAGCTCCGGCGATCATACCGAAAAGATGGGCGATGATATTAATTCCAGGGTTGATGAAAGTCATAATAACCCCGATAATAATGATGATTGTAATTGTCTGTGCATTCACCCGGGAAATCAAGTCTTTCCTGACGGCGGCCATATATAAATACATACCAAGCAGGCCGTACACGGCGCCGGAAGCCCCAAGGTGGGAAATGCGCGGATCGCCGAGGAACAGGTAGACGACGTTCGCGAATACGCCGGTTCCCAGGTAAAACAGCAGGAACTGGAATCTGCCGAGGAGTGTTTCCAGGGCCGGGCCGAAGAGAAACAGCGCGAACGAGTTGAAAGCAACGTGCATAATCGTCGCATGAAGGAAGATCGGTGTAAGCAGGCGCCACCATTCGTCGTAGACGAGCACTGCTATGTTGTTGCCGATTCCCAGCAGCTGAATTTCCTGACCGCCTAGAAACGGAAAAAATCCGGTCCAGACATAGATAAACAGATTGATTGCAATCAGCCATGATACGATTGGATAAAAGCGTATATATTCAGAAAAGCGTTCGTTACGGAGAAACATTCTTCTCCTCCTTTCTCAGATACAAAATAAGTTTAGCACAGGAGGAGAGGCGGGCGCACGGGAGAGAGGACCGAAGCATCATGATTGAAGGAACCGGAATAGATGTGATTGAAATTGAGCGTGTTGAAAAAGCAGGAAAAAGACTCGCGGAGCGGGTGCTGACGGATATGGAAAGACAGGAGTTCGAACGGCTGGAAGGCAGGCGCAGGTGGGAATACCTCGCCGGAAGGTACTGTGTCAAAGAAGCCTACGCGAAAGCCAACGGCACCGGGATCGGCACAAATGTCTCTTTTCAGGACATAACGACCGTGCGCAGCGAGAACGGCCGGCCGTATTTAACGGTACGCCGGGAGGCCAGGCGCCTGCACGTTTCCATCAGCCACACGCACGATCTGGCGTGTGCACAGGTTATTATCGAGTCGTGAAAGAAGGGTATACTATGACATTTTACCGTGATACTTGGGCAGAAGTGGACCTCGATGCAATACACAGCAACACGAAGAATCTGCGCGGCCTCCTTGATGAGAACGTACAGATCATGGCTGTCGTTAAAGCGGACGGCTATGGCCATAAAGCAGTGCCGACAGCAGAGGAGGCACTGGCAGCCGGTGCACAGTGGCTCGGTACGGCACTTCTTGATGAAGCGATCGCGCTTAGAGAAGCTGGGATCACTGCCCCGATTCTCGTGCTCGGCATGATCCGGCCTGAGGACGTTGTGACAGCGGCGGCAAACGATATAATCGTAACGGCATTCCAGCCGTGGTGGCTCGAACGTGCGGAGAAAGCAGCGGCAGCGTCCGGACAGTCCTTTGACTACCATATAAAAATCGATTCCGGCATGCACCGTCTAGGGCTTAAAACGAACGAAGAAATCGATGCGTTTGCTTCCCGTGCAGCTTCAGCGGAATTCGGACGGGCCGTGGGCATGTTTACGCACTTTGCCCAGGCGGACGAACAGGAAACATCGTACGTTGAAGAACAGACAGCCCGTTTTCAGGAGGTGGCAGACCGTCTGGAATCTGTCATCGGCAGCATTCCGGTGCGTCACTGCGCAAACAGTGCAGCAGCCATGCGTTTTCCGGAAGCAGGCTTTTCCCTCGTCCGCTTCGGTATCTCGATGTATGGGCTGACGCCGTCCCCCTCCATTACAGCGGACCTTCCTTTTGCGCTGAAACCAGCTTTTTCACTCCACAGCCGCATTACGCATGTAAAAACTCTCGAACCGGGAGACACGGTCAGCTATGGGCGGACGTATACGGCAGAAAGCCGGGAGCGGGCTGCAACCGTTCCAATAGGGTATGCAGACGGCTGGATCCGGATGCATCAGGGCGGAGATGTCCTCGTTAACGGACAGCGCTGCCCGATCATCGGCAGAATCTGCATGGATCAGATGATTATCCGCGTGCCGGAAGGAATCGAATCCGGAGAGCTTGTGACACTGATCGGAGCGCAGGGAAGCGAGTATGTATCGATGGAAGAGGCAGCGGCCAGACTAGATACGATCAATTATGAAATTCCGTGTGTGATCAGTGCCAGAGTGCCGCGCCTTTTACAGAAACAGGGAAGAAAGACGGAGGTCTACTACAACATCTTGTGATACAATAGCGGCGAAACCGGATTCAATGTCAAGAAAATTCACGAAAAATTGTGGGAGAAATGTAAAAAACCGCTTTGCATACCACCCCTTCAAATGCTATGATGAGTGTGGACTTATTATTGTATTGTCGTGTGGAGGTGCCGTGTGATCATGGAAGCCAGGCAAGATATTACTGTCAATCTGCCCGAAACACTTGTTTCTGAGGTGGATGCTCTGACTGGAGGGGATCGTTTGGAACGAAATGAAATGATTCAGGAAGCAACGAAACTCTATGTGCAGGAACGGAAGAAAGAGCACATCCGCGAAACCATGCAGCAGGGATATATGGAAATGGCTAAAATTAATTTGAACATCGCTGCAGAATCCTTTTTGGCTGAAGAGGAGGCGGAGACCACGCTGGATCGGCTAGTCAGCGGGGTGTAGCAGCGTTGATAGTCAAACGTGGAGACGTTTATTTTGCAGACCTCTCACCTGTCGTCGGCTCCGAACAGGGCGGGGTGCGTCCGGTGCTTGTGATACAAAACGACATCGGCAATCGTTTCAGCCCGACCGTAATCGTTGCAGCCATCACTGCCCAGATCCAAAAAGCGAAACTCCCAACACACGTAGAAATTGATGCCGAAAAATATGGATTTGACCGCGATTCTGTGGTCTTGTTGGAACAGATCCGCACGATTGACAAACAGCGGCTGACTGACAAAATAACGCAGCTCGACGAAAAGATGATGGGAAAAGTGAATGAAGCCTTAAACATCAGCATCGGCCTCATTGACTTTTAGTTGTCATCTTACAAAAACCGGACGAAGAGATACCGTCCGGTTTTTTTGTGTCTCTGCATCCGGCGCAGTGCCTGCCCTCGTGCAACTTTCAGAGAAAATAGCAGAACTCTTTATGTTTTCCCGGCCTGAACGTTTGCAAAACCTTACTATCAGTGGAATAATAGACTCATATAGACTGTTCGAAGAGTGGAGGCAATGACGGATGAAGGTCACAATACGAGAAGAAGTACTTCAGTATCAGGATCAGATTATTGAAGCCTGGCTGGAGCAGGTACAGACATTCCGGCAGGATGAGTCACTGAAAAATATATCTGCCTCGGTGTATGAAAGTACAAGCCGGGAATTTATTGATAAATTATTAATTACACTTCAGCAGGATGTAGTAGCGGACACAGAGCTTAATCAGTTTGTGGAAAAGCTCATCCAGATGGGGTGGCCGCTTAATTTTATTACCCGCGGCCTGCAGGAGTTCCGCAAGGCTTCGGTGAAAATAGTAGCAGAGAATTCAGACGAGTTCAGCAGTAAAATTGAATTCTTCCAGGACATTGAAAACTGGGTGGATGAGGTTGTCAATCTTCTTGTGGATCAGTATTCCGGCTCCTGGGAAAACACCGTGTTTCTGCAGAAAATGGCGCTCAAAGAACTGTCAGCACCGCTTATCCCGGTTTTTGACAAAATCAGTGTCATGCCGCTTGTCGGAACAATCGATACCGAACGTGCCAAGCTGATTATGGAAAATCTGCTGGAAGGTGTTATTGAACACCGCTCCCAGGTGGTGCTTATCGATATTACCGGGGTTCCGGTTGTCGATACGATGGTGGCGCACCACATTATTCAGGCATCTGAAGCCGTCCGTCTTGTCGGAGCGACGTGCATACTTGTCGGCATCCGTCCGGAAATTGCCCAGACGATCGTTAATCTCGGCATTGATCTTGGGAAGTTTCCAACGAAGAGTACGTTGAAAAAAGGCGTAGAAACCGCACTGGCAATGACCAAGCGGGAAATTATTGAAACGGAAGCGTAGGGGGGACCTGGGTTGCGAATTCCTATACTGAAATTACACGACTATCTATTAATCTCTGTGCAGGTGGATCTGGATGATCAGACAGCACTGCAGTTTCAGGAAGATGTCCTGGAAAAAATCCACGAAGAAGGGTCCCGCGGCGTCGTCATTGATCTGACGTCAGTGGAGATGATTGACTCGTTTATAGCAAAAGTACTTGGCGATGTAGTGGATATGTCCAATTTGATGGGAGCGCGTGTCGTACTGACCGGGATTCAGCCGGCAGTAGCCATCACGCTGATCGATATGGGCATTGCACTTGATGAAGTGCCGACTGCATTGGACCTTGAACAAGGGCTGGAACGACTGCAGCTCGAACTGGAGGGGTGAAATATGCAAGTTCAAACCCACGTCGACATTAACAGTGAATGGGGAATTGTCGCAGCCCGTCAGGCCGGCCGCAAACTGGCTAGAGAGATCGGGTTCGGTTCTGTCGATCAGGCAAGAATAACTACAGCCATTTCTGAGCTTGCGCGTAATATTTACCTGTATGCCAATCAAGGTCAGATTAAAATTGAGGAAGTAGCGGATTCGAATAAGCGGGGAATGAAGATCATTGCCTCGGACGAGGGGCCCGGAATCCGGGATGTCCGCCGGGTCATGGAAGATGGATTTACCACATCGGGTGGACTGGGCGCCGGACTTCCCGGCGTAAAACGGCTGATGGATGAATTTGATATTGATTCGGAGCTCGATAGCGGGACTGTCATTACTGCAGTAAAATGGCTCCGATAATCTGAAAAAGGAGGAAGGGCCGGTTGGAGGATATGCAGGTTTCTATGTATCAGCTCTATCGTGATATGCTGACGAGCTATCTCGAAGACAAGAGCGAACATGCACTATACCACGCACAGCAGTTCAGCAAGCAGATGATGGAACAGGATATGTCGCCTGAAGAAACTGTAAGTCTTCACCTTTCCGTTTTTCAGGATATTGCACATGACCTGCCGGAGGAGGTTAAAGATTCGTTTGACCTTCTCGTGGAAGTCATGATCGGCTATGGGCTTGCCTACCGGGAGCATCAGAGTCTCAGAGACCGTCAGCAGGAGCTTGAATCCGAGCTGAATGTGGCTGCGGAGATGCAGCGGACGCTTCTTCCGGAACGGCGGATCGACCTGGATGGGGTCGATTTCGGCGTCGTCAGTGTCCCTGCCGGGAAGATGAGCGGCGACTACTACCACTATGATCTTGATGAGCATGGCAATCTGGCTATTGCGGTCGCCGATGTTATCGGGAAAGGTGTGCCCGCAGCAATGTCGATGTCGATGATTAAATATGCGATGGACACACTGACAAACAATCAAATGCAGCCGGGGTTCGTACTGGAGAGTCTGAACCGGGTTGTGGAGCGTAACATAGATGAAGATATGTTTATCACGATGATGTACGGTGTGTATCACCCGGACAAGCATCATTTTTATTTTGCCAGTGCCGGTCACGAGCCCGGCTTTTTTTATCATGCATCCACGGATACGTTTGAAACGCTGGAGGAAAAAGGGCTTGTTCTCGGTGTCTTCCCCCGGGTTGCCTACAAGGAACAGTCCTTTGAACTTTCCCCTGGCGATTTCGTCGTTTTCCTGTCGGATGGTGTAACGGAAAGCCGTGTGGACGGTGAATTTATTGAGCGGGAGCAGATTACTGATATGATCCGTGAGCGTCTCCATCTTTCCGCGCAGGAGATCGTCGATGAAATTTTCCAGGAACTCGAAAAGGCACAGGAGTTTCAGCTGCGTGATGATTTCACACTCATGCTTCTCCGAAGAGAGGTTTAAGTTTCTTATCAGAGGGAATAGGCTTCAAGATACTCACTCGATTGAAGAATAGTAGGAGGGAAAGCATGAATTTAGATATCCAGGTTCATGAACATGAACAGGAAACAGTAGCTTTTGTTAATGGAGAAGTAGACGTATATACAGCTTCCAAGCTGAAAGAGACGATTACGCCGCTTGCAGAGGAAGAAAACAACCGTCTCGTTGTGGATCTCGCAGGTGTTGATTATATCGACAGTACCGGACTCGGCATTTTTATCGGTGCGTTGAAAACAGCCGAAAAATCCGGAAGCAGCCTCGTACTTACAGGATTGAATGACCGTGTACGCCGTCTGTTTGAAATTACCGGTCTTCACGAAGTTATTCAAATTGATTCAGCACGAAGAGAGGAGGCCTGAAGTATGAACCAGTCATCTGAAGTTATTGAGATGAAAGTTCCTGCCAGACCGGAATATGTAGGTGTCGTCCGGCTGACTGTATCCGGTGTGGCAAACAGACTCGGCTACTCCTATGATGACATTGAAGACATCAAGATTGCGATTGCGGAAGCGTGTACGAACGTTGTCAATCATGCCTACGCCCAGGATTCTGAAGACAACACGATGCACGTAGCTTTCACGGTCCACGAAGACCACCTGGAGCTGATGGTTGCAGATCACGGCGGAGCGGTGGATGTGGATACGCTTAAAAACCGCGGACCTGTATCCAAGGACGAACCGGTGGAGGACTTGAAGGAAGGAGGGCTTGGGCTTTTCCTTATTGAAACTTTGATGGATGAGGTGACTATCCAGGGAGAAGCAGGTGTCATCATTACAATGACGAAATTCCTGCAGAGAGATGAGGTGGAAGCCCATGTCGAGCCAGCCGCAGAAGAATCACCAAAACAATAACCAGCCGAAGCAGGAGCTTCTGGATAAAATAGCTGAGTTTCAGGAAACCGGCGACGAGAGCCTGCAGACGGAACTTGTTCTTGAATTTGAGAGTCTCGTTCATGCACTGGCCCGGAAATTTTCACGCGGTCAGCGCCACGACGAGGATCTGATTCAGGTGGGCATGATCGGCCTGCTTGCAGCTCTCCGCCGCTTTGATCCTACTTACGGCCGGAGCTTCGAGTCGTTTGCTGTTCCGACGATTGTTGGTGAAATCAAGCGTTTCATCCGGGATAAAACGTGGAGCGTACATGTGCCGCGCCGTATCAAAGAGCTTGGTCCAAAAATTAAAAGTGCCGTCGAAGAGCTTACGACGTCTCTGCAGCGCTCTCCGGGTGTTCAGGAAATTGCCGATCATCTCGGCGTTTCAGAAGAAGAAGTTCTGGAAACGATGGAAATGGGCAAGAGCTATCAGGCATTGTCCGTTGACCGGTCCATTGAAGCAGATGATGAAGGCAGTGCTGTCACGCTTCTCGATCTTGTCGGCCAGGATGAGGGCGGCTATGAGAAAACGGATCAGCAGCTTCTTCTGGAAAAAGCGTTTACCGTACTTACAGAACGTGAGAAGCAGATTCTGCAGCTCACCTATTTTGATAACATGAGCCAAAAAGAAACCGGCGAAAAATTAGGCATTTCCCAGATGCATGTTTCCCGTCTCCAGCGCCGCGCCCTTCAGAAACTGAGGGAGTCTATTCGAATCGAGCCGACGGAGGCATTCTAACATGATGGAGCATCTGCACCTCGGCAAAGCTGATGTCAGCGTGTTCCATACCGCAAAAGGCGGTAACTGGTGCTCGGGAGATGATTATTTTGCTACTGCAGAAAATGGCAGTATTACATGCGCCATGGCAGACGGGCTCGGGAGCGGTGAAGAAGCAATGGAGGCAGCATCCATTGCGATGACGCTTGTGAAAGAGGAAGCATCGCTTCCACTGGAACAGCTGTTTCACCGAATTAACGATGCGATGTCCGGCACGCGCGGTGCCGTCGTATCGATTCTCCGGATTTATCCGGAGGAGGAGCAGTGTGAATACATGAATGTCGGGAATATTACGCTGCACCTTCATTATCCGGACGGAAATGTTGTCCGTCCGGTTCCCAAGCGCGGGTATCTTTCCGGCCGCCCGCAGCGGCCGGTCCGCCAGAATTGGGAGTTTCCGAAGAATACGTATTTTTCTATGTATTCGGACGGGTTTGCGAAAAACCCGCTGCACCGGCAGCTGTTTTCGATCCACGAATCACCGGAGGAAATTATGCTCCGGATCAGCCGGGAAATTAATCACATTGATGATGATGCGACGTTTATGGTCGGTCGGCTTGTTCTTTCTTCCAAAGAGAAAGAAGAGCAGGATCAGGAACAGCAATAATAGGGAACTGTCAGGCATCCGCTGTCTGGCAGTTTTTTTATGGATATCCAGCTGCAAATGCGGCGCAGTTCAGTGAGTCGGGTGCTCACTCTCTAATGGAGGGCGGCTGCCGGTAGAAGCGTGGTGTTTATCCGGGCATGGAGATCTATCGAAAGCCGCTGTATTTTTGTGCGGCTGAAACGTTATACTGAGAGGGCATAGGAGGAGGATACATATGACAGCAGCAGTAGAGCAGATTGCGAAGGCTCAGGAAATACGGGCGAAGTCGGTGGAACAGGTCATTTCGCTTTCCGAGGAGGGCAATACGGTTCCGTTTATTGCCCGGTACAGGAAGGAGCAGACCGGCGGACTTGATGAGGAAGAGATTCGTGCGGTCCTGGAGCAGTGGCAGTATATCCAGTCCCTGGAGAAACGGAAAGAAGAAGTGCTCCGGTTAGTGGAGGAGCAGGGGAAGCTGACAGAGGAGCTGGAGAGCCGGGTGAAGGAAGCCGAGCGGCTGCAGACCGTGGAGGATTTGTACCGGCCGTTTAAGCAGAAGCGGAAGACGCGCGCTGTTAAAGCAAAAGAGCGTGGCCTGGAACCACTTGCTGCGCTTCTGGCTGAGGGCTCAGAAAAGATCCGCCCGCTGAAAGAGGCGGAATCCTACGTGACCGAAGACCTTTCAGCGGAAGACGCACTTCAGGGGGCGCTGGATATAATTGCGGAACAGGCAGCGGATGATCCGGAGGCGCGAAGCTGGATCCGGCGGGCTGTCTGGAATGACGGCGTGCTTATGGCAGAGAAAAAGGCAAAAGCGGAGGATGAGAAAGAAGTTTTCGCGCTGTACTACGAGTTCCGTGAGTCTGTAAAGCGGATGGTGCCGCACCGGACGCTCGCGGTGAACCGTGGGGAAAAAGAAGAAATTCTTCGTGTAAAAGTGGAACCGCCGGAAGAGAGTGTGAAGCGGTTTATGGAGAAGAAATGGATCACGTATCCGGGGACAGAGGCTTCCAATGAAGTGATCCGTGCGCTGGAGGATGCGAGAAAGCGTCTGATATATCCAGCTGTCGAGCGCGATATCCGCAATGAACTTACAGAAAAAGCAGAGAATCATGCCATTGATGTATTCTCACAGAATCTCCGTCAGCTGCTCCTGCAGCCGCCGCTCCGCGGAAGAGCGGTTCTCGGCGTGGACCCTGCGTACCGGACCGGATGTAAACTCGCAGCGGTGGACCCGAACGGAAAGTTTCTGGAAGCGGGCGTTATTTTCCCGACGCCGCCGAGGAATGAAGTGGAAAAATCAAAGAAGACAGTGCTCGACTGGATTAAGCGTCATCAGATTACGATGATAGCCATCGGCAACGGCACGGCCTCCCGTGAAACGGAGCAGTTTATTGCCGATGTAATGAAAGAAACGGATGGCAGCGTCTATTTTGTCATTGTCAATGAAGCTGGAGCGAGTGTATATTCTGCTTCCAAAGCGGCAAAAGCCGAATTTCCTGAGTTAAAAGTGGAAGAGCGGAGTGCGGTTTCTATTGCGAGACGTCTGCAGGATCCGCTGGCTGAACTGGTCAAAATTGACCCGCAGTCCGTCGGGGTCGGTCAGTATCAGCATGATGTGAGTCAGACAAAGCTCGCCGGGAGCCTTCAGTTTGTCGTTGAAACGGTCGTGAACCGCGTCGGCGTTAATGTGAATACAGCTTCGCAGGCGCTTCTCCAATATGTGTCCGGTCTATCTTCGGCTGTTGCAGGCAATATCGTCAAGCACCGCGAAGAAAACGGGCCGTTCACAAAACGCACAGAACTAAAAAAGATTCCAAGACTCGGAGCGAAGACGTATGAGCAGGCCGTCGGTTTTCTTCGGATTCCGGAAGGCCGGCAGCCGCTGGATGCTACAGCCGTGCACCCCGAAAGTTACGCGGCAGCAGAGGAAGTCCTTCGTGAGCTGGGCTTGACCGCCGGGCAGATAGGATCTGCTGAAGCGGAAAAAGCGGCAGCAGGTGTTGATTCCGGGAAGCTCGCGGAGAAAACCAATACCGGTCTTCCGACCATTCAGGATATTTTAGAAGCGGTCCAGACGCCGGGCCGGGATCCGCGTGATGAAGTGGCTGAACCGCTGTTAAAGCAGGACGTATTGAATATGGAGGATCTGGAAAGCGGCATGGAACTCGAAGGAACGGTACGGAATGTGGTCGATTTCGGCGCATTCGTCGATATCGGTGTAAAACAGGACGGCCTCGTACACGTGTCCAAAATGGCTGAGCGATTTATTAAAAATCCGATGGAAGTCGTTTCGGTCGGAGATGTCGTCACCGTCTGGGTGGAACAGGTGGACGCAGCGAAAGGAAGAATTTCGCTGACGATGAAGCAGCCAAAAAGCCAATAGATCATGTAAACAAGAAAGAGCAGGAATCAGCGGTCATTTCAGACTGCGGTGGTCCATTAATCGGCCACCGCAGTCTTTTTAATTTCAGATACATACCGCGCAAGCAGCAGACATTTCCGGTGAAGTACCGGGATGGGACAGAGGCGGGGTGGATCCTCTGCTTTCGGACAGCCGTCAGAAGTACCGGGACAACCATCCTGAAATGCTGTTTAATCCGGCCTGTTATGATTTTTGGAAAGCAGCCTTTTCAGCAGCGGGGGAAGATGGTAAGATACGGACATAAACTTATCGGGATGGAGTGGCGGACTTTGCGGAATGACGAACTGCAGAAACTGACAGAAGAGCTGTCAGAACGTTATTTTAATAAAGCATTTCAACATGAAGCCTTTTTCAACCACCGCCTCCGCACCACCGGTGGCCGTTATGCGCTGGAAACTCATCATATCGAGATCAACCCGAAACATCTGGAATATTACGGAATGGATGAATTAATCGGGATTATTAAGCACGAACTCTGCCATTACCACCTTCATCTGGAGGGCCGGGGCTACCAGCATCGTGATGCCGATTTCCGCAGGCTCCTGCAGAAGGTGGGAGGTTCGAGGCACTGCCAGACACTCCCGGGGGCCAGAAGAAAAAGCCGGACGGTCCATTTGTATTCCTGTCTTTCCTGCAGTCAGGAATACCCGCGCAGGCGTAGAATGAATACAGATAAGTATGTGTGCGGAAGGTGCGGCGGTCGCCTGGAGAAATTGGATGAAAAAAAGATAGGAAAGTCGTTGACGTCGTTCTCTTCTCTGTGATACATTATAAAAGTCGCCGAAACGCCGGACAGCAATTATAGAAAAAAAGTTGAAACAATATTGACATAATAATTTGCTGCATGGTATTATAGCTCTTGTCGAAACGGAGCGTATCGGCACAGCAACTACTTACATTATTCCACAGTAGCTCAGTGGTAGAGCAATCGGCTGTTAACCGATGGGTCGTAGGTTCGAATCCTACCTGTGGAGCCATCACGGAGAAGTACTCAAGTGGCTGAAGAGGCGCCCCTGCTAAGGGTGTAGGTCGCGCAAGCGGCGCGAGGGTTCAAATCCCTCCTTCTCCGCCAGATATGGCCCGTTGGTCAAGTGGTTAAGACACCGCCCTTTCACGGCGGTAACACGGGTTCGAATCCCGTACGGGTCACCAATTATTTTCTTAAAAAAGTTATTGACGACACAGAGTTATTCAAGTATAATAAGTTCTTGTCGGTAACAAAACGACCCTTGGAGGATTAGCTCAGTTGGGAGAGCATCTGCCTTACAAGCAGGGGGTCGGCGGTTCGAGCCCGTCATCCTCCACCATCAGAATATACGGTCCAGTGGTGTAGCGGTTAACATGCCTGCCTGTCACGCAGGAGATCGCGGGTTCGATTCCCGTCTGGACCGCCATTTTTACCAAGTGAATAACATAGCAACATTTACACACATGCGGGTGTGGCGGAATTGGCAGACGCGCTAGATTTAGGATCTAGTGTCTTCGGACGTGGGGGTTCAAGTCCCTTCACCCGCACCATTATTTTTTGCGGTTGTGGCGGAATGGCAGACGCGCTAGGTTGAGGGCCTAGTGGGGGTTCACCCCGTGGAGGTTCGACTCCTCTCAACCGCACCATACTTATTTTATGAGTGAAACGGGAAGTAGCTCAGCTTGGTAGAGCACTTGGTTTGGGACCAAGGGGTCGCAGGTTCAAATCCTGTCTTCCCGACCATTGCTTGCTTAATTAAATAAGTTCTCACTATGCGGGTGTAGTTTAGTGGTAAAACCTCAGCCTTCCAAGCTGATGTCGTGGGTTCGATTCCCATCACCCGCTCCATTTTTATGCAGGAAAAAATGGGCCTGTAGCTCAGTTGGTAAGAGCGCACGCCTGATAAGCGTGAGGTCGGTGGTTCGAGTCCACTCAGGCCCACCATGAAAAGCCCTTTGAAAACTAAACAAAAGACAAAAGTGAAGGAAAGAGAATGACACATTCTTTGTTCAATTTCAATTTGGAATCTAAGCCAGATTCCGTCTGATGCAGCGAAAGCTGCGTTGTCAGTTCAAACACT